>JALONR010000074.1 GCA_025454815.1 Bacteroidales bacterium | reverse complement strand
CAATTACCTGAATGAAGGAATGGGTAAGGTAGGTACGGGAGCAGTGCTGCTGGTGGTGACCGTGGCATATCTTATTTTTGCCCTCCATGTAAGCCCGCAGACCCTGAGGAAACCGATAGCCACCGTCACAAAGGCAGGCATCTCGGTGCTCTCAGGCGATGGTCGAAAAAAGGACATTGTTACCGATGATGTCCACGTTGCTCCCGAAGAGAACTACCCTCCCGTGGAAGAGGAGCCTCTGAGGGGTGATGAGGAGGAAACTGAAGAAGTGGATGACTTTTACAAGCCACCTGTGACACCCCCTGCCGACAGACCCCTGGTTAACGTCATCGACAGGAATAAGAAACCTGTCATTGATGAGCCGGCAGAGGAGGATGTTGCCACTGACCTTCCCCCGTTTGACCCAAGGCTCTCACTGCCACGGTATAAGTTTCCCACAATGGCGCTCCTGCGCGACTACCGGAACGCAGGAACTACAACCAATGATGAGGTAAACGCCAATAAGGAGATAATTCTCAAAACCCTTGCCGATCACAAGATTACCATCAAACAGATCTCTGCAACTGTTGGCCCCACGGTAACCCTTTACGAGGTGGTGCCTGACAGGGGTGTAAAAATACACCGGATCAAGTCGCTTGACAATGACATAGCCCTGAGCCTTTCTGCCCTGGGGATACGTATTATCGCACCCATACCCGGACGGGGAACAGTTGGGATTGAGGTCCCGAACAGAAAGGCGGAAATAGTATCTATGAAGGGACTTCTATCATCGAGAGAATTCACTGACACAAAATTTGAGCTTCCGCTGGCCCTGGGACGGACAATCACCAATGATCCCTTCATCATTGACCTCACAAAAATGCCGCACCTGCTTGTGGCGGGCGCTACGGGCCAGGGTAAATCAGTAGGACTCAACGCCATAATTACATCGCTTCTGTACAAGAAACACCCGTCTGAACTGAAGCTGGTGCTGATAGACCCGAAAAGGGTTGAACTTCCACTATATGCGAAGATCGAGCGTCACTTCCTGGCCAAGTTACCTGATGAGGATGACGCAATCGTAACTGACACGAAGAAGGTGATCAACACCCTGAACTCACTCTGTATCCTGATGGATCATCGTCTCGGACTGCTTAAGTTGTCACAGACCAGGAACATCAGGGAATACAATGACAGGTTCATTGCACGCCGGCTCAACCCGGAAAAGGGGCATGACTTCATGCCGTATATAGTGCTTATCATTGATGAGTTTGCCGACCTGATCATGACCTCTGGCCGTGATGTGGAGGCCCCTATCGGCAGGCTGGCCCAGCTCTCCAGGGCTGTTGGTATCCATCTTATTATCTCAACCCAGAGACCCTCGGTCAGCATCATAACAGGCTTCATAAAGGCCAACTTCCCTTCACGTATCGCTTTCAGGGTCTTCTCAGGGGTTGACTCCCGCACCATCCTTGACACCACCGGTGCAGACAGGCTTGTGGGGAGGGGCGATGCCCTGATATCCCAGGGCGGTGAACCCATCAGGGTGCAGTGTGCATTCATTGACACTCCTGAAATAGAAGAACTTACAGAGTATATCGGCTCACAGCAGGGCTATCCTGACGCGATGCACCTTCCGGAATACGTGGGCGATGAAGAGCCGGCAAACGGTAACAATGAGGTTGATCTCAAAAAGCGTGACCCGCTGTTTGACGAGGCGGCACGCCTCGTTGTGCAGCACCAGCAGGGATCGACATCACTCATACAGCGCAGGATGCAACTTGGGTACAACCGCGCAGGCCGTATCATTGACCAGCTGGAGGCTGCAGGGATCGTCGGACCATTCGAGGGGAGCAAGGCAAGAGAAGTTATTGTACAGGATCCCCAGACATTGGAACAGATTTTGAAGAGGCTTGATGAAGAGAGTCTTTAAAATGAAAAAAGAAGGATTCATATCCCTGTTCCTGTTTCTTGCCCTGACAGCCGTAGCCCAGAAGGACCCGGAGGGTGTAAAGGTGCTGTCAGAGTTCAGCAAAAAGGCTGTCTCAGCCCCCTCGGTAAAGATTGATTTTGAGATCACAGCCTATGATGCCAGGGAGGATGAGGAAACAGAGCTGGAGGGTTCTGTTGTTATACACGGCGACAGCTACAGGCTGACCCTTCCTGACAACATTATCTTATCAGACGGCAGGACTGTTTGGAACTACATGCCTGAGGTCAAAGAGGTAACCATAACCGAACCTGACCCTGCCGATGAATCATTCATCTCCAGGCCTTCACTCCTCTTTACAATGTACGAGAAGGGTTACAAGGTCAGGCTCCTTGAACAGAATGCAATGGAATGGATAATAGATCTTTACCCGGAGGATACCAGGGTAAGCCTGATGCGTATAAGGGTGACAATAGGAAAGACATTGTACGAACTGAAGTCAGCAGAGTACAGGACTAAAGACGGCATGAACCTCACCATGAAAGCCCTGAAGTATGACCTTTCATTCAAGCCATCTGCAGGTTACTTTGCCTTTAATCCTTCCGACCATAAGGGTGTGGAAGTCATTGACATGAGGTAATCACCCCTAAGGAAAACCATGAGTAAGAGCGGATTCCTTACCCTGATAGTAATAATTTTCATCCTTTTCCTCATTTATTTAATTATGAGAGGGAAGAGTGCATCGATGAAAAGGCGGATGGATGACCGGAGCCGTTTCCGCCGGCGGAATAACTGATAATTTACCGGCAAATTCTGTTTACTATATTCCGTCTCCTGATCCTGGCTGTTATATCACATCGGCTGATTCAGGCTGCTAACTCATTTCAGACAAAAAGAGATTGACCACGGCATCAAAAAAAGGCTGCCCTGTCGGGACAGCCTCTTTTTTCAGTATGACTTAAATCCTAGTAACCCGGGTTCTGCTGTGCTGCAAGAACAGGGTTGGCGTTGGTTTCGATGGCAGGCAGAGGCCACAGGAACCTTGAGTCAGAATAGGGTTTTGCGGTTATGCCGAAAGGTCCTGCATATGGAGTACCAAGGGTAAAGTCTGCATTGGCCGGCATTGCATTGGACAGTTTGGCAGGGATTCCGTTGATCGGGAAATGGGGGCAGAATTGCAGCCTGTGGATATCCGACCAGCGACGGCCTTCCATAACAAACTCTATTCTTCTCTCATCCAGTATTGCACCCAGAAGGGCAACGTTGTCAGCAAATGAAGCGGCTGTATATGACTGGGTTGCCGGATTTGCGAGTGCACGGTCCCTGACAAGGTTCAGGTTGGCCAGTCCGTCAGTTACATTATTCTGGCGGGCATATGCTTCAGCTGCATTGAGCAATACCTCGGCATACCTGATGATGGGAGCACCGTCTGAATAACCTACTTCATCCTTATATTTATTGGTAAAGGGAACGGAACCTGTACCCAACGTAAAGACCATGGCATTTGCATCAACTGTTCCGGCTGCGGTCATCACTGCCGACGTTCTCCGAAGGTCGTCCGGAAGCCATGTTCCAAGCCTCCAGACAATCGGGCTGACGCAAACCAGCTGACGGCGCTTGTACTGTGAGGCAAGAGCTCCGTTGACAGTTGGGTTATTGGTAGCCGAGTTCTCAATTGAAAAGATATTCTCGGAAGTATTGTACCCGAGTGCGGCAAATGATCCGTTTGGTGTGGTTGTAAGGCTAACGGTACCTGCATATACCCCGCCAGTCTTGAACTTGTTGGCTTCCACAATGACATTAGCCCAGTCGTACATGTGAAGATAGATGCGTGATTTCACGGCTGCAGCAGCCTGCTTGGTCCACCTGGTAACAGTTTGCTTTCCTGAGCGGCCTGCCTTTGCAGGAAGGAGACTTTCTGCCTCATCCAGGTCTTCAAGAATCCACTGGTAACATTCAGCAACAGTATGGCGTCCCTGGGCAGCATTTTCCTCAATGTTTGCAGGTGTGTTATTGGGGAGTTTCCTGTAGGGAACACCCATATGAGTGGCACCCGGGGTATCCTTGTAAGGCCTGGCAAAGTGAATGAGAAGCTCATGGTGAGCAAGTGCGCGGAATGCAAGTGCTTCACCCTTGTACTCATCGGCCTTAGCCTGAGTCAGAACACCATTGTCAGCTGCCCTCTGGGCACCTTCGAGAACGATGTTGGCCCTGTTGATAAGCCTGTATGTGTCACTCCAGTGCCATACGTTGTTGGCAGTTCCTGTAGAATAAGTTCCTTCGTAGGTGTACTGGTAGAATGCGTATATGTTTACAACATCCTCCCCACGGTTGTCACCCTGCTCAATAAATGCAGCACCAAAAGGATAGCCACGACCGGCTCCGCCATAGTCACCACGCTGGGCGGCCTGGTACATACCGTTAACAGACAGTTCACAGAGGCTCGCGGTTGAGAAGGCTGCATTCTCATCAATAGAGCTGTATGGAGAAGTTTCTATGATATCAGAACAGGAAGATATCACCATTGCCACCAGGACAGCCGGTACCAGTACCAGTTTCCTGAATTGCTTGATATAGTTCATGGTATTTTTCATTGTATTCATTGATTAAGGTTAAAATGTCACCGAAAGCCCGCCGGTGATCACTCTCTGGCGCGGTGAACCGTTGAAGTCAACACCTGTCTGGTAGTTCTCCATCTCCGGGTCTATACCGGTGTATGGGGTGAACATAAACAGATCCTGGCCCTGCACGTATACCTTAAGGTTGTCAAGTCCTATGCGGCTGATCATTGCCTTCGGGAAGTTGTAACCTATCTGGATGTTGCTGACCTTCAAAAAGTCGGCTTTCTCAACAAACCTTGTGTTTGTGGTCTCCGGCCTGTTGACGAAGTTTGATGCACCGAAATAAAGCCTCGGTGTCCAGCCGTCGCCCGGATTTGAGGAGCTCTGCCACCTGCCAAGGATTTCATCACTGTTATTGGTGAATGCAAGGTTGAGAAGGTCAACACGGGTACGGTTCATGACATAGTTGCCTGCACTGTAGCGAAGCATTATGTTCAGGTCAAAATTCTTCCATGTCATGTTTGACGTAAGACCACCAAAGAACTTCGGATGTGTCCTTCCGACAAGCATCTTGTCAGATGCACCGAAGGTGGTTGTGGTTGTCATGTCAGACGGAGTCTCAGGATTGAAAACATAGTTACGGTTTGACAGCCAGTCAAGCTGTACCAGTGAATTGTCAGCCTTGTAGAACACCGGGTTTCCGTTTGTCGGGTTAACTCCCCAGTACTTGTAACCATACAGGGTGTTGATTGATTCTCCCACCCTTATAATCCTGTATTCACCAACGATGTCTGCATCATCCACGAGAGAAAGGACCTCGTTGTCCGGCAGGGTGATGTTGGCATCAAGTCTCCAGGTAAAATTGGCTGTTCTGACGGCCCATGCATTGACAGAGAACTCATAGCCCCAGTTCTTCATTGAACCTATGTTCTTGCTGATTGAGTTTCCGGGTATACCAAGTGATGCCGGATACGGTGCATCAAGAATCATATCGTCAATTGCATTCAAGTAATAGTCAAACGTGAATCCGAAGCGTCCCTCGAGGAACTGAATGTCAAGACCAACGTCATACTTCGTTGATTTCTCCCACTGCAGTTGGTCATTTCCGGCCTGTGAATATGCAATACCATTATTGTCTGCGTATTTGGCCGAGCTGTAAAGACCCAGGTACGGATAGTTACCGATGTTGACATTACCAACCTGTGCATATGAGGCCCTGACTTTGAAGTCATTGATGATGTTTGTAAGCCCTGAGAAGAAATTCTCCTTTGAGACTGTCCATCCAATTGAACCGCCAGGGAATAGGCCCCATTTGTTTGCTTGAGGAAGCGAGGAGATTCCGTCATAACGGATTGATCCCTGAATGAAATATTTGCCTGCAAAGTTATAGTTTGCCCTTGCTGCATAGGATATGAATCCGTTGTCACTCATCCCGCCACCGATTGACATCGTACCGGCAGTACCCGAGATGATGTTCTGGTTGAAGAACTCATTTGAAAGATCCTGGGCATATGCGGCAAAATTGTAACCCTTTGTATACTGGTACTCGTTGATAAGGGTTACACCAACATTGTGATTTACTGCAAAGGTCTTCGTGAAGTTCAGGATATTCTGAAGGTTCCAGCGAAGGTTATTGTTGAACGAGTTGTAGGCATATCCCTTATAACCCTTACCGTCACCATGCTGCGGGTTCCAGAACAGGTAGGCATCTGACTGTGACTGGTCAATGCTCAGCTGTGTCTTCCAGTTCAGCCAGGGGGTAAAGGTGATCTGGGCATATGTGTTACCAATTAGCCTGTTAACCTTTGAGAGATACTTGTTGTGGTCAATGACGTAAACAATGTTTGGCAGGTTGTCTCCGATAGACTGTACGTTATTCCAGCGGCCTACCAGGTCAGGGTTCACATCGTCAATGTTGTATCCGGTAGGATCATCCGGGTCAAAGATGGGAACATTCGGATGCTGCCTGATAGCAGAGAAAATGTTTCCGGAGAGTGCGTTGGTACCAGTGTTAAGACCTGAATACTCTGATTTGGTCACACCCATGTTCACACCCATGGTGAGCCACTTGGTGACCTTCTGGTCAACGTTGCCCCTTATGGAATACCTCTGCATCTCATTTGGTTTGGCAATACCTTCCTGATCTGAATATCCAATCGAGAAATAGTAACTGGTACGATCAGTAGCTCCGTTAAGTGCAAGGTTGTGATCCATCTGGAATGCACTGGTGCGCAGTACTTCCCTCTGCCAGTCAGTGTCAAAGGTACCTGATTTGCTGCCGGTGTTGGAGGCTATGGCACTCTGGCCGTTATTGCTTCTTTTCTCATTTGTGATCGTAACAAATTCATCTGCATTGAGAAGATCGAAGAGCCTTACAGGCTGTGCAACACCTACATAAGTATTATATGTAAGACGGTATCTTCCCTGTTCGGCGCTCCCCTTCTTTGTTGTAATGAGTATCACACCGTTTGCAGCCCTTGATCCGTAAATAGCGGTGGCTGAACCGTCCTTGAGAATCTCCATTGATTCAATGTCGGCAGGGTTGATGTCACCGAGTGCATTTGCTGATGCACCACCTGCTGCCATGTTACCGGTAAAAATAGGAATACCGTCAACAACAACCAGGGGATATGTTCCTGATGATATTGAGCTAACCCCCCTGATGTTCATCCTCGGGGTCTCACCAAGAATACCGGTTGTGGCTGCAACCTGAACTCCGGCTGAACGACCTGCCAGCTGGGCATCAAAGGAGGGGGTGGCAAGACCGGCAATAGCATCACCTTTCACAGAGGCAATGGAGCCGGTAACATCGCTCTTGCGCTGCACACCGTAACCTACAACCACGATCTCATCCATCAGCTGAAGGTCCGGAACCATGACAACGTCAACGACGTTCCTGCCGGCAATCTGAGTCTCAACCCTCTTCATCCCCACGTAGGTAAATACCAGGGTATTTGTGTTTGCGGGTACATTAAGGGTGTACTTACCGTCGGCATCCGTCATAGTCCCCACTGTGGTTCCAGGGATGCTGATCATCACGCCGGGTATACCGAGACCATCTTCCGAACTGGTCACAGTACCCCTAATTGACTGGACCTGCTGTCCGAATGCAAAAACACCCGTAACAAGAGCCAGTACAAAAAACATTAGGATCTTTTTCATACATTAATAGTTTAGGTTAATAAGGGTTATTGTGATTTACTCACAAGCGCAAAATAAGCAATAATTCCTGAATTCCAATACTTGCAGAAAAAAAACATCTCTCAGGGACTTTCTCAAGGTCTGCCGCTTCAAAGCTCCGTTTTAAGGCAGAACCACTTAAAACGAAAAAAAACGCCATGATATGACGAGGGACGAAAACAGCCCTAAAAAAAAGAGGCTGCCCCGTTTGAGGCAGCCTCCATAGTCAATCATAATTTCAGCAAATACTACCAGCCGGGGTTCTGCTGACCCGCAATATTCGGGTTGGTGGTAATGTCATTCGTCGGGATACCCCATATCATCTTGGGAGCACCGGCAGCCACAGTCTTCAGATGGAAATCATCAGATGGAGTGGTGTTGATGAATGCAGTGTTCTGCGGAGCAGACCTGGTGAACCCGAGATTCCACCTCTTGAGGTCATCAAGACGGAAGCCTTCGGCAAACAGCTCACGTGTCCTCTCTTCCCTGATGGCATCCCTGAGGGCGGTGCCGGTCACTCCTGTAAGCTCTGCAAGACCACGGTTGGTCCTCAGAACGTTGAGAGTGGTAAGGGCAGCTCCTTCAGTGGCAGGAGTCATAGCCTTGGCTTCAGCGCTGATGAGATACATCTCGGCCACCCTGAAGAGCTTAGGCTTGTTCTGGTAGTTGGATGTGGCCGCGGTGAAGAGCTCCGGGTTACCGGGATACTTGCTCACCAGGTAAACGTTGGTGTAATCAAGGCCCTGTATCTGGATGGTCTCCTGGGTAAAGTAAACCGGCTTGCGTATATCTGTGTCCTCATACATGTCAATCACCCACTGTGACGGAACGAAGTCAGGCTGGCAACGGTTGATTGCGGAGGTAAACCTTATGTATATGTCATTGGCATTCGAAAGCTCGGTGTTGCTGGCATATAGCTGGCATATAACTTCACTGCTGATGTCATTGGTCCACATCTGTTCAAGCCCTGCAACGGTACTTAGAAGCGGGTACCTGTTGCTGCTGATAAGGAAATCGGCAGCAGCTGCAGCCCCCGTATAATCATGCATGCTGAGGCGAACTCTTGCCTCCAGTGCATAGGCAGCATCAAGGGTAAGCCTCTCGGCACTCTGCACCCCGTTGACGTCTGACAGCCTGGTCTTGGCTTCAGTAATGTCAGCAATAATCTGGTCATATACCTCTTTCACGGTTGCCCTTTCTGGCAGAAGTGAAACATTGTATGTGAGAACAAGAGGAACACCCAGGTCGGAGGAGGCTGTTGACGGCTCA
>JALONR010000106.1 GCA_025454815.1 Bacteroidales bacterium | reverse complement strand
GAATTGTTTTAATATACTTTAACATAATGATTTAATTAAACCCCTTATTTTGCGGGTCAGTAGACAGATTATACCAATTGAATGAAAAAAGGAACGAAAATAGTCCTGTGGATCAGCATCCCCCTGGTACTGGCAATATGGTTTGCCGGTCCACGTCTCGGACTCTGGGGAAACAGGGATCTTAAAAAGAAAGATGAAGTCGGGGCTGTGGAGAACCGGGGACCGGCTGCCGGAGTACAGCAGGGACAGGTTCAGAATCAGGCTGCCGGAGGACAGCAGGGACAGGGTCAGAATCAGGCTGCCGGAGGACAGCAGGGCCAGGGACAACGCCCGGGAGGGCAGCCAGGCCAGCTCCCCGTGACCGGAACAATAGCAAAACCTTCATATCTCACAAATGGAATCAGGTCTGCAGGTTCACTTCTTGCGAACGAGGAGGTGGATATTGTCAGCAAGGTTTCAGGGAAAGTTACCGCAGTCTATTTTAAGGAAGGGAGCAAGGTCAGGAAAGGCGACCTGCTTGTAAAAATATATGACGATGACCTTCAGGCTCAGCTCAGACGGTCGGAAATACAGGAAAAGATGCTCTCGGAAAAACTGGAGCGTCAGAGAGTGCTACTTGAAAAGGATGCGGTAAGCCGCGAGGCATTTGACCAGTTACAGACTGATTACAACGTCATCCTTGCCGATATAAACCTGCTCAGGGTAAGAATCGCAGAAACGGAAGTGAGATCTCCGTTCGACGGTGTCATTGGATTCCGCTACGTCAGCGAGGGGACCTACGTTACTCCGAGTGTCAAGATAGCTCACCTGATTGACGATTCATTCCTCAAGCTTGAATTCGCCATTTCCGAAAAGTATGTCTCAGAGCAACTTCTGGGAAAAAGGATCTCGTTTGAGACCAAGGGCTACAATGAGGAGTTTTTCGCCACTGTATATGCGGTTGACTACCGGATCGATGAGACCACCCGTACCATCGGACTGCGCGCCCGCTTTGACAACAGGGCCGGACGACTGGTACCCGGAATGTTTGCCTCACTGACACTTATAACCGACGAAAAGCTGAATGCCATACAGATACCTACAGAAGCAATTGTTCCAGAGATGAATGAAAAGAAGGTATGGGTTGCAAGGAAAGGCAGGGCTCAGATGGTTCCTGTAATCACCGGCACCAGGACAGCAACGATGATAGAGGTAATATCGGGTCTTTCGGCTGGTGACACCATCCTTACAACCGGGCTTATGCAACTCAGGGAAAACATGCCTGTGAGAGTGAACGTACCTGATTAGACAAAGGTATGCGCAACAATTTAACCGAGAGGGAAACAGAATGAGTTTATCATCATTAAGCATAAATAGACCGGTTCTTGCCACAGTGATGTCACTGGTTATACTCATCCTGGGAGGCATAGGATTCACCTTCCTGGGAGTAAGGGACTACCCCAGTGTTGACCCTGCGGTGGTGACAGTATCCACGTCCTTCCCCGGGGCCAACTCTGATGTCATTGAAACACAGATTACCGAACCACTGGAGTCTGCGATAAACAGCGTCCAGGGCATTCGTTCAATATCCAGCTCCAGCAGTGACGGATCCTCCCGTATCACCATCGAATTCAAGCTGGAGGTTGATATGGAGACGGCTGTGAACGACGTCCGTGACAAGGTTTCAGGCGCCATGCGCCGGTTGCCGCAGGATGTTGACCCGCCCGTTGTACAGAAAGCTGATGCAGACGCACAGCCAATTTTCGCAGTGACACTGCGCAGTGAAACCAGATCAATTATTGATGTCAGCACCTGGGCAGAAGTCAACTTCAGGGAAAGAATGCAGACAATATCGGGTGTGAGTGCTGTAACCGTATGGGGATCAAAGAAACTGGCCATCAGGATGAAAATGGATCCGGCCAGGCTGGCAGCTTACGGCCTGACCCCGCTTGATGTCCGGACTGCAGTCACAAGAGAGAACGTGGAACTCCCCTCCGGAAGAATAGAGGGAGACAACACCGAGCTTACCATCCGCACCCTCGGCAGGCTTCGTACCGTTGATGAATTCAATGATCTTATTATTACAAGAAGCGGTGACAGGGTTGTCAAATTCAGTGATATAGGTGTGGCAGAGATAGATGCCGAAAATATACGCTCACACCTCCTGAGTAATGGCAAACCGGCTGTCAACGTGGTACTTGTTCCCCAGCCCGGCGCCAACTACATCGACATAGTTGACAATGCACTGATAATGCTTGAGGAACTCAAGAAAGACCTCCCCGAGGACATCACCACGGAGATCCTTTTTGACAATACAACATACATCCGGGAATCAATCAGGGAGGTAAAGAATACCATCTTCATTGCCTTCATGCTTGTGGTCCTCGTCATATTCCTCTTCCTCAGGAACTGGCGTACCACCCTGATCCCTGTCGTTGCGATTCCGGTAGCCCTCATCGGAGCCTTCTTCGTGATGTACCTTGCAGGCTTTACCATCAACATCCTGACACTGTTTGCCATTGTACTCGCCATCGGACTCGTGGTCGATGATGCAATCGTCATGGTTGAAAATATTTACACCAAGGTCGAAAAGGGAATTAAACCCATGGAGGCAGCCCTGCTT
>JALONR010000037.1 GCA_025454815.1 Bacteroidales bacterium | reverse complement strand
ACACAGAGTAATCTTTTTGACTCCGTCTAACATACTCATTACTTGTTCTGTCTTCCATAACATTACATTTTTATGTAACGCTATTTCAGGACGAGACATGGTCAGACAATAAAAGAGACAGGTCCGGAGGGGCCTGTCTCTCTTTATTTATCCTGTTCCCTCTCTACAGGTATATCACCCTGCCAGATCCCGTACGGGTCAGGTTGACATCAGGGTCTCCCAGAAGGTATATATTGCCGCTGCCGCTGAGAACTGCATCGAGCTGATCAATGATGGTAATATAGGTTGACCCTGATCCTGATATGGTAATAATGGCTGCATCAGTCGTGAAATAGCGTGAGAAGACTGATCCCGACCCTGAAAGCACGTACCTGGTACTGACTGCCCCGCCCGAGGAAGAAAGATCACCTGAACCGGAGAGAGTGGCTTTCATTGATGTCGCATCTATCTCTTCCGTCATGACATTGCCTGATCCTGAAATGACTATTGTCACTTCATCGCCGCTTGCTGTTCCTGCTGTGATATCTCCTGATCCGCTGCAAACGATTCTGACGTCAGAGCCTGTAAGCGGTCCGGCCACGAAGTCACCTGACCCGGCATTGACGATATCACTGATATGGGGGGCAGTCACTGTAATTACCGGTTGCCTGGAATAGTTAAGGCAATGTGTGCCCCTGATGGTGCTTACCTCCAGCGAGCCGCCCGTGATTTTTGTCTCAATAAATGGCAGTATGTTGCTTTCTGCCTCAACCGTAATGGTGTAATCATCCCCCTGGATATAATTCACATGGAATGAAGTTTCATTTGCAATGGCCGTAAACGGCACCGCATCCCTGGATTCAGTTTCCATCTCACCGTTGCCGTCAATGCAGTCTATGAACATGTTGCATGCGGCAAGTGTCATCATGGCCATGATAATGACCGGAATAATTCTTTTCATTTTTCTTTTACTTTTTCTTTTCCTTTTTAAGGACATAAAAAACCTTTATCAGTTGCATCACCTGAAAAAAAACTATTTCTGAAGCAGCCGTATTTCCCCCCTCGTGGCATCAATTCTTACCTGTGAGCGGTCTGGCCCGGTTCCCACCGTTGCCTTTGTGAGGAAAAGCTTTTCCTGGGCGCTGATCTCAGTCCTTTCGGGTACAGGAGTGATGCCCGGGAGCGAGACAAATGCATTTGCATGCCTGATCTCCAGCTCATAACCTGACCTCTCATCCATTGCCATGTCAATATCTGCATAGGATGACCGGATGTCAATCAGCCTGAAGCTCCGGTCAATGTTTTCAAATGACAGGTTCCCGTATTTGACTGACATGTTTACCTCCCCCTTAAGGCGGTCAGTGATGATGTCACTGAAGTAGGCTGTCCCCGTTATCACCTCCCCGGTACCAAGGTTCAGGTCGTCACGCTTTGAGTCGATGTCAACCGTCCGGAAAGCGTCAATCCAGACCTTTGATGAGACCGTTGCCAGTTTTATTTTTCCCGCTTCCCTGGTGCGAAGTTCGCTGAATGACAGGGTCACCCTGCCCTCATCTATGCTCCTCACATTGGCTTTGGCAAAGGTCAGTTCCATCATCTGGGCGTTACCCACTGCAGCTGCGTCAAGGTTGCCGTTTGAGAGGCTGAGGGCCAGAACCGGTGTTTCGTCACCAATGTATACATCACCGTAGCTGTTGTTGATCCTCAGCACTGTGTGTGGCGGGCACTCGATCCTGTAATCGATCTTCAGCCTCGAGTCGAAGTTGATAAGGTTCTTTGTCAGCCCCTTGAGGCTTTCGAAGAGAGGGGTGATACCCTTCCTGAAAGAGGTCACCGCCCTGACTGTCTCACCGTTCATGGACAGGTTCACGTCAACATCTGACATCATTGCGTCAATCTTGTCACCGGTGTTTGATGAGGCAATGATTTCAACCATTATAGTTATGGAATCACTACCGGAGTGCATTATATGTATGTCTCCGTACTTGTTTGTCACATCCAGCACAACCTCGCTGCCTGCACGGAACGACTTTCTCAGGGTTTTGGTGTCAGAGAACTGCTGCCCGGAGACGCTGAGCCAGGCCGGAAGCAGGAGGGGCAGAAGTAAGAAAGTCTTATAGTTCATTGCCGTTGGTTTTTTCATCTTCAGTCTCATTTTCCTTCATCAGCCGGAGCATATCCTCCATCAGTTCAATCCGCAGCCTGTAATTGCCTATCAGTGCCTCTATCACCTCGCTGCTGGCGATATTGTCATCGAGGTCACGGATGATCTGGGCCGACAGGCTGTCAAGTTCACTCATACCCATAGTCAGTTCGGTGCTGATGTCAGGATTGGCTGTCAGGAGCGGTTCGGCTTCGCGGTAAAGTTCCCTGATCTTGTCATCATAATACCGGTACGTCTCCCGTACTTCCGTCACCTGCGGGTCATTCATCTTCTCCGAGGCAACCAGCATACCTGCAACAATGGCAAATGCTGCTCCGGCAACAATCACTGCAACGGCAGCACGCCACAACAGCCTGTTCAGAGGCCTCTGTCTGCCCGGAAGCCCTGCTGCTGCAGCCTTCCTGCCGGTATGTACTACAGGCTCTTCCTTCATGTCCGGGAGGGTTGATGTGTTTCCGCCTGCCGATCCGTCATCCATGACCCCCGGCAGACCTTCCTCTATCCTGCTCCACAGACCCGGACCGGGTTCGTTGATGTCAAGCTCGTCCCTGATGCTCCTTATATGCTTCTCAAGTTCATCCATGGCTGCGCATTTCTGAAAGTATCTTTTTTAGTTTCTCCTTTGCCCTTGCATACTGAGTCTTGGAGGTTGACTCCGAGATACCCAGGATCTGTGAAATCTCCGTATGGTCATACCCTTCAAGAAGGTACAGGCTGAAGACAACCCTGTAACCTTCAGGGAGCATGCCTACTGCCCTGGCTATAACTGCCGGTTCAGGCCATGTCATCTCCGGCGGCTCCTCCTGCTTCATCTCATGCCGGCCGTAATCATCGACATAAACAAGCTCAGCCTCTCTCTTTCGCAACCTGCTTATGCACCGGTTTATGACTATTGTCTTGAGCCACGCCCCGAAGGTGGAGTCAGTGCGGTATGACCCGATCTTTGTGAAACAGTCAGTAAATGCCTCCTGCAGCATATCCTCAGCCTCCTCCCTGTTGCCCATTATGCGGTATGCGGTGTTGTACATAGCCTTTGAATAAAGCTCATAAAGCCTGAACTGTGCCCTGCGGCTGCCCCTGCGGCACTCATCAATGAGCCTGTCATGTATGTGCAAATCCGTTGTGGCCAAGTCTCAGGTTCTTATGGGTAAATGACGCATCAAAGTTAAAACAGTTGCATGAACCTTGCCGGCAGCCTCCCCAAACACTCTTTTTTTTTCAAAAAACATTAGGTCTGCACACACATTTTAATTATATTTGCGTTACTTAAAAACCTGATTATTCAAGAAAAAGATACGATAGAAGAAATTTAAGATGCTTTTTACTGTCCAAAAGCAATTTTTCCATTCTTTTCATGGCTGCCCCGACACTTAGTCGGGGCTTTTTTTTGTGCAGGTTAACTCACCCGTACCAGTGGCATCTGACCCTGGTAACAGTCCGGCTTTTCCCTGATTGGACCCCGCTTTGCTGCTGCCGGAGATTCAGATTATCATCCATTTAACCTTTTTTATGACTTTCAATATCATCGACCGGTGATAACCTGGGAATGATATTTATATATTAGCAGGGCCAACCAAACTGAACGTGATGCAGATGAAATATTTACTTATTCTTTCCTGCCTCATTGCAATGTCCTGTACATCTGCTGATGAGAAGCTCAGCCGCAAGGCTGACAGGATCCACGACGCCATCCTCTCCGTTGACACCCATTGCGATACTCCCATGCGACTGCTCAGGGGTGGTTTTGACCCGGGGGTCAGAAATGAAAAGGGATGCGTCGATTTTCCAAGGATGAAGGAGGGGCGGCTTGACGCAGAATTCTTTGCAATATTCATAGGACAGGGACCGCGCACTCCTGAAGACTATGAGAAGGCGCATGCAATGACCCTGGCCACCTTTGACTCCGTGAAGGCCAGTGTGGCACGATACCCTCACCTGGCAGAAATAGCACTTGATCCTGATGATGCATTGAAACTGAAGTCTGAAGGAAAGGTAGCCATCTTCATGGGTATCGAAAACGGATACCCGGTGGGCACTGACCTCTCCAGATTACAGCAGTACTATGACCTCGGGGCCAGGTATATAACTCTTTGTCATTCATCTAACAATGATATCTGTGATTCCTCAACCGACAAGACCGGGCCTGAACACAACGGACTCTCCCCCTTTGGTGAGGAGGTCGTCAGGGAGATGAACCGCATCGGGATGATGGTTGATGTGTCTCACATCTCCGATGAATCATTCTATGATGTCCTTGCAGTCACAAAAGCACCCGTAATTGCTTCTCACTCTTCGTGCAGGGCACTGTGCGAAAGCCCCCGCAACCTCAATGATGATATGCTCCAGGCGCTGAAAAAGAATGGCGGCGTGATTCAGATCTGCATACTCAGCGACTATCTGAGACAGCCGGAACCAAATCCGGAGTATGACGCAAAAGTGAAGGAACTCCGCGACAAATGGAGGGAGATGGGATCCGGGCTTACCGACCAGCAGCAGGAACAGCGCTGGGCTGAGTTTTCTGAACTGAGGAAGAAGTACCTGAAGCTGGCTACTGTTGAGGATGCTGTAAACCATATACAGCATGTGATTGATGTAATCGGAATTGATTACGTTGGCATTGGCTCTGATTTTGACGGCGGCGGCGGCATTGAAGGCTGTACTGACGTCTCAATGATGAAGAACATCACAAAGGAACTTATCAGGCGTGGTTACAGCCGGGAGGATATAGCCAAGATCTGGGGAGGGAACTTCATGAGGGTAATGCGGGAAGTTCACCAAATCTCAGGTCAGCAGTCTGCGACCAGCACACTGCCCTAGCCCGTATTAAACAACATTCCTGCTGCCGACTGGAACTACCGGCTGGCACTGCCTGCTGCCGACTGGCACTACCGGCTGGCCTACTGCTTCCTGCCTTTGACTCTTGAAAACCGCAGCGATTTCATCATCCATGCCGGAAGTGGCTTGTGCGGGTTGCGGCGGCGCATGTCAAGATACCATCCCAGCTTCTTTATGATGGGTACCTTATGTGTCTCCACGAACTCGATAAGGGTACCATCAGGGTCTTCAACGTAGGCAAAGTAGCCTGCGGCCTCTCCCATGTCAAAGCTGTCACCCTCATGGCTGGTCATGCTGTCGACACGGAAGGGGAAACCGGCCTCGCTGCAGTATTTGCGCAGGTTATCCATTCCGCTTATATCATAGCACAGATGGATGAACCCCGGGTCACCCCACAGGCGCCCCTCAAAGATCCTGGCAGGCTCACGGTCAAGGGCCTGTACCAGCTCTATCACGCTCTGGCCGAAGATCGGATTGAAACCTCCGTGGAAAGGACGTGAGGGAGCAAGAAGCATCCTCCTGAAGCGGCCATTGCCGCCCGGTACTGAGGCAAGGTCATCAAAGGTGCCGGTGATGTCATAAACAACCCTGTCATAACCCAGGATATCTGAATAGAGGCCGAGCGCACGGTCAGTATCCGAAACGCCGATGATGGCTCCGTATGAACCACCTGATATTTTCCTGAGGTTCATGAACCAGTCGGTGGCACCTACTATATGGAAGAGGTTGCCGAACGGGTCTTTGACAAAGAAGCTCTTTTTGCCTGAAGGGTCATCCATGGGTTTGCCCAGAACCTCCACCCCGTTATCTTTCCAGTATTTCCATGCACTGTCCACGTCCTTTACCTTCATCTTGCAGGAGAAGATCCCAAGGTCACCGAGTTTTGTTTCCCGGTCAGGGTACTCCGGTTCCTTTCCCTTATGCTGCCACACCTCAAATCCACCGCCGCTCTGCAGGTTCATTGCAAGCACGGCATGCCTGCTTCGCGGTTCACCACCGGTGTAGGGCAGCATCAGCCTCGCCTCCGCCTCATCCTCGAAGATGCGGCAGTCCATCCCGAATGCCCTGATATACCACTCCCATGCTTCCCTGAGGTCATAGACCCCGACCCCCATCTGCTGTATACCGCTGATAATGTAACCTTTGATCTTCATCTCCCCTTTACATTGGTTTTATCTTTTCCGCTATCCTGAAAAAAAGTGCGGGAAAATATTTCCTGATTTTAAGCATCAGTAACTCTGTACTGCCGACGGGTATCTCCCGTTTGTTGCGCTGCAGGCCACGCACTATCTGGGCTGCTGCCTTTTCAGCCGTCACTCCCCCTTTCTGTCCGTCATCCATTTTCCCGTGCTCCTTTCCGTCTGCCGTCAGAGCATGCAGTGAGATGGAAGTCTGAACGCGGCCCGGTATTATGACTGACACCCTGATGTTGTCTTTGCGGTGTTCAATCAACAGGGTCTCGAAGAAGCCGTGCAGTGCCTGTTTGGAGGCAGAGTAGGCTGACCGCATCGGAAAACCGAACCGCCCCGAGATGGAGCTTGTGGCTGCGATATGCCCGCCGCCGCCGGCGATCATATACGGAAGCACGGCCTTGGTAAGGGCTATCGTGCCGAAGTAGTTAACCTCCATGATCTTACGGTCAAGCCATAGCGGCGTTTCCTTAAGAAGCGCCCTCTGGCTTATGCCGCCGATGTTGAGAAGCATGTCAATTCTTCCTTCCTGGCTGACAATTCCCCTGACCTGTTCTTCAATGTCCGATGTATCGGCCAGGTCAAACGGAACAAAGGTGACACTCCCTTTCAGCCCGGCACAATCATCTGCCACCTTCTTCAGCCTGGTGTTATCATTGGATGATGCTATCACTCTGCTTCCGCCATGCGCAAATGCTTTCACCAGAGCTTCACCGATGCCGGAGGAGGCACCGGTGATCCAGACCACTTTCCCTGTAAAAATATCTTTCATTCTCAGAGTGTGGTGATCCGGTTGACAAGATTATTGTAGGTCTCCTGCAGCTTACTGAACAGAGGGTTACCGGTGCGCCTGAGGTTCCAGATCCTGAAACCTCCGATAGTCCGCAGCAGAAGAAGATACCAGTTCCAGGCAAGTATGCCCAGCAGGGGTATCGCCATAAAGGCCATGATTGCCAGCCACCATGGCTTGATGAATATCAGGGCCAGGATCAGATAGAGGGGCCCGAAGATAAAACTCAATCCAAGGAAAAACCCGTATCGTGCCGTACTGATGAAGGCAGGGTCCTTTGACTTGATGGCCTTCTGATAGGCAAGCTGGAAGGTGAAGATGTTGAAGGCAGCGCCGGCAATGAAGACCGGCAGGGTGACCAGGAGCAGCAGTGAAGAAAGAGCCAGCCATCCGAGAGGATGCTTCTTTTTCTTCAGATGGCGATAGGTGACATTGAGCTCTGTCGCCTGGTTCCTGACTGCAAGAGCCTGCTCACATACCTTGACGTATCCTTCCGGGTCAGCCTCACGCAGCTCATTGAGCTTGCTGACCAGCCTCTTGTCCCGGAACAGTTTCGGGTACCTTATACTGTCACTGTACTTTTCATTGATTATGCTTCGCAGCTCGTTGATTGATTCATAGTTCTCCTCATCCTCAATATGAACCATCACCTTCTTGATCTCGTCTGACAGCCTGTCGCGAAGTTCGGCAATTGCCCTGTTCGGATTCTCACGGTAAGATTCGTAGTATTCAGAGACCCTGATGGGATGGCCATAGACCACTGTCAGTACCTGCCTGAAGCGCCAGTAGTGAGAATATTCAAGCCCAACCGGGACAATATTTATCTCACCGGTGAATCCCTTTGCTTCTGCGGTCTGGAAGGCAATCCGGCAGATACCCTTCTTGAGTTGCCTGAGCTTCCTGAATGTGGCGTGGTTTCCTTCGGGCAATATTACCACTCCGTTACGGTTCTCCATCACCTTGAGTGTGTCCCGGAAGGTGTCATCATTCTGTTTTACTGCCTCAAATCCGTCCCTTATACGGTAAACCGGAAGCATCTTAAAGGCATAGAGAATACCGGCCACAAGCTTTTTCCTGAAGATATCAGCCCTGGCCAGGAATATGAGCTGGCGGTCGAGGGTGCAGAGCACCGCCATCGCATCCATCAGCGCATTCTGGTGGTTGGGCGCCAGGATTGTCGGAACAGAGAAATCAAGTGTATCCTTTCCCAGGACTATTACCCTGCGGTAGAAAATGTAATTATGCCAGAATTCAACATACTTTTTGAGGAGCTGATAGAATATATCATACTTCTCGATATTCTTTTTACCCATTCCGAATCCAGGTTAACCTTCTTAATACATTCCGCCAAGCCTCCGGGGCTTTGCCATATACGAAGTTAGAAAAAGTTTTTCCCGGAGGCTCAAAATTGGCAGGGGTTAACCGGCCGAAGCTCTTTTTTAGGTATTTATACTACCTGCCTGAGGGAAGTGATGTGGAGCCGGCATCAGGATATCCCTGCCTGAGGGAAGTGCTGCGAAGCCGGCATCAGGATATCCCTGCCTGAGGGAAGTGCTGCGAAGCCGGAATCAGACAATCCTGCCGGGGGGATTTTGAAGAGGGGTGAACAGCTGCCTGTCCGGCATCTGTCTCCTGTGCCATCGATCAATGGTCAGTGGCTACTCCAGGAAGTCTTCCAGTTCCCTTCGCTCCCTTTTTGTCGGGCGGCCGCTGCCGCGAGGCCTGATCCCGTTTGCCATTTTACCGGCAACCAGTTTATCCTTCTCCTCCTGCGGTGTGAGATCAGCAATGAAGGATGACACGAGCGGGGCGCCTACCCGTCCCTTCGGGATGGCGGTAACAGAGTAGGTATATGTCACAGGTGGTTTTCTGACAGTTATGACTGCTCCTTCGCTTACAGGATGGGCCGGTTTGACAGTAACACCTCCTGTCATGACTCTTCCCTTCCTGCACTCCTCTGTTGCAATGCTTCGCGATTTGTATATCCTTACATGCCAGAGGAACTTGTCTATTCTTTCCCCTTTTATTGCTGTCATATGTCGAATTATTTCAGAAGGTTAACACTCCAGGATATCAGGATTGGCGCTCCTGTGCCCCTCGTTTTGCAGGGGCAACAGGCAGTGATCTGTCACTGTTTTGCAGGTGGCGGAAGGGGGTCATCGCCGGGTAATTTGCCCTTACGGTTATATGCAGTCATGGTGAGTTCACAGCCGGCGAGGGCAAATGAGAGTATCATCTCAACGGCCAGGGGGATCCTTTTTTCCATTATCACAAGTTCATCAGCGCTCCACTCACCGAGCACATAGTTAACCTGGCCCCCTTTCGGGAAGTTATTGCCGATTCCGATCCGGAGGCGTGCATACTGGTCTGTTCCCAGCACTTCGCTGATACTTGTGAGCCCGTTGTGGCCGCCGGGGCTTCCGGAGGCCCTTAGCCTTATACTGCCGGTGGGGATGGCAATGTCATCGGTGATTACCAGCATGTTTTCAAGGGCTATCTTCTCCTTCTGCAGCCAGTAGCGAACGGCGTTGCCGCTGCGGTTCATGAAGGTGGAGGGTTTGAGCAGGATAAGCTCCGCATTCCTGTGCCTCATTGAAGCGATAAAACCATAACGGCTGTCCCTGAAAGAGATACCGGATGCCGCTGCAGCAGCATCCAGTACCATAAACCCTACGTTATGACGTGTGTTTCTATACTCGTCGCCTATGTTGCCAAGACCGGCGATCAGGTGTTTCATTACGCCTCAGGACCTGCTTGTTCCTTATTCTTCAGCAGGAGCCTCAGCGGCCGCAGCTTCAGCTCCTGGAGCAGCTGCTTCTTCTTCCTTGAGAGAGATCCTGGAGACATCAACAGAAACGATCATTGCACGCTTGTTGTCAATTATCTCGAGGTTTTCATAGTTGAGATCACCGATCTTCACAGACTGGCCGATCCCGATGTTGGTGATGTCGATTGTAAGGTGATCAGGAAGATTCTTTGTAAGCCCCTTGACCTTCAGTGCCCTGCGCTTAACGCGGAGTTTACCGCCGGCCTTGACACCGACAGACTCGCCGGTGATCCTGAGCGGGATGTCAATGGTAACCGGTTTGTCTTCACTTACCTGCATGAAATCAATATGCAGGATCCTGTCCGTTACCGGGTGCCACTGGATCTCCTTCATCACTGCATTATAGTTCTTGCCGTCAACAACGAGGGTGACAAGGTAGACCTCCGGAGTGTATACCAGTCCGCGGAATGCATTCTCATGCGCATAAAAATGAAGATTATTCTTTTCCATGTACATGACGCAGGGTACATTTCCCTCTGCCCGCAGGCTGTTTGTGCTCTTCTTGCCGAAATGTTCGCGTGAGACGGCTTTGATCTCAATAGTTTTCATCAGTCTTTAATTTGTTGTGCTACTCAAGGTTAATGCCATATAACCTCCCATCACACGTTTGACGTTCAGTTGGAAAAAATTGGCGTGCAAATATAGTGAAAAAGCTCAGAAAACAAAACCCGAGCTGATTGAGGTATTTGTATATACCGCTTTTATTGCTTCGGCGAAGATCTCGCCCACTGAAAGGACCTTTATTTTCGGAGATGTGTTGTGCAGGGGTATGCTGTCTGTGACAACAAGTTCCTCAAGCGGGGATTTGTCAATTTTCTCGATGGCGTTGCCTGAGAGGACGGGGTGTGTTGCCACGGCCCTGACACTCAGTGCACCACGGTCTTTCATCACGGTGGCAGCAAAAGTCAGGGTACCGGCAGTATCAACCAGGTCATCGATGATAACCACATGCCTCCCTTCCACCTCCCCGATGATGGATATCTCCTCCACAACATTGGGCTTTTTGCGCAGTTTGTAACAGAGCACCATCTCACACTGCAGATGACGGGCGTAGGCATTGGCCCTCTTGGACCCTCCCATGTCAGGCGCCGAAACGGTAAGATTCGGAAGATTCAGATTCCTGATATACGGGGCAAACAGTGCTGACCCGAAAAGATGGTCAACCGGCACATCAAAGAAACCCTGGATCTGATCAGCATGCAGGTCTATCGTTATAATACGGTCAACCCCTGCCTTGGTTAGGAGATCTGCCGTGAGCTTGGCTCCCAGAGATACCCTGGGCCTGTCCTTGCGGTCCTGCCTTGCATAGCCGTAATAGGGAATGACCGCATTTACCTTGTAGGCTGATGCCCTTTTGGCTGCATCAATCATCAGAAGCAGTTCCATCAGGTTTTCTGCAGGAGGATTAGTAGACTGTATGATGAATACATGGCAACCCCGGACCGACTCATCAAAGCATGGCTGAAACTCACCGTCACTGAAGCTCAGCAGGGAGCTCTTTCCCAGTTCGATACCGAGATGATCGGCAATCTTTTCCGCAATACTTAAAGATGAGGTACAGGAAAATATCTTAAAGGGAGCTCGGCCGATCATAACAGTTAGCTGGTTTGGTTTTCAATGAATGATGCCCCAAAAATAATACTAAATGGTTAAATCATTTTCCTCTTTGGAAAAATATCATGTTCTCTTCTATGTATCCCAGCAGTTCATCCCTCCCTTCTGCCTTCACGGCTGAGGTGACAAACGTCGGTGGCAGGCTCTCCCATGTGCGGAGCATTACACTGTCATGGAGGGCCCTGTTCTTCTCAGCTGCCGTGCCCGAAAGCTTGTCGGTCTTGGTGAATACCCTGGCGAAGGGAACCCCGTTCAGAGCCAGCCGTTCCATGAAGGCAAGGTCTGATGCCATCGGTTCATGGCGGGCATCTATAAGTACAAACAGCAGGATCAGGTTCTCCCTCAGTGTTACATATGAAGTAAACAGTTTGTCCCACTGATCCCTCATTTTCTGTGAAACACGTGCATATCCGTACCCCGGCAGGTCAACAAGATACCAGCTTTCGTTAATAAGAAAGTGGTTGATTGTCTGAGTCTTGCCAGGACTTCCCGAGATTTTGGCCAGTCCCTTGCGGGAGACCAGCATGTTTATGAGTGACGATTTCCCGACGTTCGACCTGCCTATGAACGCATACTCCGGATAGTCGGGTGCCGGCAACTGGCTTATCCTTGCACTGCTGGTAACAAATGAGGCTGACCTGATGACCATCATCCTTTCAGCTTTTCCTTGAACCTCTTGTTGTCAATGATAAACCTCTCGTGGTGGCCTTCACCTATTTTCCCTTCATCATCACTGGCCTCAACATGAAACAGAAGCCTGTTGCCATTCACCTCCTGGAGAGTGGCGGTGCATGTAATTGTCCTCCCTACCGGAGTCGCCTTGAGGTGTTTCACATTCACCTCGGTCCCCACGGTCCCTTCTCCCGGATTGAGACATGCCTCCACCGCCTTCATTGCGGTCTGCTCCATGAAGGCGATCATGGCAGGGGTGGAGAGAACATCATGGAGACCTGAACCGTAAACAGCGGCAGTATCATTTTCGACTACCGTCCGTGTTGTTGTGAGCCTGATACCCGGTACAAGAATCTGTGACATATCTTTTAGTTTAGGTCTTTATATGGTAATGGTATTGCCAGACGGTAATAAAGCCTGTTGCCGAACTGGGTGAGGTATGACGCAACCACCACCACCGAATCGGCCCGGTGGCCCGGTGTCTTCTCCATGTCAAGGTAACCGGTGGTTGCCGTTTGCAGCAGGAGTGTCAGAGAATCAAGGTCAACAAGGCCATTGACATAATCACCCCTGTAGAATTTCCCGTTTTCAGCCAGGTCAGAAAACTCAAGGAATATCTTGTAAAGGCCTCTCTCTTCGTACCGGTCATTGACCCTGTACTTTAGCTCAGGGTAACCCGTCACCTTCTCTCCGCTCATCATGAACTCCTCTATTCCTGGCAGCCTCTTCCCTTCCGAGTAGCCGAGCCTGGCCTTCACACGGCCACTCTTATAGTACTGTACCTGGTCTCCGTGTATCGTGTCATTGAGATATGGGGTGGTCCGGAAGAGCTTCCCATCAGGGTAGTACCATTTTGCTTCACCGTTTTTCTTGTCCGCCGAGTAAGGTATCTCCTGCTCCAGTGCTCCTCCCTTGTAGAAGGTACGTGTTATCCCTTCCCTGATACCGTTTTTGAAGTAAACCTCCTTCAGCTTGATGTTATCCTTTATGTAGTTCTTCACGCCTGTATATCCGGTATCAGGCACATGACCCTCCTTTTTCCTGCCAGTCCCTTCCTGTCCCGGTCCGCCTCCGCAGGCTGTGGCAAGAACCATTATCATGACCAAAGCAAGTGTTGTCAGCTGTTTCATTTCATTTTGTTTTTTTGAGGTACAAAAACTTCAATCAGTGTTGCTGTTTCCCTCGGGATGATTGTTACAGTGTCGGCAGATGCGGGTATCAGAAGGGTTTCGCCGGCCCTGATCTCCTCACTGTGGCCGTTGCACTCTATAACTGCCATGCTGGCGGTGCAGATGTATATTACAAAGGAATCGGTAAGGCTGTAGTCTTTAATGATGGGCCTGTCAAACATTATCAGGCTTGTATGGAAATACTGGCTCTCCGCGAGCAGTACCGTCCTGTTCAGCTCAGGTTCCGGCCTGATCAGGTTGTTGCTGTCGAGGCTGAAGTTGATTGCATCAAGGGCAAGTGACGTATGCATCTCGCGGGGTTTTCCGGATGAATCAACCCGGTCCCAGTCATAAATACGGTAGGTAACATCGGAGGTCTGCTGTATTTCGGCAAGCAATACTCCCGCTCCGATGGCATGAACCATCCCTGCAGGTATGAAGAAGACGTCACCGGGCCTGACCGGGGTGACATTTATTAATTCTGAAAGCTTTTTACCTGCCAGGTGCTCAAGATACTCCTCCTTCGTTGTCTTTTTCCTGAACCCGGTATAGATCACTGCCCCGGGTTTCGCATCAATCACATACCACATTTCGGTCTTGCCCCATGCATGATGCCTCTCCGAGGCCAGCCTGTCATCAGGGTGTACCTGTATGGAAAGGGTGTCTGCGGCGTCAATGAATTTGATCAGCAGGGGGAACTCGGTCCCGAACTTATCATAGACAAGTTCACCAAGCAGTTCGTCCATATAAATCTCGGAGATCTCCTCAAGGGTATTGCCTTTCAGGAAGCCGTTTGCCACAACCGAGCTGGCCCCGGGCATACCACATATCTCCCAGCTCTCGCCGATTCGTTCTTCACCCTTTGACTTCCTGCCAAACTGTTCCCTGAGTGCCGTGCCTCCCCAGAGTGTCTCCTTAAGCACGGGCCGGAACCGTATGGGATATAGCTGATTCATCTGTTCAGAAGGTGTAATCAACAACCAGCTTGGCCTTTTTGATTGATGACGCAGCTGCCACAGCTTCCCTGTGGGGCTCGCTGTTCTGGTATCGCCTTACATCCTCCATCGAGGCAAAAGTGGCGTCTATTACAAAATCACCGGCATGGTCTGCATCCGTGACATTGATGCCTGTCCGGTACTCAATGATGTACTTCAGCCTGTTTCCCAGGGGACCGAATACCTCCTTAAGCTTCCTGACCGACTGCTCCCTCTCTTCCGGGGTGACAGGATGGGCAAGCTTAAAGATCACGATATGCTTTACCATACAGTTGTTTTTGCTACTTTTGGTACAAAAATACACATTTTATGCTTATTGTCGGGATTGCCGGAGGCACAGGATCTGGAAAGACAACCGTTGTACGCAAACTTATTGAGATGCTCCCTCCGGGGGAGGTTGTCATTTTGCCGCAGGACAGCTATTACCGTGATAACAGTCATATTCCCGTTGAGCAGCGGCAGAACATAAATTTTGACCACCCTGACTCGGTGGAGTGGCCCCTGCTGATAGCCCACCTGGCAGAACTGAAAGCCGGGAGGCCGATCATGATGCCCATATATTCCTATCTTACCTGTGTCAGGTCCCAGGAGACCATTCCCATCAGGCCTGCAGAGGTGGTGGTGGTTGAGGGGATCCTTGTGCTGGCTGATCCGGGCCTCCGTTCGATGCTTGATATAAAGGTATTCGTTGATGCCGATGCCGATGACCGCCTGGGGAGGGTTATCCAGCGTGACATCGTGGAACGTGGCCGGTCGGTGCTGATGGTGCTGGAACGGTACAACAAAACAGTCAAGCCGTCACATCTGCAGTTCATTGAGCCCTCAAAGAGATATGCCGACATTATCATTCCCGGCGGAGGGGAAAACCTGGTGGGGATAGAAGTGCTGCGCACCATTGTGGAAAAGCACCTGAGGTAGGCTCACCCCCTGCGCAGCTCCCGGAGGTACATCTGGATGGTATTCTCAAGACCGAAGTAAAGAGCATCCGAGATAAGTGCGTGTCCTATGGATACCTCCATGAGCCATGGTATGTTTTTATGCAGCCAGGCAAGGTTGCTGAGGTCGAGATCATGACCGGCGTTTATCCCAAGTCCTGCCTCACGCGCCGCTTCAGCCGCCCTCACAAACGGAGCCACCGCGGCTTCCCTGCCGGAATGATACATCGATGCATAGGGCTCGGTATAGAGTTCTATCCTGTCAGTGCCGGTACGGGCTGCATACTCAATCATCTCCGGATCCGTACCGGTAAAGATTGAGGTGCGGATTCCCTTCTCATGAAAGCGTGAGATCACATCAACAAGAAACTGCAGGTTTGACTTCGTGTCCCATCCTGAGTTGGAGGTGATTGCATCATGGGCATCAGGCACCAGGGTAACCTGGTCAGGCACCACATCGAGCACCAGCCTGATGAACTGCTCCTCGGGGTTCCCCTCTATGTTGAATTCGGTGGTTACAATATCCCTGATATCATATACATCACTGTACCGGATATGCCTCTCATCAGGCCTGGGGTGGACGGTTATGCCTTCGGCACCAAAGCCCTGGCACCTTACCGCAGCCAGCTTCACATCCGGCACATTTCCTCCCCGTGCATTCCTGATGGTGGCAATCTTATTGATGTTTACACTCAGTCTCGTCATGGATTTCTTATGCTGATTCAGCGGGCAAAGTTATAAAGATCCGCAGTTTTTTGTACTTTTATTGGCCAAATGAAACTCTGAATGCTTGCCAAGGAGATGATATCCGACGTGGTTCCTGCAATGAAAACCTCTGACACAGCGCAGACCGCACTCAACTGGATGGAGATATTCAGGGTGTCTCATCTGCCGATCGTAAATGAGACCGATTATCTCGGACTGATATCTGACAGTGATATCTACGATCTCAACCAGCCGGAAGAACCGATAGGAAACCACCCGCTCTCTCTCCCCAGGCCCTCGGTGAAGGTCCACCAGCACATTTACGAGGTGATCGCCCTGGCAGCCCGGCACAAGCTAACGGTAGTACCGGTTGTTGATGATGAGAACCACTTCCGCGGTGTCATAACGTACAACGAGATGATCAGCGCCCTGGCCCGCATCTCTTCCATCGACCAGCCCGGGGGAATACTGATACTGAAGGTGCTGCAGCGCGACTACTCAATGAGCCGGATATCCCAGATAGTGGAAAGCAATGATGCCAGGATCCTCAGCATGCACATCACTTCAGAGCCTGAATCAACCAGCCTCGAAATAACGCTCAAGGTCAATACCAACGACCTTACTTCAATCATCCGGACTTTTGAAAGA
Organism: Bacteroidales bacterium; assembly: GCA_025454815.1. Lineage (GTDB taxonomy): Bacteria > Bacteroidota > Bacteroidia > Bacteroidales > VadinHA17 > SR-FBR-E99. The sequence goes on along the minus strand of JALONR010000037.1, from coordinate 35,150 downwards.
TACTCGTATGAGGTGACAACATGGGTAACCGACAATGACGAGCTCGACCGGTTCTATACCGACAGGTACAACCTGCTTATGAAGTACCTCAACATGTAACCCCGGATAGTGATGGACAAATCTATTGCACTCTACAGCAAGGGTCTTACCGAAAAGACCACCGCCGGTCTGGTGAGGCTCATCGATGCCCTGTATGACAGGGGTGTTACCATCTACCTGAACATAATGGAACCCGGAGGTTCCCACTTTGACCATGATAACAGGGTGATACTCTTCAGCGAACTCTCGGACCTTCCTGCTGAGGTATGCATGATACTGAGCGTAGGGGGTGACGGCACTTTCCTTGATACAGCCATGAGGGTACGGTCAACAGGCATCCCCGTGGCAGGCATCAACACCGGACGGCTGGGCTTCCTTGCAAATATCCCCGATGACGATATAGGAAAATCAATTGACCTCCTGTGCTCGGGCCGGTATGAGCTGGTCAGCCGGGCCATGCTTGAGATTGTATCCCCTTCAGGGCTCTTTGATAACGGCGGAGCCATGGCACTGAACGAGATAACCGTGCAGAAAACTGACCAGAGCATGATATCCATTACTGTCAGGGTGGATGGAGTATTCCTGAATACCTATCGCGCTGACGGGCTTATCATCTCTTCTGCCACCGGATCAACCGCATACAACCTCAGTGTGGGTGGCCCGATACTCTTCCCCACTGATGACAGCATCATCATCGTCCCCATGTCACCTCACAATCTCACCATAAGGCCAATAATAGTCACAGGCAGCAGCGTCATAACCCTTGAACCGGGAGGCCGGACAAACCATTGCCTGGTTACATGCGATTCCAGGGCAAAGAAGGTAGCTGCGGGCACTCTCATTGAAATCCGCCAGTCAGACTCAAGACTGAAAACGGTAACAACGGCCGGCAACGATTTTTTCAGCACCCTGAGGAATAAACTCATGTGGGGCGCTGACCCCCGTAACTGACAATAATTAAGGAATATTTAAGTTTTTAATATTATACATTCCTTATATTTGTAGCCGCAATTGCAAGGTGACTGATGGTTAAGCGTCTGATAGTGATTTGTATGATGGTGTTAATGACGGCACCGTTCGTATCAGGCCAGCTGTGGAAGATGAAAAGATATGAAGCCATGGCAGCCATTGGAACATCACAATTCTACGGTGACATCGGTGGTTTTACGATCGGTGATAATGCCCTGGGCCTCAGGGATATAACTTTCAGGCAGACTCGTTTCAGCGTCAACACCTCCTTCAGGTATTTCTTTACTGACAATATCGCCGCAAGGCTCTCCTTTACCTTTGCAATGACCCATGCCGATGACGCAAGGGGTTCAAACAGCGATGGAAGACTCTATGAAACGAGTTCATTCATCTTTGAGCCTGCACTGTTCGGTGAATACTATTTTGTCAGGAACCGTGAACGGAACAGCTTCCTGTTCCAGACTTACAGGTACAGGAGGGCCAACAGGCTCAGTGACTTCTTCAGGAGTATTGACGTTTATGCCCTTACCGGTATTGGTGGTGCCGGGTACAATGTTTTCTACGGCAATGACAGGATACAGCAGAGATGGGATGATGACCCATCTCTGAAGACAAAAGGCTTCACGGCGGTAATCCCTCTCGGGATAGGAGCCAAGGTGGCCTTTGATCCGAACCTCCTCCTGGGGGTGGAGTTAACCGGGCGGTATGCCCTTTCAGATTACCTTGACGGTTACACATCCCAGTTCTCAAAAAGAAACGACGTCTACCATACATTCAGCGTTACCGTCAACTACCGGATCAGGACGGCATCAAACGGCCTTCCCTCATTCAGATTCAGGAGGCAATGACAGGAGAGATGAGAAGGATAATTGTAATACTGGCCCTGGCTGCCGTCACGCTGCCCGCCCTGCCGCAACGCAGCGCTGACTATGGCGTCTCTGCCGGTATTGTAACATATATCGGCGAGGATAATCCTCTCAATGTCTTCTACAAACCAGGTCCTGCCGCCCAGTTCTTTTACAGGTACAACTTCAACCCCAGGCAGGCCGTGAGAGCTAACTTCATCGGAGGGTATATGACCCCCCTCGGCTCATTCCTGGGCGAACTGGGTGCAACATACGAATTCAATTTCTTCCCGTACTCCACATTCAGGAGCAGGCGTGTAGACTATACACCTTATATCGCCGGCGGTGCTGCCATTTCGGCGATGACCCAGGCCGGCCCCTTCCTCTCCGTTCCATTCTCTGCCGGTTTCAAGGTTAACGTGACAAACCAGGTTGGCGTTGAAATCGAATATGGATTCCGCAAGACATTTACCGACAAACTGGACGGTCTTTACGAAATAACTGACCCCGGCGGCGAACCGGTGGATCAATCAAGGATCCACAATAACGACTGGTACAGCTTCCTCGGGGTTTCCGTTACATGGAAGATGTACAACAGGCTTGCAGGCTGTCCTGCCTTTGCAGAGATGGGAAAAGACAAAAAAAGAAAGAGGAGATAAAATTGACATTTAAGGATCAGATAGATATGAGCAGGCTGCCAGGGCATGTGGCTGTCATTATGGACGGCAACGGCCGCTGGGCACACAAAAGGGGCAGGGAACGCATCTTCGGACATCACCAGGGAGTGAAGGCTGTACGCAAAACAGTTGAGGCTGCAGCTGAACTGGGAATAAAATTCCTCACCCTGTATGCCTTCTCCACCGAGAACTGGAACAGGCCTGACGAGGAGGTCTCAGCCCTGATGGATCTGATGGTCGATTCGATCAACAACGAAACACATACACTGGTTGAGAAACAAATCTCCCTTATGGTTATAGGAGATCTCTCACGCCTTTCGGAGAATGTCAGGAACAGGCTCTTCGAGACTATGAAGATCACCTCGGAAGGGACACGGATGACACTCGTCGTAGCCCTGAGCTACTCATCGCGGTGGGAAATATCCGAGGCATGCCGCCGGATAGCCGTGGCCGTGAAAGAGGGAAGATTGAACCTTGAGGAAATAAATGAACAGACGATGAGTGACAGCCTTACCACCTCTCATATCCCCGACCCGGAACTGATGATAAGAACCAGCGGAGAGAAGCGAATCAGCAACTTCCTCCTCTGGCAGCTTGCATATACTGAACTCTATTTCACGGAAAAACTTTGGCCCGATTTTGGTAAGGAGGACTTTTACAAAGCAGTGGCAGACTTCCAGAAAAGGGAAAGGAGATATGGTAAGACCAGCGAACAGATAGCTGAAAACAGTTGAGATGATGAAAATGAAATCTATGCGGATAATCTCCCTTTTTGCCTTGCTTCTGACAGGGCTGTTTGCCACAGCCCAGACAGATGATAAATATGTCAATTATCTATACCCCGACGAGTATACCATTGCCGGAATTACCATTTCAGGGGTGAAGTTCCTTGAACCCAATGCCCTTATCGGAATCTCCGGCCTCAGGATTGGCCAGAAGGTGGAAATACCCGGTGAGGTGATCACAGCTGCCGTAAGAAAGCTCTGGGACCAGGGGCTCTTCTCCGACGTGAAGATCACCATTACCGGCAAGGAGGGAGAAAACGTATGGCTTGACATTTACCTCCAGGAGAGACCGCGCCTTTCATCACTCAGGTTTGAGGGTATAAGAAAATCGGAAGAGACTGACCTTATAGAGAAACTAAGCCTCCCCGGAGGATCACAGGTTACCGCCCATCTCCTCAACAGGGCCGAAAGGACCATAAAGGACCACTATATCGAAAAAGGATTCCTGAACGTGGGCGTTGATGTCATTCAGAAGGACGACCCGGATATGCCCAATAACGTGATTCTGAACTTCATCATCAGCAAAAATGAAAAGGTGAAGATTGAAGAGATACAGTTCGAAGGCAATGACTTCTTCGAGACCAAGAGGCTGCGCCGCGTGATGAAGAACACCAAGCAGAAGGACCTGAATATCTTCAAGGGATCAAAGTTCATTGAGGATAAGTTTGAGGAGGACCGCAACAGCCTGTTGGAGTTTTACAACGAAAACGGATTCCGTGATTTCCGCATCCTGGGTGACTCCACCTACGCGCTTGAGGACGGAAAGATGGTGCTGGTGGTCAAGATCAACGAAGGTAACCAGTACTATCTCCGCAATGTTGACTGGGTGGGAAACAGTATCTACACAAAGGACTATCTTACCCGGGTTTTCAATTTTCCTTCAGGTGAGATCTATAACCAGACCATGATTGACAAGAGGCTCAACGTTGACGATGATGCCGTCAGCTCACTCTATCTCAATTATGGTTACCTTTTCTCCAGGCTCACACCTGTTGAGAAGAAGGTGGAGGGTGACTCCATCGATCTTGAGGTACGTATCTTTGAAGGTGACCCTGCAACTCTCAACAATGTAATTATCACCGGCAACACCCGTACCAATGAGCATGTGGCACGGCGTGAGCTCTTCACCATGCCGGGTGACCTCTTCAGCAAGGATAACCTTATCCGCTCGGCGAGGCAGGTAGCCGTTCTGGGCCATTTTGACCCGGAGAAGATCAATCCGCAGCCACTCCTCAACCAGGTTGACGGTACCGTTGACCTCCTCTATGCCCTGGAGGAAAAAGCCAATGACCAGTTCGAGATCTCCGGCGGCTGGGGTGCAGGGATGCTCGTGGGAACGGTGGGGGTGAGGTTCAATAACTTCGCCATGCGCAACTTCTTCAAATGGAGTGAGTGGAGACCATATCCTTCCGGCGACGGCCAGTCGCTGCAGATAAGGGCACAGTCAAACGGCCGCGTGTACCAGTCGTACAATATTTCATTCATCGAACCATGGCTCGGTGGCAAGAAACCCAACACCCTATCCATCTCAGCTTTCCGCTCCCTCATGACCAACGGTTCCAAGAAGGGAGAGGATGACAGGCAGTCGATGATCATTGACGGAGCCTCCGTGGGATTCGGCAAGAGGCTTGAATGGCCTGACAACTATTTTTCAGTCTATTACGAGGCAAGCTACCAGAGATACAGTCTCAACAAATACAGTTATTACCAGTTCCTGTTTACCAATGGTGACGCTAACCTAGCTTCGCTCAGCGCCAGGCTGACAAGATTCTCGGCAGGGCCGAACACCATCTTCCCCCGTACGGGCTCAACCTTCTCCCTTTCATTGCAGGCAACCCCGCCCTATTCGGCTATCAGCGGAAAAAATATGGCAGGCATACCCGATGAGGAGAAATACAAGTGGATCGAGTTCTACAAGGCTGTCTTCAAGGCCGATTACTACCTCCCGCTTGACAATCAGCAGAAACTGATCCTCAATGCCAGGGCTGCCTTCGGTTATCTCGGCTTCTACAATAAGGACATAGGGCCTTCACCCTTTGAAAACTTCTACGTGGGAGGTGACGGCATGACAGGATACAGCTTCTACGGGCGTGAGGTCATAGCCCTCAGGGGTTATACCAACGGCTCGCTGACCCCCAGGATTGAGAAGACTGAAAACGGGTCAGCAAGGAGGGTGGAGTCAGGTAACGTTTACTCCAAGCTCACCCTTGAGCTCAGGTATCCTATCTCACTTAACCCGCAGGCAACCATCTACGGACTTGCGTTTTTGGAGGCAGGAAGGGCATGGTATGACATAAAGGATTACAATCCGTTCAGGATGAACCGCTCGGCAGGAATAGGCCTCAGGGCCAACCTCCCGATGTTCGGACTGCTCGGGATAGACTGGGGATACGGGTTTGACTCACCGGTTTACGGATCATCTGAGGACTCGGGAAGCCAGTTCCACTTCGTAATAGGACAGCAATTCTGAGAAAAAACAAAAAATGAAAGCTATGAAGAAGATCACAGTCATGACGCTCCTGGTGCTTGCAGCAACACTGACAGGTGCAGCCCAGAAATTCGCTTTTGTTGACAGCGAGTATATCAGAAACAATATACCTGCATTCACCGCAGCACAGCAGCAGCTTGACAAACTCTCCCAGGGATGGGAGAAGGAGGTGGCTGACGGCTATGCCCAGGTGGAACAGTTGTACAAGGATTACCAGGCAGAGGTGGTGATACTCTCACCTGACCAGAAGAAAAAAAGAGAGGAGGCCATAATAGCACGCGAAAAAGAGGTGAAGGATCTCCAGAACAGGTATTTCGGCATGGAGGGAGAACTCTACAAGAAACGGGAGGAACTTGTAAAACCTATACAGGATGAGATACTGAAGGCAATCAAGGAGATCTCTGTTGAAGGAAGCTATGCAGTGATTTTTGATACCTCGGCAGGCTCAAATATCCTTTTTGCAAACCCGAGGTATGATCTTTCTGACCAGGTTCTTCAGAAACTCGGTTATAAGAATTAAATAATTACATTTGCACGTTAAAAATTGAAAAACAAGACAATGAAGAAAGTGTTTGGGATACTCCTGTTTGCTGTACTGGTTTTCACGGCACAGGATGGTTTTGCGCAGTCGTTCAAGACAGGTCACATCAATCGCGATGACATCATCATGACCATGCCTGACTATGACTCAGCAATGAAGAAATACAATGCATTCGGGCAGGAGCTGACAAATGCTTTGGAGCTTATGCAGGTTGAGTACAACAACAAGCTTGACCAGTACGTAAAGGAGAGCAAGAACCTTACTGACCTGGTGAAGGCCAACAAGGAGCAGGAACTGGCCGATATGCAGAACCGCATCAACAACTTCCAGCAGCAGGCACAGGTGCAGCTGCAGGACAAGCAGGCGGAGCTGCTGAACCCCATCATTGAGAAGGCCACCGAAGCCATCAATACCGTTGCAAAGGAGGGCGGATTCATCTATATATATGATGTACGCACCCTTGTATATGTTGATACAGTAAAGAGTACTGACATCGGTCCTCTGGTAAAGACGAAGCTGGGAATAAAGCAATAAAAAGAATAAACAGTGCTGCCCGCCTTCCGGCGGGCAGTCTTACATCAGACCATTATGGAACCAAGCAACCGTCCGATCGGGGTATTTGACTCAGGTGTGGGAGGGTTGACGGTGGCACAGGCCATCCGCCAGATCCTTCCCGGCGAACGCATCGTATACTTTGGCGATACAGCGCACCTGCCATATGGTGACAAGTCGGAGGAGGCCATCAGGGGCTATTCAAGGAAGATCACCGAGTTCCTCCTCGGATATGATGCAAAGCTGGTCCTTGTTGCCTGCAACTCGGCCTCAGCATCTGCATATGAGGAACTGCTCACTGAATACGGTGACAGGGTTATAATTCTTGATGTCATAAACCCGGTAGTCGAATACTGCTCTTCCAGGAGCTTCTCCAGGCTGGGTGTGATAGGCACCAAGCGCACCATCAGTTCCGGCACATACGAGAAAAAGCTTCATGAGGCGGCCCCCTCAACCGCCATTGCCTCGCTGGCCACCCCGCTGCTGGTACCCATGATAGAGGAGGGCTTCATTTTTGATGACATCTCCAATGCCATCGTCCGCACTTACCTCTCTGACCCCCGGCTGAACAATATTGACGCGCTGATCCTGGGCTGTACCCACTACCCGATCATCCGTAACCAGATCAGCAAGTTCTTCAATTTCAACGTTGAAGTGGTTGACTCAGCACGGATAGTGGCTGTCAGGCTCAGGGAGGTTCTTGAGAAACAAAACCTTGTCAACAGGGGAGAGGCGGGAGAGGATCTCTTCTTCGTCTCTGACTATACCGACTACTTCGAGAAGATAGCACGGATGTTCTTCGAGAGTTCCATAAACCTCAGGAAGGCTGATATCTGGTCGTGAAAACTCCCGATGAGCCTTCCGGATACCTGCCGGAGCGAAAGGGACACCGGCATATGCTGCTCTTTTTGTGTTGTTTGCCTGGTCATGCCAAACATGACCAAAATCATACAGTTATATCAGTTTTATGGTGAACTTAGCTTCATCATTTAAGGTTACTTCTTAAAACAGGTCTTCACTTAAAATCAAATACGTTTCAATCATCATGGGAAAAAGATCAAAGGTCATTGAGAAGGATGCAGTGGTGATCAGGTTCTCAGGCGACTCAGGAGACGGGATGCAGCTTACCGGCACCCTCTTTTCCAACACGTCAGCCCTGTTCGGACATGACATCTCCACTTTCCCTGATTACCCTGCAGAGATAAGGGCTCCTCAGGGAACCGTGGGAGGCGTCTCCGGTTTCCAGGTACACATCGGTCACAAGCTGATTAATACTCCGGGTGATTTCACCGACATTCTTGTGGCGATGAACCCCGCAGCTGTACGTGCAAATGCCAGGTGGCTCAGGAAAGGTTCAACCATCATTTATGACTCTGATAACTTCACTGAGAAACAGATACAGAGGGCAGGCTACAAGGCTGACCCGTTTGCCGAGGACAAGCTTGACTCGATGAACCTTATTGCTGCCCCTATCACGACACTGGTGAAGGAAGCGCTGAAGGACATGGACCTCGATCCCAAGACTGTTCTGAGAACGAAGAATATGTTTGCCCTCGGGATGGTTTACTGGCTTTTTGACAGCCAGCTGAAGTATACCGAGGATTTTATCGATGACAAGTTCGGCAAGAAGCCCCAGGTGGCCGAAGCCAACAGCAAGGTGCTCAGGGCCGGTTACTATTACGGCGAGACCATAGAAGCTCTTACCCCCTCTTACAGGGTTGGTCCTGCTCCGATTGAAAAGGGTACCTATCGTAACATAAACGGCAACCAGGCCACCGCATGGGGTATGCTTGCCGCAGCCGAGAAAGCCGGACTGAAGCTCTTCATCGGATCATATCCCATCACCCCTGCCACAGGAATCCTTGAGGAACTGGCACTCAGGAAGGATATGGGAGTAAAGAGCCTGCAGGCAGAGGATGAAATAGCCGGTATCTGCACCGCCATCGGAGCCAGCTTCACCGGACGGATGGCTGTGACAACCACATCAGGCCCCGGACTTGCACTCAAGTCTGAAGCCCTGAACCTGGCAGTAATGACAGAGCTGCCACTGGTGGTTGTTGATGTTCAGAGAGGCGGACCTTCAACAGGGCTGCCGACAAAAACCGAGCAGGCTGACCTGTGGCAGGCACTGTATGGCCGAAACGGCGAGAGCCCCGTTCCTGTAATCGCTGCAGGAACACCTTCAGACTGCTTCAGGTTCGCCTTTGAAGCAGCAAAAATTGCCGTTGAGCACATGACACCGGTGATACTTCTCACTGACAGCTACCTGGCAAACGGTTCCGAACCATGGAAGATTCCCGCAATGAAGGATATGCCTTCCATATCTGTACCCTATGCCGTGAAAACCGACAAGGAGTACCTGGCCTATGAGAGAGATCCCGAAACACTCGTACGCAAATGGGCCATCCCCGGTACGCCCGGACTGGAACACCGTGTAGGCGGACTGGAGAAAACCATTAAGGGAAGCGTGTCATACACACCTGAGAACCATGAGTACATGGTAAGAATGCGCGAGGAAAAAGTGGAACGGATAGTAAAGAATGTGCCCGACCTGAAGGTGCACGGAAAGAAAACCGGAGACCTGCTCGTGATAGGATGGGGCAGCACCTACGGACAAATCATCACCGCGGTCAGCGAACTGAAGGAGGAGGGATACAACTTGTCAGCCGCGGTCTTCAACTACATAAGACCCCTCCCGAAAAATACTGCAAAAGTGTTTGCGGGATTTGACAAACTGCTGGTATGCGAGCTGAATAGCGGCCAGTTTGCAAATTACCTCAGGATGAAGCACCAGAAGTATACGTACCACCAGTACAACAAGATTCAGGGACTCCCATTCACCGTAAAAGAGATTAAGGATCATTGTATTAAACTGCTTAAGGGTAAGAAAAATGGCTGAAACTATAACAAATCACTACGTAGCTAAGGATTTCAAGAGCGACCAGGAAGTCAGATGGTGCCCGGGATGCGGTGACCATGGAATCCTGGCCTCACTGCAGAAGACACTCGCAGAGCTTGAAATACCCAGGGAAAAATATGTGTTCGTATCAGGTATAGGATGCTCCTCAAGACTTCCATACTATATGAATACCTACGGGTTCCACGGAATCCACGGCAGGGCTGCAGCTATTGCCACCGGCATCAAGATAGCCAACCCTGACCTCATGGTGTGGGAGATGACCGGCGACGGCGACGCACTGGCAATCGGCGGAAACCACTACATCCATGCCATCAGGCGTAATATTGACATCAAGATCATACTCTTCAATAACGAGATCTACGGCCTTACCAAAGGGCAGTATTCTCCCACTTCCAAAAAGGGGCTTGCAACCAAAACATCTCCCTATGGCACCATTGAGGAACCATTCAAGATCGGTGAACTGACCATCGGCGCCAACGGACGCTTCTTTGCACGCACGGTTGACTATAACCTTCAGCTCTCAAATGAGGTCTATAAGGAGGCAGCAAAATTCCACGGAACAGCCGTTGTGGAGGTAATACAGAACTGCGTCATCTTCAATGACGGCGCTTTTGATGCCTTTACCAGCAAGGAAAACCGGGATGACAATACCCTGGTCCTGCACCACGGCCAGAAGATGATCTTCGGCAAGAACCGCGACAAGGGCATCATACTCAAGGACCTTAAACTCAGGGTTGTGACAATTGGTGAAGACGGTATCACGGAGGATGATATACTTACACATGACGCCCATGAACCCAATCCCGGTATTCATTACAGGCTTGCAGGAATGTCACTTCCTGAATACCCTGTTGCACTGGGTGTTATCAGGGCAATCAATGCCCAGACCTATGACGCTGCAATGGTTGAGCAGCATCAGAAGGTACAGGCCAGGTCACAGGTCAGGAGTGTTGATGATCTCCTGAACAGCGGCTCAACCTGGGAGGTGAAGTAATTGCAGCAATAGCCCGCAGGCTGCAGGAAGCAGCCCGGCCATGATAATCAGCCGGTTCCCTGTCATGGGGGCCGGCTGTTACATTCTATTCTCTTTTTGTGTATTTTGGCATCATACTTTACCATATGCCCAGATGACTGATTGTCCTGACCCCGGTACCGGCTTTACGCGTGATGTTCATGACCAGCAGGAACGCCTTAAGGAACTGGCATGCGTCAACCGCACCACACAGATACTGAAGGAACGCAAACCCCTGGATGAGACCCTCATGCATCTTGTACTGGGCTTGCCAGAGGCATTCCAGTACCCCGGTTATACAGTTGCCCGCATTAAGTTCCTGGGCCGTGTCTATGAGACACCCGGCTTTACCGAAACAAAGTGGAAAATGATTCATGCCTTCAATACACTTGAAGGACAGGGCTGGGTGGAAGTGTGCTATACACGTCAGTTCCTCCCCGAGGATGAAGGTCCTTTCCAGAAGGAGGAACGTGACCTGCTTGCCCGTTTCGCATGCCTCATCACAGGTTATGTAAACAGCCTCGTTGCCGAAAAAGCCCCTTTGCCAACAAAGCAACCTGAACTCAGGGAACAACCCCATGACCCGCAAAACCAGTCGATCAGGAAACTGCTCCAGCAGTTCCTTGACAGGCATAATGCCGAAAGAGATGTCTTTCATGACCTTATGCCATTCATGGTCAGGGAAATACTGTTGGTAGCAAGCCTGTATGATGCATACTCCATTGAAGGTGAGGGACGCTTTTCAGATTACATGCTGGGTGAATACTACCAGATGAGCCTCACCACCATTCCACGAATTACCGGCGTATCAGGTGAGGATGAGGCATTTGCCCGCCTTGAGGCAAGACATTATGACATGATCATCATCATGGTGGGGGTTGACAAAACCAATCCCCTGAACCTGTGCCGCAAGATAAAGGAAAAATATCCCTATATCCCCACCTACCTGCTCCTGAATAACCCCGGTGACATACCTTACGTACAGGATCACAGAAAACTGGGCGTCCCCTTTGACAACCTCTTCGTCTGGACGGGTGAGTCACGCGTATTCTTCGCCATGGCAAAACTTCTCGAGGACAAGGTGAATGTAGGCAACGATACGGAGAAGGGACTCACCAGGGTTATACTCATTATTGAAGATGCCCCTGACTATTATTCCACCTATGTACCGATGCTCTACAGCCTGGTGCTGGAGCAGACACGCATACTCATTGAAGACGTCTCATCTGATGAACTGTACAAGGTGCTGAAGCTGAGGGCCAGGCCCAAGATACTCCTTGCCACCAACTGGGAGGAGGCTATGGCCATTTATACAAGGTATAAGGACCGCCTCCTGGGGGTCATCTCTGACATGCGTTTTCCGCGGAATGGTGAGCTTTATGAACGCCAGGTGGGCGGCGGAACTGAAAGCAAGTTTCATCAACAAGAATTCTGAGACTCTTCTCCAGGATCTCAAGTCATTCATAACCTATTACCTGGGTTTCGGCCATTTTGTATACCGTGATACCAGGGGACGGCAGATAGCCGTGGCCAAATCAATGAAAGAGTTTGAGGCATTCCTGAAGACCGTACCCGAGGATTCCCTGGTCTACCACGCCATGAAGAATCACTTTTCACTCTGGCTGATGGCAAGGGGCGAGGTTAAGGTGGCCAAGATGATCAACCCGGTAAAGGTATCTGACTTCAACAGCCTGAGGGAGATGAGGGAATTCCTCCTGGATATTATCCGCAAACGCCGCCGGGAGATGAATAAGGGCAAGGTTGTCAACTTTGACGAAGCGGTGATGATTGATGAGTCTAACGTAGTAAGCTTTACCGGGGGATCCCACGGAGGGAAGGGACGCGGACTGGCATTCGTGAGTACTCTCATTTACAGTTTCGAGCTGGGACGCCTGCTACCGGGCATCAATATCAGGACTCCGGTCACTGCCATCATCGGTACCGATGAGTTCGACCAGTTCATGGAGACAAACCGGCTCTGGGAGGTTGTCAGCCAGGAAAAGGATTTCGCGGTACTGCAGAAACACTTCCTCGCAGGTACCCTGAGCGATGAACTGGAGCACAAACTAAGAATATTTATCAGGCTTAATTCAAAACCACTGGCGGTAAGATCATCGAGTCTCTTCGAAGATTCCCTCAGCCAGCCTTTCTCCGGCATTTTCGGCACCTATTTGCTGCCAAACAACCACCCTGACCCTGAGGTGAGGCTGATGCAGCTGATTGGAGCCATCAAACTGGTCTTTTCTTCAATCTATTCTGACAACTCACGGATCTATTTTGAGGCCGTAAACTACAAGATAGAGCAGGAAAAGATGGCGGTGGTAATACAGGCAGTGGTGGGGAACAGGTACGGTGATATCTTTTATCCGCATCTGAGCGGAACGGCCCAGTCGTTTAACTTTTATCCTGTTGCCAGCATGACCACTCATGACGGATTTGCGGTGGCAGCAGTGGGGCTGGGGCAGTATGTCCTTGACGGAGAGAGGGCATTCAGGTTCTCGCCTGTATACCCGGCACTCGACATTGTGTCTATTAATGATATAATGAGATACTCGCAGACTGAGTTTTATGCCGTCAACCTTGCACGCAGCGAGGTAGACCTGCTTCTCGGGGAAAATGCTGGCCTTGTGAAACTTGATATCTCAAGGGCAGAGAGCGACGGCACACTGACTCATTCAGCTTCTGTATACAGCTTTGATAATGACACCCTTAACCCCGGGCTGAATCACCCCGGGCCAAGGGTGGTCAATTTTTCCAACATCCTGAAATATGACTACATACCTCTTGCCCATACCCTGAAGACGGTTCTCGAAGTGGTCAGGGAGGCCTTCGGAGCACCCGTGGAGATTGAGTATGCCGTTGACCTTACAAAGGATGAAGAGGGAAAGGCAACATTCTATCTGCTGCAGATCAAGCCGCTGGTTGGGAGTGGAGCTGGCTACTCAATTGATCCTGAGAGTGTTTATACCAATGAGACTTTGCTGGTATCACGCAAGAGCATGGGCAACGGGCTGGTGGAGGGGATCACTGACATCATCTATGTGGAACCTGAGACCTTTGACAACCTCAAAACCAATGATATGGCTGCCGAGATTGACAATATCAACAGGCAGATGATGGCAGAAGGGAGAAAATACGTACTGATCGGGCCCGGAAGGTGGGGTACCAAGGACCGGTTCCTGGGTATCCCCGTTGAATGGCCGCAGATATCCAATGCAAGGATCATAGTGGAGGTAAGCATGCCCAATTTCCACATAGATGCTTCACAGGGCTCGCACTTCTTCCATAATGTCACATCCATGAGAATAGGTTACCTGGCTGTGAATGAAGCCACGGCTGAAGGGGTGATCATGTGGGACAAGCTCAGGCAGCTGCCTGAAGCAGGAAGGGGCACATGGTTCAGGCATGTAAGATCTCCCAAACCACTGGTGATCAGGATGGATGGGAAGATCGGGATGGCAGTGATTTCACAGGGCGAATAACCAGCAGTTGCCTCAGCTGTTAATGGCCAGTGCAGTGGCCGTCACTGAGGTGTTGATCTTTTTGATCAGTCCCTGCAGTACGCTGCCCGGTCCGGCCTCAATGAATTCTGCCGCGCCGTCGGCTATCATCCGTTGAATGGTCTGTGTCCACCGCACCGGTGAGGTGAGCTGTGCTATCAGGTTTGACATTATCTCCTGTGGTTCTGTTACAGGCATTCCTGATACGTTCTGGTAGACGGGGCATACCGGTCGGCTGAACCGTGCCTTCCTGATTGCCTCTTCCAGTTCCTGTCTTGCCGGTTCCATGCATGGTGAGTGGAAACCGCCGCTAACTGACAGCGGCACTACCCGCTTTGCGCCACGTTTCTTCAGTTCTTCGGTTGCAGCCGCCACACCCTCATTGGTGCCTGATATGACTATCTGGCCCGGGCTGTTGTAGTTGGCAGGCACCACTGTCTCATTCAGTGAGGCACATACCTCTTCCACCACTGTGTCATCCATGCCCAGCACGGCAGCCATTGCAGAAGGGTTGATGCCGCAGGCACGCTGCATGGCTGCGGCCCTGCCGGCAACCAGTGCCAGTCCATCTTCGAAGGAGAGGGCGCCGGCAGCCACCAGCGCGGAAAACTCACCCAGCGAGTGACCGGCAACCATCGCAGGAGCGAAAGCACTGCCGGCTACGGCCGTAAGCACTACCGAGTGAAGAAAAATGGCTGGCTGCGTCACCCGCGTCTGTCTAAGCTCCTCATCGGTGCCCGAAAACATGGTGTCAGTTATACGGAAGCCAAGCAGTGCATTGGCTTTTTCAAACATATCGTGCGCCACAGGGTAGTTCTCATAGAGATCCTTTCCCATGCCCGGATACTGCGCACCCTGCCCGGGGTATACAAATGCCTTCATATTTGAATCAGATGTGGTTTGAATAAACAGATTATCAGTGCAGCCTGCTGGCTATGAGATGCATAAACTCCTCACGCGTGTTCAGGTTTGAGAGAAAACAGCCGGTGAAAGCTGAGGTGGTGGTGACAGAGTTCTGTTTCTGTACACCCCTTATCTGCATGCACATGTGCTGCGCCTCGATGACCACGGCCACGCCCAGGGGCTTCAGGTTCTCCTGTATGCAGTTGCGTATCTGCGTGGTGAGTCTTTCCTGTACCTGCAGCCTCGCTGCATAGGTCTCCACCACCCTGGCTATCTTGCTCAGGCCGGTGATATATCCGTCAGGTATATATGCCACGTGCGCCTTGCCGTGAAATGGCAGCATATGATGCTCACACATTGAATAGATGTCAATGTCCTTCACTATCACCATTTGCCTGTACTCCTCCCTGAACATCGCACTGCGAAGGATCTCCTCGGGGTCTGACTGGTATCCGCGCGTCAGGAAACTGAGCGCCTTGGCAACCCTCTCCGGAGTCTTTGCCAGCCCCTCCCTGTCAGGATCTTCTCCCAGGAGCTGGAGTATCTTGTAGTAATATCCTGACATCTCCGCTATGACCTCAGGATTCCATTTCTCGATCTTGTTGTAGCCGTCTGACAGCCTTCCGCTGCCGTCATTGAGTTTTTCCATGGTTATCCGTAATATTCAACATAATTGTTTTCTGTCTCTTCAACCCTTACGCAGTGAAGGATTGCCCCTTCTTCCGCCAGCGGCGCTTCAAGTTCACCCCAGATTGCCATTGCCAGGTTCTCCGTGGTAGCCACCTTGCCCAGCATGAAATCGGTCTCCAGGTTCATGTTCCTGTGGTCAAGCTTGACAACGACCTTCTCGGTCATTATCTCCTTCAGCCGGGTGGCATTCATGAAGTAACCGGTCTCCGGGTCAGCCTCACCCTTTACGGTCACCTTGAGCACATAATTGTGACCGTGCCACATGGGGTTTGAACATTTGCCGTAGATCCTCTTGTTCTCCTCATCGCTGAGGCCGGGACGGTACATCCTGTGTGCCGCACTGAACCGTTCTCTTCTGGTCAGGTAGATCATATCCGCATGTATAAATGGTTGACCTTTTTGAAGACTATTTTGTTCAAAAATAATATATTTATCTCTCCAACTGAAACAGCAGGTGAATAAAGAGTATGAGGAGATCCTTATTGCCGTTGCCCACCCGTCCGAAGTGGAGGCGGTGAGGCAGGCGGCAGCCGTTGCAGGCTGCAGTTGTGAGATCATTGTCACCGGGGTGGGAGGGGCCGCCATGACATGGGCGCTGCAGAAGAGGTTCGCAATGGCTGCCACACCCGGCAGCACGAAAACTGCGATGCCACCCCCGGGTACTGTACCCGGCAGCACAATAGCAGCCACGCCATCTCCCGGTACCGTACCCGGATCAATCCCCGGGGGCCGTTCAGCCACTCCGCTTCCCTCACTGGTGATTGGTGCCGGTATAGCCGGGAGCTATGCTGAATTACTGTCCCCGGGCACGGTGGTGGCAGCACGGTCTGACTGTTTTGCCGACATGGGCATTGATGACAACGGTCATTTCATTCCTCTTTTCGGTGCCGGTCTCGCCGAACCTGACACTCCTCCCTTCAGCGGAGGACGCATCATTTGCAGCGGAACATGGTTCGATATGGCCGCGGGAATAATGCCGGTTGCCGACGCAGCCACGGTGAACATGGCTTCAGGTTCACCCGCGGTCATTGAACGGATCCGCAGGGCATGGAATCCTGATATAGAGACAATGGAGGGGGCCTGGCTTGCATACACATGCTCCCTTTCAGGAATACCATGGCTATCCGTCAGGGCTGTATCAAACATGGTGGAACCGCGTAACCTGAAGAACTGGGATATTCCGCTCGCCCTGGCCAGCCTGCAGGAAAAAATGACTCAGCTTCTTAAATTGATTTCCGGGGTATGAAACTGACGCTTGGTTTTTCTCCGTGCCCGAATGACACCTTCATTTTCGAAGCGATGGTGCACGGAAGAGTTGATACGGAGGGGCTTGAATTTGACTGGTTCCTGGCAGATGTGGAGGAACTTAACCGGAGGGCCATGGAGGGTAGCGTTGATATCACCAAAATGAGTTTTCATGCATTTGCCCGAGCTGCAGCAGGGTACCTTATCCTCGATTCGGGCAGTGCCCTGGGAAGAAACAACGGCCCGCTGGTGGTTAGCAGGCGGAAGATATGGCCTGAAGAGCTGGAAGACGCACTGATTGCTATCCCCGGCCAGTTCACAACAGCAAACCTTTACTTCAGTATCTTCTGGCCAAAGGCTACCCGTAAGCGCGAATACCTCTTTTCTGATATCCCCGAAGCCGTTTTGTCAGGGGAAGCTGACGCCGGGCTGATAATTCACGAGACCCGGTTCACCTACCGGAAGATGGGTTTATCCCTGGTTGCCGACACAGGCGCCATGTGGGAGGAGATGACCGGTCTGCCGGTCCCTCTCGGATGTATTGTGGCAAACCGGAAGCTTGACCACTCCACGGCGGAAAAAGTGAACAGAACTATACGGCGAAGCATCGGATACGCCCGTTCAAATCCCGGAGAATCAGTAAGCTTTATCAGGAAACATGCCCGTGAGACCGACCCGGAAGTGACCCGGGAGCACATAAAGTTATATGTCAACGACTTCAGTCTCACCCTGGGAGAGGAGGGACGTAAGGCCATTGAACGGCTCTTCGCCGTGGCACGGGAGAATGGAGTGGTTGACCCTCTTCCCGAAAGGATATTTCTGGCCTGAGTGGACAAAAGATCCCCACATTTTAGTATATTTACATGTAATTCGAAATAATCTTAGCAGGCCATGAAATACGAACTCCCACCACTGGTTTATGCGGCTGGTGACCTCGCACCACACCTGAGCGCAGAGACACTTGAGTATCACCACGGCAAGCATCATCTCGCCTATGTGAATAATCTCAACAACCTGCTGCCGGGGTCTCCCTTTGAGGAGGCCACCCTTGAAACGATGATCAGGAAGGCCGAAGGCGGCATATTCAATAATGCCGCACAGGTCTGGAATCATGCTTTTTACTTTGCAACATTCTCATCTTCAGGTAAAAAAACACCATCAGGAACTATAGCAAAAGCCATTGATGCTGAATATGGCTCATTCGAGGGCTTCAGGGAGGCTTTTACAAAAGCCGCCACAACCCTTTTCGGATCAGGATGGGCATGGCTCTGCATGAAACCTGACGGCCGACTCACCATTACCCAGGAATCAAATGCGGGCAATCCGCTCCGGTCAGGGCTGGTGCCACTGATGACATGCGATGTCTGGGAGCATGCATACTATATTGACTACAGGAACAGGAGGCCTGACTATATCAAGGGATTCTGGGAACTGCTCGACTGGAAGATCATAGGCGAGCGATATGATGAAGCGCTGAAGAAATAACAGTTATGGCAGCCCCGGTGAGGGGCTGCTTTTTTTCCCTATCTTTGGCCAAAATTCCGACTATGAATCTTAAGACCCTGATTGAAAAAACACGTACTTACCGCCGGTTTGATGGCAGTCACCAGGTAACAACCGATAGCCTGGTCAGGCTGGTTGACCTTGCACGCCTGTCAGCTTCAGGCGCAAACCGGCAGCCACTGAAATATATCCTTGTCACTGACCCCGCGCAGCGCGAGGCTGTCTATCCATGCCTGGCATGGGCCGGATACCTGACAACCTGGGAGGGACCGGACCCCGCCGAGAGGCCGACAGGCTACATAATAATCCTTGGTGACAAGGAGATATCCGAATCTTTTGGCGTTGATCACGGAATCGCTGCCCAGAGCATAATGCTCGGGGCCACGGAGGAGGGTCTTGGCGGCTGTATAATTGCCTCCGTCAAGAAGGAGAGACTCAGGTCAGCGCTTGAAATACCAAAACAGTTTGAGGTTCTGCTTGTTCTTGCCATCGGTAAACCGGTGGAAGAAGTGGTCATTGAGACTATCAGCAATAACGACGTGAAATACTGGAGAGATGAGAAAAGCGTTCACCATGTTCCGAAGAGGACGCTTGACGAGATCATTCTTCACAGGTAAGCCTTTACAGGTTATACTTCTGTCACTGTGCCTCTTCTTTCCCCTCCGGCAGGGGCTTCTGGCCCAGCAACCCGGACCGGTGCTGTTTCATGGAATCATCCTTGATGCCTCAACCCGCCAGCCGCTGCCTGATGCACATTATGTTGTCAGCGGCCGCGCCGCAGGAGCCACTGACAGCAGAGGCATGTTCTCTGTCTATGCCCATTATCATGACACCATAACATTCAGCTGCATAGGCTACCGCCATTTCAGCATGACGGTGCATGATACCCTCAGGGCTAAAGAATACACCGCCGGCATTTATCTCACTGCTGACACCACAATGATTCCGGCAGTGGTTGTCATACCCCGTCTCGGGAACATAAGAGCTGAAATACTGGCAGACCGGCCATCTCCGGACCAGGAGATGATCAACGCCACCAACAACCTGCGGATGGCGGTCTACCAGGGACTGGCAAATCCCCCTGAACTGGGTGACCCGGCAACCAACTATGAAATCCTGAGACAAAGACAGAGGATGGAAGCCTATGAAAAGGGACAGATCCCTTCAAGCCAGATGGTAGGACTGAGCCCGTTTACCCTTATACCTGTATTATACCTGCTTGTCAACGGACCGCCGGAAACCCCCGATCCGCCTGCTCCCCACATCTCCGCACGGGATATGAACTACCTCAGGCACCTGAATGATTCGTTACTGATCAGGCAGTAGTGAGAAACTGCCTCAGGGCATCCTCTGCAGGTATGATGTCAACACTGCTGCCTGTTGCCTGAAATTCAACCCTTTACAAACAGCGCCTTAATGATATGACTGGCCATTTTGGGATTTTCCTTCAGCCGCCTGGTTGAATAGCCAAACCATTTTTCACCGAAGGGTACATAAACCCTCATCACATGGCCGGCGTCAACAATGCTCTGCCGAAGCTTCGGAGTAACCCCGTAAAGCATCTGGAATTCGTACATGTTTTTAGGCACGCTGTACTTCCTGATCAGCTCATAAGCCCCTTCTATCAGCGGTTTGTCATGCGTTGCAATACCTGCATAAATCTTGTTGCGGAACATGAATTCAAGATCCTCAAGGAAGTGTTGGTTTATCTCTTCATACTTCTTGAAGGCAATTTCTGCCGGCTCCACATAGATACCCTTACAGAGCCTGTAACTGGTGGGTATTTCAGGAGTGTTCATGTCAAGCATGTTCTCCAGGTCGCGGTATGTCCTCCTGAGGTATGCCTGAACCACAAGTCCAACATTCTTCGGGAATTCGGCATGCAGGCGGCGGTATAGCTCTATCTCCATATCGGTGCAGGGTGAGTCTTCCATGTCTATCCTGCAGAAATTATTGTATGAGGCTGCCTTCGCCACTATCTCCCGCATAAGCCTGTAGCAAACCTCCTTGTCTATCAGGAGGCCGAAGCTGGTTGGTTTGAGTGAGTAATTGCCATCAATACCCTGCCTCTGGGTCTCTTCTATCAGTTCAAGATACTCCTGCTTGTTGGCTTCGGCCTCATCAAGTGTCTTTATGAACTCGCCCAGCACATCGAGGGTGACCTTTACTCCCTGGGCATTCAGCTCCTTCGATACACGAATGGCGTCAGCCATTGTCACACCGGAGATATAGGCTCGTGAAAAGATCCAGACAAATTTCTTCGGGAAGTACGGAAGGATGGAGGCAATGAACTTGTTGAACATCTGTGGTTACGGATTTTATTTAAAGCGTTCAAAGATATGAAAAAAACTATTTGAATGCCTTCTCCGGCAACCCGTCACCCGTCAGGGAAAGCCTGTTGAAATAGGCAGGAACCTCTCTCCCGGTAAGCTTGTCGACATACAGTTTCGCCAGGTACTGACCCAGCATGTACCCCTGCCCGCGCAGCCCGAGGAAGAGTCCGTGCCCGGGATCGATATACATCCTTGGTTCGGTGTAGTAACCGCTCCATAGCGACTGGAATCCTGCCGAAGAGAGCCCGGGAAGCCAGGAGGTGAATACTTCTGACACTATCTCCATGAAATCCTTGCTGTTTATCTTCAGGTTTCGTCCTGTCTCCGCGGGATCAAAAGCGGGTGAGGCACAGCCGATTATCTGTCCCGTCTCGCCAAGCTGTTGCCCGTACACTGCGACAAATCCCTTGTAATGACGACGGTCTATCAGCATCGGCAGCGGTGTGTTGGCGGGTCCCATCATGGGCAGTCGTCTTGTAATGAACGCCTGGTGACGCACTCCGTATGTGCCGGTAAATATTCCGAGGCTGCGGGCAAATTCCTCGCCGTGTGCTCCCATAGCATTGACGAAAACCGGAGTCTCGTACTCCACGTATTCTCCGGTATGGCTCCGGACTATAATACTGTATTCCTTTCCGTTTCGGCTTACTGCAGTGACGGTGCTGTCCTCCTCCACTGTACCGCCGGCAATAATACCCAGGTGCCTTATCAGGTCGATGACCTTGCCTGGCGTGGCCTGCCAGCAGTTGTTTGTTATCAGCGCAGCCTTATACTTCTTTTTCAGGCCGGGATTGATGCCCGGGGCAATCTTTGCAGCGTAGTTTTCCGGCAGTACGATCTCTCCGTCTGACCATGCCAGTGAGGCTTCAAGCTGGCCCATCATTGCATCGTCATGGGCGAAGGTCACATACTTTATCTCCCTGTAGTTGGTCTCGCCCAGTTTCTGCAGTTCCTTAAATATTTCATGGTTTTGCCGGGCAATCTCAGAGAGCTCGGGAACGCTGAAGTTTGGCCTGCCGCCTGCAATATTGCGCCATGAAGATCCGCGGTCATGGTTGATGAGTACGGGCTTCATGCCTGCCTCGGCAAGGTAACGCATCAGCGCACTGCCGGTGATGCCTCCTCCGGCCACCAGCGCACCTGCCTTTATCTTCGTCCTGGTGCCGGGGGTGATTACTATCTCAGGAGTCTCCTGCGGGAAGAGTTCACCCATGGTGATCTGGTTCGACAGCGGTGCCCTGGGGGTGGCGTCACCTACGATCTCTATACCCATGGGCCTGAGCAGCATCGAGAGTCTCCTGATGCACCGCTTGCCGCGGCACGGACCCATACCCAGACGGGTGGTGTGCTTGATCTCGTCAACCGAGATGTACTTCCTGTCGCCGATAATGGCCATTATCTCTTCAAGCTTCACATCCTCACAGTGACAGACATACTCCTTTGACTCCATCTCCTCCGCAGGGGTGAAGGTTACCGGTACAGGGTAGCTCTCCTTCATGA
This sequence comes from Bacteroidales bacterium, assembly GCA_025454815.1. GTDB lineage: Bacteria > Bacteroidota > Bacteroidia > Bacteroidales > VadinHA17 > SR-FBR-E99. Next base: position 12,648 of record JALONR010000037.1, on the reverse strand, counting down.
TGAAACCACGTGCTGCAACGATATCCTTTCCTTTCGGGCTGATTGCCTTTACCCTCGCAACGTTTGTCTTATTCGGTTTCATCAGTACTTTCTCAATCACCCCTTCACCGATCTTCCTTCCGTTATTGTCAACAAGGTAAACCTCCGCACCCTCCTCCACAAAGTATTCCACCGGGAGGAAGAGCTGATCCTTTGCCAGGTTGTAACCGAAGATGGCCAGCCCCGGGCACTGGTATACACACCTGAGACAGCCGGTGCATTTCTCAAAGTCAATGGCTGGGACGGTGTCAGGCGAAGCCTTGGTTATCGCTCCGTGGGGACAGGCAAACTGGCATGGGTTGCAGGCGAAGCTGTAAAGACAGTCAATCACCACGAACGGCCTGGCATTCATCCTGGCCTCATCTGGCATAAACGGGTTCTCAATTACCCTTGCAGGATGCTGCTGTGAGTCAATGTATTCTTTTGATAGTGAGAGATATTCACTGTAGTTGTTGCGTACTCCCATCTCCTGGATTATCTCCAAGGCAGCCTGCTTGCCGCGAAGCACAGCCGTGGTCCCTTCGCCGATCCGCATGGCGTCGCCGGCGGCGTGGACCCTGGTCCCGAACACTTCACGGCCCTTGATGAGAAGCTGGTTATCAGGAATCAAACCTGTACATATGTTGATGGCATCAATGCCGTCGATTATCTTTTCTGTTCCCGGCACCGGGGTGAAGTCGCGGCACTCGGCAATCACAGCTCCGCAGATACCGTCATTGGTGCTGTTGGGGATGGCCCTGACAAGCATATGCGAAAGGATGACGGGAATTCCCAGTCTCCTTACCCTGTTGGCCTGGACGGGGAACCCTCCCTCGTAAGGCATTGCCTCAATGATCGCCTTTACCCTGGCCCCCGCCTGCATCAGCTGGTAGGAGGTGAGGTAACCTATGTTTCCGGCGCCTACTGTCAGGATGTTTTTCCCGAGGAGGGTCAGCTCCTGGTTCATCATCTTCTGCACCACTGCTGCTGTGTAGACTCCGGGCAGGTCATCGTTGCCGAAGGCAGGCATGAAGGGCACCGCTCCCGTTGCGACGATCAGGTATTGTGCATCCACGTAGAAGATTTCTCCCGTGCGCATGTTCTTCGCGGCTATCCGCTGACCCTCAAGTATGTCCCAGATGGTTGAATTGAGCATGATCCCATCCTGTGACTCCCCGGCAAGTGTTTTTGCAATGTCAAAACCTCTCATGCCTCCAAACTTCTGTTCCTTCTCGAAAAAGAAGAACTGGTGAGTCTGCATGAGGAACTGCCCTCCGATGTGGTCATTGCTGTCGATAACAAGGTTGGGGATACCATGTTTGTTCAGAACCTCCCTGGCTGCAAGTCCTGCCGGCCCTGCACCAGCTATGGCTACCGTTGTGCGAAAGACTTTCCTGGCACCTCCGTTGGCCTTAGGGGCCGTAGCCGGCTGGTAACCGGCCGGTATTTCGGCCACCTCCCTCACACCATCAACGGGAGTGATGCATATACGCCTCACAACACCGTCAACAAGCATTTCGCAGGCTCCGCACTTGCCTATGCCGCACTCCAGGCTGCGGTTGCGGTTGTCAAGGCTGTGTGTGTGAACGGGAAACCCTGCCTGGTGAAGCGCCGCCGCTATCGTGAATCCCTTCATCCCCTTCACAGACTTTCCATTGTAGACAAACGCAGTCTCCACGGCACGCGGGATGTCAAGTATCGGATGGTTTAAAATTCTGCTCATGTTAATTATTTTCACATTCCTGTTCAGCTTTCAAAAGTAAGCCTGAACATCCCTCCGATTCAATGACCTATATCAGAGGCATTCCATGATTTAATACATTTTTTTCCTTATTTTGAAAAAAATTCCCACCCTGTGCAACCATTTGTCATAATCCTTTGTCTTCTCACTGTGCTCAGCTGATGATGAGTGAACAACATATCATTGATGGCTGTATCAGGCACAACAGAAAGGCGCAGCAGGCCCTCTGGAAACAGTACTCCGGGTACCTTCTGGGCATCTGCATGAGATACGCCACTGACAGGCCTGAGGCGGAGGATATGTTGCAGGAGGCTTTCCTGAAGATATTTTTCAATCTCAGGGAGTTTGAGGGCACCGGTTCTTTAAGGGCATGGCTCAGAAAAGTGACGGTAAACACCGCCATAACGTACTGGCACAGGAACCTGAAACACAAACACCAGGTTGACATAGATGAGTACGTGAGCACGGAAACGGGTACTGCCGGTTTCGAGGAGGACTTCTGCAATGCGGAGGATCTGTACCGGGTGCTGGGTGAACTTTCACCGGGATACAGGATGGTGTTTAACCTTTATTCAATTGAAGGGTATAAGCACCATGAAATAGCAGAGATGCTGGGAATTGACGTAAATACTTCAAAATCACAATACAGCAGGGCAAGAGCGGTGCTCAGAAAGAAGCTCGAAGACCTTGCGCGCGCCAGGGGGAAATTTTTTTGAAAAGGAGATGACAGAAGAGGAAAGGGATAATGGTCTTGAAGATCTTTTCCACGACAGGCTGGAGGAGAATGAGCTGGTTGCCGGAAGCGACCTTACCGGCCGTTTCATGCGCCGGCTGGAGCGAAGGGAGTTCTTCCGCTTCAACCTCTCACGGTTCAACATATATTACCTCACCGCGGCAATGGCCGGCCTCACTGTTGCCGGGGTAATACTGTTCTCCGGAGCCGGTAATGATGAGGGATCAGACATCCCGGACAACAGGCCGGTACCTGCTGCTGCAGCTGTCACCACTGACCCCGGCAGCGGACAGGAGGAGGATCCTGTAAAAGATGACACCGGAGCAGGCGCAATCTCACCAGACCAGGCACCGGAAAGCGGGCCCGGAACTGAAACACCTCCTCCCGGCGAAGCAGCCAGCCGCGAATCAGCAATCATTTCCGGCAGATCAGCCTCGGAAACCATCTCCGTCAGTGCCATCGGCAATGCAGCCGACGCCGCCGTCACTCCCCCGGTTATCCTGCTCTCAGTTGAACCATCCGTAACTTCCGGATGCATACCGCTTCATGTAACCTTCAGCAGCAACGCCGGCGACGGCATCAGGTTAAACTGGAATTTCGGAGACGGCGGTACTTCATCACTCAGAAATCCGGATTACATATATGATATACCCGGCACTTACCGGGTGACCCTCACTGCAACTGACAGCAGGGGCCGCTCCTATGCTGCATCATCTGTAATTGAGGTCTGGAACAGGCCAAAGGCAGCCTTCGAGGCAATTAAAGACGATTCATGGGATCAGGGTGACAGGGTTCGGTTCAACAACCTCTCCACCGGTGCGGTGAATTACCTGTGGGACTTCGGTGACGGAACCTTCTCAACCTTATCTGATCCATCGTACAGGTACGGGTATATGGGTGTCTTCGATGTTAAACTCGTAGCCTGGTCCGCGGAAGGATGCGCTGATTCATTGACCGTGAGCGACCTCTTCACCGACAGGGGAATGTACATCAGGTTCCCCAATGCCTTCGTCCCAAACAGAGGAGGCCCTACCGGAGGATATTACAACCAGCGCACTGACGAGGAGAGCCAGGTATTCCACCCTGTCGCTTCAGGAATAGCCTCATACAACCTGAAGATATACAGCAAGGCCGGCCTGCTTGTCTTTGAGAGCAATGAGATTGAACTGGGATGGGACGGATACTACAGGGGCGAACTATGTACACCCGGAGTCTACGTCTGGAAGGTCAGGGGAACATACAGGAACGGCCAGACATTCATTATGGCAGGCGATGTTACGCTTATAAATTATTGACCATTAGGATACTAAGGGTCTGTTGTTGATAATTGGGGCAGTTTACCATCAGATTGTTGATATAATCTGATGTAACCTTCCTGAATTTGGGCCGTATAATTAGCTACTTTGTGTAACTAAAAAGTATCCGGATTGCCCTTAAAAGCTAAATATCTGACAGGCCTGCTGCTTTTGGTATCATTTGTATTGAAAGGTCAGGACCCACAGTTCTCCCAGTTCTATGCCAACCAGCTTTACCTGGCACCCTCCTTTGCGGGAGCCACGGAGGATTACCGTTTTTCATTGAACTGGAGAAACCAGTGGCCTTCAATCCCGGGCGTATTCCATACCTACAGCGTTTCATTTGACAAGGCAGTACCCAACTTCAATTCCGGGATCGGAATACTTGCAACATATGATGTGGCAGGGTCTGGCGACCTGAGCACCACCAATCTTGGATTACTCTATTCATATGATATCCAGCTGAATGATGAATGGCATCTCAGACCCGGCGTAAACTTTAAATTCACCTACCTCGGACTCGACCTGACCAAACTGGTCTGGAACAGCCAGATTACAACCGGAGGAACCCTTCCTCCAATCACTCCCCCTCCCTTCGACAATGTGGCTGACATCGATTTTGCGGTATCAGGACTCGCCTACAACGAAAAGATATGGGGAGGCTTCACGGTTGACCATCTCCTAAGGCCCAGAACATCGTTCTGGGGTGACAATAACTCAGTTCCCATAAAAGTCGATCTCTTCGGCGGATTCCAGATCATCAGCCGCGGAAGGCTGAGGAAGAAACTTGAGGAGGTCCTTTCAGTCGCCGGAAACGTGATGTTCCAGGGTGATTTCTTCCAGTCAGACATCGGATTCTATTACTACAAGAATCCACTGGTCTTCGGAGTATGGTACAGGGGTATTCCATTTGCCACATCGAAGGATGTGTCAGCCCAGGCGGGAGATGCCATCATCGGAATGCTCGGAATAAAGACTGACCAGCTCAACATCGGCCTCAGCTATGATTTTACCATCTCCAATCTCATCACCTCTTCAGGCGGCGCATACGAGATATCTCTGATTTATTCATTTACCTCTTCACAGGTGAAGCGTGGCGGAAGGATCCACGCAATCCCCTGCCCCGAATTCTGATCACTTTAACACCCTTTACCAGACAAGGCCCTTGGAGCACCATGCGCCCGATCCGCTATTACAGCACCCCTGGCGGACCAGCCCTCCCAGCACCATGCGCCCGATCCGCTATTACAGAACGCCCGGCGTACCAGCCCTCCCAGCACCATGCGCCCGATCCGCCATTGCAGCACCCCTGGCGGACCAGCCCTCCCTTCCACATAATCCGCTGCCATCCATTCAGGGTCAGGCCACGGCTGCCCGGGGCCTCACCTCCCTTTCGTCTTTTTGGTATTTAAAATTTATGTATGTTTGTGCAACAATTTGTTGAACCATAACCTTATTTTCAAGATGAACAAGATTTCAGTTGCAAGAAACACCCTGATAGTTACAGCGCTGATCGCTGCCGGAGCACTCATGATGGCAGGCTGCGGAAAAAACAAGCCGGCCGGTGAAAGCGAAGCGGCAACAGCCAGGAATCATGGAGGAATAGCTTTTGTTGAGCTCGATTCAGTCATTGCCAATTTCGATATGGCCAAGGACAAGGCAACGGAACTTGAGGAGAAAACCAAGAATTCTGAGGCCGAACTTGCATCAAAGTCGCAGGCATTTGACCGTGATGTAAGGGACTTCCAGAACAAGGTGCAGAAGGGACTGGTCACCAGGGCCACTGCCGCAGAGATGGAACAGACCCTTCAGCAGCAGCAGCAGACCCTGCTCGCAAGACGTGACGAAATGGCTTATAGTCTCAACGAGGAGAGCCTGGTGGCACAGAGGCAGGTGCTGGAGTATATAAATACATACCTGGTGGAGTTCAATGCTGACCGCGGGTTCCAGTACATCCTTGCAAAACAGTTCCCCGGCCCAATCCTTTTCAGTGACTCTTCACTGGATGTGACTGCTGACGTGATTGCAGGGCTGAATGCCAGATACAACGCCGAAAAGGCAAAGAAATAATCACTCTTTATGTGATTTCCCCGAAGCCCGCTTCCCGGCGGGCTTCGGTGTTTTTGACACCTTGCGCTCGCGCCTGATCTTCCGCTCCTCATCCGGGGTGACAATGATAAACAGATCCTCGTCGGGCCTCTTCATACGGTACTGTTCCCGGGCATACTTCTCGAGGTTCTCATTGCTTGTCCTCAGCTCATTGAGCTTGCGACGGTCCTCCTCAATGCGGGCCATGTAATACTCTTTCTCCTGCTGCAGCCTGTTGCGCGTTTTTATCTCGCGTACCCGCGAAATGAGGTTATTGGGATCAAGCAGAATGATCCAGACCAGGAACACGAGAATAGTCAGGATATACTTGTTCTTCATCCATGGCGGCATCCTTTCAAGCAGGGCTGCCAGTGTGAACCGCTGCCAGAAATCACCTTTCCGGTTGTTGCCGCTTTCATTATTCTCCTGTACCGTCATCCTCCGCTCATCAGATAGATCACCTGCACCGTGTCGCCGTCACGGATCACCTCCTGCGCATAGCTGTCGCGGTCAATGAGCCTCCCGTTGACCCTGACTATCCTGAGCCTGAAGGTATATCTCTTCACCTCTAACAGTTTCTCAACGGTGATACTCTCACCATCGAGCTTCAACGGTTCATTGTTCAGCGTGATCTCCATGCGTGCAAAGTTATCATGCCGCAGGCAATTAGCAAATCAAAAATTCTGTCTTCGTCTCGCAATCACCTGCATATTGACTATTATCATTAGATTACGGATATTTATAACCGATATTTGTGTCTGTAACAGAAAAGGACTTAAAAAAAACAATATGGACATCAGCGAACTCAGGTCGAAGCACAGGCTCCTCAACAGGTGGAACTACAAATGGACTCCCCTTGACAAAGGCTATACCGACAAAACATTATATATCAATGTTGGCACGGCTGAAATAAAAGAGAAGGATGTGCCCCTCGAGATGAAGGAAAAATTCATCGGAGGGAAAGGCTACGGTCTCCGCTATCTGTGGGATGCCACGAAGCCGGACACTAAATGGGATGACCCCGAGAACGAGATAGTCATCTCCTCAGGACCGATTGGAGGGATCACACAATATTCCGGAACCGGCAAGTCACTGGTGGTCTCCATCTCACCTCAGACTGACTCGGTGATGGACAGCAACGTCGGAGGGTTCTTCGGTCCGTTCCTGAAGTTCTCCGGGTTTGATGCGATAGAGCTGCAGGGGAAGGCCGCCAATGACGTCATCGTTTACATAAATGGCGTTGACCATTATGTAGAGATTTTCGAGGCACCGGCGGAGGCAATTGACACCCATGTCCTTGCAGAGCAGCTTACTGACATGTTTGCCGAGAATGAGTCTGACAGGAAGAATTTAGGAATTGTTTCAGCCGGAACGGCTGCAGACCACTCCCTGATCGGGATGCTCAACTTTACTTTCTACGACAATAAGCGGAAGAAGATAAGGCTGAAGCAGGCCGGTCGCGGCGGTATCGGAACGGTTTTCCGCAACAAGAAGATCAAGGCACTGGTGTGCAGGATCCCCGGCGTGAAGGGCAACCTCAACAACGTGGTTGACCTTGAGGCCATCCAGGAGCGCGGACGCCGCTTCAACCGTGAAATGCGCGAGCTTGACGACAAGCAGTGCCGTATGCGGCAGGTGGGTACCGCTCACCTGATGGAGATCATGGATGATCATGACCTGCTTCCGACACACAACTACAAGTTCGGATCACACAAGGATGCCCCGAAGATTGATTCGGCTGTATGGACCTCATTCTTTACCCAGGGCATACCTGACGGCTGCTGGATAGGGTGCAACATGTCATGTGCAAAGGCTATCGATGATTACGAGATATCATCCGGACCCTATGCCGGGCAGAAGGTCATTGTTGACGGACCGGAATACGAAACAGCTGCCGGGCTCGGTTCCAACGGCGGATTCTTTGATCCGCGCTATATCATCGAGACCAACTTCTACTGTGATACCTACGGCATCTGCACCATTACCTGGGGAACCAGCCTCGCTTTCATCCAGGAGTGTTATGAAAACGGTATCCTGAACAAGGAGCGCACCGGTGGTCTTGAGCTCACCTTCGGAAACATTCCGGCAGCACTTGAACTGCTGCACCAGGTGGCCCGGGGTGAAGGCTTCGGACTGATAGCCGGACAGGGTATACGTCGCATGAAAAAGATCTTCGCTGAAAAGGGTTGGGGTGATCCGCAGTTCATGCAGGATATTGGAATGGAAAACAAAGGTCTCGAGTACTCCCAGTACATGTCGAAAGAGTCACTTGCCCAGCAGGGTGGTTATGCCCTTACCAACAAGGGCCCGCAGCATGACGAGGCCTGGCTCATCTTCATGGATATGGTCAACAACCAGATCCCGACATTCGAGAACAAGGCCGAGGCACTGCACTATTTCCCCATGTTCCGTACATGGTTCGGACTGGTGGGACTCTGCAAGCTGCCATGGAACGACGTGGAGCCTGAGAATAACGCCCAGACCGACGAACCTGCAAAGGTCCCCGAGCACGTTGACAACTATGTCACCATCTACAAATCCGTGACCGGAAGGGAGTTCGACAAGCACAGGCTCATCGAGGATTCCGAGAGGGTCTACAACTTCCAGAGGGTGTTCAATATACGCCGCGGCTTCGGCAGGCGCAAGGATGATGACCAGCCTTACCGCGCATGCGGCCCGGTAACCGTGGAAGAATACCTGTCACGCCAGGAGAGATATGACAAGCAACTGAAGGAGAAAATTGGCGTTGACCCGGAGGGGATAAGCACCGAAGAGAAGATCAGGGTCATGAGACAGTTTCGCGAGAAGCAGTATGACCTGTTGCGCGATGCCGTTTACAAGCGCCGCGGATGGAACAACAACGGCATCCCGACCATCGAGCACCTGAAGAAGATAGGTATTGACTTCCCCGAGGTGCTTGAGGTGGTTGCCCCGCTTCAGTAACGAATCAGGGCTGTCATTTCATTATGACAGACGGCGCTGCTTCTGACTTTCAGAAATTTGCGAGGAGGGGAAGAACGGAGCAGTAAAGACGGAGGCCGGTCCGCAGACCAGCCTCCTTTTTGTTTCACCTGTTGAATCTTGACATGGAGAATGCCGCCTCAATAGTGTCATATGCATCAACAGGGTTGGTAAGCGGCATGTCAGCATTAAACAACTCATAATCAAGGAGCTTTGCCTTTTTGCTCCTTTCAAATGTTGGTAGCTTGGTACGATTGGTAGTCTCCAGGTGATTGCCATCCTTATCGACTATGATCAGCTTGGGGAGAAACACTCCCTTGTGTCCTACAAACCGGTCCATGATCCTGATCGCCTCATCATACTCCTCCCTGGTTGCCCTCCCCAGAGCTTCATAGCTGAGTATCTTCTTGTGGTCCCAGGTAAATACATTTGCATAGCTCTCTGAGATCTTGTCGTCAATATTTGTATCAAGATTAAGTGTGTCATGCCCTGAGGGCATCAGCAGCACTTTACCTCCGCCACCTTCTATATTTGCAGCATAGCGCGGTACCGTTATTCCGCTTATCCATCCCTGGAGGTGCTTCATGTAGATCTTGCCCACCTGGATGGGAGTGATGAAGTGGACTATTCCCTTCTCCTTGTGGCACTGGAGAAGGTAATAGGGATGTACGCCCACCCAGAACATGCGCCTGAAGGTCTCCGCCAGGGTACGATAGTGGTCATTGACATGGTTCAGCAGCACTGTCTGGTTGCGGATGGTAAAACCGTGCCGGGTGATCTTCCTTACCGCCGCTGCAAGGTCAGCAGTCACCTCCTGGTAATGGTTAATGTGGGTCATGAAATAGACATACTTCTCCGGACCCTTGTTGTACCTGTTTGATGATTCCCTGATCATCTGAAGCAGCTCATCGGTGATCAGCATAGGGAGGACCACCGGCACCCGGGTGGCAATCCTGATGACTCTCAGGTGGGGTATGCGGCTCAGTTCCCCGAGTATATATTTCAGTCTCTTGAAACTGATCATCAGGGCATCTCCGCCGGTGACCAGCACTTCATTTATATTGCGGTTATACCCGATGTAGAACAGGCCTTTATCCACTTCGCGGCTGTTCACGTCGGCTGTTGTGTCAAGCGATTTGGCACGCTGGCAGTGCACGCAGTACGATGCGCAGCTTGTGTTTTCAGCAACGAACAGGGCCACCCTGTTCGGATACCGCTGGTAAGCAGCGCCATAGCTGCGTGAGCCTTCACTCATGGCTCCTTCCACTCCGGCGTCAGGGAACATCAGGTTGGCAGGCGTTGGCACACTCTGCCAGAAAATAGGATCGAGACGCTTATGCGACACTTCGCCGAAAAAGACCGGGTTGAAAGGGTCTTCCTGCATCAGCGAGGCATAGTAGGGGGTGATCCTGAGCGGTTCCTTGCCCTCCTGCCGCAACGTCCCGATGGTTCTTCTTATCTCTGCCTCCTGGTGACCATTCATCCTGATCACCTTCTTCAGCTGGTCAACTGACCGTATTGAGTTCTTCCTCTGCCAGGCAGGATCATTCCACTGCTCCGGCGCGACATCTTTCCATAATTCAATCTTGTTGTACTTCCGGGGATGGTAAAGAAAATCCTCGTTCAAAGTCATCAGCACCTCCTTTTTAGTGTTGTTAATAACCGGTATTCCAAACCTTGATTAACAAATATAGCATTTTTTGCCATTTTTCAAGGGAAAGCACTGCCCAAAACCACAACACCCGGGTTGGGAGACCCGGGTGTTGTATCAGGTTGATTCTGTACTGAACGGGAATAAAGATCCTTTTATCCCTCAAGCCTGTTCTCAAGTTCCCGGAACTCATCCCACCGGCCCTCATCGAGCAGCTTTGCCTGCTGCGGCCAGTGTTCGGGATTATGCATCCTGAACTGTTCCCCTCCGTCCCTGTCAAGGATCTCCTTCAGATATGCCGGGGATGTTTCGGAAAGGGCCTTCCATGTGGATATTCCCCTGTTGATGAGGAGGCTTGCGATCTTGGGCCCGATGCCCACCACCACTTTCAGGTCGTCACGCTTTATTCCGGCATCTGGAATCGCTCCGGCAGTCTCCCTGGCACCTTCTTTCCCCGCCTCTTTATGTACTGCGAGTTCCTTCTCCAACCGGTCAATTGTAAGCCTGAGACTGGCGATTTCATCATCCATTCTCCTGGCATCTTCCCGGAGTGCAGCCTTTTCTTCCTCAAGCCCGCTCACCTTTGCGGTGAGGGCATTTATCTCCTCTTCCAGCCTGCGTATCCTTGAATTTAATCCCTCAATCTCTTCGTCCTTAAGGGCTATCCGTTTTCTGCAGCGCCCCTTTTCCAGGAGATAACCGATCAGAAAACCCAGCAGTGCCGCAACGAGCAGCACAATTACGATGAACAGCAGATCTGCTGTAAAACGTTCTGCCATGATGTTTAGATTATTACTTTGATTTCACTTCTTCTGTTTGCGGCTCTCCCTTCGGGCGTGCTGTTTGACGCTGCGGGTTCGGATGAACCCTTCGTTGATGTCACAATCTGATCCGCTTTTATCCCTGCATTGACCAGGAAAGATTTCACGAATTCGGCTCTTTTAAGTCCGAGTTCAATGTTGAAGGCTTCGGGGCCCGTGATGTCTGCATGGCCTGTAACCTCTGCCCGGGCTGACGGGTTGTTGTCGAGGAACAGTTTAAGCTTCTGCAGGTAATCGTCGGTTATCCCGCCCACGTCACCGGTGGCGGATGACGAAGCGAAGAATCCTTTTTGCACGCCTGCTCCCTCAAGAAACTTCTTTGCCTCTTCAACCGAGGCAAGAAGTAGTTGTTCGGGGGTTGGCGTCAGGGTATCACCTGTAGCCTGGATCTCAACGGCTGGGGCAACTGCTTCCCTGCAGTCGCTCCTTATCTTGCATACATACCAGTATGAAGCACCGGCAATCCAGAGTACCAGGAGAACAGACAGGAATAGTACCGGCTGTTTCATGGTCAGAGAGTTACCTCCGGCGGGTGATACCGCCGAGGAGTGAACCGAGCAGTCCGCCGCCCTTCTTCCGGGTTGCAGCGCCGCCCTTGAGCAGGAATCCTGCCACGTCGTCAAGAATGCTGCCGTCACCGTCAGCATCCAGGAGTGAACCGACACCGGAAATACCCTGGCCGCCGGTATCACGCTTCCTCGACAATGCACCCAGGACAAGTGGTGCCAGTGCCGGGATCATCTTCATGATCGTAGATGGGTCTATGTTCATCCTTCCGGCCAGTGCCTGGGCTGCCTGGAGCCCGCCGGCGTCACCCAGCAGTCCGCCCAGGTTGGGATCAACATCCTGGGCATGCGCCTTGTTGGAGACAAGGTCCTTAATGTTGTTCAGCACCGAAGCATCACCATACTTGTTGAGGATGTGATCAACCCTCTCGTCACCTCCACGGGTGTCTTTCTGCCTCTTCAGCCCCGCAAGGATGAGAGGCGTAAGCTGGGGGATCAGCTTCTGCACCGTGCCCTGGTCTACATTGAAGTTGCTCGACATCTGTTTTGTCACTTCAGGGCCGTAGCTCTTTAGAAATTCATCAATGAATCCTGCCATAATTTCAATAAGTGTTTAGGTTAGTATTAATTGCTTGAAAAAGAATTCGATCAGATAACTCCTAAAGTTAAGCTTTACATGGGTGAAAACCAAATTATTATTGTATGATTTTCACGTCCCCCGCAGGTTCCGGGAGGGACTCCGCCCTGACCTTCCGACCTCTGACCTCAGATTGAGCTTCGGTATAGCGGAGCGAAATCACGACACCCGAAAGGTGTCGGGACCTTCAGACCTCA
>JALONR010000036.1 GCA_025454815.1 Bacteroidales bacterium | reverse complement strand
GTGAATTGATATCATCAGACAGGACCCTTAAGCATTTTACCTGTGCATCATTGCCTGACCCCCCAGATGAAACTGGAGTTTATCAGTACCCGGAGCCGGGATCGAACCGGCACAGCATCGCTGCCACTGGTGTTTGAGACCAGCGCGTCTACCAATTCCGCCATCCGGGCATTATCAACATTGTCTTTCTTTTATTGCTAAATTAATCTACAAACAACAATTTGTTACTTCTCCTCATCCGGATGGCGGAATTTCCTCCCCTGTTATCCGGCCCCTTCGCTAAGTCAGCCCACCGGGCTGCCTTTTTACGCTCGATCCTGCCATCCGGGCGTCTGCCAGTCTGCAGCTCGCAAATGGCAGTCAGCAGTTATGGAAATTAGCAGGATGCGAAAATAGGATAAATATTTGAAAACCCCACTACTGCCTGTTGCCTTCTGCCTGCTGCCTTAATTCAAGTATCTCCACCTTCCTGAACTCAACAGGGTGTGATTCCGACTGCAATGCTATGTAACCCTCCTTCAGGGGAGTACCCTCCGGCAGGTTGAAACCTTCAGGAAGATCTCCGCCTATCTGCGGTTTATTATATGTCAGAACCGTGTCTCCGTTGACTATATGATGGATGATGCTGTCAGCGTAAACCACCAGCTCCGCGGTTACCCAATCATCACCATAAAAGTATTTTGATAAAGACCTGGTACAATGCTGCGTTACCAGGGAGTCTCCCATCATGATATGGGTATGGGGAGTACAGACGTTCATCGTTGGCGTCTCCCGCTCTGCAGTGCTGCCCAGGAACTGTACCTCAACAGATACCGGCCAGTCCTGGTTCAGTCCTATAGCAGCCGGATCCTGGCAATGAAACATTATACCGCTGTTGCGGAATCCCCATGAGGGACCGCCGGGAAGCTGCTCTCCTGTAAACCGGTACTCAACTCTAAGCTTATAGGAAGAGAATGGTTCCCTGTAGTAAATGTGTCCGAATTCATACCTGAAGGTGTCATATTCGGAATACGAGACCTTCATTATACCGTCTTCGACCCTGAAAGTGTTTTTGTAGTTCTCGCCCAGGGGCGAACCTTTGATCTTGATTACCCAGCCTTCCAGGTCCTGGCCGTTGAAGAGCTGTATCCACTGTTCCTTCGGCCTGGAAGCGCAGGAGGAGATCAGGAGGGTCACGGTGGTGAGGAGGAGGAGTTTTTTCATGTTGGTTAACTGATACTTTAAGGCCTTCGGCCCGGGGTTGATATTAATGTCTCCTGCTGCGGCATCGTGATGTGCGCAACAGCTGTGTTTTAATGATTGCCGACCGCCGAATGCCGGCTGCCGACTGTCTGAAGAATGGCCTTCTCAATGCCGGAAGCATCATACCCGCACTCATGCCACAGTTCCTGCTGGGTACCATGTTCCACAAAGTAGTCGGGAATTCCCATGCGCTTCACCTCAACAGTATATCCGTTATCCGAGGCAAATTCAAGCACGGCACTGCCAAAGCCTCCCTTGATCATGCCGTCCTCCACCGTGATGATTCTTTTGAATCGTTTCATAACGGTGTGAAGTACTTCTTCATCAAGAGGGTTGGCAAAACGCATATCATAGTGCAGAACTGAAATTCCTTCAGCCCGGAGAGCCCTGGCCGCTTCAACCACAAAATTACCCGGATGACCCAGGCTCAGCACGGCGATGTCATCACCTTCACTTATGAGCCTTGCGCGTCCGACGGGAATCTCCTTAAAGGGCTGTCTCCAGTCACATACCATCCCGGTACCCCGGGGGTAACGGATGCTGAAGGGCCCCTTTACGCTGTCAAGCTGTGCCGTATACATCATGTTCCGCAGTTCAACCTCATCCATCGGTGCCGAGGTGATCATTCCCGGGATATTGCGCATGAATGCTATATCAAAGAAACCGTGGTGTGTTGCACCGTCAGTGCCTACCAGCCCGCCGCGGTCCATGCAAAAGACAACCTTTAAACCCTGTATGGCAACGTCATGCACCACCTGGTCATATGCACGCTGCATGAAGGATGAATAGATATTGCAGAATGGCAGGAGCCCGTTTGCTGCCAGCCCTGCCGAGAAAGTCACCGCGTGCTGTTCACATATTCCGACGTCAAATGCCCTGTCTGGCATCTCCTTCATCATTATGTTCAGGGAGCAACCGGTAGGCATGGCCGGGGTAATTCCGACAATCTTTTCATTCTGCCGTGCCAGTTCCAGTATGGTATGGCCGAATACTTCCTGGTAGAGAGGGTGTTTTGAACATTCTGCCGGTTTGATAAGTTCACCGGTGCATTTGTCAAATTTACCCGGTGCATGAAAGATGGTCTTATGTTCCTCAGCTTTCGGGAATCCCTTACCCTTAACGGTGACACAATGAAGGAGCTTTGGCCCTGGAATGGTCTTAAGGTCTTCGAGCACCCTGGTAAGGTGAAGTACATCATGGCCGTCGATAGGGCCGAAATACCTGAATTTTAGGGCTTCGAAGAGATTACTCTGTTCAAGAACAGTCCCCTTGATACCGTTCTCCAGCTGGGCTGCCAGCAGCCTTGCCCTGTTACCGACCCTCTTGTACCGGCCGAGAAGGCGCCACAATCTGTCCTTGAACCTGTTGTAGGTCTGGCTGGTGGTTATGTCAAGGAGGTATTCCTTAAGAGCGCCTACACTTTCGTCGATAGAGATATTATTGTCATTCAGGATTACAAGAAGGTCAGCTTTCTGGTTCCCTGCGTTATTGAGTCCCTCGAAAGCAAGCCCTGCCTGCAGTGCGCCGTCGCCTATCACAGCCACCACTTTTCTTTTCTCTCCGGTTGCGCTGGCGGCAACGGCCATGCCCAGGGCTGCCGAAATGGATGTTGAGGAGTGCCCCACGCCGAAGGCATCGTATTCGCTTTCTGCCATACGGGGGAATCCGCTTATCCCTTTATATTTCCTGTTGGTATGGAACTGTGCCTTCCTGCCTGTCAGAATCTTATGTCCGTAAGCCTGGTGCCCTACATCCCAGACAATCTTGTCAAACGGGGTATTATAGACATAATGCAGTGCCACGGTCAGTTCAACCACTCCCAGGCTTGCCCCGAAATGGCCCGGGTTAGTGCTGACCTCATCAATGATATGCTGCCTGAGCTCATTGCTGAGCCTGACCAGGTCAAGCCTGTCAAGTTTCCTGAGATCCTCAGGCGTGTTTATCCTGTCTAACAGCCGGTCTGATGATGACATTTAAATTTCAGATTGTCAAGTGACGGTTCAAAGATACTTATATTTTATTTTTTGCCGAAGTGGACATGGTACCATGTCCGTTGCTCAAACAGGTTAAGGTCCGGCAGGATTTCCTGAATAACCCTCTTCCCGCAGCTGCCATGCCGGAAGAAAGATCGCCCGGACTATTATGGGCCATGAATATTATCTGTCATCCTGTTGTGGTAAATAATGGCAGTTGTTAATTAATCATCTGACAATTAAGAACAGCATTTGCCATTTATTGTTTAATTCGCATATTATGGAAAGGATAAAACCAGCATGGTCATGAAAGCACCTAAAACTCTTTTCCCGGTACTGTTGATTGCGCTGATGACGGTCTCCTGCGTTACGGGGAAGAGATACAACAGTCTCACCGACAGGAATCTGATGCTGATGTCAGAACGTGATTCACTCAAGGCGGAGAACATCTGGCTTACAATGTCAAACAGGGAACTGACAGCCAGGTCGAGGCAGCTCACCGAGGATACCGGGAAGCTGAGCGCTGACCTGGAAAAATCGCGTACGGAGCTAACCCTGGCAAGGGATGAGGTAAACCGGTTATCAACACGTTACGATGAACTGCAGAGGGCGCAGACAGAACTTGCAGCAGGCAGGGCGCAGGAAACACAAAGGCTTCTTGCGGAGCTGCGGCAGGCACAGACGGAGCTTAAGCAGAGGGAGGACCTTATGCGTGACCTCGAGATGAACCTTGACACCAAGAAGGCAACCCTGGAGGAACTCACCTATGAGCTTGAGAAGCGGAATGCACGCCTTGCGGAGCTCGAAAAGATGCTTGATGCCCAGCAGAAAGCGGTGAAAGCCCTGAAGGACAAGGTTTCAGATGCGTTATTCGGGTTTGAGAACAATGGCCTGACGGTGTCAATGAAAAACGGCCAGGTCTATGTATCAATGGATGACAAACTGCTTTTCAAGACCGGAAGCTATGAAATTGACGCCAATGGCCGGACTGCCCTGCGCAAACTTGGTGCACTGCTTGAGCGGAACCCGGATATCACCATTACCATTGAAGGACACACCGATGATGTTCCCTACAGAGCAGCTGCCGGCCAGCAGATACTTGACAACTGGGACCTGAGTGTCAAAAGGGCAACCACGGTGGTAAGGGTCCTGACACAGGATACCCATATCAATCCCAAAAGGCTGGTGGCCTCCGGCAGGAGCGAATATATGCCGGTA
The DNA here is from genome assembly GCA_025454815.1 of Bacteroidales bacterium. GTDB lineage: Bacteria > Bacteroidota > Bacteroidia > Bacteroidales > VadinHA17 > SR-FBR-E99. Next base: position 45,346 of record JALONR010000036.1, on the reverse strand, counting down.
GATCCTGCTAAAACGGTTGATGCCCGCCAGAAAAACAGAAGGACTGAGATAATTCTTACACCCGACCTTACGGCACTGTACAGGATTCTTGAAAGTTATTAGATAGCCTTGTTATTAGCAGTTACGGAGGTGACAGGCAGATTGTTTTCGTATACGGCTGACAATCAAAGCTGTGCCGGGTTCATTTCCGGGCCGGCGGATAAGAAGAAATTCAGTCGTTAAACTCACCCAGCCTGATTTTAAGCTTGTCAAGCGCTTCAACCAGGTCTTCCTCAGGCTTCAGGAAGTCAAAGTCCCTCCAGAAGCCGGCATCATAGCCGTTAATTGTGAGGGAGAAGATTGAATATGCGGGCGCCAGCTCCTCATGGTCAAATCTGGCTACATCATCTGTGCGGTGTTCTGTAATGGCAAGCTCGAAAAAGATGTTGAAACGGCTGCTGAAGACCTTCTTGCGTCCCCTGGCCATAAACCCGAGATCGCCGCGGACGTGTGACAGGTAATACCTTCCGTCAACATTTCTGTACCGGGTCCTGTACCTGACATATTCAGGCTTCATGGAATAGTCCTTCGGCAACCTGCTGATGAAGGATTCACCTGTCTGGTCAACATAGAGAGGGTTGACCTCGAATTCTGCAAGCATGACGCTGTAGTTGTCTACATTGATATAGATATCACCCTGCATCAGCGGTTCGGTAACCCATTGTTTCTGTTTGAACGAGATCACGTAAGCTGTCTCCCCGTCAATTGTGACAATATCCCTCAGGTGGTATTCATAGGTGTCAAATGACTGCGGGTCGAGGAAATCAAACAGGTGTCTCATGCCGTCGAGTGACAGGGTGGCGCTAAGTCCGGCCTTGAGCCTTACTGCAAGTGTGTCCTTTGCCTCCAGGTTCTCGATCTTTCGGCTGCGTATCACTTTGATCTGGTCATTCTGCAGTGACCTGGCATATGGACTCTTGTAAATCCTGACCACTGCCTCGGAGTAGATCTGTGGTTCTTTTTTCCGGTAGACTCCTTCACGGTAGAAGCCTGTCAGTATTGCCGGTGTGGTTCCGTAGTTTGATGCTGCGGAAGAGATGGTTCTCCTGAGGATAAGAAGCGGGTCCTGTGCCCTGATTATGATCTCTGGGATAGGTATGTAGTCCCTGTCCATTGTAATGGTCATCACGTTTCCCGGCAGGCTTTTTACGGGCAGAAGCCGGTTGACGTAACCGACATATGATACTGTTAGGGTATCCTCAAGACATTCCTCGCTTATCCGGAGAATGAAGTCGCCGTTGAAATTGGTCACTGTCCCTCTGCCCCTGTGGCTGATCCCGATTGTTGCGAAGGGGAGGGGTTCATTTGTTTCGGCGTCCACTATCCTGCCGCCGACGGAAACGAACACCGGCAGGGAGTCAGCCGGGGGTGAAGGCTTCTCCGGCATTGCCGTCAGGCGGTAGAGAATTATATGTCTTCCCTGGACGAGGTAATTTACAGTCGGGTCACCAGCCACTGAATCGAGGATCGCCCTCACAGGCATCTCCTCACCAGGAAGGGAGAACGTTCTGTTTGAATTGATTATCTGGGAGTCATATGTAAAGAGATAACCGGTGAGCCTGGTTATATCACCAAGGGCTCTGGATGCCTTTATACTGGCTCCCGGCAGCCTGACAGGCCTGTCAAGGACGCTCTCCTGTGTAAATGCCTGAAGTGAGAGCATCAGCAGGCAGGCAACCAGGGCCATCTCTGTCTTGCATGATCTGTATGGCCCCATCAGTTCCTTTTATGCCTGTCAGCGGAAGAGGATGTAGGTATCTCCCTCCCTGACAGAACGGAGGTTAAAGGTAGTGCAAATCAGTTTAACAATGGTATCATGGGGCTGCTGTTCGAAAGGAGATGTAAGCCTGAAGTCATTTATTTCAGGGTCAGCAACCCTTATCTCTATATTATAGGCACGTTTCAGGTCTTCGAATACAGTTCCGAGCCGTTCACCGTCATAGACGAGCATATCAGTATGCCATGCCATGTAATTGACATTAGTATTGCGTTTCTGTGTGGCCGTTGTTCCGGATAATATGCCCACCTCCTCGGGTTCGAGGGTCAGGCTGCGTGATCCGTCCTCGCTTGTAACCATTACTTTGCCGGAAGATACGTAGACCTCCACCTCACTGCTGGCGTTTTCCGTTATCACGTTGAATGATGTGCCCAGCACCCGTATGTTTGCCTTGCCGGCATCGATAATGAACGGGTGTTCCGCATCGCGTGCTATATCAAAGAAAGCCTCACCCCTGAGCTGGACCCTGCGGGCTCCGCTTCTGAAGTTTTCCGGGTATGTAAAGCTGCTGTTACGGTTAAGGTATACAGTGCTGCCGTCAGCGAGCAGTATTTCGATATTCTTTTCATCGGCACCGGAGGCAATCGTTATTTTCTGAGGCGCTGCCACCTCAAAGAAGAGCCATCCCGCACCGGCAATGATTATTACCATTGCTGCTATTCTTGCAAAGGTTGAGAGGAAGGGCGTCCTGCGTACCTGCAGGGGTATTGCAGGAGATTCGGCTGCCTCTATCCTGCCGTTGAGCTTCGCCCATGCCCTGTCTACATCAATAGTTTCCGTTTCGGAATTTTTCAGATCATTCCACTTTTTCATTATATCTTCTTCTTCACCTTCAAGGATACGGGCATTTTCACTGCTGCCGCTTTCCTCACCGGAAAGCCAGGCTGCGGCACCGGCCCATTCCCGGTCATTCCATTCATTTATATCAATATTCTTTTTCATCTCTCTGCAAGTGCTTTTCTGAACTCTTTCAGTGCCTTTCCCATGTCTGCCTCCACTGTTTTGAGGGATACTGCCAGTTTATCAGCTATTTCGTTATACTTCAGTCCTTCGAACCGGTTCATCCGGAAGATCATCCTGCATCTCTCGGGCAGTCTTTCAAGCACCCTTGCGACCCTGGTCTGGAGTTCATGGTAGTAGATAGCTTCCGTTACCGGTTCCGAGGTCAGTTCTGCACCGGCAATCATCTCCCCGGCATGCCGGCTGACCACCTTCTGGTGCTCGATGTAATGCAGTGCCCTGTTGTGCACCGACCTGAAGAGATAACCGTTCAAAGAGCTTTCTATCCTGAGATTCTGCCTGTCCTGCCACAACCTGAAGAAGAGATCCTGCACTATTTCCTCCGAGGCGTCGTGGTCCCTGATAAGGGTTTTTGCATATCTCACCAGCGAAACATAGGAGGACCGGAACAGCTTTTCAAACTCCTGTTTGTCTCCCTGCCTGATCCTCCCTATGACTTCACTGTCGCTGTGCATGGGTCAGCATTTCCCCTTTTTATTCTGTCCTGTCGCTGAATTTAACCTTCCTGCTGAGTTTGCGTATGGCTGCCTCGATACTCTGGTCAGGCTCAATTGTGTTGTAGTCTCCCCAGAAGTCAGGGTCAGCAAATGCCGCAACCTCTTCCGTGAAGAAGTCCGAAGGCTTGATTCTCTCCCTGTTTGAGAACTTAACCACATCCTCTTCGGTACGGTCAGTTATTGCCAGCTCAGACATGGTGGTATAATTGGTGTTGAAGAGTTTCTTCTTCCAGTCAACCTTGAACTTAACCTCTGCCCTTGAGTGCGAGAAATACCATTTGCCGCCCTGTTCACGGAAGCGGACAAGGTATGATGTGAGTTCGGGTGTTACCTGCATCCCCATGGGCTTCTTCCTGATGAACATTGAAGCTGCAAGCTCCTTGTTCTCAAGGTTGAATGCAAATTCTGCCTGTGCAACTGCATAGGTTTCGATATCAACGAAGAGTCGTCCCTGGTAAAGGGGTGTGGTAATAGAGGGCTTCTGGTAGAAGTTGATGACATAATTGGTGCGGTCATCAATCATCGCGATGTTTGAGAGCTCCAGGTCATACTGGTTCAGCGCTTCCCTGGTAAGGAATGTTTCAGGATTCTTTACCACATCAAGGTAAAGTGTGGTGGTGGGGCCGCCCTGAAGCTTGAAGAGAACGGTGTCCATCTTCTCCACGTCATTGCTTTTCCTCCCTTTGTAGATCCTTACGGCGTCATACCTCAGGTCATTCTGATAGGGAGCCTTGAAGACTTCCACAACAGCTTCACCTATTGAAATATAGTTGCGGTTCTTGCGGATGGTCTCGCGGTAGAAACCGGTCATGTCATTGGCCAAAGCCGGGTAATTCTCGTCGAAGCGGCTGATCACCAATTCCATTATTTCTTCGGGTATAAGTGGCTTCACGATGATCTCCTTAATAGGTATCATTGCTGTTTCAAGCTCTATCACATTCCGCTGGCCGTTTGTTTTCATCTCGTCAAGCGCCATCACCCTGTTCTTGTAACCAATGTATGAGAATTCAAGGTTTCCCGTTTCACTGCCGGTAAGCTTCAGGGTGAACTCACCGTCAAGGTTGGTCACCGTGGAGACGTTACTTCCCTGAACGGCTATGCTGGCAAACACGAGAGGCTGGTTTGTCTCGGCGTCAACCACTCTTCCCCTTATGGTTGTAACCTGCTGCTGCTTTTCCTTCCTGGATTTTGCCGGTGAGGCTGAAGCTGCCATGTCACCTGCGGGAAGTATGAGGAGCAGTGCCGAGGCAATTGCTGTAAAAAGGATTTTTGTTTTCATGGTCTTTTTATCTTTTTTGTTCGTAATCCGGATCATTGTTACATAATAATGACCGGAACCACCCCCTCTTCCCTATACATTGACCGGAAAAAATTGTTCATTTGTCCCTGTTATGGCACTCTCATACCTTAATGCAAGTTACTCTGTTTTCGCATATGCCGTTAACAGATATGCCGGTATTTCAGTATGCCCGCCGCTGCCGCCGGCCATCAGCATCGAACTAAGCAGCATCTGCAACCTTGCATGCCCTGAGTGCCTCACCGGCACCGGTCTCACCAGGAGACGCAACCCATTTATGAGCTTTGACCTCGCTGAGAATATTGCCTCGCAGCTGAGGGGACATGTTCTGTCAGCATGGCTTAGCTTCCAGGGTGAACCTATGATGCACCCTGATTTTTTCAGGATTGCTGGTCTGTTTGAAGGAATGAACCCCGTGGTCTCCACCAATGGCCACTGGTTTGACAGGGAGAGCTGTATACGGCTGGCCGGGTCACCTCTGAAAAAGATAATCATTTCATATGACGGTGTCACCCCGGAAGCATACGGCATATACAGGAGGGGAGGAGACCATACCCTTGTCAGTGAAGGCATCAGGCGGCTGGCTGAGGTTATCAGGGACACGGGGTCTGAACTGAAGATTGTGCTGCAGTTCCTGGTACATCGGGGCAATGAGCATGAGACAAATGCAGCAGCCACTTTCGCCCGCTCGGTCGGTGCCGGGTTCAGGGTTAAGACCATGCAGGTACTTGATCATACCAGGGCAGGTGAGTGGGCTCCATCTGGCAAGGGCATGTCCCGCTATTACATGGGCGATGACGGCGCCTGGCACCATTTAAGATCACCGGCAAGGGGATGCATGAGAATGTGGACTTCAGCCGTAATTACCACAGACGGAGATGTGGTTCCCTGCTGCTATGACAAGAATGGCCGGCATGTTATGGGCAACCTTGAGGAACAATCCTTCCGTGAGATATGGAGAGGAGAGAGGTACCGCTCCTTCAGGAGGATGGTGATGAAGGACCGTAACCCTGTTGATATCTGCAGCTGCTGTTCCCAGGGAAGACAGCTGTTTGGAAGGAGCTGAGGATTTTTTCACCTGCAGGGCAGCCGGGTTATTGTCAGGTGTTCATCATTTACTAATTTTAGGCAAACCAAACCGGAAATCAAATGAAGATCCTGAAAATCTCCCTCTCAACGATTGTCATAATCGTTGCACTAGTGCTGCTGGCCGGGGTAATAATTGTTCCCGCCCTCAGAAAATCGGGCCTTCCCGAACTTAACGGCGAGAAGGGCATTGCAGGCCTTACGGCCGATGTAAAGGTTATCCGCGATGAGCGCGGCGTACCTCACATTTATGCATCCAATGAGCATGACCTGTATTTCATAACCGGCTATATCACTGCCCAGGAGAGACTATGGCAGATGGATATGGTCAGACATGCCACCCAGGGCCGGTTGTCGGAGCTGTTTAAGAGGGATATGTTTGATACTGACCATTTCCTGCGTGCACTGGGTATGCCGGAAAAGTCGCAGATGGTTCTCGACAGGGAGGACCCCGCCATACTGGCCACCCTTCAGGCTTATGCTGACGGGGTCAATGAATGGATCAGGGAGAGTGGTAAAAAACTCCCCCCGGAATTCAGGATCCTGGGCTATGAGCCGGAACCGTGGACGATGGTTGATATTACCAATATTATAGGGTTTATAGGCTGGGATCTTGCCTCATCAAATCTCTCCAATGAGATAAGCAACTACAAGCTCGGCAGAAAGCTTGGCCCGGAAAAAGCTGCGGAGCTGATCGCTGACTGGAGCATGGTTGATGAGGTGGTTTTCCCGGAATTCAGGCTCGATGAAAGACTTCTTGACAGTGCAATGGCTGCCATCGGTTCCATGAAGGAGCTTGAGAAACTGGGTATTGTTACACTTTCAGGCAGCAATAACTGGGCTGTTTCAGGAAGCAGGAGCGAGACCGGCAAACCCATTCTTGCAAATGATATGCACCTCGGATTGAATGTGCCCGGATTCTGGATGCAGGTACACCAGGTCATACCCGGAAAGCTTAATGTCACCGGGGTGATTTTTCCGGGCGAACCGTTTGTGGTGGCCGGGCATAATGACAGGATTGCATGGGGGATGACAAACCTGGGCGTGGATGACATTGACCTCTTTGCGGAGACGGTTGATTCAGCAGGTAATAATTACCTCTATAAGGGTGAATGGCTGCCAATGAAAGTGGTTGAGCACACACTCAGGATGGGGGCTGACTCTTCTCAGACCCGGGTTATCAGGCACACCCATCACGGGCCTGTAATATCAGGCATGCAGGGCATTGATGAGGTGGTGCTGACAATGCGCTGGGCAGGTTATGACTACAGTGATGAGATTAAGGCGGTCTACCTTCTCAACAGGGCCGGCAACTGGGAAGAATTCAGGGCAGCGCTCAGCAACTTCAGGGCCATTAGCCAGAACTTCGCATATGCCGATGTTGAAGGCAACGTCGGCATCAATACAGGCGGGGGAGTGCCGGTAAGGAAGGGAACCGGGCTATTGCCCAGAAGAGGTGACACTGATGAATACGAATGGAAAGGATATGTTCCGTTTGAGCTCCTTCCCTCATCATTCAACCCGGAGGAGGGATTTGTCTCCTCGGCAAACCAGAGAACCGTGGATGAAACATATCCCTTTTATATCAGCGGTGATTTTTCGATGCCCTATCGTATCATGCGAATCAGGGAGATGGCTGCAGAAAAAGAGGTGCTGGGAATTGAGGATTTCAAGCGGATGATTACCGACAATCACTCTGCCTATGCTGCCATGCTTACCCCGGTCATACTTAAAGGGGCAGAGGCAATTGCTGACCCTGATGAAGCCGAAAAAGCTGCCATTGAGGAGCTCAGGGGGTGGGATTATGCCATGGATGCATCGCTTATTGCCCCGTCACTGTTTGAGTTCATACGAATTGAGATGGCACGTCACCTGCTCAGCGATGAGCTTGATGACCTTTACGGCTCTGCACTCGGGAGACAGCATGATTTCTATATCTACAGCATGGTAAGAGAGGGACCTGACGGGTGGGTTGATAATATCAATACTCCTGAAACGGAGAGTATGGAGATGATCATTGCCCAGAGCATCAGGTCTGCCGTTGATACCCTTGAGGTCAGATACGGAGTGTACGGGCCCGGATGGCAATGGGGCAACATCCATACCCTTACTCTTGAACATCCGCTGGGTGCGGTAAAGATCCTTGACAGGCTGCTGCGTCTCAATTCGAAGACCTACGGAGTGGGAGGAAGCTATCATACGGTTGAACCTTACTCATTCAGGGACAATTTCAGAACGAACCACGGGGCTTCTGAAAGGCATATATTCAATACAGCCGACTGGGATCAGTCACTTACCGTAATACCTACAGGCACCTCGGGTATACCGGGCAGCCCGTTCTACCTCTCGCAGACAGATACCTATGTAAATAACGGATTCTACAGTGAGCCGTTCTCTGAAGCGGCTGTAGAGGCAGCAAAAAAACACGAGATGATTTTCAGGCCCGGCAAATAGTCTGCCGGCAGCAAAAGCGGAATTTTTCCCGGCATTAGTAAAAATGGGGTGCAGCTCCACCCCACGGCAACAAAAAAGGGGTTTCGCCCCCCTTTTTTTATACCGTCATTATCTCTTTTTCCTTGAATTCCATGATTTTGTCTACCCTGGCGATGTGTTTGTCAGTCATCTCCTGGATGATTTTTTCGCCGGTTTTTTCCTCATCTTCCGGCAATCCTTCCTTCAGGAGGGTCTTGAGTTCGTCAAGGAACCACTTCCGGCCTGTCCGGATACTGATCTTGGCAGTTTCGGCTTCCTGTTTTACCTGTTTAACCAGCTGATGTCGCCTCTCTTCGGTCAGGGGCGGGACGTTGATCCGTATGACGTCGCCGTTGTTGATAGGTGTCATGCCGATGTTGGCGGCAAGGATTGCCTTTTCTATTACGCCGAGCATATTTTTTTCCCATGGCTGTATCAGGATACTCTTTGCGTCAGGTGTATTGATGTTTGATACCTGCGCCAGGGGTGTCATGGCACCGTAATAGTCAACGGTAATACCGTCAAGCAGCAACGGATTGGCCCTTCCGGCCCTGAGATGTGAAAGCTCGTACTCGAGGTGCTTGATGGCTTTCTCCATTTTCTCTTCGGCTTCATCTCTGATCAGTTCCAGTTCTTCAGTCATATTGTTGTCATTGTTCGGGTGGTAGCAAATGTAAATAATTCTTTTCAGAGAGTTATAAGAGTTCCGCACTTGTTGCCATCGGTAACCGCTTTCAGGTTTCCTTCCCTGTTCATGTCGAAGACGATAAGCGGCATTCCGTTTTCGCTGCACATTGCAAAGGCGGTCTGATCCATCACCCTGAGTTTTTTCTCAATTGCTTTGCTGAAGGTGAGTGTTTCATACCTTACAGCCCCGGGGTCCTTCTCCGGGTCAGCGGTGTATACGCCGTCGACCCTTGTACCCTTAAGCAGGACGTCGCATTTAAGTTCCACTGCACGGAGTGCTGCTGCTGTATCAGTGGTGAAGAATGGATTTCCTGTCCCTCCTGCAAGGATGGCCACGCACCCGCATTCAAGGGCAGCGGAAGCTTTGTCCCTGCTGTAGAGTTCACCCACGGGTTCCATGCGGATGGAGGTAAAAACCTTTGCATTGCAACCGGCCCTGATCAGGAAGCTTTCGAGGGCCAGGCTGTTGATCACTGTGGCGAGCATCCCCATCTGATCACCCTTGACCCTGTCATAACCGTCACCTGTGCTGCCAAGACCGCGGAAGATATTGCCGCCACCTATAACTATTGCCACCTGGCACCCTGAATCAATCACCTGCTTTATCTGCCGGGCATAGCTTTCAAGTACCGTTGCATTGAGACCGGTTCCGTCAGGCCCGCCGGCCGACTCTCCGCTAAGTTTGAGCAGAATTCTACTGTACTTCATTACAAATCTTCTTTTTATGACGGTAACGAAATTAGCAAAAAATGTGCCCTGAATCCTGGCGGGCAACAAAAAAGATAGCGGCGCCCCTGCCTGAGGCGGCCGCTGCCAGGTTTTTTTGTCTCAGAAGCCTGCTATTCCTTCTTCTCAAGTGTGTCTGTCCGGAAGATGTACCAGAGCGGGCAGGTGCGTGTCAGTGCGGTAAGAGCCAGGATGATTGCCACAATAATGAAAATCAGCCCTGTGATCTTGCCTACAAAGAAATAGAGAATTACGAGCACTGCTGCCAGGACCAGCCTGACAGTCATGTCAGTTTTTCCGATGTTCTTTTTCATAGGTCAGTTATGTTTTTGGTGTTACAATTTAATGATTTTTTGTCATAATCCGGGGCAGCAAATCCGGCTTTTTCCCACTGAGGGCAAAAAAGAAACGGCGCCTCTGCAGACGCCGTTTCCGTATATATTTATCTGTAATTATCAGATATTAAGGGTATAGCGGACGAAGCCGGTTGCCCTGAGCCCCTTGTCGTGGCTTTCAAGATACTGCCTGATGCTGAGCTTGCTGTCCTTGATGAACTCCTGGTTCATGAGGGTGCTCTCCTTGAAGAACTTGTTAAGTTTGCCCTGGGCAATCTTCTCAAGCATCTCCTCGGGTTTGCCTTCGCGGCGTGCCTGCTCCCTTGCGATATCAAGTTCCTGTGCAAGTATCTTTTCCGGCACGTCATCCTTGTCAACCGAAACAGGGTTCATGGCGGCGACCTGCATGGCAACGTCCTTGTATACCTGCACATCAATGCCTCCCTTGCTGAAGCCGACCAGTGTGGCCAGCTTGTTTCCCTGGTGGATGTAAGCCTGGACTGCTTCAGCGCTCATGGTGCTGAAATATGAAAGCTCGAATTTTTCACCGGTGATACCACTTTTTTCAAGGACGAGGTCAGAGACCTTTTTACCTTCTATTTCAGTATTTTTCAGTGCCTCAAGGTCAGCCGGGGCTGATTTGAGAGCTGTGTCCAGGATCTTGTTTCCGAGGGCAATGAAGTCAGCGTTCTTGGCAACGAAATCGGTCTCGCAGTTAAGCGAGATAATCATTCCTGTCTTACCGTCAGGGGTGGTTTTCGCCAGTACAACGCCTTCAGTAGCCTCGCGGTCAGCACGCTTGTTGGCAATTGCCTGTCCTCTTTTCCGTATCAGTTCCTGAGCTTTTTCAAAATCGCCTGCAGCCTCTTCAAGTGCCTTCTTGCAGTCCATCATGCCGGCGCCGGTCAGCCTTCTCAGTTTGGCGACATCGGCAGCGCTAATATTTGACATAGTATTGTTTCTGTTTAAGTGGTTGATTTGACTATTCTTCCTCCTCTGTGGGTTCTTCAACTTCCTCAGCAGCTTTTTCAGCTTCAGCCTCAACGGAGTCGTCACCCTTCATCACGGGTTTCTCCTCTTCATAGTCGGCGGCCCTGAACTTGCTTTTGCGTGAACCTTCGGGCATTTCATCCCTGTCAGCCTGGGCGCTGTCCTTGTCCTTTTCTGCCTTGCGCTCATTGAGCCCTTCGGCGATAGCCTGGCACATGATATCAACCACCAGTGAGATTGACTTGGCGGCGTCATCATTTGCGGGGATCACGAAGTCGATGTCTGACGGATCAGAATTGGTGTCAACCATTGCGAACACGGGTATACCGAGTCTTTTTGCCTCATGTACGGCTATATGTTCCTTGCATACGTCAATCACGAAAAGTGCCGAGGGCTGGCGGGTCATGTCTGCTATGGAGCCCAGGTTCTTCTCAAGCTTGGCTCTCTGGCGTGTGATCTGCAGCTTTTCCCTCTTTGAGAGGTTGTCAAAAGTGCCGTCAGTTGCCATTTTATCTATTGAGCCCATTTTCTTGACTGCCTTACGTATGGTGGGGAAGTTGGTGAGCATACCGCCCGGCCATCTTTCTGTCACGTATGGCATATTTACCGCTCCAACCTTTTCAGCAACGATATCCTTCGCCTGCTTTTTGGTGGCCACGAAGAGGACCTTGCGGCCTGATTTGGCTATCTGCTTCATTGCTGAAGCAGCCTCGTCTATCTTTAAGGATGTTTTTTCAAGGTCAATGATATGAATGCCGTTGCGCTCCATGAATATATAGGGAGCCATGGCAGGGTTCCATTTTCTCTTAAGGTGCCCGAAATGTACACCGGCATCCAGTAATTCTTTGAAATTGGTTCTTGACATTTTGATTGTGTTGTTAAGTTTACGTTCTGTGAAGTCAATTGCAGAGTAGTTCCTTGCGGGAAGTCAATGCAATTTAGATACTAAACCTGCATCTATATTAATTGCTGTTGAACTCCTAACGCTTGCTGAACTGGAATCTCTTGCGTGCCTTTGGTCTGCCGGGCTTCTTTCTTTCAACCTCGCGCGGATCACGCGTGGTGAAACCTTCAGCCTTCAGCTTGGGCTTGAACTCCGGATCAATCTTGATCAGAGCCCTGGAAATCGCAAGACGTACCGCCTCTGCCTGACCTTTGAATCCACCGCCGTCAAGGGTGACTGTGATGTCATATTTGTCGGCAACATTGAGAAGGTTAAGGGGCTGGAGGACGACATACTGCAGGATCTCATTCGGGAAATACTGTTTGTACTCCCTGTCATTGATCGTGATCTGTCCCTTACCGTCGCTGAGGTACACTCTTGCAACAGCCGCTTTCCTTCTTCCGATAGCGTTGATAACTTCCATGTTTCTTACTTAATGGTTTTTAAATCAATTAGTTTGGGTTGCTGAGCCTCATGCTTGTGCACAGGGCCTTCATACACGTAAAGGTTCTTGAAGATGGCGTGGCCAAGCCTGTTTTTCGGAAGCATACCCTTCACGGCATATTCAATAAGCCGTGTCGGATGCTTCTTCATCAGCTCGTCAGCCTTGACGATCCTCTGGCCTCCGGGATAACCGGTATGCCTGATGTACTCCTTGTCAGTCATCTTTGCTCCCGTCAGCGCAACTTTCTCTGCATTGATAACAATGACGTTATCACCGCAGTCAACATGAGGCGTGAAGCTTGTCTTGTGCTTCCCCCTCAGCATCAGGGCAACAACAGATGCCAGACGTCCGAGTGTCTGACCCTCCGCATCTACAAGTACCCACTCTTTCTCAACAGTCGCCTTGTTGGCTGAAACTGTCTTGTAGCTTAAGGTGTTCACTTTGTACTAAGGTTTTGTTAATTAATGATTTTTTAAAATAAAAACCCCTTTTTTGGGGTCTGCAAAAATACAACATATTTTTATTCCGAGCAATATGTTGTACTTTTAATTTCTTAAATATCCGCATGTTCAGCAGTCTGCCCCTCCGGACCATTCATGCAGAGTACCTGGTTGCCGCCCTGACGCCTCTGCTGATGATGCTGTCTGCAAAGATAATCTCTTTCCAGCCGGACAACCAGGAACCATTGTTTGATAATGATACTGCAGATACCTTTATCGGGGCGGCATTCTTTTCTTATTTTTACACCCTGTAAATTGTCACAGAAAACGATAATGAAGCTTAACAGTGAGGATCTCATGTTCCTGGAGCTGGCAATAAAGACTGCCGGTGAGAATATGGAAAGCGGAGGAGGGCCATTCGGTGCGGTTATTGTCAGGGAAGGAAGCATCATTGCACATGCCGGTAACAGGGTTGTGCCCGGTCATGACCCCACTGCGCATGCCGAGGTAATGGCCATCAGGATGGCTGCTGAAGCCCTTGGTACCCATGACCTGGGAGACTGTACCATCTATGCATCCTGTGAGCCTTGCCCCATGTGCCTTGGCGCAATATACTGGGCGGGCATCAGGCGCATTGTTTATGCCTCTGACAGGTACCGTGCGGCCGAAGCCGGATTCAGTGACAATCACATATACGAGGAGCTGGCTCTTGACAGAACCAGGAGAACCATTGCGATGGTGCGCGGGCTTAAGGAGGAGGGTGACAGCATACTGAAGCGCTGGGAGGAAATGCCGGATAAAAAGCAGTACTGAAAAACCCCGATGAGCAGAGTTGACCGGAGTTTCTTTCTTGCAGATGCGGTGACGGTAGCAGGGTTGTTGCCTGGGATGGACCTGGTAATTGGCACAGGAAAGAAGACCGGGAAATACATGATAACCGAGACCGAGGCCTATCTTGGCGACGACGACAGGGCATGTCATGCCAGCAGGGGAAGGACACCAAGAACGGAGCCAATGTATATGCCGGGAGGCCATCTTTATATTTACTTTGTCTACGGGATGCACTGGATGCTGAATGTGGTGACGGGTCCTCAAGACTTCCCCCAGGCCGTGCTGATAAGGGGAGTATCACAGCACAGCGGACCGGGGCGGTTGACCAGGGGCCTGGGAATTGACGGTTCTTTCAACTGCGAGGACCTGGTATCATCAGGCAGGATCTGGATTGAGGAAACAGGGTGCCGCCCGGAAGTTATTTCCGGACCCAGGGTGGGGATAGACTATGCCGGCGAACCATGGATAAGCAAGCCCTGGCGCTTCATGATAAGGAACCAAAAAGGAACAAAATGAAAAAAGGATTCAGACTGTGGAACAATGTAACCGGATGGGCTGTTTTTGCCGTCTCGCTGGTTATATATCTTTTGACCATTGAACCCACCGTCAGCTTCTGGGACTGCGGGGAGTTCATCCTCTGTTCCTACAGGCTTGAGGTGGGACACCCTCCGGGCGCTCCCTTCTTCATGCTCCTCGGAAGGTTTTTCACCTTTTTTGCCGGGGGTGATACCTCAAAAGTGGCAATGATGGTGAACATCCTTTCAGCATTTGCCAGTGCCTTTACGATACTCTTCCTTTTCTGGACCATCACCAGGCTCATCAGGATGGCCACTGGCGATGAAGAGAGAGTCTCCGGCGGAAAAGGTTTTGCAATACTGGCCTCCGGTGCTGCCGGGGCCCTCACCTATGCATTCTCTGACACTTTCTGGTTCTCTGCCGTGGAGGGTGAGGTATATGCTACCAGTTCACTCTTCACTGCTGCCGTGGTATGGGCCATGCTCCGCTGGTATGATGAAGCCGATGATCCTCATGCCGGCCGCTGGATAATACTGATTGCCTACCTCATGGGACTTTCAATAGGGGTGCATCTCCTTAACCTCCTTGCCCTCCCTGTGATAGTCCTGCTGTGGTACTTCAGGAAATACAGACCAACCTCAAGGGGAGTAATATATGCTCTCCTTTCCGGGTTTATCATCCTCGGGATTCTCAACTTCATTTTCGTTCCGGGTGTGGCAAAAGTGGCGGGTTGGTTCGAGCTCTTCTTCGTAAACACCCTGGGCCTGCCATACAATACAGGCCTCTACATATATATATTTGCGCTTACAGGACTGGTCATCGGGGGAATCTGGTACTCCCTCAGGAAGGGGAAGAAGATCCTGAATTTCGTCATGACGGTAGTGGCTGTGCTGATGCTGGGATACTCCTCCTTCGCCCTGATAATAATAAGGGCCAATGCCCACCCGCCGATGAATCAGAATGATCCTTCAGATGTCTTCTCATTCATCTATTACATAAACAGGTCACAATACCCGAGGGCACCCTTCCTGTACGGACATTATTACTCGGCCCCGGTTACAGGCATAGATAAAAAGGTTGGAGGCTACAACAAGAAGGACGGCAGGTATGTTCCATATTATCAGACTGAATATAAGTATGATAAAAGGTTTATGACCTTATTTCCCCGGATGTACAGCAGTGATCCGGGTCACATCCGCGAATATGAATACTGGGGTAAGGTAAAGGGAACCAAAGTCACCATCAGGTCAGGGCAGGGGACTGAGCAGGCCACCATTCCCACCTTTGGCGAGAACCTTCGTTTCTTCTTCAGGTACCAGGTAGGTGTCATGTACATGAGATATTTCATGTGGAATTTTTCCGGGAGGCAAAATGATGTGCAGGGTAACGGCAATGTCATGGACGGCAACTGGATTTCGGGCCTGTCCTTCATTGACAATCCGCGGCTGGGTGACCAGTCGCTGCTGCCGGAGGAGAACCGGAACAATCCTGCCAGGAATGCCTATTTCCTTTTGCCCCTGCTTGCCGGACTGGCAGGAATATACTGGCAGTACCGGCGTGACGGCAAGGGACTTTCGCTGGTTGCTCTTCTCTTTCTTATGACCGGGCTCGCAATAGTGACATATCTTAACCAGAATCCCAGCCAGCCGCGCGAGAGGGACTATGCCTATGCAGGCTCCTTCTATGCCTTTGCCATATGGATAGGGATGAGCCTGATGTTCTTTTATGATATGCTGCGCAAGTTCATGAAGGAATACCCGGCTGCAGTCATTCCGTCAGTGGTGATTATGGCGGCTGTGCCGCTTCTGATGATCATTCAGAACTATGATGACCATGACAGGTCTGACAGGTATACTGCCAGGGACATTGCCTCCAACTACCTGGCGTCAGTTGATGAGAATGCAGTTTTGCTGACCTACGGAGACAACGACTCCTTCCCGCTCTGGTATATTCAGGACGTCGAGGGATACCGGATTGATGTCCGTGTTGCCAACCTGAGTTACCTCCAGAGCGGTTTCTACATCGAGTCGATGAGCCGGAAAGCCTTTGAGTCAGACCCGCTCCCCTTTACCCTTCCTGTTGAAAAATACATTGAGGGAGAGCGTGTTCAGCTTCCTGTTGAGGATCTCATCAAGGAGCCTACACCCATACGGAAGGTGATGGAGTTTGTCGGATCTGATGACCCGAAGGCCAAGGTTGATCTCTCGGGCCGGGGCGATTTCTTCAACTTCATTCCTGTCAGAGAGTTCATAGTGGATGTCGATTCAGCCCATGTAATATCTACCGGAGCAGTAAGGCCATATCATGCTGACAGGATGATTGTGCCCATGATCTGGAAGTTCACCAGCAACATGGCCATTAAGGATGATCTTGCTGTGATAGACTTCATGGCTGGCAATAACTGGGAGAGGCCTCTCTATTATTCGGTGACGGTACCCTCTTCAACATACACGGGGCTTGAACAGTTTTTCGTCCTGGAAGGGATGGCATACCGTGTCAGTCCGATAAGGATATCTCAGCCCGGACCGGGTGAAACAGGGATGGTAGACACCAGGGAGATGTATGAAAACATGATGAACAACTTCAGATGGGGCAATGCGGAGAAGGAGGGTGTTTACCTCGATGAGAGCAACCGCCGCATGTTTGATGTGTTCAGGCGTCAGTTTGCCAGGCTGGCGAGGGCGCTTGTGGCTGAGGGTGATACTGTCAGGGCACTGGCAGCTGTGGAAAAGGGTCTGACAATAGTTCCGCCTTCCAAGATGCCATATGACTACTTCAGCATTGACCTTGGAGATGCGCTGGCAATGGCAGGAAAGAAGGAAGATGCCGAAAAGCTGTGCAATGATATCGTTGATAATTCGGTAGCAACCCTGACCTTCATTGCCGGCTTGCCTGATGATAGGAGTTACGGGATTGATTACAACGCATCTGTTTCACTTCAGGCTTTGCTTGATGTTTACAGGCTGGCAACCAGGCACGGCATGACCGGGCTTTCTGCCCGTACCTCCGCTGAGCTTAACAGGTTTTACGGAGAGGTGCCTGCAAGATGATCAGGAATTACCGCAGGCCGTTTCCAGCCGGGATTATCTATCCTGATGCCATTTATTCCATAAAAGGCGGGGGGAGGAGGCTGTACCTTACATTTGATGACGGACCGGATCCTGTATCGACACCCCGGATCCTTGACATCCTCGCAGCACGAGATGTCAGGGCCACCTTTTTCTGTACCGGGAGCAGGGTGATTGCCGCTCCGGGTCTTTTTGCAAGGATAGCCGCTGAGGGTCATACAATAGGCAATCACGGCTTCAGCCATCTTAACGGGCTTAAAACACCAATCCGCACCTATTGTGCCGATGTGTTCAGGGGAAGGGATATAACCTGCAGCAATCTGTTCAGGCCGCCATACGGGAGACTGCGGGTAAGACAGTACAGGATACTGGAGCGGACAATGCAGATAGTCTTCTGGGACCTTATGCCGTATGACTTTGACCAGACCCTGCCGGCCCCGGAATCTTACGGAATCCTGGCATCAAGGATCAGGCCCGGGTCAGTGATAGTACTTCATGACAGGGAGACCAGCAGTGCGATGCAATATCTTGACCGGTTCCTTGAGAAAGCAATTTCAGAGGATTATTCATTCGGACGGGTGGATGATTATTCGCCCAGGGGCTGAGTAATTACATCCTAAATACTATTTTTGAAAGGGGAAAGCAACATTTAACATGAATATTCTTATTCTCGGATCGGGAGGACGTGAGCACGCGATCACATGGAAACTGGCACAGAGCACCAGGCCGCTGAAACTATTTGTCGCTCCCGGCAATCCGGGAACTGCAGCACTGGCCGTCAATATTCCGGTTGACCCGGGTGATTTTGAAGGAGTGCGGCGAACCATCATTGACCATGGGATTGGAATGGTGGTGGTCGGCCCGGAGGCACCCCTTGCCGACGGTATTGCTGATTATATTGAAGATGACCCTGCCCTGTCAGGTGTGTCAGTGATAGGGCCCCGGCGGGCCGGTGCCATACTTGAAGGCAGCAAGGACTTTGCCAAGGGGTTCATGAAAAGGCATGGCATACCTACAGCTTCCTATGGGACCTTCACCGCTGAAACCATCAGTGATGCCGTCACCTTCATGAAAGGACTCAAACCGCCCTATGTGCTCAAGGCTGACGGCCTGGCGGCCGGGAAAGGAGTACTGATACTGAATGATTTTGACGAGGCAGTTGACGAACTGAAGGCAATGCTTGGAGGAAGGTTCGGTGCTGCGGGCAGCAGGGTGGTAATTGAAGAGTATCTCAGGGGGATTGAGATGTCTGCATTTGTGATCACCGACGGGAGATCATACCGTATTTTACCTGAAGCCAAGGACTATAAGCGGATAGGGGAAGGTGATACCGGGAAGAACACCGGTGGGATGGGTGCAGTTTCACCGGTGCCGTTTGCATCTCCCGAATTCCTGACCAGGGTGGAGGACCGGATCATCAGACCCACGGTTGAGGGACTGAAGGAAGAGGGAATAGATTATCGCGGATTCATCTTCTTCGGCCTGATGAATGTTGAGGGTGATCCTTTTGTGATTGAATACAACGCCCGGCTCGGTGATCCTGAAACCGAGGTGATCCTGCCAAGGATTGAAAGTGATTTTTTTGACCTTCTTGAAGGTGTGGCAAACCGCGATCTTGAATCACGGACAGTGGTGTTCTCCCCGGAAACGGCAGTAACGATCATGGTTGTCTCGGGAGGTTACCCTGACACCTACGCGAAGGGTTTTCCTGTGACCGGTACAGAGAGGGTTAAAGAGAGCACTCTCTTTCATGCCGGCACCAGGAGTGACAATGGCCTCCTGGTGACCTCAGGCGGCAGGGTGATAGCCGTCACCTCGACGGGCGGATCCATGGAGGAGGCGCTTGCACGGAGCTATGCTTCCGTAAGAGAGGTCTCTTTCAGCGGGATGAATTACAGGAAAGACATAGGTTTCGACCTGAAAAACATCCGGCAATGATAAGGTTTTTCAGGGGATCCGGTGCAGGACCCGCGATGCTGCTGACCCTGGCAGCACTGGGTTTGTGGAGCGGGTTTTTCATCTCACCACCGCGGCTGGCAAATATCACCGGGAGGAACATAATGCCCCTCTGGGGTTACATTACACAGGCGCTGGAAGGATCTCCGCATCTGGCAGTGCTGCTCTCCTTTGCCCTTATGATGACAGTGGCCATAGTGATGATCAGGTTCAATACCGAATTCTTTTTCATACCCCGAAGGACTTTTCTGCCGGCACTGCTTTTTATCCTTCTCTATTCAATATTTCCGGGCGAAATGATCCTCAATCCGGCTCTTCCGGCATCACTTCTCATCCTGGCGGCAATCTGGAGGATGATCTCCTCGTATCGTGTCAACGGTACATCATTCAAGTTCTTTGACGCTGCACTGATGATATCGTCTGCCGGACTTTTATATGCCGGATCAGTCTGGTTTATTCTCATTGTACTCACCGGGGTCCTTTTGCTGAGAAGCCCTGACATCCGTGAACTGACCCTGGCGATTGCCGGTGCGCTGCTTCCATGGGTACTGATGTATGCAGTGTGGTATGTCACAGGAGGCGATCCCGGAGATCTGACGTCAACTATTCTCCTTAACCTGTTCGGTGAGGCTCCTTCGGTCTACTGGAGCCGCACTCTTGTAATACTCCTGGTAGTTACCGGGCTGAATTTTCTTCCTTCCCTGGTATACCTTGCCCGGGAGATGCCGACATACAAGATTAGGTCACGGAGGACTTACGAAATCCTTATATGGGTAATGGTTATCTCAGCTGCGGCGTACATTTTTGTGCCTGCCGTTTCTGCCGAGCTGATGGCGGTTGCCGCCATGCCTCTCTCATTTATTATGGCTAATTACATGGCCTTTACACGGAGGGTGGTAACGGCTGAGATTCTTTTCTGGATGATGGCAGCAATGATTGTTGTTTCGCGGATCTGGCCCTACTGATTACTTGATCATACAGACCACCCCTACTCCGGAGCCCTGTTCCCCGTTGATAAAGTCAAACCATAATGTATACAGACCTGTCTTATTGCAGATAAAGTCAATTGAGCTGTATTTGTGGTCTGCGCTTTTATTATAGGATGAAATGAGTTCTTTTCCCTGGTCATAGATTGTGACTACCAGTTCTCCCTTTGATTCCGGGGCATCACATACGGTGAACCTGTACTTCATGTTTTTCATGAGATACATATTGGCTTTGTAAACCGGCACGGCGGCATTGGGAGCAGCTTTCGGAAGCTGCACGCGGAAATCCTTCAGGTAGGTTGTATTCTCACCGGCAGCAATTACACAACCGCTTACCAGATCATCAGTTGCGGGCTGACCGGTTGCAAGCAGGGGCATTATGATCAGTGCAAGCGACAGTATGAAAAATGAGCTTTTCATCTTATTGGCCGGATATTAATTTGTTCCTGATTTCTTTTGACTTCTCTGCTATTTCAGCCAGCTGGGCATCACTCATCTCCACAATACTCTCCTCGTGCTGCACCATTACGAGACGGCCGTTCTCCTCAATCGTCTCCGGTTCACCAAGCCTGTAAGAGACTTTTACATCTGAATACCGTGAACTGATTTCCTCCATCATTGAATAGAGGGCATTGTATTCCTCACTGCTTTCCCGGTAGGGGCGAAGAAGCATCAGAAGGTCTCCCAGGATAATCTTCTGTTCTCCGATCCTGTCCCTGAGAACCTCGTCATGGTTGTTCAGTGCCACCTGGGTGGCAAGATACTGTCCTTCGATCCAGACACCTGCAATCATCAGTGCCGAGATTGAGCCCCGGTTATTGTCACGGAGGAATTTATCAATCTGGTTGTATGAGTTCACTGAGAGAAACAGGAGCGAATCAAGATTTGACTTGCTTAATGAAAGTCTTTTAAGTGTCTCGAAATCAAAGTATTGTCCCACCCGCAAGCCGTCGGCTAACCGTTTGATTGTAGAGAGCACCTCAATGGAATTACCGGTTTTTTCGTAGATGTTCAGGTATCCCAGATCAGCTCCGTAAATTCCCAGCATTATTGCTTTCTGGAAGTTGGTTGTGAGTCTGTCGGCCTCATGGGTTGGTGCAAGGTAACCGGCTGAGAATGGTACCTGCATTGCCTGGAGGATTGATGCTATTTCTACCGGTGATGCTATATTCTGAACAATATCCGCCACGGCTTCTTCACTGAGTTTCACAGCCTCTCCGGCCGGTACCGAATCAGCGACAGGAAATCCCAGCCCGCCCTGACGGGTATTGCTGTTCCTGCATGAGCCCAGGCTCACCATCAGGATCACAGCCACGATTTTTGTTACACTCCCTGCCATCAGACGCATATATTATTAACCTTTATTGTAAAGAATCAGTCTTTCCCGGTTTGAACTCCTCTTTTCCTGAATGAAAAGTTTGAGAAGAAGGTGATTATCCGTTTCAGCATTTCCGTGTAAAGCATTATGTAGAGAAGGATGACTGAAGAAAGAACCAGGAGTATGTTGAACCTGAAGGTGTCAACCGTGAGGCCCATGAATTTTTTAACCGGCGCCATGAAATGGGTACGGAAGCCGGCCAGGCCGGATGGTTCCGGCTCAAGGAAAATAAGGTCCACATTCTGGATAAGCCTGTCTCTGAACTCAAGCATCTTGTTTTTCTCATATACCTTCCTGACAATATCCTCCAGTTTGTCATTATGGTAGTTATTATATAACAGATCCAGGGCCATTTTATTGCTGCTGACATAATTATCAAGACTCATATCTGCCAGGTTACTGAGCCTGATAAATTCCCCGTTAATTCTGTTCAGCCATTTTGAGAGCCTTTCCGCCAGATTTGCATTGAAAAGTTCAGGTGTCAGCGAGTCAGTGCCTGTAAAAGGTTCGATGACCCCGGCGGCACTGAGGCGTGCGGTTTCATGCTTCAGGAGCCTCATTTCGCTCTCTCTTTCTTCTTCCGGCCGGCCCGTTTTCACAATACCGGCAACGGTTTCCAGTGCTTCTGTCACCCTTGGTATCCGGTAGATGGTGTTGAAGTCAGAAATACTCATCTGTTTCTTCAGCGGGTATACTCTCTGCCCGTACTCATTTCCGGTGTATTGTTTCACCATGAGCGCTTCATATGTCCACCTTGTGGGCATCAGTTCAGCGATGAGAGGTACCCTGTCAGCCCGGGCCAGCTTTCTGTTGAGTTTATCAAACGGGAACATGGCTCCGCTCAGCACCATCATTGGGATCATCAGCAGCGGGATGACTATGTAGATGGCTATTGCAGAATCGAGGGCGGAGGAGATGTTCAATCCTATCATGCAGGCAAAAAATGATGTTGTAAAGAGTGCCAGCCAGTAACAGAAGAAGAGCCCCCTGATGCCGAGAACCGGGTTGGCCACCACCAGGAATAGAAACGCCTGGAGAGCAGATATGAAAGCCAGTATCACTATTTTACTTACAAGGTAACTGCTGCGGTTGAGATTAAGAAAATACTCCCTGCTCAGCATCCGGCGATCCCGGAAGATCTCTTCGGCACTAATGGTCAGGCCCAGAAAGAGCGACACGATAATGCTCATGAAGATGTAGATCGGGATATTTTCATTCTCCCTGAAAATATAGATGTTTGAGTCAGGGTCGGCAATATACCTGATAATGTAGGAGAGAATAAGTCCAAGGACAGGACCCTCGAGCAGGACCATGAGCAGGTACTGGCGGTTGGCTATTTTGCTCTTCACGTCTCGCATGAGGAAGATGATCGTCTGCCTCATCCATCCGGGTTTACGGAGGTTGGACCATGGTTCGCCGGTCTCTTCCCTGGTTGTTTCATGTACGACTTTTCTTCTGAAGACATCTGCCCATTCAGCCGGGGAGACTTTTCTGCGGTCAGTATACCTGCCGTATTCATCCACCACCCTTGTCTCAAGTATATTGAATAGTGTCTCGGGGTTGACCGTACCGCATGAGGGGCACTCTGCCATGCTGCTGTTGATATGGGCTTCCTGCGTCTTGAAGTGTACCACGGCATCAAGCGGGTTGCCATAGAATGCGAGATGTCCCTGCTGGTCAAGCACCAGCACCTTGTCAAAACCCTTGAATATATCTGATGAGGGCTGATGGATGACTGTCATGACAAGCGTACCCCTTCCGGTCAGTTCATGAAGAAGATCCATGACGTTCTCCGAATCAGCCGAGGAGAGACCTGATGTTGGTTCGTCGAGGAATAGTACGGCCGGCTCACGTATCAGTTCAAGGGCAATATTCAGTCTCTTTCTCTGGCCGCCGCTGATAACCTTCTTCAGAGGGGAGCCAACCCTGTAATCCTTTTTCTCAAACAGGCCAAGGCTTTGGAGTGTCCGGTCAACAATCTCCGTGATCTCCTTCCGGGTTTTTCCTGCATAGCAAAGGGATGCAGCATAGAAGAGGTTTTCAAAGACTGTAAGATCTTCAACCAGCAGGTCGTCCTGGGGCACATAACCCACCACCCCGTCGAGCCTGTGGTCTCCCGAATGGATGGGTATGCCGTTAATCCTTGCTTCGCCTGAGAGAGGTCTGGTTAATCCTGTCAGCAGGTTAAGGAGGGTGGTTTTTCCCGATCCGCTGGCTCCCATGATACCCACAAGCATTCCCTCAGAGGCCTGGAAGCTTACGTCGGTAATGGCCGGCGCTCCATCCGGGAACAGGTAATTCAGCCTGTCAGCTACAAAAGTTATCCGGTGGATGATCTTGCCCGATACGAAGTGTGACAGGATATCACTGTAGTAGATGCTTGGTGCGGGAGCTAACTGTACATAACTCCCGGGTGCGAAAAGGTATACCCTTGAACATACTATGGGTAGACCGTTGAGGAGAGTTGTGCCGTCGCAGAAGTACTTCAGGAAGATAAGATTTACACTCTCAATCCTCAGGAATACTATAAATGGCCGGAATTTCGCAGTATCATCGGCCTTTGGTCCGGTTTCAATGACCACCATCAGTGGATTGTTGAATCGGCCCCTCTCCTCCTCCATGACAAACTGCATTATGGACCGGAACTCCTCCCCGGATATACGGAAAACCTCAGCTATGGTGTTAATGATATTCATCCGCTGAGGGGTGAACTGCTTGTCGGAATCAATAAGTTCCATGCAGCGCATGAGGACAATAACCCTCTGTTCCTGAGAGAGGGTCTTGTTGATCTTATTGCAGTTGTTAAGGATCCGGATCGAGTCTTTTACTGTGGGAGTTACAGAGACGGATTTATTATCCTTTTCCCTGAGGGGTCCGGCCTCTTCCAGGAAGAGGTGCATGAACTCGTCTGCACTCTGGTGGGGCAGCTCTCACTCTGAAGCATGCCACCGTCCTGCTTGACAATCAGGGCAAATAGTTCCATCATGGCCCGCAGGATCTCTTCACTCATCTTTCAGGTTCAGGTTTATAAGTGTAGCTGCCAAGTTAATAAATTCAGGTAGAAAATTTGATGGAAATTGTGGACTAATTGCAGAAACGGGATATCCCTGGTTTTTAATGACTAAATTTATAACCATGGGCTTGTCTGCCCTGTTTGTAAGAGAGTCTTAACAGCATATTTCTAAACCCTAATCAACTTCTCTATGACAAAATCAATTTATGCAATCAGAAGATCCTCCGGTCCGGGTATAAGTGGCCGGAGGGCTTTGCTGATCCTTGTCATGACGGCTTTGTCACTGACAGCCTTCTCGCAGAACATTACCGTCAGCGGCAAGGTAACTGATGCCGAGACGGGTGAGGCAATGATCGGCCTTAACGTAGTCATCAGGGGTACAACTCGCGGTGTAGCCACTGACCTGGATGGCATTTATAAGGTGACCGACTGTCCGCCGGACGCCGTTCTGGTTTTCTCATTCGTTGGATATGAGTCGGTTGAGGAGCCCGTTCGCGGGCGAACAACCATCGACGTCACAATCACACCTTCAAGCAGCCTTGTTGAGGATGTGGTTGTAATCGGTTACGGTACTGTAAGCCGCAAGGATGTGATGGGCTCGATAACCTCCGTGCAGGGGGAAGAGCTGGCACGTGTTCCTGTTTCATCCGCCGTTGAGGCGCTCACCGGCAAGATGGCAGGTGTTCACATTGTTACCACGGAAGGCTCGCCGGATGCTGAAATCAATATCCGGGTTCGCGGAGGTGGTTCAGTGACCCAGAGCAGTACACCGCTCTTCATTGTTGACGGCTTCCCGGTGAACTCCATTACTGATATTCCGCCGTCAATAATACAGTCGATAGACGTACTGAAAGACGCCTCTTCAACGGCCATTTACGGTGCCCGCGGTGCAAACGGTGTTATCATTATTACCACAAAGGCAGGAGAGGCAGGCAAGCCAAGGGTCAGCTACAACACCTACTACGGATTCAAGAAGGTGTCAAAGACCCTGCCCACCATTTCGGTGCCTGATTACATGAAATGGCAATACGAGTATGCCCTCCTTGACGATAACCTGGAGAAATACGAAAGGTATTTCGGAAACTATCAGGACATTGACCTTTATTCAGGCCAGCCATCAACGAACTGGTTTGACCAGGTCTTCGGACATATCGGAAAGGTATTCAACCATGACCTCAACGTCACCGGGGGAAGTGATGACTTTAAGTATTCGGTCTCATATGCAGGCATCAGGAGCGATGAAATCATGCTTTCTTCCAATTACAAGCGTGACAACCTTGCTCTCAAGCTTGACCACAAGGCTGGTGAAAGGGTTGAGCTTTCATTTTCGGTTCGCTATTCTGACCAGAAGATTTACGGTGCAGGCGCCACTGACCAGGGTGGAGCTACCCCGAATGATGCCAGGGTGAAGCAGGCCATGCTCTTCGTTCCGATTCCGTTCAACTCGGTTGGTGATTTTGATGATACTGACCTTGCTGCAAGCATGACCAATCCGCTTGACAACGTGCGGGATAATGACCGTCAGCAGTTCAGGAAAAGGTTCAACCTGGGAGCCAGTTTCTCGTGGGAGATCGTAAACGGGCTGGTATTCCGCACTGAGGCAGGACTTGACAATTTTGTAAACAATGATGACCGCTTCTACGGCCTTACCACATATTACGTGAGGAATACCCCGACGGCTGACTACCAGAACAAACCGGCCCTTGAGTCATATGAAAGAAAGGGAAACGGGATCAGGAGCACAAACACCCTCACTTACGATTTTGCGGATATTTTCGGTGAATCAGGCCATTCACTCAGGCTCCTGGCAGGGCAGGAGGTGCTTGTCAACGAATCAAACACCATGTTCAACCAGGTATGGGGATTCCCCGGATTTTTCACCGGCCCTGAAGCATTCAAGCTTGTCAGCCAGGGGTTCTCAAACAGTTATACTAATACCCTCAATCCTGATGACAAGCTCCTCTCATTCTTCGGCAGGGTGATGTACGACTACAAGGGAAGGTACCAGGCTTCAGCCACCTTCCGGGCTGACGGTTCCAGCAAATTCTCGAAAGTCAACCGCTGGGGTTACTTCCCGTCGGCATCGGTAGCCTGGAGAATATCGGAGGAGGAATTCATGAAGGGCATTTCAAATACCTTGAACAATCTCAGGCTCCGTTTCAGCTATGGTACTGCCGGCGATAACAATATCCCATCGAACCAGATTGCGCAGATCTTCGCAGCCAACACTACATCATGGATCAATGGTTTTTCATCATTCTGGGCTCCTTCCACCAGTATGGCCAACCCTGACCTGAAATGGGAAACAACTGTAACCAGGAACCTGGGGCTTGACTTCGGGTTCTTCAGGAACCGGATCAATGGAAGCGTTGAACTATACCGGAACAACACCAAAGACCTCCTGATTCAGTTCCCCGTTTCCGGTACCGGTTACATCAGCCAGTACAGGAATATGGGTGAGACCCAGAACAAAGGTATTGAGATAGAGATAAATGCGGCTGCACTGAATGAGAAGAACTACGGTTTGACTTTCGGGTTCAACATCGCATTCAATAAAAACGAGATCCTTTCGCTCGGAGTGATGAATGACTTCGGGCAGAACACCAGCTGGGCTTCAACCGAGATAGGCAATGACTACTGGGTAGCCGTTGGAGGCTCGGTCGGAACCATGTACGGTTACATCAATGACGGGAGATATGAGGTTTCCGACTTCTCAGGCTATGATGCCGCAAATGAGGAGTGGATACTCAATGACGGGGTGGTTGACAACTCAAATGTCATTGGCACTCTCCGTCCGGGAAGTCTCAAACTTAGGGACCTTACCGGTGACGGGATGGTGACAGTTGCTGACGTCACGGAAATAGGAAATTCCAATCCGAAGCACACCGGCGGCTTCACTGCAGAAGGTTATTTCTTCGGATTTGACCTGGCCGCATTTTTCAACTGGAGTTTTGGCAATCAGATCTATAATGCTAACAAGATTGAATATACCACCTCACGTTATCCGTTCCGCAATCTTATTGACATAATGGCTGAAGGCAAAAGATGGACCAATCTCGATCCTGCAACAGGAACACTGGTGAATGATCCCGCCATGCTTGCTTCGATGAACGCTTCCACAACCATGTGGTCTCCCTTCATGAGCAGGCATGTCTTCAGCGACTGGGCAGTGGAGGACGGATCCTTCCTGAGGCTCAATACCCTTACACTGGGATACTCGATTCCTGAGGTTCTGACCTCCAGGTTGCACATACAGCGTCTGAGATTCTATGTTTCGGGATACAATGTCTTCGTCCTCACCGGGTACTCGGGCTTTGATCCCGAGGTCTCTGCCAGGAGGAATACCGCCCTCACGCCGGGACTTGACTATTCCGCCTATCCGAAGAGCAGGCAGGTGATGTTCGGTGCAAACCTTACTTTTTAACTGATTTAAAGAGATGAGTATGAAAAAGTATCTGTATATAATAATCAGTCTTGTTTTTGCCGGCCTGCTCGTGTCGTGCGAAGACTTCCTGGAGGCTCCGTCACAGTCAACCCTGGATGAGTCTCTGATCTTTTCCAATCCCACCCTTGCGGCATCTGCCATAGACGGGATCAAGGAACCCATCGGCCAGACCAACTCATACAGGGGAAGATACCTGACCCACTACGGTGCCAATACTGACATTGAGTGGTACAACAGTTCAACGGCTGCATCTGCCAGGTCAGACCTGGCCAGGTATGTTAATTCCTCCATCAATACTGACATGAACACGGCAAACAATGCCTGGGCCCAGATGTATTCGGGGATAGAACGTGCAAATATTTGTATCAGGGGTCTGAGGACCTATGGCAACCCTGCTCCGGGAACGGATATGGGTCAGTTGCTGGGTGAAGCGCTGACGCTCAGGGCAATCTATTATGCTGACCTGGTAAAGGCATGGGGTGATGTGGTTGCGAGGTTTGAGCCGATCTCATCGGAAACCATCTACCTTGCAAAGAGCAGCCGTGATGAAATATACAAACAGCTGATTGCTGACCTCGGGGAGGCCTCTGAACTTGTGGCATGGCCGAACGGAAATGCAAGGACCACCACCACCGAGGGTATAAACAAGGCATTTGTAAAGGCTTTCAGGGCACGTATATGCCTGGCTGCAGCAGGCTATTCACAGTATCCTGACGGAATACGGAAAAGCAATGATCCGGCACTTTCTGCTGCAACTCTCTATCCCGTCGCAATGCAGGAATGTATAGACGTGATCGGCAGCAATACTGCAAAACTGGAGGGTAGCTTCGAAGGATTCTGGAGAAAGGTGTGTGAGGAGAATATTGCAGCAGGCGGTGAGTCACTCTGGGAGATCCCATTTGCCGACGGCCGAGGCCGCATGGCTTTTACCTTCGCCGTAAGGCATGCAACCGCTGACCAGTATACCGGGCAGCCGAGAGGCGGTGACTACGGGCCCCTTCCTAACGTCTTTTATGATTATGATGTGAAGGACACCCGCAGGGATGTCACCTGCGTACCTTATTCATGGGGAACGGCTACCGCCGGCATTTCAAAACAGACCATCAACACCGGGAACGGGGTTTCACTCTGGTATTTCGGGAAGCTCCGGTATGAATGGATGAAGAGATTCGTCACCTCAACAAACGATGACGGGCTGAATGAAATTTATATGCGTTACGCCGAAGTTCTCCTGATGGCTGCCGAAATACAGAACGAACTGGGCAATCTCGCTCCTGCGAAGGATTACCTGAAGCAGATCAGGCAGAGAGCATTTAAAGCGGCAGACTGGCCATCAAAGGTGGATGCATATCTGAGCTCAATCACAACCAAGGAACAGATGTTCAACGCTATCGTCAATGAACATGCATTTGAGTTCTGCGGTGAAATGGAGCGCAAGGCTGCACTGATACGCTGGAATATTCTCGGATCAAGGTTGGATGAGGCAATTGCAAGGATGACCAGCCTCAGCAACCGCAGCGGCGCCTATGCTGATGTGCCTGAAATTCTTTATTACAGGTATGCCGCCAACGGTGAGTCACTTCAGTTCTACGGACTCAACAGGGGTGAAACAGTGGACATGTCAGGTGATTATACCTTCAATACAGTTTATGTCAGCCCTGACAAACTGGGAACCACCAAGATCAATTCCCTCTTTACGAATGATCCTGACCAGAACCAGTTCTGGCCTATCTGGCAGGTTTTCATCGATGCCAGCAACGGCACACTGAAGAATGATTATGGCTATTGAACCAATAAAACAGTCATCTATGAAGAAGATAATTATATATACAGGATTGTTTGCCGGGCTGATGGCGATACTCCCTTTCACCGGATGCAAGGAACAGATAGAACCGGTGGTGGAAGAGCTGGAATTCAGCCGTGCATTTTCACCGGTGGGGCTCAGCGCCTTTATAAGCAATACGACTACGGTGACCCTTACCTGGTCATCGGTTAAGAACTCTGACCACTACCTTGTTGAGATCTATGACGGCGCCACCGCTACCGGAACATTGGTTACCTCAGCCCAGGTTCCTGCCTCAGAGGAGAACGAGATAACATATACGTATATCCTTCCGGCAGGAGACACCCAGTTTTCTGCCAGGGTGAAAGCAGTGAGCTCGCTTCAGGGTGTGGAAGAGTCGAAGTGGTCCCTGGTGGCATTCAGGACTGACCCGGAGAACCTCTTTATCGGCTATGAGACCTACATGTCTGCCATGAATGCATGCATTGTCCAGTGGGAACCCGGAGTCACGGCAACATCTCTCCTCTTTGTGAGCGGAACCAGTCAGTTCCCCTTTACCCTCAGTGCAGAGGATCTTGGCCTGGGCGGAAAACAGGTAACCGGCCTCCCGAACGGTGTATATGAGGTCAGGCTGATGAACGGTAACTTCTCAAGAGGAAAGACCAGTGTCATTATTGAAGGTGACGTGCTGGTTGCACCCGGAGAAGACCTCAAGGCTGCCCTGGATGCTCTTCCGGCAGGAGGAGTGATATTGCTCGTAAACGGTGTATCCTATCCGCTGTCAGAAGTTGACACTGTGAGGACCAGTACCAAGATAAGAGGCATCTTGCCGCATGATCTTCCGAAGGTATACCTGGTTACCGGTGGCGGTAACCATATGTTTGACATCGGTACCGCAATGACAGCCTCTGACTCGCTGGTCTTTGAAAATGTTGATATCAGCTGTGCATATGATGACGGGGCCACAAAACACAGGGGCTTAATTGACCAGGAACTTGATGCTTTCATCATCGGTGCAATAAAGTTCAGGAACTGCATTGTCAGAAACTCCGGCCGGAGCGTCATCCGCCTACGCGGCAACGCCGCCGGGCAGGTTATCAACAACGTTGAGTTTCTCAATTGCGTGATGTATGACTTCGCATTTGACAGCCATTATGGGGTACTTAACGGGGCTGCAACCGGCAACTTCATCAATATCAGATTTGTCAATTCCACGGTTTACAAGCTCAGGGGAGGGATAATCAACTATGGCAGCGGCGCCGGCTGCCAGAGCGTTGTGGTTGATAACTGCACCTTCAATGAGACAACCATGGATACAGGTTCATCAAGGTACTTCATTGATTTTGGCACCAGCAACACCTCAGCAGGAACAATCGCAATAACCGACTGTATTTTTGGTCAGACGGTTGACAGGGCAAACGGAATAAGACCGGGATCAATGACACTTACCATTGCCGGTTCTTATTATACAACTGATTTCTTTGACGGCACTACTGCGGTGATAAAAAACCTGATGACGGCTTACAGCGGAGCATCAACCGGCCTGTGGACCGATCCGGTCGGAGGGGATTTTACCTTCCTTGACGGTAATTTTGCAGGTAAGGGTCTCGCAGGAGACCCGCGATGGACAGATTAAAAGGTTACGATTGGATTTGGGTGGTTATTGAGTTATTCCGGAGGACCGGGGTTTTATCCCGGTCCCCGGGTAAAATCATATCCATAACAACTGGAGGCATTCTGAACAGATCTGAAAATAAAATACCGTGATTGTAAATTCAATGAAAACAGCATTGCACATTGTTATTTCCCTGATCCTCATTTCATCTTTTATGACGGGCGGCTGCAGACATGGTCAGGCAGGCCAGGAAACCACCTATACCAACCCGGTGCTGCATTCCGACTATTCAGACCCTGATGTGGTCAGGTCGGGTGACAGTTATTACATGGTTGCCTCTTCATTCAACTGTGTTCCGGGGCTTCCGGTGCTTCGTTCTGATGATCTTGTTTACTGGGAACTGGTCGGTTATGCCCTTGAAAGGCTGCACCCTGAAGGGTATTATTCAGAGGTGCGTCATGGAGGGGGCATATGGGCTCCGTGCATCAGGCTGCACAACGGGGAGTTTTATATCTACTATCCTGATCCTGATCATGGCATCTTCATGGTCAGGGCATCTGATCCGGCAGGGCCATGGAGTGATCCGGTGGAGGTAATCCACGGGAGAGGTCTCATTGATCCGACGCCTCTGTGGGATGATGACGGAAGTGCTTACCTGGCCTATGCCTTTGCAGGCAGCAGGGCAGGGATCAAAAGCGTCCTCATGGTCACCCGAATGAGCTATGACGGCACAACTGCAACAGGAGACCCCGTGATGGTATTTGACGGTCACGACGGCAACCCCACAGTGGAGGGGCCAAAATTCTACAGGAGGAAGGGCTGGTACTATATTTTTGCGCCTGCAGGAGGCGTTACCGAAGGCTGGCAGCTTGTCCTCAGATCCAGGAATGTTTTCGGACCCTATGAGCACAGGATGGTGTTGCATAAGGGGAGTACCGGCATCAACGGTCCGCACCAGGGAGCATGGGTTACCACACATTCGGGAGAAGACTGGTTTATTCATTTTCAGGACAAGGGGGCGTACGGGAGGATCGTCCACCTGCAGCCCATGAAATGGGCAGATGACTGGCCTGTAATTGGTGCTGATGAGGATGGTGACGGCATTGGCGAACCTGTCTCATCGTTCACCAGGCCTGTTACAGGGGCGGTAAGTTCCAGCCACTCTTCAAGGTTTGATGATGAGTTTGACGGAAGCATGCAACCGTTTAACTGGCAGTGGCAAGCCAATCCATCCGTTACCTGGGGTTATCCTTCAGAAGCATACGGGTTTTTCAGGCTTAACTGCATTGCCAGGCCTGACGGTATGAGAAACCTCTGGGAAGTGCCTAATCTCTTCCTCCGCAAACTGCCTGCAGAAAAATTCACCGCAACGGCCTCGGTTGACCTGAACCTGAGATTCGACGGGGAAGAGGCCGGCATGGTGGTGATGGGGCGTGATTACCGCTACCTGTCTGTCAGGCGATCCGGCGACAAACTTTTTTTGAGGGAGGCGGGATGCGCAGATGCAAACCTGGGAAGCCCGGAAGCGGAGTTATGGACACAGGAGCTGCAGACTGACCACCTCTGGTTAAGGCTTGATACAGATGCCGGAGCAGTTTGCCGGTTCAGTTACAGCACTGACGGAGAAAACTTTACATTCGCTCCAGATACCTTTACCGCCCATGAGGGGATATGGATTGGCGCAAAAGTTGGATTCTTTGCCCTGCGCGATGGATTTATCAATGATGCAGGTTCCATTGATCTCAACTGGTTCAGAATTTTAACAACTGACTGATTTATGAGACTGAACAGGTTTTTGATAATGGTTATTCTGACAGCCTTTTTTTCGGCGTTCACAACCAGTCAACCTGCGGAATATCCAAAGGCTGAAGGGAAGAAAAAGATAACCAGGATTTGGCTTATAGGTGATTCAACCGTGGCTGACTACTCGCTGGAGAAGGACTATAAGTCGAAGCGTTATCCCATAATGGGTTGGGGCCAGGTATTCCAGTCGTTTATGGCATCAGACTCTCTCAGGCTGATAAGGCATCTCGTAAGGAGTGACAGTGCGCTGGTTGATGACAGGGCACGCGGAGGGCGCAGCACACGCTCATTTTTCGAGGAAGGTCTGTGGGCGGATGTATATCACAGGCTCAGACCTGGTGACATCGTCTTTATCCAGTTCGGGCATAATGATGCTTCCGTGAACAAGGGAGAACGCTATACATCTCTGCCCGGATACAGGGAGTTTCTGAGGCTTTATGTGTCACAATCGCGCGGTAAAGGGGCAATCCCGATACTGGTTACCCCCGTGGCAAGAAATTACCCCTGGAAGGATGGCATGTTGGGAAACACTCATGGTGACTACCCTACTGCCATGCAGGAAGTGGCAGAGGAAACGGGTACATACCTTATTGATCTGAATACCCTGAGCAGGGAGTATTTCTCCCGTAAGGGGCGTGATTATGTCTCGATGACCTATTTTATGAATCTTCCCCCGGGGCTTTATGAGGCCTATCCTGACGGTATCAGTGACAATACTCACTTTCAGCCGGCCGGTGCCACTGCGTTGGCACAGCTTGTATTCAGCGCGATGAAGGAACTTAAACCGGGGAAGCCTGGCACAAGTGCGTCAGCCCCCTCCGCCGGGAGGACCACCGGAACACTTCATCCTGCAACCGGTTCCAGTGATGTACTTCCTGCTGCCACCGGTTCCGGTGCAGCTCTCTCTTTATCAGGTTCCCGGCCTGCCCGCTCATCGCCTGCCGGAGAAATTTACAGGGATGTCGAATTTGACATGCCCCAGGTAATTGAGCCTCAGATTCCGTACAATACTGTGTCAATAAATGATTTCGGGGCCGTGGGCGACGGCATTGTGCTCAACACGGAAGCCTTCCGTAAAGCGATAGAAACTGTCTCATCACGCGGAGGAGGAACCGTTGTCATACCCCGTGGCATCTGGCTTACCGGACCGATAATACTCAAAAGCAACATCAGGATGCACGCTGAAGAGGGCGCTCTAATCCTGTTCAGTCCTGATAAGAGCCTTTATCCACTGATAGAGACCAGTTTTGAGGGGTACAATACAGTAAGGTGCCTATCACCCGTTTACGGGAAGGATCTGGAAAATATTGCATTCACCGGGAAAGGGGTCTGGGACGGAAGCGGACACTTCTGGAGACACGTGAAGAAGGAGAAAGTTCCTCCCCCGATGTGGAGTGACCTGGTAAGATCAGGCGGCGTTGTCAGCCAGGACGGGAAAACATGGTATCCCTCCGAATCCTATGGAAAAGCCATCGACCAGAGCGAGATGAACGTCCCGATGTCCCTGGAAGGAGGAATTGAGTCGTATGAATGGATGAGAGACTTTCTTCGCCCGGTAATGGTAAGCCTGGTGAACTGCAAAAAGGTGATGCTTGACGGTCCGGTCTTCCAGAATTCTCCTGCCTGGTGCCTTCATCCTCTTATGTGCGAAAATCTTACGGTCAGAAATGTCACTGTCAGAAATCCCTGGTATTCCCAGAACGGCGACGGGATTGATATTGAGTCCTGCCTCAATACTGTCCTGTACAACTGTAACTTTGATGTGGGAGATGATGCGATATGCATCAAATCCGGGAAAAACGAAGACGGAAGGAAACGGGGTATACCAACAGAAAACCTTGTAATAAGGAACTGCATCGTTTATCACGGACACGGCGGAGTGACTATTGGCAGTGAGATGTCAGGCGGGGTCCGGAATGTTTCAGTGGCCGGATGTACTTTCATGGGAACAGACGTTGGGATACGCTTCAAGAGTAACCGTGGCAGGGGAGGCGTTGTAGAAAACATCTGGTTCAATGAAATACTGATGACTGATATTCCAACTCAGGCAATCTCCTTTAATCTTTACTACGGTGGCCTGTCTGTCTCGGAGATGCTGGCAGAAGGGAAAAATGTGGAGACCACACTGGGCGATATACCGCCCGTAACGGAAGAGACACCCTTGTTCAGGAACATATTCATGAAAAACATAACTTGCAGGGGGGCCGGCCAAGCTATCTATCTGCAGGGATTGCCTGAGCTCAACCTGGAAAATGTTATCATGGAAAACATTGACATGACTGCGGGAAACGGTATGGCATGTATTGATGCCACAGGAATAACTGTCAGGAACATGAGACTGATAACTGAAAACAAACCGGTGCTGTTTTTCCTGAACAGCACCGGCGTGGAGATAACCGGACTACAGATCCCCGATACGGTTAACGGCTTTTTTGAGGTTCGTGGCACCGGATCAGCTGATATCACGGTGGAGACGGTAACGCCTGACGGAACAGCAAGTGTACGTAAGATAAGATGAAGAGAATTGTCTCTATAGTGTTTTTTCTTTCAGCTGCCACCCTGATTTCAGCTCAGCCGGCGGCTTTCCCGGGAGCTGAGGGTTATGGAAGGTACACCACCGGAGGAAGGGGAGGAGCAGTGTACACTGTCACAAACCTGTCCGATTCAGTGGTAAAGCCACCTGAAGGTTCACTCAGGTGGGCGCTGAACAAGCCGGGACCCAAAACAATAGTATTTGCCGTCTCGGGGACGATTGAGCTGAAACGGAGGCTGAACATCTCAAAGGGGGATGTTACCATCGCCGGGCAGACTGCCCCCGGTGATGGTATCTGCATCAGTGGCGAGACTGTATCCGTTGAGGCTGACAATGTGATTATAAGGTACATAAGATTCAGGTGCGGCAATGAATTGCCAGGCGAGGAGCCCAAGGATGCCCTCTCATGCATACGTCAGAAGAACATTATCATTGATCATTGTTCAATGAGCTGGTCAGTTGATGAAGCGGGGTCATTCTATGACAATGAGAATTTCACCCTCCAGTGGTCGATAGTCTCCGAAAGCCTTTATAACGCCGGGCACCCCAAGGGTGAACATGGTTACGGAGGTATATGGGGAGGAAAGGGAGCCACTTTCCATCATAATCTCATTGCAAGCCATACCAGTCGTCTCCCCCGGTTCTGCGGTGCAAGGTATCATCCTGAAACCCGGGAAACTGAGTTGGTCGACTTCCGCAACAACGTTGTATTCAACTGGGGATTTAACAGCTCATACGGCGGGGAACTGGGACAACAGAACATGGTAAACAACTACTATAAACCTGGACCGGCAACCCGTAAGGGTGTGATCAGTCGCATCCTGGAGCCATTTGATTCCCTTGGATTATGGTATCTCTCAGGCAATTACATGGAGGGAAACCGGGAGGTCACCGCAAACAACTGGAAAGGGGTGGAAGGAGACTACTCCGGGGTGGCGTCCATACGTTCTCCCGACCCGTTCCCGATTGCCCCTGTAAGAACCGAGAGTGCACGGCGGGCTTATAAATCAGTACTGAAGCATGCAGGCGCAATACTGCCTCAACGTGACAGTCACGACGCCCGTATCACAGGTGAGACCAGGAGCGGGGTATGCGCCTACGGAGATTCATACGGAGCTGCCACAGGGATCATTGACTCACAGAAAAGCGCCGGCGGCTGGCCGCTGCTTAAGACCTATAATATTACCGCTGACAGCGATGGTGATGGAATGCCTGATAGGTGGGAGTTAAAGAGAGGCCTGAACCCGGGTGACCCGGATGACAGAAACCAGCTTGCGGCGTCAGGTTATACAATGCTCGAGGAGTACATCAACAGTCTCTGCAATAAATGAAAGGTTTTTTCATAACAGCAGCCCTGGCACTCCTGATTCCTGGTGCTGCCTCCCAGCCACTGCCGGGCTTCAGAATATCAGGACTCTTTGATGAGCAGCTGACGGTGATTGAAAATCCATCAGCCGGAACAAGGATCCTGATCAATGCACCGCTCACAGGATTTGGCGATGATGACCGCGTTCTGCTGGTATTATTTGCCCTTCCCAACGGGAATACCATTGAACAGACCTTCGGAAAAAAACTGAAGGAGGGAGACGACTGGCACTTTGACATCCAGCACATCGGTGCTCAGACCCGTTTCCTGCGCAGGACAATAACTGACAGAACCCTGGTTGTTGCATACCTTGAAAACAGCCGTAAGAGCTGGCCTGCATGGAGTGCAAACACCACCGGCCGCCTGGAAGAGGTAAAAAGGATGGTCAGCGAAATTACCGCTCTTTTTGCACCCTGGGATCCTGAACTGGTTCTGAACGGCCACAGCGGCGGCGGACGTTTCATATTCAGTTATCTGGATGCATTTGAGCAGATCCCTGAAAGGGTTGTACGGATCGCATTCCTTGACAGTAACTACGGGTGGGAGAATGACCTGTACGGTCAGAAGATAGTCAGCTGGCTCCGGTCAGGAAAAAACAGGTACCTCTGCACTCTGGCATATAACGACAGTGTGGTTATCTACAACGGGAAACCGCTGGTATCACCTGAAGGAGGCACCTGGTACAGGAGCAGGGTGATGAAAGAGTATCTTGCAGGAGAATTCAGGCTGAAAAGGCGTGAACGGGACTCCCTGAGCTGGTTCTTTTCCGGTGACCGCCGGATTGAGTTCATATTCAAACCAAACCCTGAAGGGAGGATCTTCCACACTCACCAGGTGGAATATAACGGGTTCATCCACAGCATGCTGAGCGGAACCCGATATGAGGAGAAAGGCTATCGGTATTTTGGTCCGAGGGCTTATGGTGATCTTGTTTCCGATACTGTGGTTATTCCTGTAAGAAGGCTGAATATACCTGAACGTGATCCGGCAGCTGAATCCGGCTCGGAGTTCATGAAGCGAATCGGTGAGCTCCCAAGGGATGAGCGCGAGGAGGAGATTTACCGCGCAGCCGCCTCGGGAAACATCCCTGCTTTTCTTCGCGAGACCGTCACCATAAAGGGTGTTTTCACTGACCTGGATGGTACACCTCATACTCTTGAATATGAGGTTATGCCGGATTACCTTGCAATTGGCAACGATGAGGATTTCTGCCGTATCCCCATGACACCCGGCACTGCACAGAGGCTGGCTGACCTGTTTGGCGGATCTATGCTTACCGCAAAACTAAGTGACCATATCTGGGCAAATGCAGAGGTAAGGCTGACGCCTTTCAATTATGTTCCCGTGGGCAACGCAAACGAACTGGTATCGAAGTTTGAAGATCACAACACGCAGATCGAAAAACAGCTGGCTGAGGCAGGCGGCCGGCACGGGCAACTGGTGGCGGGTATTAAAAAGGATGTGATAATCTCATCCCGCCTTGCTGATCGTCCTGACAGGGTGGTTATATACGGCTGGCACAAGACAGACGGTAAGCCCATACAACCTGTTTACAGCGGACATATCTGGTGGTACGTTGATTACAGTCACGGGATCAGGTTCATGAATGCACAGGTACTCGTTGACGGCAGGCCGGCCATGATGCCTGACCTGCTCGGTGACCCGGTTCTGTTCAGGATCATCACCGATGAAGAAAGGCCGGTTGAAAATCCTTTCTACCCGTTGCAGTTCTGAAAGGGGCAATCGGGGAAATGGTTTATTGCTCCTTCCAGCCCGGACCGCGTACCACCCTCCCGGGGGTGGCGCCGGTGTGCACTCCGTTACACAGCACCTGCACCCCGTTGACAAATACATGTGACATGCCTGTTGAGAGCTGGTGGGGATCATCAAATGTTGAGTGATCCTGTATTTTTGCCGGGTCAAAAACAACGATATCAGCATAATAACCCTCCTTCAGGGCTCCGCGCTTCTCAATCTTCATATTGGTAGCCGGCAGGGTGGTCAGTCTGTATACTGCTTCCTCAAGGGGAATTATTTTCTCATCCCTTACATACCTGCCCAGTAACCGGGCAAAATTACCATAAGCCCTGGGATGCGTTGCTGACTTCAGGAATACACCCTCCGGGGCCATTGATTTGCCGTCAGAACCGAAACTCATCCACGGAAGGGCGATCTCCTTCCTCAGATTGTCCTCTGACATCGAAAAGAAGACTGCCGTGACATTGCTTCCGTCATCTATGATAAGATCCATGATGGTCTCCTCAGGGGAGGTGCCCCTCATGGCTGCTATCTCAGCAACCGTTTTTCCCTGCAGGTATTTAAGAGAATCGGTATCAAAGCCTATTACAATAATCTTTTCCGGCGTTCCCTGCTTTCTGAGGATAGTTTTCATGATTTCAGGCCCTATCACCTTCCTTACCCCGGGGTTCCGGAGCCGTTCAACCCATTTGTCAAATCCTCCTTCCTGCACCCATTCCGGCATAATAATACCGAGCCCGGTAGAACTCGCCGGGTAGTTGTACATGTCAGCAGTTACATGCAGACCTGCCGCCCGCGCGGAATCGATTTTAGTCACGGCCCTGTCAAGCTTGTCCCAGTTGGTGCGCCCCACCTGCTTGAAGTGATATATCTCTGACCTGATTCCGGTTGCTGCAGGGATCCTGAGAAAGTCATCGATTGCCTCGAGGAAGGTGTCATCCTCGTTCCTTATATGGGAGATGTACATTCCATCGTACTCTGCAGCCACACTGCAGAGCCCGGTAAGCTCCTCCGTAGTGGCGAAGCTGGCCGGGACATACTCCAGCGCCGAACTCACACCTATGGCCCCCTCTTCCATCGCCTGCCTGACAAGGAGTTTCATCGAATCCATCTCTTCAGCGGTGGGCGGACGGTTATCATAACCCACCGTGTGAATCCTGAGGGTTGCTGTCCCCACAAAAGAAGCAATGTTGGTCGAAACTCCCTTTCTTTCAAGATATTCCAGATATTCACCCAGGGTGGTCCATTCAATGTCATATCTGATATCACCCTGCGAAGCCTTCATCTCCCGCTTCATGCTCTCACTCAAGGGACCCCATGAATCACCCTCGCCAAGCACCTCAAGGGTCACCCCCTGAACGATGTCGCTCATTGACCTTCCGTCCTCTATCAGCGACTCCACCGCCCAGCTAAGCATATTAATGAACCCCGGTGCCACTATCATTCCCGCAGCGTCTGTTTCGGTCTTTCCCCTTGCTTTCCTGAGGTCTCCGATAAATGCAATGGTGTCAGACATAATACCAATATCCGCAGTGAAGACCCCGGATCCGGAGCCGTCGGCAATGATTCCGTTCCTTATTATTACGTCATATCTGTCCGATGTGGAGCAGCTGAATAATATTAACAATGCCGGGATCAGTACTTTGATTATTTTCATAACATGGCAGTATTTGAGTGAAATTTACGTAAAAGTGACAGAAATGCTATCCGTTTATGTTCAATTTTCATCAAACGCCTTGACAAAATTACCTTTCGCCGGGAACATGTATGACATATTAATCGGAGTATTATTCTTCACATTAATTGTTTCAGCCGGGAGGTTATAAATGCTGTTATTTCCATTTTATGAGGGTTATAGCAAGCTTTTCCGTCAATTCTCAAGTATGCTTTAAAACAGTATGATGTAATACAAATTTTTTTTTGGGTGCATCTTTTTTCTCCGTAACTTGTGAAAGCAAACCTACAAAAACTAAAGCTCTTTTTCCATGAAAAAACTAATCTTCATTTTCCTGTCGGTATTGTTTGTCAATGCCGGCCTGGCGCAGACTCGTGTTACCGGAACGGTAACCGCCTCTGAAGATGGTTCTCCGATCCCCTTTGCAGTAGTGCTTGTAAAGGGGTCGAGAGGTGTGGGAACCAACACTGATGCTGACGGGCGCTACACCCTCAGCAATGTTCCATCCGACGCTGTACTGGTGTTCAGCTATGTCGGTTACAAGACGCAGGAGATACCGGTATCAGGCAGAACTGTTATCAACGTCGAAATGGCTACTGATGCTCTTGCGCTTGATGAAGTGATTGTTGTTGCCTACGGTACATCAACGAAGGGCACCTTTACGGGTGCTGCAAGCGTGGTAAAGGCTGACGCCATCAAGGATGTGCCGACACTCTCCTTCGAGAGTGCCATGGGTGGCAAGATTGCAGGTCTTCAGATCACCACCCTGTCAGGCCAGGCTGGATCAACCTCCTCCGTAAGGATACGTGGTGTCGGCTCGATGAACGCATCGAACGAGCCTCTGTATGTTGTTGATGGTGTGCCGGTTATATCGGGCAACGTTTCCCAGATGGGCATATACACCACAAGCAACGTGATGAGCACCATCAATCCCAATGACATCGAGTCAATTACTGTCCTGAAGGATGCAGCAGCATCGGCACTCTATGGTTCCAGGGCGGCAAACGGCGTTATAGTCATTACAACCAAGCAGGGTAAGCAGGGTAAGCCTGTCATCAACTTCAAGGCTTCCGTTGGTATCACCCCCACATTTGCCACTGACAACTATGAGGCTGCCAGTACTGAACAGCAGGTGGAGCTCTATTATGAGAACTTCTGGAATGCCGGCAAGCTTTACGGCGACATGACCGATGAGGAGGCCAGCGCAAGCGCGCTTTCACAGCTGAACAAGAGGTTCAACAAGCATGGTTATACCTTTTCAGCACCTGACCACACTGTCAACTCACTCACAATAGGCGGAGAGAGGGCAGGCGAGTATTTTGACTGGGAGGAGGTACTCTTCCGCACTTCCGTTTACCAGGCTTATGATATCTCCGTAAGCGGAGGAACGGAGGCTTCGAATTACTACACTTCATTCTCCTACACCAATGACCTTGGCCGGAGTGTGATCAACGAATTTGACCGTATAACCGGAAGGATGAACTTCGGTCAGAAGGTTGGAAAGTACATTGAGCTGAATACAAACATCAATGTTTCCACAAGCAACAAGGAGGGATTCAATGACACCCGCGCCCTGGGCAACAACTACTTCCTGCAGAGCCGCAACCTGCTCTGGGGTCTCTACTGGCCAACCGACTATGTTACCGGCCTGCCCTGGACCGCACGTTACGGCAGTTATGCATACAACCCTGTCTATTACAACAACGAGTGGGAAAACTGGTCCAAAACCCAGAGGGTTTTTGCAACGGAGACAGTCAACATCAAGATCCTTCCCGAGCTGAATCTGAGATCGATCTTCTCATTTGACAATACCCAGACCTTTGATCATCTTTACTACAGTGCCCTGCATTTCAGTGGGTCAAGTGTGAGCGGTTCAGTTACCGAAAACAGTACGAAGATCAATGAAATTCTGTCGTCAACCACCCTGAACTACAACAAGACATTTGCCGGAATTCACAGTGTGAGCGCACTTGTAGGATGGGAGGTTGCAAAGAATCAGACAGACTATCTCCGGGCAAACGGCACAAACCTTCCCACCAGTGCACTGCAAACAGTAGCCACAGCAGGCAAGCTTGATGCAAACGCATACTACTGGGGCAATTCAATGATGTCAATGCTGTCTCGGGTTGAATACAACTACAACAACAAATACTACGCATCTGCTTCATTCCGTCGCGACGGTTCATCAAAACTTGGGCCCAAATCCCGCTGGGGTAACTTCTGGTCGGTGGCCGGGTCATGGAGAATTGACCAGGAAAGCTTCATGGATGATGTACCTGTCATCAGCAGCCTGAGACTAAGGGCTTCGTACGGTATTAACGGAACCCTTCCATCCAACAACTACGGATGGCGATCACTGACCAGCTATGCCAACAAGTACATGGAGCAGCCGGGTAGCGGTGTGAGCACCATTGCCGATGCCAACCTGTCATGGGAAACAAGCTATACATCCAACGTTGCCCTTGAGTTCGGTGTACTGGAACAGAGGCTGACAGGAACCATTGAATTCTTTAACAGGAATTCCAAAAACCTTCTGCAGGACGTTCCCATCTCGATGGTAACGGGATTCAGCTCAACCCTCAAGAACGTAGGCGAGATAAACAACAGGGGGCTTGAACTGGAGCTCTTCGGGGAAATTATCAAAGCCGGCGGATTCACATGGAATGCAGGGCTGACCGCATCGCGCGTAAAATCGACTGTCACAAAGCTTTACGGCGGTCAGAACATAATCTGGTTTGAGCCCACGGGTGGCGATAACCGTACAAAGTTCATCTATAAGGAAGGTGAATCTACACTTGCTATCTACGGACGTGAATGGGCCGGCGTTGAAAGGGAGACAGGCCTGAACCTGTGGTTCCTCAACAACGATGATGAACCTGATCTGATGGTTGACGGACGCCCTGCCACCTATGATTATACAAATGCAACTGAAGTCATTCTTGGAGATGTGCATCCCAAGTTGTTCGGAGGATATAACACGGAGTTCGGATGGAAAGGGATTTCTCTCTCACTCAACTTCATGTACAAGATAGGAGGTTATACCTATGATGCTGCCGGGAGGGACATAAATGATGACGGGTATTACTGGGAAAGGATTATGTCACTTGACGCTTACGAAAACCGGTGGACTCCCACAAACAAGGATGCCATTTACCCGCAGAGGGTTGCCGTCGACTTCGAGGATGTCAACCAGAAAAGCAGCCGGCACATGCATCCGGCAGATTTCACCAGGCTCAAGAGCCTCACACTCGGCTACAACCTTCCTCAGAGCATTCTCGGAAAGGTTAAGGTTTCAGGAGTCAGGGTT
Source organism: Bacteroidales bacterium (assembly GCA_025454815.1). Lineage (GTDB taxonomy): Bacteria > Bacteroidota > Bacteroidia > Bacteroidales > VadinHA17 > SR-FBR-E99. The sequence goes on along the minus strand of JALONR010000036.1, from coordinate 1,559 downwards.
TACTTCAACGGAGCCAATCTCTGGACACTTGCCGCATGGAAGGTATATGATCCTGAAGTCAACGAATTCGGTTCAAGGGGCTGGGAAATGCCTTTGGGCAAGACTTATACTTTCGGCATTGAAGCCAGTTTCTAATCTTAAAAAGGTACTACGATGAAAAAGATAACAATCATACTTACGGTACTGGGCCTCATGCTGATCACATCATGCGAGGGTTTTCTTGATGTAACGCCCAGCAACTACGCGGCTTCAGAGACTTCAATAACCAACGCCAATGACGCCAAGGTGGCAATAAACGGTCTTATGAGGAAGATGGTTGCAGCAAACTACTATGGTCGTGACTTCGTAATCTATGGTGATGCCAAGGGAGGTGATTTTGCGATCCGTTCTCAGGGCAGGGGCCTTGATTATTTCTACTCCTTCAATCACTCTGCTTCTTCAAACTCAGGCTCAGGTTTCTGGACACAGATTTACAATAACATTCTGCAGGCCAATAACCTGATCAAAAACATCGAGAAGCTTGAGGCTGAAGGTAGCGGCAGTGCAGCACTCAGCGATTACAAAGCGCAGGCAATGACGGCACGGGCGCTGATGTATTTTGATCTTGTCAGGCTGTATGGCAAACCCTATAATATGGACAAGGCTTCATTCGGTGTTCCCCTGATACTTGAACCCCTGGATGCTTCAGCCCAGCCAACGAGGGCTTCGGTTGAGGCTGTCTATACCCAGGTGCTCAAGGATCTCAGTGACGCCGCACCGCTCCTGTCAAAAAATAAGGTTAACGGCTATATAAATTACTATGCCAACAAAGCTATAGAAGCAAGAGTGCATCTTTTCATGGATAACTTCACAGCCAGCCTGGCAGCTGCCGAAGAGGTTATCACCAGCGGTAAATACACTCTGTATTCAAATGCCGCCTGGGTAGGATCATGGGCAACACCTTACGGTTCGGAATCAGTCCTTGAATTTGCCGTATACCCCGCCGAGGCTGACCTTACCACAGGGTCACTCGGATACTACCTTCTTCGCCTTGGAAAGGTGACCGGAGCCATGGGATGGTTTATGGCAAGCGACTACTGGATTGCCAGGATGGGACAGGACCCCACAGACATCCGCTGGGGGATAATGGATTATGATGAATCGTCAGGCACCAGGTTCGGATCCTGCATGAAATATGTTGGCGGTGCTGCAATGCAGGGCGACAAGGCATCCCGGTCAGCAGTGAACGTAAAGGTGGTCCGTCTCTCAGAGCTGTACCTGGTAGCTGCTGAGGCAGCCCTCAGGCTGCCCACACCTGACAGGGTCAAGGCTGCGAACTATCTCAACCAGATAAGGAAAAGGGCCCCGGGTCTCGCGGCCGCAACAGACGCTACCGTGACACTTGACATGATTATTGATGAGAAAAGCAAGGAGTTCTTTGCTGAAGGACTTAGGTACTTTGACATGCTCAGGCTCAACAGGACGATAGAGTTCAATGATGAATTCATCACCCCTGCCGTTGTAATAACACACCGTCAGAAGACCATTGACAGGACGTTCTATAAGACCATCCTGCCAAT
>JALONR010000035.1 GCA_025454815.1 Bacteroidales bacterium | reverse complement strand
AACCTGAAGTTTCTGTCAACTGACCATATGCTGTTATCCGTATTTTCAATAACTGAGTGCATGTTTGCCTCCCGGGCCTCAAGCTCGTCACGGAGTCTCATCCTGAATGAGATATCACGGATGATCATGCTGGTCCGCTTTTCGCCGGAACTGTCCGTGAAAACAGATGTGGTAAGCTCAACGGGAAAGATGGTACCGTCACTCCGCACCCCCGTCAGCTCGCCGGCAAATTCTCCTGTAATCTCACGCTGCTCCAGGGCCGGAGCAAGCCGCGGGTCATTGAGGTTCATGATCCCGTTACGGCCCAGCCTGCATATCTCCTCCTCACTCCTGCCGAACATCCGGCATGCTGCAGGGTTTGCAGCAAAGATCCTCCCATCCGGAGCCGTCAGCAGGATCCCGTCAAAACTGTGATCGAAGACAGAGTGATACATAATTTCACTCTCAGCCATACGGCTGTAGATACTCTTTCCCCTCCCTCTCATTGCAAACAGAATTTCTCCATAAAGAAAAATAAATTACAATAATTATGTCACTGTGCAAAACAATTATTTAATAAGTGTATAAATAACATTTTTTATTTATTTTTAACACATTATTGGACGGGGCGGGATGAGGTACTTTTACAATATCCCGTATTTTGGGAGTCGGGAAATATCAAACATGGAACAAAAATTAATGAATAAGCAATAAAAAAGGAACTGATTATGAAAATCAACAGGCTGTACATTGGAATAATAATGAGCCTCTGTGTTTTGGGCTCCTCACCTGCTCATGCCCAGGACGGTGACCAGATCCTTGACGGGATAGGTGAAACCGGGCTTATCTCCCGTTACCAGTTCAGGGGAAATGACAGGGACTGGTCGCGTAATAACCTCCATGCCATCACAAGGGGAACCGACTTCAGGTTTATCCCTGACAGCCTCTTCGGCAACGTTCTTGCCCTTTCGGGCGAAAGCGAGACGTACATCACCATCCCGGGTGAGGCGGTTTCAGGTGAAGAGTCGCTTACAATAACCGGCTGGATATGGCTTCGCTCAGACAAAACGGGACAGGTGTTCTTTGATTTCGGAAAGGATGGCGATTCGCACCTCTATGCTGCTCCCGCAGGAACAAAGGAGGGCGAGGGACTGCGGGTACAGCTGGTGACAGGCGGAAAAACATGGTCGACAGCCTCGGCTGCCGTACCGGTAAACAGGTGGAGCCACATTGCAGTGGTTGTTGACATACCATCGAAAACCCTCAGCACTTACCTCAATGGTGAACAGGCCGGAGAGGCAAAGGATCTGGCCATGGAGCTGAAGCAGCTGTTCGATTTTGATTCAGCCAGGAACAATCAGCTTCTCATCGGGAAATCGCTGGGTGATGAAAAGACTTTCCTCAACGCGAAGCTGTCTGATTTCCGGGTTTATCGTATTCCACTTACGCAGAGGCAGATTGCGAGGATTTACTTCACCGCTCTGAGAGGCGGTAATCCGCAGGAAGGACGCAGAGGCCAGGCAGAACAGAACCTCCAGGTGTTCCCGCCAAACACACCGCAGCTTTACAATGCATTCCTCGTCAGCGTTCCCGATTCGGAGGTGGAGACCACGGCAGGTCACCTGCCGCGTCTGCCTCGCTTTGTCAAAGGGGTTTACAGCGGTGGCGTTGCGGGTCCCGATGTGAGGGTTATCTGGCCGGCTCCCGAGGACAACAGCCAGGTGCTTGCTCCCGGGACATACACGGTAACGGGAAGGGTTGCCGGGACGAGTCTCCAGCCGAAGGCGATAGTCACGGTGAAGGCTGACGATCACCACCACGCGCCGTATCGCACGCTGGAAGCCTTTGGTCTTGACCAGGTCACGCTTGATGCTGATATTCATGATCATAAAACGAAGTTCATCGAGAACCGCGACAAGTTCATAAAGGGTCTCGAGGCCACCAACCCGGATGACTTTCTTTACATGTTCCGCGATGCCTTCGGGCAGAAGCAGCCCGGGGGAGCGAAGCCGCTCGGCGGGTGGGACAGCCAGCAGACCAAGCTTCGCGGTCACGCAACCGGTCATTACCTCACCGCCATCGCACAGGCTTATGCCAGCACCGGCTATGATGCGGAGCTGCAGGCAAAGTTCGCCGGCAAGATGGAGTATATGGTGAGCACGCTGTATGAGCTCTCCCGGCTGTCGGGTCAGCCCCGTACCGCCGGCGGTGAGCATGTACCGGATCCGGCAGCCGTTCCGCCTGCAGCTGGAAAGGCAGGATACGACTCCGACCTGAGTGTTGAGGGTATCCGCAGCGACTACCAGAACTGGGGCAGGGGATTTATCAGCGCCTATCCGCCTGACCAGTTCATCATGCTGGAGAAGGGAGCCACCTATGGCGGCTCGAACGCACAGATATGGGCGCCGTACTACACCCTGCACAAGATCATGGCCGGGCTGATGGATATCTATGAGGTCAGCGGCAATAAAAAGGCGCTGGAGATAGCGACAGGGATGGGCGACTGGGTTTATGCCCGGCTGAGCCTGCTGCCGAAGGAGACCCTGATAAGCATGTGGAACAGGTACATCGCCGGAGAGTTCGGAGGGATGAACGAGGCAATGGCCCGGCTCTCACGCCTGACCGGCGAGCTATCATACATGAAGACAGCACAGCTGTTTGACAATATCAGGCTTTTCTATGGCGATGCCGGTCATGCCCACGGGCTGGCAAGGAATGTTGACATGTTCCGCGGGCTGCATGCCAACCAGCATATTCCGCAGATAGTGGGGGCGATAGAGATCTACCGTGACACCGAGGCCCCTGAGTATTATCACATTGCCGATAACTTCTGGGATATGGTCACCCATGATTACATGTACAGCATCGGTGGTGTGGCAGGTGCGCGCAATCCCAACAACGCAGAGTGTTTCACGGCACAACCGGCAACTCTTTACGAGAATGGTTTCGCCGCAGGCGGACAGAATGAGACCTGCGCCACATACAACATGCTCAAGCTCACCGGCAGCCTCTTCCTCTTCAACCAGGATGCAGCGCTGATGGATTACTATGAGCGCGGGCTGTACAATCATATTCTTGCTTCTGTTGCTGAGAACACTCCTGCAAATACCTATCATGTGCCCCTGAGGCCGGGCTCCGTGAAGCAGTTCGGCAATGCCAATATGGATGGGTTCTCATGCTGCAACGGGACAGCCCTGGAGAGCAGCACGAAGCTTCAGAACTCGATTTACTTCAGGAGTGCCGACAACCAGGCGCTGTATGTGAACCTGTACGTCCCCTCAACGCTGACATGGACCGAGAGGAAAATTACTGTTAAGCAGGCCACGGCTTACCCGAAGGAGGACAGGACCATGCTGACAATCGGCGGGAAGGGCAAGTTTGATCTCAACGTGCGCGTGCCGTACTGGGCAACGAAAGGATTCTTTGTTAAGATAAACGGCAAGGATATGAAGGTTGATGCGGTGCCGGGAAGCTATCTTAAGATCAGTCGCAAGTGGAAGAAAGGTGACACCGTTGAGCTGCGTATGCCGTTCAGTTTCTACCTTGAGCCGGTGATGGATCAGCAGAACATTGCGAGCCTGTTTTACGGGCCGGTGCTGCTGGCGGCGCAGGAGCCGGAGCCCCGCACCGGGTGGCGCGGGGTGACGCTGGATGCTAAGGACATCAGCAAGTCGATCACCGGTGACCCGTCAAAGCTGGAGTTCACCATTGACGGCGTGGTGTACAAGCCATTCTTTGACACCTACGGGAGGCATTCGGTGTACCTGGATGTGACATTGAAATAGTCATTGCCTGCTGCACGGCGGGGCTGATTTCAGCTCCGGCCGACCGCGAATCAACGCAGCCGGGAATATTTATACAGGGTTCAGCCTGCGGGGGAAAGAAAATATGTCAGGCCCGGGAGATAATATTTCCCTGACAGCAGAACTTCCTTCATCAGATAAATAGTTAAGGTCAACGCCAAGAATCTCCGCCAGACGGATAATAGTCAGGATATCGGGAATTGATTCGCCACGCTCCCACTTTCCTGCTGCCTGAGGACTTATAAATAACTGCCCGGCCGGGGTCCGGAGTAATGCTTACCGGAACAGCGCCGGCAAAATCTGTTACTGAGCAGAAAACAACCACAAAATACAAATGGATTCCATCAGATTGAATATTGAGCCGTCTTTCAGGAAGGAAGCAATATGTGTTATTACCAAAAGCAAAAAATATGAGAATTCTGTTTCTGGGTTTTTTACTGCTAAGTCCGGTTGTCAGCGGACAATCAGATTCCGTCACTTATTTTCAGCTGAAGGTGCCTGTTGATCATTCAGATCCCACCTCAGGATTTACAACCATTCACTATGAATCCGGCGCTCCCTTTTCGGCACACAAACCGACAGTATTTGTTATTGCCGATGCCCAGCAGTTCTATGTCAGGAAGGGGGCCATAAGTCAATTGCAAAACTCCCTGTTTGACAGCACCTTCAATGTCATCGGAATAATAGGGCGAAATAACAACAGTGATCTGAAAAACAGGGTGACGGATGCTTCGGGAACCATTAACTGGCCTGAGGCAGGAAAAATTTTCTCATGGCAGCAATACGTAAATGACATCGAGGCCGTCAGGAAGCATCTGTTGGGAGAGAGAGGTAAAGTCTCCCTTTACGGGCAGTCAGGAGGAGGATTGCTGGTACATCAGTACCTCAGTCATTATGGCAGGTTCGTTCACAGGGCATTTACCGGTGCTTCAGTCGACTATTCATTTGACAGCGAATCAGGGATAAACCATGACAGGTTCTGGCAGGAAACCTGTGAACGCGACTCAACTTTTGCGACAAGATTTTCTCTTCTCATGCAGAGGAATCTTGTCCCGAGAGAACTTGCCGCCATGCTCTTTCAGAGGCAGAACTTTTTTGTACAGACTGACAGTCTTTTCTCCGGGAGAAACAAACTTCTTGATCACCTGTTAATGAATGACACGGCAGCAATAAATGACTATAAATCAAAGTATCAGGTCAGGGATATCCTGTCATTTATTGATTCACCTGACGGGGTTCCGGTAAAAGTCAGGTTATTTGAATTCATCCTTCCGCTGTTAAAGGACCTGAAGATCGAAGCCAATAAATTACAGCCTGACCTTGAAAACCTCTATTTCAGTTGCCTGCCCCTGATAAGTGCTTATAATGAAAACCTGATCGAACCGGTTATGACAGACCACAGGCCTTTGCATCTGGCAGAGACAGAAGTATTTGTGCTTAGCGGAAGATGGGATCATACTGCTGATTACAGATCCCAGATAGCCCTGGCATCAACTTACAGGAACCACTATTTATTCATGGCCGATGACAATCATACATTCACATCTTTGAAGAGCAACGGATTGTATAATAAGATGCTGATCACATTCCTGAAATACGGTATAGAGGATATCCGGTTCAGGGATTTCATGAAATCGTGTGAACCTTTCCGGTGGAAGGAGGGCGCCGGGAGCTGTTCCGGGAGGTAAGGCCGGTTATGAGAGGGGGATGATTATTATATGTAAATCCTGTAAGTTAGCATCGGCATGAATCCCATTTGCCATGATGTTGTAACCTCTTTGGTAACATTATTCCAGTTGCGGGTAAAGATATTCCGGTGGTTGGTCATATTCTGAAGGTCCAGGGCCCACTCATGATTTACCCCTGGTCTGTTCAGGCGAAATGTTATTCTGCCATTCAGCCTGAAATAGTCGGGGTATCTTTTTTCGTACGCCTGATCCCACATGTATCGTACCCCTCCCTCTGCCAGGGAGCGTTCTTCATCAATTTCAAGATACCTGTTGCCTCCGGCGTAAACCATCTTCAAATCAGCCGACAACAGTGACCGTTTACCGGTTTTCCACTCGTAACCCGCCAATGCATTGCAGACAAAATTATTGTCGAATGTTGTATTCCTCCATTTCCCGTCGTAACCCCTGTAGCCTGAATCGAAAAGGGAAATGGTTGCCAGGTAGTAGAATCCTTCGCGGAGGAATCTTTCCAGGGTAAGCTCTATCCCTTTGTTTTCGCCGGTTCCGGTGTTTTCCATGTTGTCATAGACAAGGAAGGAAAATGCCCCTCCCTGGTTAAGGAGTGAAAACTCCGGCCTGCGCCATGAAACAGGTATATTATACAGTCTCTGGTAATAGACTTCAGCCTTAAGCCGGTGTCCTTCACCAAGAAGGCGGTCATAACCTGCAACAATGTGCAGGCTTCTGGAGAAATCCAGATGCTCATTGGTTTTCTCATATTGCCAGTCAATAGTATCAATGAGCCGCTGATTAAAATAGACTGCTTTTACCTGGGTCTGGCTGTGCAGGCCTGCACCAAGGCTTAATGACTGGCCCGGAGCAAAACTCCATTTCATTCCAAGTCTTGGTTCCAGTGATTTGCTGTCATTCAGCAGGAACCATGCAGAACTCAGTCCGGCGGTAACCGTGAGTTCATCGGTAAACCGGTGCATCCACTCACTGAAGAGGCGGGCCAAACCGGTGGTACCGTCGGAATTCAGATAATGGATGAACTCCCCGATGCTTTCCTGGTACTGGGCTCCTCTGTATTTCACATCATATAAATCAAATACCAGTCCTGTATTCAGGTAGTTACGTGAACTGAACCTCTTCCTGAATTTTCCTGACAGGGTATATTTTATCTCCTGCATATTTTCATCAATTACCTGCCTGCGGCTGTCTTCGCCAAGGTCAAATATCTCCGCTGATCCTTCGATACCTGACACCGCTACTGTACCGGTCAGGCGTGTATCCTCTCCAAAATACCTTACATAAGTAAGACCTGCCACACCCATCCTATTGCGGTAATATGTATCCGTACCGGAGAATCCGTACTGTGCATCATCTCCTTCACTATCAAGCATGGCAATCCTGTTATTGCCGCCAAGTGCAAACATGGATATACGGCCTTTATCGAGAGGAATATTCACTTTCATTGACAGATCCCTGTACCTGGGGATAGCGGCGCCGGTACCAAAGCTCATTCCCAGCGAGTTCAGGATCTCAAGGGCGCTGTACCGGAAATTGACCAGGTATGAAGCATGGTCACTGACAGAAAGGGGTCCTTCTGCGCCAAGCTCCAGCCCGTTGAATCCGACCTGGCCCATGAATTCATGTTGCTGGCTGTTGCCATTTCTCATCCGCAGGTCAAAGGCACCAGACAGTGCATTACCATATTCTGCCGGGAATGCCGATGTGTAAAAATCAGAGTTTGCAAGCTGGTTGTTGTTCAGCATGCTTATCGGCCCGCCGGTAGACCCGAGTGAGCCAAAATGGTTGGGATTGGGTATTTCCACTCCTTCAAGACACCAGAGGAGACCCAGGGGTGAGTTCCCTCGGATCACGATATCATTACGCTGATCTGAGACTGATGAAACACCGGCAAAGTTTGTTGCCATGCGGGACGGATCACCCAGGCTGCCGGCATATCTCTCCGTTTCATCAATTGTAAAGGAACGTGCACTTACTGATGCCATATCATTGGAAGGCTGATCCTTGCGCGGGTCAGGACGTATCACGACATCCTCCATGGTTATCACCTGCTCCTCAAGCCTGAAGTCAACGACAAGCTCCCTTCCGGATATAAGAAGAAGATTGTTCTTAACCTCTGTCCTGTAGCCTATCAGACTGGCCTCCAGGTCTGTCCTTCCCAGCGGAAGGTTGCTGAACCTGAAGTAACCCTCTGCGTCAGTGGCAGTGCCCTTCGGAGGGTCAGTCCCGGGAATGGTGATGGTCACACCCTGAAGGGGCTGTTCAGTGTACGCATCGATAACCCTGCCCCTCAGGGTTTGAGTCAGCTGCTGAGCCTGAACGGGAATTGATTTAAAGGTAAGCAGTAAGCCTGCAAATACCGTCATGAACAGAAGTCTCATAAGTACTGTTTCAGATATAAGAAATTAATCAATTATAGTCCAAAGCTAAACTGAGCCAGCAGGCAAGGCAAGTTTTTGTGGATGAATGACAGATTTCGCCCCGTGAACGGAACACGGGTAAGGATTTCCACGGTTATTCTACCGGTCAAGCCACCGTTTGAATGCCGTAACCTTGTCAAGGCTGACAAACACCTCACCGTTATACCTGGGATTAAGGTCAAGTTTAAGGCGGCTTTTAGGGTAAACGTGTATTTCGGAAATGCTGTCAATACCTAATATGATCTTCCTGTTTATCCTGAAGAATTTCTTCGGATCCAGTTCGGTTACCAGGTTGTCAAGGCTCACGTCTACCGGGTAAGAACCTTTTGTCTTCAGGTGGGCAAATGTAAATCCTTCCTCGCTGACAAAAAATGCCACCTGGTCAACCGGGATGGTTTTAATTCTTGAGCCGAAGCTTACCGAGAACCTCTCGCGGTACTCCGGAGCCCTGTCAGCCATTAACCGGTACAGTGAGTCCAGATCGGCAACAGACCTGTTTTGGCCGATCATCTCCTGGTATTTCTTCAGGGCGGAGATCAGCTCCTCGCGCACTATTGGTTTGAGAAGGTAGTCGATGCTTTTCAGCTTGAAAGCCTTGATGGCATATTCATCAAATGCCGTCGTAAATATGATGGGACAGGTAATGGTGACCTTTTCAAATATTGCAAAACAGAGGTCATCTTCAAGGTGAATATCGAGAAAAATAAGATCCGGCTCTCTGTTGTTCCTGAACCATTTTACCGACTCATGAACCGATTCCAGCTCGGCAATGATTTCTATGCTGCCGTCATAATCAAGTATCTGTTTCTTTAATCTGTGTGCTGCAAATGATTCGTCTTCAATAATTACTACTTTCATGTCATCCTATTTTAAAACCTCCCCGGGAATTGTCCGGTTGTCTTCCGGTCATATCTCCATGATCAGAGGTATACGTGCAACAAAACTTTTATCTGTTTTTTCAAATACAGGTTCTTTGTCAGTGATCAGCCTGTACCGGTTCATAATATTGGCCAGGCCTATACCGGTTGACTGTACATAGCTCTCCCGGAGCCTGAGATTATTTTTTACAACCAGGAAACTATCCCTGTCAACGGATATGTCAATGTTCAAAGGTTCTGTTCTGGAGAATGTATTGTGTTTAATCGCATTTTCAATAAGTATCTGCAGAGCCATTGGCAGGATCATCATCTCCGGTCTGATATCATCCAGGTTGATTTTTACGAATATTTTTCCCTTGAACCTTATGTTGAGGAGGAAGATATAGGAGTTTATAAAGTCCATTTCCGTAACCAGTGAAACCATATCTTTTTCCTTGTTCTCCAGGACGTACCTGTAAACCTTGGAGAGTTTTTCAGTGAAGGACTCTGCAAGGTCAGGATCAACCTTGATAAGAGAAGCGAGAACGTTGAGGCTGTTAAAGAGAAAGTGTGGATTGACCTGTTGTTTCAGGACCTCAAACTGAGACTGGAGGTTTGTTTTCTGCAGTTCCAGCAGCCTAGTGTTAGCCTCTGTCAGTTCACGTGTTCTCTCCCTTATTTCATTCTCAAGTTTTTTGTTCAGGGCCTTCTCCTGTAATATCAATTGCCGTGCGAGATTGTTTTTTTCCTCTTCCATTCTTATCTGCAGATCGGCATCAGCCTTTTCACATGCAATCCTGAGCTGCTTGTCAATGAAATGGAACATAAAATGCTGAAGGTAAATACAGAGTACTCCTATGAAAAGGATATATGCAGCCCTGAAGAAATGTGCCGTGGGAGAGATGGAGATGCTTTGTCTGTAAAACTCCGGGTCCTGGAAATAGTTTATGAAGTATACCAGGCTTAAGCCTGCAATGGCAATCACTATCAGGAACAGCATCAGAACCCGGTCAAGCCTGAATGTGTAGAGGAGAAAAAGTACCGGCATAAGGAAGAGAGTTGCAGCGGAAGTGACTGCAAGCTGATCATGGTTCAGGCTGAGTATCAGGAGATGGGTACAGATTACGCCGACGTCAAGCACTGCGCTCAGGTATCCCAGCCAGAGGGGATTATACCGTTTGACAGCGGCATACCATAGTACCGTGTTTGAAAGGAAGTATACAATGATCAGTATGAAGGCGTGAAGTGATTCATTCCGGTAACCCAGAGTGAGCTGTATCAGCAAGAGGGTGGTTACCAGGAAAATAAAAGCCCACCGGAAATATACCGACATCCTGGCTCCCTTAAGTTGCTCGTCCCTGATCTGCCAGGGGTCAATGCTTCTATGCCAGCCGCTTATCTTCATTATTATCTGTATTTCAGTTGTGTATGTTCCCTGGCTTCATATCCTGATTATCATACCAGATTCAATTGTTCCCGGAAGAATCTCAATACATCCTCCCTGATGTCATCTGTAACTTCGTGGCCTGTCCTCTCATAGGTTTTAAACTTTGCCATTATGTTGTTTTCAAGATAAATATTAATGCATTTATTCCACCTGGCGGGGTGGATTTCCTTTCCAAGCAACTCAGAAACAAGGTGGCTCTCAAGTTGATCATACCCGTCTTTATAAGGAACAGCATCGTTGGTGTCATGCTCACCAATATAGTAATATTGTGGCGTGCGGGAAAATGACACAGCATCAAACTGCCGGCCGAAAAGCTTCTGAAAATCGAATGTGCCCAGCGGAAAACCAAGGGGGGATCCTTCCAGGGAGTCAACCGGACAAATAAGTAATCCGCTTGTACCTCCGGCAGCTGCAGCCAAGATTTTCCCTGGATGTATGGCGGTGAACCGGTTAACGAATGATCCGGAAGCTGAGAAACCGGTCATAAGAATCTGCTCCCTGATCATGTATCCTTTTTCCCGGAGCCTGTTCTGCGCATCTTCAATCATTGCCAGAAGCTGAAGGTCAATGCGCTCGAGGCTGTTATTCTTCTGAGTTGCCACATCCCGGTCAAAGAGGTGCGTATAAATTTCCCATTCGCTTTCAGGGCGCGGAAATACAGGAACAATGAGAGGACAGTTAAGCTTCCGGGCTACATAGTTGCCGATATAAAAGTCGATTGAAGCCGTCCTTCGGCCCTTTTCCAGGTGTCTGTCATAATCATCATCGGCAAATCCCGAATTGCACGGTTCCACAATAAGTGTCAGCTCTTGACCGTATGGGGTTCCGTCAGGGATAAACAGGAAATAGGAATAATTGAATCCTCCGGCCGGATTTGCTTCTGTAAGGAGCAATTCGCCGTTGCCGCGCCTGGGGTTGGTGCCGATGCCGGTGACGGGACCGTTGCCGGTGCCGCGGCTGGTCCTGGTACCGGGGCAGGTGCCCGGGAAACATGATTGAAGCAAAATGAGAGGGAACAATAACCAGAGTGCAAGTTTTGCTTTCATGATTAATATGTTTAGGCCACCTTCAGTTAAAATCACGATCGTCTGAAAACATTTGAACGGTCAGTCTCTGACGGTAGCGGGCAATTTCAGGATAATCAGGTTCAGTACAACCAGAACTGCCAGGCCTGCTGCTCCGGTGACTCCGGTGAGAAGGTCATTGCCGCCCTTCAGCAATAAAACAGCAATGCCTGACAGGGCGTTGAAACTACCGTGAAGAACAGCCGCTGCAATGGTTGATCCGCTTCTCAGCGCCACAAGGGTAAAGAACGGGGAGATGAGGACGCAGAAGATGATCATCATAGCCACCCCGGCCATCGGATGATCGGGATAGTTATGGCCCATCATGATTACAGGAGCATGCCAGATTCCCCACACAAGCCCGGTGATCCATGAAGCCTTCCAGAATCCCAGATATGAAAGTTCCTTCAGCATCAGGCCCCGCCAGCCCAGCTCCTCGCCAAAACCGGCCGGTGCATTGATGGTGATTCCGGCAATGAGCCCCTGTACTATTGTGAGGAAGAACGGATGAACTGGCAATGGTGTATTTCTCATCTGCTCAAGCTGTTCCGGTGTCAGGATATTACTGAACCTGTCAAACATCCCTTCCATCCCGGGTGAGAATTCCACACCGGGAACAAGCAGGCCGGCTCCGAATGTGGCGAGCGCAATTGCCAGCGGTGACAACCAGGCAATCAACCACCAGCGGTTCCACCTGAAGTTAAGAGGGTATACACTTCCAAGACGGCTTTTGAGAAAGAGTTTCTCAACCAGAATGACACTTACCATCGGGGTGAGCATAAACCCAAGGGCCATTATCATGAACCCCGTTGACATGGGGGATAAATTTCCTCCTGCCAGGGAATAGCCCATCACAAGTGACCAGCTAATTCCGAAAGTGAATATCAGATAGAGACTTAGTTTAAATGATATTTTCATGTTGATCTTTGCCTTTTTGATGAGGGCCTGAAGGTATTGAGGCAATAAGGCTCGTGGCCGGGCCTTACGGATTTGCAAATGCCTCTCAATGAGCGGCATTACCGGACTTAACGGATTCAATATTCCCCACAGGCAGCCAGTCGTCCATGTTGCCATAACCGCTTTTATCGATTCCGAACGGGACAGTTTCCCTTACATCAGACACCTCAATCAGAACGATATATCTTTTCCCTCCCCATCGTGCAAGCTGTGCCTCTGTGAGTAACAGCATTCCCTGGAAGCTTCTGAGAAAATCCCGGGATTGTGATTCCGTCATTTTCTCCGAGTTGATCACATTCCTTACTATACCTTCTGCCCTGACATATGATTCTGCATTGTTGTTGATGAAGTAGAGCCTGTCACCTTTATTGACTCTGCCATAAGGCAATTTCCGGCCGGCTGCCCCCCTTACAATCATTTTTTTCTTTCCGCTCAGGAGCAGTGAGAGCTCGCCGGCCCTGAAGTCTGTATAAACAACATGGTCCATAAGCAGTTCTATTTCCCCTCGCCTGATTCGAGTTCTTCGAGGGTTGTGAGCCTGGCTTTCCTGTCTTTCTTCCGGCTCACAGGCCGGGAGTCATTCCTTGAAGAATCAGCATCACTGACTTCCGGATCATTGTTATCGTCATCACCCGGGACAAACAGGTCAGAAATCACCCCCATTGTCTCCTCCATTGCATGCCCGATATCATCAATCAGTTCATCAACCTCCCTCCCTACATTCCTTTCCTCAGCCATAGCCCTGCTTATGATTTTCTCATTCTTCCTGCGCTCGGCCCGGCTCAGTGTCTTGTCGTCAATAAGGACCTCAGTCAGCGTGCCGTCCTTCTTATACCTCAGTTCCACGAGCTTCTCTTTCCCGTCAACGGGATCGCTGAGCAGAGTGCGGTAATATCTTTCATATTGACCCTCTTCAGATTCCTGAGGAGAACCCCCCGTTTCTTCTGAAGATGCCTGTAATTCATGCAAAGAATCTGATTGAGCATCGCCTGGATTATCTCCTGCATTAATTTTACCTGCAAACGCCAGGATAATCACAAGCAGGATTATCAGGACGGGAAGCGTAGAAGAAAAAACTGCATTGCGCTGGTAGTTGGAATTCTTTTTCATAACTAATTGTTCTATTAATATTTAACGATTCACTTTCATCTGACGGGATTGCCTGAATGATATGCAGTGATCACTCCGGAGCTTTTTTTACCCGACGAAAGTAGTCTCACATCGCACCGGACACAAAAAAAAGTCGGTGAATGGCCATTTTTACCGGTTAAAAGGCGTCAAGGCCGGGAAAGGCGGTACAGAACAGCATGAATGCGGGATTATCCCCTGACGTATTCCCGGGCAATCTGATCCACATTATTCGCAGCCTTCATAAAGAGGTCTGTCAACTGCTCAACCGGGAACTTCATGTCATCCTCAAACCACTTGTTCAAAACCATGAACACCCCTCCTGCGAGATAATAAACCAGGAACTGCTGCTTGTCGTCAAGTTCCCTTAGATTCTGAGCCTTCATATGGAACCGGGTGAAAAGATGAGACAGCTTCTCCATGATCTGGTAGTCGAGGCCGGCCTTCTTCAGAGCCCGGAAAATAACTTCATTCCTCTGCCACAGCGATATCAGCTGCCTGACCTCAAAATCCCAGTCCGGGTCTTTCTTGGTCTCAAGATTACTGAAAACCTTTTCGAGGTACTCATCAATTATACCGTTAAGCCTCGACAAAAGGATATCATCCATGCTGTCATAGTTCCGGTAGAAGGTCTGCCTCGCAATGTCGGCCTTTTCGGTGAGTTCGGTAATCGTAATCTCTGAATAATCTTTATTCTCAAGCAGATCAAGCAATGTCTCAAGGAGCCATGCCCTTGTCCGCTTCGATCGTTTATCCTGTTTCATCAGCAGAAGTGACGGTTTTTATATTCTTCAGCATAAAGATATTCAGTATTGCCGGAATTATTGACAATAATGAAATTTTAATTTACATTTGTCCTTTATGATACATCTGTCACATATATGACTTTTGTCTATCTGTGTCCGGGAATGAATGTGCGATCAAAGCCGGGAGAGCATTATCATGGTAAGGCTTAACAAGGTTAGTCCTGTAACCAGGGAGAATCAGAAAATAAAAATAAGATGAAAGAGATGACAACAACAATTGAGACCGGAGCTATCTGGTCAGAACCGGAACCTGATATTCCGCGGTCGGCCATCAGGGAGACAATTGAGACTGAGGTGCTCATATGCGGAGCGGGCAATGCGGGCCTGATGGCAGCAATTTCTGCTGCAAAACTGGGGGCAAAGACACTTGTAATTGAGAAGAACAGGAGGATCGGGTTTATCAAGCCTTACATGGGGGCTGTTGATACGAAAGCCCAGAAGGCTGCAGGAGAGAAAGCCCTGATTGACCGTGAGGAGATAATACAGGAGCTCGTGAACTATGGTATCAAATGCACTGAGAACAATCATGTCTATGGTCCTGGATACAGGCCGTCAAAGTACGCCGGTTCAAACAAGGTTGATGAAAAGCTTATCCGGCTCTGGGCGGAGGAGAGCGGGGCAGCCTTTGACTTCCTGGCTGAGGAGCTGGCAGAGTACGGCATCAGGCATGTAGCCGAGTATGACACAGCTGACGGGTATCACGGGGGATTCAGGGCTTATCCCACTCATTCGAAACTGCTTGTGCCGCCACTAAAGGGAGGACCGTTTGCAATTATTCATGCCGGCATATATGTTCTGGAGAGGTTTTTCGAAAAGAAGACCAGGAGTCTTGGGGCAAGGATCATGTTCAACACTGCCATGGTAAAGCTTGTGAAAGAGGGGGACAGAGTAGCCGGGGTGATTGCACGGAAAAAGGATGGTACTTATATCCGTATCAATGCCGCCACAGGAGTGTTGCTGTGCACCGGTGGTTATGCAGCCAGGGAGGAGATGGTTGCGAAGGTCAATCCCGAAGCAACAGCCATATCATGCCTCAGGTTCGTTCAGCCCGGCAACTTTGGTGACGGCATCAGGGCCGGGTTATGGGCGGGTGCAGCAAAAGATGATTATCCCTCGGCAATGGTGTTTGACCGTGGCATCGCGAAGCCCGGAGGCAGATCTGATCTTCCGATCAGGCCGGGAGGCTCCTTTGATTCATTCTTCTTCGGCAGTCAGCCGTTCATGAAGGTGAACATGGACGGGAAACGGTACTGCAATGAATCGGTTCCTTATGATGTCATCATTAATCCCTTACAGAATGAGAAAAACGGAGTGGCCTGCATGATCTGGGACTCTAATTACTGGGAGCATGTAAAGAGTTTCAGCACCATAGGCTGCTCGAGGATGGTGCCGAGCAAAAGCAGGCCAAGGACCTATGAAGGTATGGGCCGGTTTATGAATTCAGGCATGCTGATGATGATGAGGATGAAGGGTTATATCAAAAAGGCCCGTACTATTGAAGGGCTTGCCAGGAAGCTCAGGTTACCTGCGGAAGAGTTCAGGGCAACCGTTGAGCGCTACAATCAGATGGCCCGGGCTGGTGAAGACAGGGATTTCGGCAAGCCGGCAAAGGACATGCTTGCACTGGACAGGCCGCCATATTATGGTGTCACCTACGGCGGATGGCTTCTGACGACCATGGATGGATTAAGAATCAATGAAAACATCCAGGTGGTTGACAGAAACGGGAATGCCATTGAAGGACTTTATGCAGCAGGGGATGTTGCCGGCGGCTTTTTCGCCAACAACTTTTATCCCGAGCTGGTTGTAGGCGTGGCCGTTGGCAAGTCAATGACCTTCGCCCGGCACGCTGTGCTGCACATGACAGGTTCAGTCAGAAGGACAGACCAGGTAAATTGATCTTCAGAATAAATTAAACGGTTAACGTTTTAATTTGTATCTGTAGGTCCGAAGTGGAGGCTTTGGAGGAATCTTTTCACTTATATCCTTAATAGCATCGGTCACATCGATCCCTTCAGGATAAGGCAACTTTCCTGTCCAGTCAATTGTGTACTCCAGGGCCCTGTCTGTGATTTCAATTTGTCTGTTTTCTCTTGTCATCCAGGTCTCAAATTTCCATAAATCTGTTGGTGAAGGTTTCCCATACGTATGACCGAGCTTCAGGTTCCGGATTACCAGGCCTCTTGCAGGCAAAATTTTAAAAACATGTTTCTCCGGATCCTGGTTATATGAATACTGATGGATGAACCTGTATTCATATACATTATTTATCGTGGAGTCATTCATTGAATTTATCACTTCAAAGCTTCCAATGACATATCCTCCAACGACATTTCGTATTTTATCAGCTTCTCTGATAACTGGAGTTTCAAGCCTCCATTCAATATCAGGTACATAAATCCAGGGCCCTTCCGGGTAGGTAAAATGCACGTCCTTGTAATAGATACCATTATAATTGGGCTCAACAAGCTCCGTGGTTATTGTTACGTAACTGCACCATTTGACTGGCTTTGATTTAAGGTCCCAATCGACTTTAAGGCTGTTTCTTACCGGCTGACTCTCAGTTATTGAAGGAGTCAGAAACGGATCCCAGTCAATTGTGGTCCTGTAGGACAGGATCTGGACATCGGTTCCTACAGTATAATGTAAATCTGTTGCAGTCACCCTTCTACCCTGGTGTATCTTATATGACCCAACCACAATCTGAGTCTGCCAGTTGTCTGTTATGTCATCGACAGGTTCAAGAGTGACCACTCCCCTGACATACGGGTGTGTGGTGCTGTAGCTAAAATAACAACCACTACCTTCATTTGCTCCACCCGGATTAGGATTTTGATATGAGTCATAGAAATAAGTCTGCCGGTCGCCTCCGTCTTCACGGTCCGAATCACTCATTATTATGCTGAAGGGGTTAACTGTAACAGGTTCCCCGGTTAAGTGATCCCCCCAGGGTGTTGTAGCATGACCTCCTCTTCCGATTTTTGGGGTGCCGTCAGGATTAATTTCGTTTGTGGGCCAGCTGAAAACCAATCCCAAAAAATGACATTTGCGAAGCTCATTGGCCATGAACTGGGGTACATCAGACCTGTTCCATGGATACATTGATGTATTTCCATGATACGTAACCAACCTGTAAGGATTTCCTGACATAGTATTATTGGTCGAACCAAGCCACCACTGCAGGGCTGTTTGCGGCCACCCCCTGTCTAGTGTCCCATACTGTGTTATCATATCAGCATAGATATCATCAGAACGTTGCTGAACCGTGGTGCCGGCTCCATAACCAGCCCCTGCCAGCATATTGGAAGCAGTGGCCATCCAACAAGTCATGTCTGTGTTCAGTGGAGGAAATGGACTCTTGTCAGCATCGGCTACCGGGTTCATTTTAAGAAACACAGTACAACCGAATAAACTGATAATAAATAATGGCACAATAACTGACCATAATGAATTGATAACAATTCCTCGATTTTTCATGTGTTAGTTTTTTAAGTGTTACCAGTACTTAGAAAAACCGGTTTCAGTCAGAGCATATCTCAGAACCTTGACTGGAACTTTTTTATCTCCCATTTGCTTTTACCTTCATTCAGGGTAGCGCAGAGGATGGTGTTGCCGTCTGTGCGTACATTTACAAGACCGTAGACCAGGCCGTCAACTATGTGTACCTGATTCATTGGCTTCTTCTTTTTTGAGGGTTTTAGTCCCGGAGATGTTATCCTTTCAAACCAGATGTCTGTCCTGGTTTCATCAAGGAGTTTGATGTCAATACTCTCCCCGTTCAACGGGTATCCTTTATAATCAACCTCATACGGGTCTGCCATCCGGACACTCCTTGATACTTCAGTACAGAAAACCAGCGGAGTAATCATCTCATCGTTTTGGATCTTCCTGAAGCCGGTGGCGCCACATGCTGCTACAATATTAGGCCGGGGATGTGAATGAGTCTCATTATCACCTGATGAAATGACACTGGCAGAGGCATGGACTGTCTCAAGGAATTCCATTGAGCAGTCGTCGCTGCCATGATGGCATGATTTGAACACGTCGGCGGCAAATTCCAGCCTTTTGCCTTTATACTCCTGGAGAAGATATTGCTGGCTGGCTTTGTTCAGATCGCCTGCGACCAGTATACGTGCTCTGCCGTAATCTATTCTGAAGACCAGCGAATTTCCGTTGGTATTCTGTGAATCGTTTCCGAAATCCTTTAGTGCAGGCTTCCCGTTCACCATCGTCTCAACAGGCCCGATGACCCTGACGGCAACACCGTCAGGGTCATCGAAACCCGGAAGAAAACCGATACCTTCCTCTGGAACAAATGATAGCCTCGAAATAGGGACACTCAGATCTACAAGACATTGCAGGAAGTCAGCCCACTCACCTGCCAGTTCCGGGGCTGCACCTGCCTTCAAACCTTCTTTGACCGATTTGGAATCCTCCATCAGGTCAGTGATATAGCCTTTGCTTGTTGCTCCTGCAAATTTTTTCCCTCCCGCTTTCTTCCACCATGCCACGCCGGGATGATAATAATGCAAAATCTCAACCCCTTCCCTGCAATCGAGTTCGCCCTTCCCCCCGGGGTTAACCAGGTCCCATAGTCCGCCGTAATGATCAGTATCACAGTGAGATGAGACCATACAATCAAGTTTGATCCGATTCCTTCCGTAATCCTTGAAAAATTTCCAGTCGACGAAATCAGCCGCACTTTTCCCGTGATTTTGTGCCTTACGTTTATACCCGCCATCAACCAGTATATGTCTGCCATCAGGAGTAACAACCAGAACGGAGTCTCCCTGGCCTACATCAATGAAATATACTTCAAGGAGTCTGTCATCTCCAAGATCAGAAAGCTTCACATAGCCCTCCTGACCCCTCGCTCTGGCACTGACCCTGCCGTTAACGGGATTTTCGGGTTGAATTTCAACCCTGTCGCCCCACAGGAGGTCAATCTTTACCTTATTGCTTCCGGTATCTGAGTACAACCGGGATGTCTCTGTTTTCAGGTATTTTACGGTTGCCATAATAAGTTTTTTTGTTTTCCGGCAACAGCGATTGCCAGGTAATAATGTTGGTGTATTTCGGTTACCAATCAGTTCAGAGAGCGAGGAAAATTCCAAGCAGGACCAGAAGAATCAGAGTGATCCCCGAGAG
The DNA here is from genome assembly GCA_025454815.1 of Bacteroidales bacterium. Taxonomy (GTDB): domain Bacteria; phylum Bacteroidota; class Bacteroidia; order Bacteroidales; family VadinHA17; genus SR-FBR-E99. The sequence goes on along the minus strand of JALONR010000035.1, from coordinate 41,324 downwards.
AAAGAGATTCATGGTGCGATAACAATTTTTGATTTCCTCCAGACTGCGTTCAGGCTTATCGGATGTATTGTTGATAATGTTTTCTGCCTGTTTATGAAGATCAAGTGCTCTTGCATTGTCACGGGCCATCGATTCTGACAGTGGTTTAAGCCAGAAAAAATAGTGGCCCAGGACGACTACCAGTACTATCAGTCCAAAGAAGAGATAATCGGTCATGGATGAAAGGCCGAAGGTTAGTTCACTTCGGGACCCGACAAGCACAATCAGGGTCCACAGCGCGATATTTACCTTGAACTGAAGTTCGCGTGTCTGCTTGTACTTATCAAACCTGGCATTGCCAAGCTCGATTAAGGATGCTGCATTCTCTTTAGCCTCCATAATACCATATCTTTAATTGTGGATGACTCGTGTATTTATTGTGAGCCCGGTTTCAGAAGATAAAGTTCTGCCTGCCAGCAGGTAAAGTCAATCACCCTTTTGGGTGATTCTCGTCGGAGGAGGAGGTATTACCCTCATTTATGATCCCTTCATTCAGGGCCTTCTGTATAAGATGCGGGGAATTCCGTGCTGAGAATTTGTTGAACAGGTGGTGACGGTGAGATTTCACTGTCTCTTCTGAAATAAACAGTCTTAAAGCAATCTCCTTGGTGGAGAAGCCCTGTGAGATCAGCTCAAGAATCTCCCTCTCTCTTGCCGTAACAGGTTTGTCCATTTTTCCCGAAGAACAGACAGCAGCTATAAATCCAAAACTTAATCACCCTTCACATCCTGAATAATCAAGATAGAAGGCGCTAAAGTCTAAACCCGTACAGACATTCACATGCACAAATTTAAATGATTAATATTCAGAAGTCAAGTTTATTTTCATTTGTTCAGGCCAGGGTTCAAAAAAGTAAAAAAAAATAAACTACAGTCTTAAGAGGCAGTTATACATAAAGAATAATATGGGTCGGTATGACCAGTTATGGTAGATTTAACCCTACTATAATAAAGACATTTGCATTAGAAATCATATTCAAATCAATGCATGAGTTTTGTTCACCATTGACGGAGTGGTGTACAAGCCATTCTTTGACACCTAAGGCAGGCATTCGGTGTACCTGGATGTTGTGTTGAAATAAGGATTCCGGGGCCGGAACGCCGGGCATGTATGCCCGAGAGCTGTGCTAGCGGGCATATGAGAAGTGCATTTGCCTGATCCTCCAGGCTCCTTCAATCTTTTCAAGAACACCTGTCCATCTTGCATTCTCCCAGTTTGCCGGCTGCCCCTTCCATGTGTTCCAGTCGTTGAGATGACAATAGAACCATGCAACATCTCCTGTTTTTGAGAAGTTTATCCGAAGATGTCTGTTGGATTTACAACCAGGTACGTGGAGTCGAGCCAGATCGTTGACTCCAGCAGCTCAAAGTCCTTTGTGGGTGCCCAGCCCAGGTTATTGCGGATTGTCTGTTCCACCATTGCCCTTTCAGCAACAGGGTCAAACTTCTGCATTTCCCGGTTGCCCCTGTTACAGGAGACCAGGATGAGGAGCCCGGTAAGAAATAAGCAAGCTGTTTTCATGGCTGTTGATTTTGTGCTAATACAATTCAGTTGTTTTTCAATGTATCTCATGATGCACCACCTTTCTCTCCATACTGATGATCGGATTTAAATCCCGTGCAATGCATTCCAGACCATAAGTTTAATCGGAACCAAAGGTGGATACCTCTGCTTCAGTGACCCATGAGCCCTGAATCCTCCTGTATAATGTCATCCATGAACAGATAAAGGATACTTCACGTGTGGTACCGTCATTCAGCTTCCTGATCCCGCTGACAGAAACCCTGGCAATAATCCAGCCAACTGTCCCGTCTTCAGAGAGACCTACAACCGGTTCCTGAAGGTCGCGATACTCTGAGAATGTTGTATTGCTGACATAGTCAGTAATGCCGGAGAGAATCTCCTCCCGGTCGGGAAATGTAATATTTCCGTTTTTGACTGAAGCAAAGTTTTCCGAAAGGTTTTGTACAGACAACCCGGGATCATTGGTGAGATGAGCCCTGATCAGATTCTGATGAAGTGTCAGAAGTTCTGCCTCAAGCTCCTCCTTATCAACATCTCTTTTACAGGAGAAACAGAGCAGGATGCTACACAGGACAAGGAATCCGGTTTTCATTTTATTACTTTTTTAGGCATGCCTGGTGCAATGAACATGGGACTGTCTTTAAGCCGGCCTTCATCTGCAGGCTTTTATCGCATTATCGAGCCATATCTGCTCGATATAGTTATTTGTTTGTGCCCGCAGTGATTCCAGGGCTTTAAGTCTTGCTTCCCGGGCAGGTTTATTTGCCGGTTCACCTGTTAGAATCAGGTCTGTAATGTGTAGCACTTTCACGTATTCCTTCATTCCCAGGTATTCCGAAGCTTTCCTCAGAAGTTTTTCAGTCCCGGCCAGGTCAGCTATATCGGAATAGAGAGCCTGGGCAGGAACAGGATACATTGAAGCAGGGTTCTCATCAAACCAGCCCACATACTCCTGCCAGATACCTCTTACAGACCATTCAACCTTACCGTAATATTCTGCAAACCCATACTCCGGCGGAACCCTGACAGACTGCATCAGCGACCAGAGATCGCGGCCCTCATTGATACCCTTGATTGTTTCAGCCAGGATGTACTTCAGACCGTCACGAAACCTTCCGACCGTTCTGATAATTTCTTCGCTGCCTTCCACAGGTGAACCATGTCCCGGCAGAAACAGATCCGGCTTAAACGAAAGAGCAGTGTCGAGAGCATGAATATATCCTTTAAACGGCCTTATCATGGTACCCCGGAAGGTAGAGTTATTTATGAAATATTCATAGTAATTGTCGCCGGTCAGGACAACTGAAAGTTCAGGAATCCATATGGTAGTATGTTCAGGAGTCTCTCCCGGTGTGTGGATCATGTTGAAATGAATCCCTCCCAGCTCATATGTATAATTATCAGTAAATAGAACGGTGGGTTCATGCCGTGAGTCAGGCTTAATTACCACCTCTGCTGGAACCGGTTTCCGGGACCAGATGGCATTTCTCCTGGAAAAAAACGGAGCCAGTTCATCCTGGTATTCAAATAATGAAGGGTACTCCCGTTGTGCAATCACAGGTATATCCTTTCCATCGCGCCATCGAGCAATGTCATCGGAATGGTCCTGGTGGGCATGGGTCAAAAGAATTGCCTTCAAAGGATACTTTTCAATGACTTTTTGAAAGAAATCCGGAGCAACAGAGGCACCTGCCGGATCAATCAGCACACTGCCCCTGCTGGTGGTGACCAGGTAGGAGTTGCACGAGCCCTCTATCCTGTAGAGATTTTCATTTAATTGCAGGTATTCAAGGTATGTATTGAACAGCCAGCCCCTTAATGGTTCGTCAACTCTTATTTTATCCATCCACCCCGGATTGCTGCTCCATGCATAATCGAAGATAACAGCAGACAATTCGTTAAGTGATGACACCTTCTTCACCCCGGCAAGCCTGTCATGCTGGTTGAACGGGTAGGATGAGGTTAACGGCAGTGCCTTAATCCTGCCTGGTTTGACCCGCGAGGCTATAATACCGCTTAATACAGCCTGGTGGAGGAAAAGTCTTCGTTGCGGCGTGGTACAGCTGTTTTTCTGATAGCTTTCGTCGCGCAGTAGTCCTTCAAGCTGTTGAGCCCATTCCCTGCAAATACCCTTCACCGGATTTACCGAGTATATCTCGCAGTTGTAATAAGGCTGTATTTGTATGGCATCCACAACTGTTTCGATGGTCCGGACAGTTCTATGGTCCAGTTTGTTCGCTTTATAAATCGGGAGCCAGAAATCATTTGGTTCAGCACCGGGAGGCAGTCCGATATTATTGACCAGGGATACCGGTCTTGTGGAGACATCATATCTGCCTTCCAGATCAAGAGCCTCAGGTGAGTTCAGTATGATCACTCCCGGATCAAGCCAGACAAGAGTCCGGACCTTTGTTTTCACCTCCTGTTCTACATATGAGGCTGCAAAAGCCTTTATTGCCAGGGGGTAATCAAGGAAGACCGGGTTCACTTCAGGCCTGAGCAATACCACGTTTTCGCCGTTCAGGGAGTTGCCGGTTATTTCATCCGGCTGAGCCAGGACAACATAAACCGTGCAGTTGCGGTATTCGGCGGCATTATCCCGTATGCTCTTGATCATGGCTTTTACTGACCTCTCCTGCTCCCCGGAGGAGACAAAGGTCATGATGGCGAAATGATCGGAAGGGTTTACTGCAAGCAAGCCGGCAGAGGGTAAGAAGGTGAAAAGGAAAAAGAAGGTGAGTTTTTTCATGCCTGGTTTTACTGATAGTCCTATTACTGAATCATCAATAACCCTTGCGTCATCCGGAAACACTTCCGCGACAACGAGGGTTTAATTCCATTCAAACAAAAGACCGGCAAAATGGTATCATGCCCTATGACAAACCGGGAATTGATGCCCGTACCCAGGCCTAATTCCCGGCAGCCTCACGTTACACCCGGAAATCTATGCTTTCACGCTCCTTTTTTACACCTCTGTCACTTTACTTTTTCCTTCCGTAGGGAAGCACTGTAGTTTTGTTGCCTGGTAATCCTGTTACCGGTGCAGATGACAGCATTGAGGCCATGGGATGAATTGTGCAGCTGATATTCAAAAAAGTAGCCATGAGAAAACTGACAATACTTTGGATACTGTGGATTTCAATATTCTGCTGCTGCCATATGAAGGCACAGACAGATACTTATATCACAGGAGACGAGAACTATACAGGCACCCTTGCATTCCACAATGTGGATACACTTTTGGTTGTTGTACCTCATGATTATGATATCACTGACCAGGAAAAGACGGATATCGAAAACTATGTTTTCTGGGATCAATATCAGAAAAAACCGGTTTATATATACAAAAAAGAAACTGAGATAACGATAAATGATGAAATGGGCAATATCCAGTATTACGGCCCCTTTTGTGATTTTCAGCATGCAGGCATGCAGAACATTCCGGTTAAACAGGTCAAAGGGGGATTTATGTTCAACGGCGAACAGTTTACCCGACCCACTGATTCCTTCTTTTACCTTAACGATGAAGCTAGCAGGTTGTATACCTGCCGCAACTCAAAACTAATCCCACATCAGTACGCCAACCTGGCGGCAGGGTATTTCACGCTTTACATATTCAGAGGTATGGACCTCTACCTGAGCGGTTACTGCTCCAACATTACAAACGAGCCCCGGGTAAACAATATCGACCAGATGCGCAAGTCATACTTTATACCGGTTGCAACCAGGCATTTCAACTTTGAACTGGCACATACCATCATAGGGCGCAAGATCGGAGTTCAGTCGAACAGTTTCTTTTGTGAAGGTTTTGCCGTATATACTGGTTATCTGACTGATAGCAGCAGCTATTCCGCTGACCTCGATTCCGCCAGGGCGAACATCGATCTGCTTACAGAAGAGATCATTGTTGGCCCGGATTACCGGTTTTATTCCATACCCCTGATGTACCCAGTATCGGGTGTTTTTACCAGATTCGTAATTGAGAAGACGGGCATTGAAACGTTTAAGGAGATCTATAGACAGTCAACCATTGAGGATGCTTTTCAGGAAAAAGGTTATCCGCTGGCAGAGCTGATTACAGAGTTCAGGAAAATAATCCGTGGCGAAAGCCAGTAGGATTTTAATGTTAAAATTCTTTGAGCAGGCCTACTATCATATTTCCCGGTTTTGAACGTTCCGTACTGTGTTTAGGGCTCCTCAGGATGTCACCCTGAAGGAATTATGCCGATGCCTGCCGGTACAGGTTCGTACCGTGAGGCTGCCCCTTTCCTGTATCCAGGTCCGATTGATATTAACATTAAGCCTGCCCGGCAGCCGTAGAAAAAAATTGACACCGGCCGTCTGAATTACCTTTTTTTGGATAAGTAAATCTTTTATTTTTACACCCGGGAATGAAAAAGTATCAGAATACCATATCTCAGACCACCAGTCTTCCGGGGCGGAAGCATGTTGATCACGACCTGACCTTCCAGGCTTTAAGTGATACCGTGGAAGATCTTATATAACTCCTTAAGTTCAAACCAGCCTTCGGACCTGATGATGCATGAAGACCCTTCAGCTACCGTCAGCCCGGCAAGACAGCTTCGGAACAGGCTGATTTCCATAAAGAGCCAGGCAAAAACACCAAAAACTCAAATCAAAAAAACCAAACCAAACAATATGATGACAGAAACATTTGATTTAAAAAGCACATATAAGCGTTATCAGTGCTCGGATGAGTCAATCTCAATCATCGAAAATGAGAACCTGCTTCCGATCAAACTCCTTAAGAGACTCCATGCCTGTTATCCCCAGCATTCTAACTTCTTCAGAACCGATGAAGCATACTTCACTGATAAAACCTTTTACTCAGGCCTCAATGGATTCAGGGAGATAGTCAGCATTCTGAAAAAAAACGGGATCGACATCGGGCATTTAAAGGAGCGTGAGTTCTTTATCGAGGTTTACAGGTTCCTGGCTACCAAACATACGCTTAACTCCATCAAATGGGACAGTTATGAAAATGATACGATGTATCACCTTATCTTCCCGCAACCCGGAATGATCCATCCCGATGAGGTAAAGAAATATACAGCCGCCGCAACTGATGAGGAGAGGGCAAGGGTGGTGGAAGAATACCAGAAAAAAACCAATCCGCACGATGGCAAACAGAAGCTGAACAAGCCGTGGTTTGTCAATGATGAAGGTCACCTGGAGATCCTTCAGGGATGCCAGCATAAATATCCGCCCGTGAAGCTGATCTTTGACCAGACCACCCAGAATTGTTTTGCATTCTGTACATATTGCTTCCGCCATGCCCAGGTCCGTGGCGATGAAGACATGTTCGTACAGCATGAGGTAAGCCAGGTGCATGATTACCTGAAAAAACACAAAGAGATCACTGATATCCTGATTACCGGGGGTGACGGTGGTTTCATAACCTATGACCGGCTGGCTGAGTATGTCAACCCGCTGATGGAAGACCCTGACCTGATGCACATCAAAACGGTCCGCTTTGGTTCCAGGGCCATAACCTTCCATCCGGGGCTTCTCCTGACCAATAAGTTCAAAAAGATCCTGGAGCTGTGGAAAAAAGTCATTGACAGCGGAATACAGGTAGTATGGGTGGCACATCTCTCCACCCCTCGTGATGTGCTGAATCCCGGAACGATTGCCGCTATCCGCAGGCTGAAAAACTATGGGATAACCATCAAGAGCCAGAGCCCGATAATGAATCATATAAGCCTCTTCAAGGATGAGAAGGGCAAAGTGGATATTGATAAATCAGCACAGAACTGGATTGACCTGGGGAACATCCTGGGTATGCTGGGCATCGGATTCCACTCGATGTACTGTGCCCGGCCGACGGGTGAGCATCACTATTTCACCGCTCCCCTTGCAGATATCTCAAAGATATTCAACAAAATCTATAAGGAACTGGCCTCAATTAACAGGCCGTCACGCTATATCACCATGACTTCATCTTCAGGGAAGATTTCATTGCTGGGTACTGCGGAAATACATGGAGAGAAGGTATTTGCCCTCAAATTCAACGAAGGCCGGAACATGGACTGGATGGACAGGGTCTTTTTTGCCAGGTATGACGAGGAGGAAAACACCATTGAAAAACTCAAACCATACGAGGGAAAGAAGCACTTCTATGAGGATGAGCTGGTTGAAATTGAAAGGAGGCTTGAAGAGTCGCTGGTAAGGGAAATGAATAAATCATAACGGTCATGATAAACAAAGTTGTCAGCACAGTCAGTGAGGCTGTTGCGGATATTTTTGACGGGGCCACGATCCATATAGGGGGTTTCGGAGAAGCAGGGAGTCCTGTTGAACTGATTCACGCCCTGATAGATCTGGGCTCCCGGAACCTGACCATAGTCAGCAACAACGCCGGGAGCGGCAACGTAGGACTGGCGGCTCTGATTGAGAACAGGCAGGTGAAGAAAATAATATGTTCTTTTCCGAGGACAGCGATCTCGGTGGTTTTCCCGGAGCTGTACCGCAGGGGGGAGATAGAGCTTGAGCTGGTTCCACAGGGGACCCTTGCAGAGAGGATCAGGGCCGGCGGGGCAGGTATTCCTGCCTTTTACACACCTGCATCGGTAAATACCCCTCTGGCTGAGGGCAAAGAGACGAGGGTATTTAACGGTAAAACCTATGTCCTGGAGCATGCGCTGAAGGCAGACTTTGCCCTGGTAAAATGTCACGCTGCCGACAAGTATGGCAACCTGGTTTATAACAAGACAGCCAGGAATTTCGGCCCGGTAATGTGCACGGCGGCCGAAACAACCATTGTCCAGGCCAGGAAAATAGTTGAAGTGGGGCAGATAGATCCTGAGTGTGTCATTACGCCAGGGATATTCGTGAAAAGGGTTGTTGAGGTAAGCAAACCTGCAGATGAATCAATACTTGTTGCCGAAAAAAGGAGGTATCCGTGGAACTGAAGGAAAACTCAGGATGGAGCATCAACGAGATGGCTCAGAAAGCAGCGCAGGACATACACGACGGAGCATACGTCAACCTGGGGATAGGCATTCCTGAACTGGTGGCAGATTACATCCCGGAAGGGCGTGAGGTCATTTATCATACTGAAAACGGATTGCTGGGTATGGGCAAGGTGACTGAAAAGGGATCCGAAGACTATGAGCTGGTCAATGCGGGTAAGAAGTATGTCACAGCAATTCCCGGTGCATCATATTTTCATCATGCTGACAGCTTTGCGATGATCCGCGGCGGGCATATTGACATATGTGTTCTCGGGGCATACCAGGTTTCTGAAGAAGGTGACATAGCCAACTGGTCTACCGGTGACCCGAACGATGTCCCGGCAGTTGGCGGCGCAATGGACCTGGTTGCAGGGGTAAAGACTATTTATGTTATCACCCAGCACTGCACCAAGTCAGGTGAACCGAAAATCGTCAGGCAATGTACCTATCCGCTTACCGGGAAGAAGGTGGTCAACAAGATCTACACAAACTATGCGGTCATTGACGTCACGGAGGATGGTCTTGTGGTAAAGGAACTTGCACCGGGAATAACATTTGAGTTTCTGCAGCAGAATACAGGAGCCCCTCTGCTCCTTAAACAATAAAACAGGCGTTATGTCAGAAAAAAGTAAGAGCGAGGAGATTTACAGGCAGGCATGCGAGGTGATACCTGGCGGGGTCAGCAGGAATACGGTTTTTCGCAAACCCTTTCCCCACTATGCAGATAAGGCCTCGGGATGCTACATAACCGATATTGACGGCACACAGAGGATAGATTTTGCCAATAACATGGCCGCACTCATTCACGGGCATGCACATCCGGCAATTGTTGATGCCGTCACCAGGCAGATTCAGAAAGGGACGGCATATACGCTTGCCTCTGAGATTGAGGTTGCTTTTGCCCGGCTCCTAAGTGAAAGGGTCAGGGGTTTTGAAAAAATAAGGTTCGTCAACTCAGGCACTGAAGCAGTAATGGCAATGATAAAGGCATCGAGAGCCTTTACCGGACGCCCGAAGATAGCAAAGGCCGAAGGGACATATCACGGAACCTATGATTTTGCGGAGGTCAGCCAGACGGCAAACCCGTCCAGCTGGGGAGACATTGACAATCCTGCCAGTGTCCCGCTGGTGTATGGAACCCCGAAGGGGGTACTGGATGATGTGGTCATCTTCCCGTTCAATGATATTGAAAGGACCATTGCCATACTCGACAGGCATGCCGGCCAGATTGCCTGTGTGCTGATTGACCCTGTACCACACCGTGTGGGTCTCATCCCCGGTAGAAAGGAATATATTGAGGCTCTTTACGACTGGACCCGCAGAAACGGTGCCTTGCTGGTATTCGACGAGGTTGTCACTTTCAGGGTGAATTACGGCGGGGCACAGGAGAACTACACGGTAAAACCTGATATTACCGCCCTTGGCAAGATCATCGGTGGAGGGTTCCCCGTCGGAGCTATCGCCGGAAGGTCAGATGTCATGAAGGTTCTCGATCCCCGTGAGCCCAACCTGAGGTTTCCCCATTCGGGCACCTTCTCGGCCAACCCGGTGACAATGACAGCCGGTTATGTGGCAATGAACCTGTTTGACCGGGAGGCTGTATTAAAACTGAATGCCCTTACCGACAGGACAGTCAGCCAGGTTAAGGAAGTCATCAGGCTTGCCGATGTTCCTGTCTCAGTTACCGGTGCCGGCTCGATGTTCCGCTTTCACCTCACCCCTGCTCCTCCACGGTCATACCGTGAGGCCTACCAGACAAAAGAGGCTGTTGCGGTCATCAATGATCTCCTTGATTATATGTATTTTACAGAAAAAATACTGATGATCAACACTTTCTCATGTATGTTTTCAACGGCCCTGACGCAGAAGGAGACCGACAGGTTGTCTGACGGGTTGCTGCGGGCGTTTAAGGCACTGAAGCCGAAAATTGAAAGCGTGCAAAAGGACTGACAGGCCACAATAATAACCGGCAACAGGGCCCAGAGAAAAAAAGAATTACCTGCAAAAGGAATAACAATCATCAAAAACAACATCATGCGCGAAGTCTATCTATGCGATGCGATAAGAACGCCCGTAGGGAGATACGGGGGTGCCCTCTCCCAGGTGAGAGCCGATGACCTGGCGGCTATACCGCTGAAGACCCTGATGGAAAGGAACCCGGGGATAAACCGTGCTGAAACGGATGATGTCATCATAGGCTGTGCGAACCAGGCCGGAGAAGACAACAGGAATGTAGCGAGGATGGCTCTCCTGCTGGCAGGGTATCCGGAGTCAGTGTCAGGGGTTACGGTAAACCGTCTCTGCGGTTCGGGGATGGATGCCGTGGGCACTGCTGCCAGGGCAATCATGGCAGGTGAAGCAGACCTGATCATAGCCGGAGGCGTAGAGAGCATGTCGCGTGCCCCGTTCGTTATGGGAAAAGCAACGGAACCCTTTTCAAGGTCGGCGGAGATGTATGACACAACCATCGGATGGCGGTTTGTCAACAAGGAATTCAAAAAGAGGTTCGGCACTGATTCAATGATTGAGACTGCTGAAAATATTGCATCAGAATACAAAATAAGCCGCGAGGAACAGGACAGGTTTGCGCTGCTAAGCCAGGAGAAGGCAGCCGCCGCTCAGGCAAAGGGCTTTTTCGCAGAGGAGATAGTACCTGTGACCATCACCAGGTCAAAGGGCGAAAGCGTCACCGTGGATACGGACGAGCATCCGAGACTGACCTCCCTGGAAAAACTCTCTTCACTTAAGCCCGTGGTCAGCGAGACCGGCACCATCACCGCCGGGAACTCGTCGGGCATCAATGACGGAGCAGCCGCCATGATAATTGCCTCGGAAGATGCCGTCAATAAATTCAATCTTAAGCCCGTGGCAAGGATACTCGGGATGCAGACAGCCGGTGTACCTCCCCGGATTATGGGTATAGGGCCTGTTCCGGCCACAAGGAAGCTGCTTGGCCGGCTGGGACTAACACTGGACGATATGGACATCATAGAGCGCTGGGGTGCATGCGCGAACTCGGGCTGGAGCTGCATTACCCGAGGGTCAACCCGCTTGGAGGCGCCATAGCCCTCGGCCATCCGCTGGGCATGACCGGTGCAAGGCTTGTAACTACCGCCTTTTATCAGTTGAAGCGGTCACCGGCAAAAAGAGCCCTTTGTACAATGTGCATCGGTGTCGGCCAGGGGATATCAATTGTCCTGGAAAAGGTCTGATACTGTATGTGTGTTCCGCTTATCCTGGCAGGAACACAGACAGGCATTGCTACCGCACCAGCCTGTCCTGCTTACCCGAAGAAACCGGCTGATAAAAACAGGCCAAATTACAATCCTCCTTCCTGCGACTTCATGCAAGGACCATGGATACCTTTGATTTTGATTTAACCGGCAGCGACCGTATATTTGTTATAAATGGACTTCAGGAACAGATTAACAGAACATTACGGATTCACAGAGAAGGACTGGAACGAGACAGTCAGGCGCTTTGTTCCGGAGATCCTGCCTGCCAGAACTCTTTTTCTCGAGAAGGGGCAGGTATCAACACGTCTTGCATACCTCAGGTCCGGATTGATGCGGTCATTCATCTATGATGACAACGCCAGCGACATCACCACCCAGTTTTTCAAGGAAGGGTCCGTGGTGATATCGATGAAGAGCTTCAATGACCAGGTACCCTCATGGGAATATATCATCACGATGGAGGATTGTGAGGTCGATGTGATCACCTATGAGCGGATGAATGAATTAATGGAGGTGGTACCAGCCTGGCAGCAGATTGCCAAAGATGTGGATGAATTCAAATACAATGCCCTCATGAACCGCACCATCCAACTCCAGACGCTCACGGCTTCAGAACGGTACCAGCTCTTCATGAAGAAGCAGCCTGACATCCTTCAGAGGGTGGCGCTCAAGCATATTGCCTCCTATCTTGGCATCGATATCGCCACCCTGAGCAGGATAAGAAAATCAATCTGAAATTTCTTTTTTGACTTTTGTCAAACAATGCTCCCGGAAGGAGGGCGTAATTTTGCTTCATCAAGAACTTCAAAATGAATGAGATGAAAGTAACAGCATTTGTGGGGAGCGCAAGAAAGAAACATACTTACAAGGCTACGGAGCGGTTCCTGGAGATCCTTCAGAAAAAAGGTAATGTCAGTTATGAGATAATCGCATTGAACGATTACAACCTGAAAACCTGCAGGGGCTGCAAGCTGTGTCTTGACAGAGGCGAGGAGCTCTGCCCCCTGAAAGACGACAGGGATATCCTTATGGAGAAGATACGTCAGTCTGACGGGGTGGTGTTCGCTACTCCCAACTACTCCTTCCAGGTATCCGGATTGATGAAGGTTTTCCTTGACAGGTTCGGTTATGTTTTTCACCGTCCCGAATATTTTGGAAAAACCTTTACCGGTATTGTGGCCCAGGGCGTCTACGGGGGAAAGAAAATCGTCAAATATCTTGATTTCGTGGGCAGCGGAATGGGATTCAACGTGGTAAAGGGCTTTGTGATCAATACGAGGGAGCCGGTACCCGGATCAGAGCAGGTTAAGACTGAAAAGGCAATTGAAAAGCAGAGCACCCTGTTCTACAGGCAGCTTGTAAGGCATGAGTTCCCCAGCCCATCATTGCTGAAACTGATGCTCTTCAGGATGAGCCGGACAAGCCTGAAAGCCGTACTGTCAGAAGATTTCAAGGATTACCGGCACTTCAGAGACCTGGGATGGTTTGATAACGATTATTACTACCCGGTCAGACTGAATCCTGTAAAAAGAACAATCGGGTGGTTGTTTGACATTACAGCAAGAAGGTTGGCTGCCACAAACTGACCATTATTTGAAGGGAGCTGCACGTGAGGCGCTCACAGGTCTGCTGTCCTGCCCCTGGCTGCTCATTACTTACAGACACAATCAATAAATAGTAAAAATGGGAAAGATCAAAGTACTTGTAATTGGCGCTAGCGGACTGCTTGCCGGTCCGGTGATCAGAAAACTTGACGAAAAGGGATTTGAACTGAGGTTATTTTCACGATCGGTCAATCCATCGATGTTCGTAAACGATTACGACATTACAAAGGGAGATGTATTCAACCCGGCTGACCTTGAAAAAGCAATGGAGGGCTGTGATGCGGTACATATCTCGGTCTCGACCTCTGATGATGTCAGAGCCGTGGCTGCCATCCTGGAGATGGCGAAAAAGAAAGGGATCAGGTTCGTCAGCCTCATCTCCGGGTGTACTGTCTCAGAAGAGAACCGGTGGTTCAAATTCATAGATGACAAGATGAAGATTGAACAGATGGTTATGAAGAGTGGCCTTTCGTGGTTTATCTTCAGGCCCACATGGTTCTTCGAGTCTCTTGGCATGTTCGTCAGGAACGGAAAGGCTTCGGTTCTAGGAAAGCTGAGAGAGCCCTACCACTGGGTTGCCGCCGGTGACATGGGGAAAATGGTTGCAGAGGCTTATTCCACCGCCGGAGCTGAGAACAGGGTCTATTTTGTCTACGGTCCGGAGAGATACACCATGAAGGAGATGCTGGAAAAATACTGCAAGGCACTCCACCCTGAGATAAAGAGCGTTGGGGAGACCCCGCTCCTGCCCCTGAAGATCATTGCCTTCTTTACAGGAAACAGGAAGCTGAAGTTTGCCGCCTCGCTCTTCAGTTATTTCGAAAAGGTAAAGGAGCCGGAAGTGCCTGAGAAAGAACTGGCTATCCTGGGAAGACCGGCAACAGAATTTGATAAATGGGTAAGCTCAAAGGAATAACCGATGGAAATGGTAACCAAACGGGAGATGAAGGGATTCCCGCACGGGAAGAAAGGCTTGGCGGAGCAGGGCCACTCCGGGTCTCTTAAAAGAGGGTACACTTCAGAGAGGCTCAGCTTTAACAGGAAGATGGTGGCTGCCTCAGCAGCAGTCACTTCCTCAAAGAGTACCATACATTCTCTTGCGGAGGCAGATATCACATTTCCAAGAAGGCTGCTGCGGGAGCATTATGAGCGTACCGGCGAAAAGCTGTCTTTTACGGCATATATCGTTTACTGCCTGGCACAGGTGATAAAGGAACACCCTCACCTGAATGCCTTCAAACGTGGCAACAGGCTCATCACCCTTGAGGATGTTACTGTCAGTGTTCTTGTTGAGCGGGAGATCTCAGGCGAGAAGGTACCTGAGCCGCTGGCTGTCAAGGGGGCGCAGAAGCTGACCTTCCGGGAGATAAATGATGCGATAAGGTCAGCCAGGGACCGCACTGACAATACCCTCGGAGGATTCAGCGGGATGAAATGGATACGCTTTATTCCCGGTTTCCTGCTCAAAACATTTGTGCGTCTCGGCGAGAGGAACACAGGGCTGGCAAAGCGTTACGGCAAGGTGGCCGTGACCGCCGTGGGCATGTTCAGCCGTGAGCCGGTATGGTTTATACCTCACGGCAGCGGAACAGTATTGATAACGGTGGGAAGCATAGAGAAAAGGATGGTTTATACAGGAGCCGGTCATGAGGAGAGAGAGTTTCTCTGCCTGACCTGTTCCTTTGATCACGATATCGTTGACGGTGCACCTGCCGCCAGGTTCATGAACCAGTTCCTTGAGACAATAAAAAGCGGCATCGGCATCGGCAGCAGGCAGACGAAGTAAAATTCCGGAGTAGTTCGTAATTTTACGGATCTGACTAACAAATCTTAAACGCCATGAAAAGAATGATCAGAATTACAACGGGTTGTATAGCCCTGTGCTCCCTGTTTGTCCTTCCCTCCTGCCAGGGCAACGGCCAGCCTGCCAAAGTGCCACCCGTACAGGGTGATTATTTCGGGCAGCTGGCCCCTGGTGACACAGCGAGACTCTTCGCACCAGGCATTATCTCCACCGGCATGAATGACCGTGACTTCGCCATCACGCCTGACGGAAACGAGATATTCTTCTGTCGTGATGCCGGAAACTTCAGATATTCAACCATCTTCCACACTCAAAGAACTGGTGGAGTATGGTCAGTCCCGGAGGTGTTTGAATACTGCACCAACCCTGGGTTCAAATATATTGAACCTCATCTCTCCCATGACGGCCAGAAACTGTATTTCATCTCTACAATGCCGGCAGACTCAGCCTTGAAAGAGAATGAAGATATCTGGGTATGTACCAGGAAAGATGGCAGGTGGTCGGAGCCCCGGAATCTTGGAGAGCCTGTAAATACATCCCGCAGGGAGTTCTACCCCTCAGTTACAATTGATGGTACTATCTATTACACGCACCTGGATACGGTCGCCGGTGAAGAGTTTATCTGCCGCTCCAGGCTGGTTGACGGGATTTACCAGGCGCCCGAGAAACTGGGCGAGAATGTTAACATCGGTAGAGCGAGGTACAATGCCTTCATTGCTGCCGATGAAAGCTATATTATCATCCCGGCATACGGTATGCCCGACAGCTTTGGTGCCACTGACTACTATATATCTTTCCGCGACAGCCTCGATAACTGGAGCCGGCCAATGAACATGGGCCCGCAAATAAATACTCCCAACCCGCGGGAGTGGTCGGCTTCAGTCACAACCGATGGCAGGTACATATTCTTCATGTCTGACCGGCCAGCCGGAGGCATCACCGGGCAGCTGAGCCAGGAGTCATTGCAGACCTTTCATAACACGCCGCAAAACGGCAACACTGACATTTACTGGATCAGCTCCGCAATAATTGATGAATTAAGAAAGAAGGCAATATTCTGAGCGATGGGACCGGCATTGTTCTTTACCTTATCATATCCCGCAGTGACCCCATCGCCACAGCCAGTTGCTGTGCCACCTCGGCCATGCCCCTGCCGCCGGTGAGCTCCCTGATCCGGTGTTCGGCTTCAATGGGCCCTATCTCGTTGCGGGCAAACCTGTCCATGGTGTCACGCAGGTCATAAAGGTGGCGGGCTGCATCAGGATTGGCAGCGGCCTTAACCTTCAGCATCGGTTCAATCTTGGTGTTGAAGTCCTTGGTCAGTCCGCGCATCTGCTCCTGCATGATCCCGTAATAGCCCAGCTGAGGGTGATGCGCCGGAAGGTTATTCACCTTGAACATGGAGACATCGGCAGCCTGCTGCACCCATGCCCTGTTGGTCTCAAATACCAGTGCAGTTTTGGTGCCCTTGCTGCCCAGCCATGCGAGGTCGCGGTATGCCTCAGGATGATACGAGGTAGTAAACTCCACCATCGCCTCTCCGGGAGGCCTGCCGTACAGCTTCGCGAAGCTCCTCTCCAGTATCTCCTGTCCTGCCTTCTGCAGCTCCTGTGGCGAGCTCCGGCGGACTGTGCCGTCCGCCTCTTTGATGGTCAGGCTCCGCCGCCAGGCAATATGCTCAGGGTTGGGAATCCTCTTCCCGGAAGCATCAAAGGTATACCTTGGAGGTTCAGCCACACCCAGGTCAAGGTCAGCTCCCACCTTGCCCTTCGAGGATGAGTTGGAAAAGGTCAGGCACTTCTGCCTGTTGAACCCTGCGTTAACCAGTTCCTGCTCCACTTCAGCGCGGAGTTTAGCCGTATAGCTCCTGTCAAAGGAATTGTAATGAGACGTGGTGGAGGCATCGCCCTGGCGCGCCAGGGAGTTGACATAGCCTTTGGCATACAGGTCGGTCTTGATGGACTTATAGGCTTCCTCGGCTGAGCCCCTGAGGCTTTCTATCTGTTCTTTGGGGGCACCGGCTTTGCCTGCGTCAGACAGCCGTTGCATCCGTTCGCGGAAGATATTCACCTTGGCACGTCCCTCTGCCTGGCGGGAGAGGAACCGGGCAGCCTCCAACTGTTGCTGCACCGTAGGCCATCTGGCCGACGACGGGTTTACCGGGTTTCCGCGTGCATCAACCATATCAGACCATACGACGGGGGATCCCTTCGGGCTGGCAGGCATCAGTGCTCCCAGGGCAGTCTTAAAGACAACCGTCTTAAGAGCTTCCTTGCCTGCGTCCCATCCCATGCCCCACAGGCCAGCTGAGGTCTCGTTAATAGTAACGTTGCCAGCATCACGGGCATGCTCCTCCAGGTGCTCAAGCACTCCCCGCTGGTAACCGTTAATGGCTGCATTGGCCATCATGGTCACTGTGTTGTATGACGAAGCGACACTGGTAAAGGCGCCGGTCACTCCACCTTCAATGTATCCCGAGGCTGCCTGGTAGCCAAAAAATACTTTCGCTGCATTGGCGGCTCTCATTCCGGCAGCGATGGCGTTTGGGGCAGTATGGGCAAAATATACCGGTGCAGCCACGGAGAGCAGGGTCATGGAGACGTCTGCGCCGGTCTTGACGTATTCAAGTCCTTCCGTAATTCCGGTTACTGCTGCTGCCCACTCTTCCTTCTCCGCTGCCCTCTTTTCAAGCGTGCCAATGACCTGATCGCCTATGGTGGCGGCAGCCTTTCGCATCCTCTCAGGGTCAAACCCTCCGCCATCCGGGGCGGTCATGTTTCTTTCAAAGAACTCTCTCAGCCTCTGCCTTTCATCCGGGAGGGCCATCTCAATCAGCTTCGGCATGCGTTCAACAGTCCTCTTCATCCGGTGTATCTCTTCCGCCATCTGACGGCCACGTTCAGCCATTATCTGCAGGTTCAGCGCGTCGAGATCAGTGCGGGTATGTACGTACTCACCTGTTTTGATGGTCATGATGGCATCCTGTTCCTTCTGCCTGGCATCCATCTGGTAGAGGAGGTCACGGGTGAGACTGTTCCTGGTCTCAGGGTCAACAGCGGAACCGGACAGCTTTCCCTTCAAAGACTCAATGTTGCCGTCAAAATATTTAATGTTGTTCTCATGGAATTTTACCTGTTCCTCCTTCTGCTTCCTGACAGCTTCATCAGTCTCCCACTCCTTCAAGGCTTTCAGGTAATCAATCAATCCCTGGGAGATCTCCGGTTTTGCCTGGTTCTCCTGCCCGGCCGACTCGAAAATGTCAGAGTATTTCTGCTTCAGGTAATCAATCATCATGTCGCGGGTATTGGCGAAATCCTTCAGCACCAGCTCCCGTTCCTCCTTTATCAGCCTTGGTCTGTCATCTTCAGTGAGGACCTCATTCTGCCACTGTGCGTAGGAATATCTGAGGCTGACTCTCTGTGAGACAGCGGACTCCACTTCCGTGCTTAAACGTGCCTGGTATTCATCTTCAATTTTTTGCTTTTCTTCCATAAAGAGCCTCGTACGTTCCTCCAGGGGTGAAGGTCCTCCCCGGAGAGCCAAAGACAACTCATCAGGATATTCATTTCTCCATTTCATGTACCCGTCATACTTCCCCTGGTCCCATTTGCGTTCCGGCACAACCTTCAGCAACTGATCCCACACGGCAGGATTACCGTCGATGGGCAGGACCGGCGGAACAGGGTATGTTTCGGTGGTACGGGTGAGTGAGTATTTCTTTACATCCGATGAGTTGTTCAGCGGGTTGGGAGGTCTGTATTGCACCACTTCAATTTCTTCCCTGTTGCCATTATAAATGCTTATGAACCGGATAAAACTCCAGTCGAGTGTGGCCCAGGAGCCGTCATCCATCGGCTCGAACATGATCAGCAGGTCATATACCCCGGGGATCATCGTCAACCCTTTGGTTTTCTCGTTGTACTCCATCCCCGGTTTGCTGATGTCAATGCCCTCGGCTTCCCATTTTTCCAGGGCTGAGACGGGGAACCTGTAAACGAGCACTTTTCCGTCGTCGAATACCTTTACAACTTTCATAAGGATTGACGACCCGTCCTCAAGTTCCCATTCGCCTTCGAAGGGGAAGTTACTTGCCGGGATCATGCTGAGAGCCTTGCGGTGAAGGGTTCTTTTTCCTTCGGCGAGCGAGGCCGCATCAGGAGGGTTGCCCAGTTCGGCGATCTTCGCCGCCACATCCTGAAGCTGTTTTTGCAGGGTGTTCATGACAGCCACAGTTATCTCCAGCTCGGCCATGGTACCGGCGATTGACTCTGTATCATCATCGGCAGCAGCCATGGTCACCGTCAGCACTGCTGCATTATATGACTCTATCTCCGCTCCCATTGCCTCGCGCAGTGCAAGGAACTCTGATATCAGCGGGTTGAGCCGGTTGAGGTAATCTGCAACCTCGCTGCACGGGTAGTCAAACAGAGGTTTCCAGTCAGAATAGAAACGGTTTTCCTCCTCAGTGGTCATCGGGCCATAGATGAGGCGCATTCCCTCCATGGCCATTGACACGGCGCCTGCATACTGCGCGGAGGTCATCATTGCAAAATCAATGTCTGAGCTGAGGGCAAACTTGCCGAAGTCGGGCAGGTGCGGCGGGATAACGGTCTTCACTGTTCTTTTATCTGCCGGTGGAGGTCCCTGGCTCTTTCCGGCAGCGGATACGCCTCCGGCAGCTCCTGGTGTTGAAGGAGCAGTGGTTGTGGCGGCGGGTGGTGTGGTTCCCATGCCGGCCCGGGTCTGCGCCTGCTGCTGGCCGCCGGGGGCTGGTTGTGCCGGTTGTGTGACGACGGGAGCTGGCTGCGCCTGCTGCTGGCCGCCGGGGGCTGGTTGTGCCGGTTGTGTGACGGCGGGAGCTGGCTGCGCCTGCTGCTGGCCGCCGGGGGCTGGTTGTGCCGGTTGTGTGCCAGTGGCGGTGGCTCCCCCCCTATTAATGCTCAGCGCACCGAGGAATGCCAGCGCCTCCGGTCTCAGATCCCGCTTCTGGCTGATCTTGTCAAAGATGTAAATATTATACATGGTACCGTTGACCCAGGGGCTGAGGATGAATCCTCTTTCGTTGCTCCCGTGGACATTAAAGCTTATGAAGTGGCTCTGTGCATCACCCAGGGCACCATAGTCACCTTCGTTCTTAAACCTGTCAACGTAGTCCTGTGCTCCGTAGAGATCGTAGAAAATGGTTACCACCTCCCTGTTGAAATCCTTTTTCGTGGGACACGAAACAGGCTGCTTCCTGATTTTGATGACATAGCCTGTTTTGCCTCCGGTTGTATAGGAGAAGGCCAGGAACTTATCGTCCGAGGCTGCAGGGTCATACTGCCACCCGGGCGGAAGGCTCAGGATGTAGTTCCCGAAGGTGGCAAGCTGGGCGCCTGATTGTGCGGTGGTTTCCGATGCCGGGAAAAACGACTGCAGTGACAGGAGCAGCACCCCTGCCACAACTGAAGTAAGTGATGTCGGATTCATATGGGTTGGAGAATGGGGCAGAATAAAATTACAAAAAAGATTTGTCCTGATATGCAAAACTATTCCCCCTGAAAATAACCTTTTGTGTTCCCCACCGGTTGTTACAGATCCCTGCGATCTGACCAGTGGCGGGATACATGAATCAACTTTCTCACCGGCGCATGTAAAAACTATATTGCTAATTTCATGTTCTGTAAGAAAACGAGATGACAACACGAATAGCCCTTTTGCGGAGCGTAAATGTCCTGGGAAAGAACATGATCAAAATGCCGGAACTTGCCCTGGCTTTTGAAAAAGCAGGGTTCAGAAATGTCAGAACCTATATACAGAGCGGAAATATACTCTTCGAGACAGATGAAGAATCAGCTGATTTGCTTTCCGCGAAGATCAGGGAACTGATAAGTAAAAAGTTTGGCCTGACAATCCAGGCTGTGGTGCTCGCTCCGCAGGAGCTGGCGGATATAATTGCACAGAATCCCTTCGTGAAAAAGGCGGGAATTGATCTCTCGAAGCAGCATGTCACGTTTCTTGACAGGGATACTGACCCGGAGAAGGCGGAGAAACTGCTTTCATATCACTACCCTCCCGATGAGATCATCATCGGGAGCAGGGCTGTGTATGTCCATTGTCCTGACGGCTATGGCCGGACAAAGTACCATAACAACTTCATTGAGAAGAAACTGGAGGCAAATGGCACATCCCGGAACTGGAACACCTGCCTGAAGCTGCTGGAGATGTGCAGTGAAACCGGGGAAAATTTAAAGACCATATAGCGGGTATTGGCCGATTTTGTTAATTTCGGGGTACTAAACCCCGACCAGGACCTGTTTTACCCCCAATCCCTGTTATAACTCTTCCCCCGATTTATGAAAAGATACTTATTGTTTATTTCCGGATTGCTCCTGGCGGCTCAGCTCCACGGACAGGATAATAAATGGCTATTGGAAAAACCGGGTGCATGGAGATTTGAGAATCACCTCACCGACAAATCGTATAAACTCCAGAATGCCACCCTGAGTGCTGCGGACAATGCTGCCTTCAGGAACAATATGGCCACACTTGCGGAATGGTTCAGACAGAACCACCCGATGCTTAAGAACCCGACTGGCTTTGACCTGCGGGCAATAGCCAACAGGATGTGGGGTGACTATACAACCAGGGCTGAGGCGGAATACGGAATCCCGGCCACACTTGATTTCCTTTTCGAAATTTTTGATAACCAGGGAGGAAAGTGGACGATCGAACCGCCACAGTACGGCATAATTGTCAACAATATCATCGGCGGACACCAGGGACTTTACTTTAATCCGGAATCACTCGTCGATGATGGTTCAAGGTATGACCTTTCCAGGTCAGAGGATGTCAGGAAGGCACGGGAAAGACTCTGGCAGTACTTCCCGGTATCATGGTTCCGGGAGAGCCCATGCCCTGGCGTCGATATATATGAAGCAAACACCGGCTCACCGGCACAGATAGTTGTCTATAATCATGAAAGGCCTCCTTACTGGCTGCCGGTCACGCTGCAGGAACTGGCAGATGCAAGCCTGGCATATTATTCACTTTTTCAAAAGATTGAGATAGACAGGATGGTCCTCGATCAGCTGAAGACCGAGATTGCAGAGCTATCCCCCGAGGAGCTTGCCGCGCCGGCTTATTACGGCCATAATTCACATTTTGTGCTGCAAGCCAATGGCTCAGGACAAGGAATGCAGATCATGAGATTTAACCCTGAATACTGGGACAGATCCCTGCCGCAGTCAGCCATTCAGTTCATGAGTTTCTATGATCCCGGGCTCAGCAGTGAGGAGATGGCGGAGTACCTTCAGAGACAGAGGCATCCCAATTACCCGCAATTATTTGCAGACAGGCTAAAGTGGGAGGAGATAGCAAAACTTATTAATAAGTAACAGCCACCAGATTATCCGGGAAGATTTCCCGGACAGCAAAAGTATGGAGTCACCCTACCGGCAGTGAACCTCCGGCGTACAGGGAGCTCCGTTCATTCTATTCGCAGATTTCCTTCAGGATTTCCAGTGCCCGGGGCCATGCTTCCCCGAGATACTGAATGAACTCAGCCGGCACATCAGTGTCAATGCAGAGCAGAGTCTTGCTGCCGGCAGGTTTGAGGGTGTAGTTCTCAAGCGCTCCCTTCCAGGTATCACCCTTCCCCTCGCCTGTAACCTCTTTTCCGTCGACAACTTCGCGGAGGCTCTCAATGCTCAGGAATTTCCCGGGTATGTTCTCCCTGATCCTGCACAGCATTCCGCCTGACTTGCCATCCTCCCCAGTTCCAAGGAAAAGGATCCTCTCGCCTTTGTCCCACGAACCGGTAAAGTGTGATTCGGGATTGAACGGTTTGGTCCACTTGCTGTATGCCTCACTCTCAAGCATGGTCCTGAAAATGTTCTCTGGGGTACTGTCAATTGTGGTCTCAAAATGGAGCATCTCCCTCCTGCCATAACCTTCCACGTATTTCCTGAAGTTGTCAAGTATTGCCTGCCATCCGTCTCTCTGAAGCTCTGCGCTGTTGATGTCCTCAGTCTCAAATGACTCCATAACCAGCGTCCTGCCTGCGGTCTCCCTGAACAGGATGTCCACATTCCTCCCGTCATCCAGGGTATAGGCTATTGATTTTCCCGGGATTACGTCAGTAAATCTTCCGGAGAAGTCAAATCCCTCGGAGCCGTCCCTGGCTTCCATCCGTGAAAGGAATTCCCCCCCGGGGCGAAGGTCGCTTTCGGCGTAGCTCGTCTGCCAGTCGTCCGATGCGTGGTTCCAGTGTATGATGTGCAAGGGTTCTGTAAACAGGTCCCAGACCCTCTGCAACGGGGCTATTACTGTTGTTGACACGGTAACAACCAGTCTTTCTCCTTGCGGTGTCATGACGATACAGATTAAGTTGGTGTGCTGTAATAAGAACAATGGCCGGGCGTGATTGTTTGTCATATTCGCTTAATTCGATGTCTTTTCGCAGAATAAAGGCCGAAGTGTTTTTATTTTTTATTTATGATAACGGCATCGATTATTATAATTCCCTTAGAGGTATCGTGGCAACTTTGTACCGGTTAAAAGTTATCTGAAATGAATGCAGACCTGCTCATTATTAACAACGGTATAAGCTTCCCTGACGGTTACGGAATCATGACAGTAATCGCCATTCTTATACTTGGTTACCTTCTCTATGCATTGCTTAAGCCGGAAAAATTTTAATCCATGACATTACCTGAGATAATACAGGTGGTCCTGTTCCTTGGACTTCTGACGGGGCTGACACCGATCCTTGGAAATTATTTATACCTGGCACTCGATGGCAGGAACCACATTTTAAAGCCTGTTCTCGGATCGACTGAAAGACTTATGTACCGGATTATTAAGGTTAATCCGGATGATGAGATGAACTGGAGGGGATACGCCTCAGCCCTGCTGCTGTTCAATTTGGCAGGATTGATTTTTGTTTTTACAATACAGGTTTTCCAGGGCAGCCTGCCTCTGAATCCGGCAGGGCTTCCTGATGTTTCGTGGCATTCTGCACTGAATACCGCAGTCAGTTTTGTCACCAACACAAACTGGCAGGGTTATGCAGGTGAAACCACACTGAGCTACTTCGTTCAGATGGTCGGACTGACGGTGCAGAATTTCGTCAGTGCAGCCACTGGCATTGCAGTGCTGCTGGCTGTTATAAGGAGTATTTCACGGAATAATACTGATAAGATCGGAAACTTCTGGGCTGACATTGTAAGGTCAGTCATTTACGTTCTTCTGCCCCTGTCAATATTCCTGGCCATAGCCCTGGCAGGACAGGGTGTCATTCAGAATTTCAAATCCTATGAGGCAGTCCATACCCTGGAGGGGGGGCAGCAGATACTGCCGATGGGTCCGGTTGCCTCACAGGTTGCGATCAAGCAGATTGGCACAAACGGAGGAGGGTACTTCAATTCAAACAGCTCCCATCCCTTCGAGAACCCGACACCATTTTCCAACTTCCTTGAAATGCTTTTTATCCTCCTGATTCCTGCAGCTCTGACAATTACATACGGCAAGATGACCGGTTCAGTCCGACAGGGCTGGGCTCTGTTTTCAGTGATGATGATCATGCTGATTTCCGGGTTGCTTATTGCATTGTATGGCGAATACTCCGGGAATCCGCTTTACGGCAATATGCGGTTGATGGAGGGAAAGGAGACCAGGTTCGGGATTGTCAACAGCGTGCTCTGGGCTGTATCAACCACAGCTGCATCAAACGGTTCTGTCAACTCACTGCATGACTGTCTGTCACCCCTGGCTGGGATGGTGGCTATGCTTAACATTATGCTGGGGGAAGTCGTATTCGGAGGCGTCGGGGCCGGGCTCTATGGCATGATTGTATTTATAATACTTACTGTTTTTATTGCAGGACTGATGGTTGGCCGTACCCCTGAATTTTCGGGCAAGAAAATTGAAGCCTTTGAAGTACAGATGGCCATAATTGCCATCCTTGCTCCTGCGGCGGTAATACTTGTATTCTCAGCCCTGGCGTCAGTAAGCATTGAAGGACTTTCGGGGATTAACAATGCCGGTCCGCATGGACTGTCTGAGATACTTTATGCCTTCAGTTCAGCTGCAGGTAATAACGGCAGTGCATTTGCAGGTCTGAACTCAAACACCACCTTTTACAACCTGACTCTCGCAGCCGGGATGCTCATCGGACGCTTCGGGGTGATAATCCCGGTCCTGGCTATTGCAGGAAACCTGGCCGGAAAGAAGTACACCCCTCCGTCAACGGGTACTTTTCATACTGACAACTGGTTGTTTATCATACTTCTGATTGCGGTAATCCTGATTGTAGGCGGACTTACATTCTTCCCTGCGCTGTCACTCGGACCGGTTTTAGACCACCTGCTCCTTCAGGGCGGGATAACATTCTAATTTATAATGCAATGAGTACACACCGCAGCCCCGGCTTCTTCAACAGGCAAATCCTCCTTCAGGCTACAGGAGAGAGTTTTAAAAAGCTTAATCCTGTACTGCTGGTAAAGAACCCGGTTATTTTCATCGTTGCTATCGGAGCATTGATAACTTCAGTTGTAGTGTTCTCCGATCTCCTTCGGGGTGAATTCTCTTCCTTTAACATCCAGATAGCAACCTGGTTATGGTTTACAGTGCTTTTTGCAAACTTCTCTGAAGCGATGGCTGAAAGCCGGGGGAAAGCCCAGGCAGACAGCCTCCGTAAAAGCAGGACTCAGACCAGGGCACGGAAGATGGAAGGGAAGCAGGAGGTTCAGGTATATGCAACCGATCTGAGGAAAGGAGACATTGTTATCTGTGAAACCGGTGATATAATACCCTCGGACGGAGAGGTGATGGAGGGTATTGCCAGCGTTGATGAGTCAGCCATTACAGGTGAGTCAGCCCCTGTCATCCGCGAAAGCGGAGGTGACCGGTCAGCAGTAACAGGAGGAACCAGGGTCAT
Source organism: Bacteroidales bacterium (assembly GCA_025454815.1). Classification (GTDB taxonomy): domain Bacteria; phylum Bacteroidota; class Bacteroidia; order Bacteroidales; family VadinHA17; genus SR-FBR-E99. The sequence goes on along the minus strand of JALONR010000035.1, from coordinate 15,224 downwards.
CAGTGACCGTATCCTTATCAGGATCACAGCCGAACAGGGTGATACTTTCATTGACCACATGATTTCCCTTGTTGAAGGGGCCAGGCGGAAAAAAACACCGAATGAAATTGCACTTTCAATTCTCCTTTCGGGCCTGTCGGTAATTTTCCTTCTGGCGGTTGTAACACTGCCGGCATTCTTCGGATACAACCTCTCCGCTTCCGGCATGCCGGGCTCACAAAACCTGTCAGTACCTGTACTTATTGCCCTGCTTGTCTGTCTTATCCCCACAACCATCGGAGGACTGCTCAGCGCCATTGGCATCAGCGGAATAGACAGGCTGTTGCAGCGGAATGTGATTGCCACAAGCGGAAGGGCAATAGAAGCAGCAGGGGATATTGATGTGCTGCTGCTTGATAAGACCGGTACCATTACACTGGGTAACCGCATGGCAACCAATTTCATACCAGCAGAGGGGGTGAAGGTTGAGGAACTCGCTGACGCCGCACAGCTATCATCACTCTCCGATGAGACTCCTGAAGGACGGTCAATTGTGGTGCTGGCAAAGGAAAAATTCAATATCCGGGGGCGTGACATAAAGACTCTTCATGCAACATTCATCCCGTTCACCGCCCAGACAAGAATGAGTGGTGTTGACCTGGTATCAGAAAGCGGCAGGGTGCGCCGGATCCGCAAGGGTTCATCTGAATCTGTCAGGACATTTGTTCAGAACAACAATGGGTTCTTCCCACAAAAAATACAGAATATTGTTGCTGAACTGTCAGGGCAGGGGGCGACACCGCTGGTTGTGGCGGAGGACAACAGGGTGCTGGGTGTCATTCATCTGAAGGATGTAGTGAAGGGAGGGATCAGGCAGAGGTTTGCCGAGTTGCGTAAAATGGGTATCAGAACCGTGATGATCACCGGTGATAACTCACTGACTGCGGCTGCAATTGCTGCCGAGGCCGGTGTTGATGATTTCATGGCTGAAGCCAGGCCTGAAGACAAACTGAAGCGCATCTGGCAGGAACAGTCGAAAGGTCACCTGGTGGGTATGATAGGCGACGGCACAAATGATGCCCCGGCGCTGGCCCAGGCAGATATCGGCATTGCAATGAACTCAGGGACTCAGGCAGCACGCGAGGCAGGAAACATGATTGATCTCGACAGCAATCCTACCAAACTGATAGAGGTTGTTGAGGTCGGCAAACAGTTGCTGATGACCAGGGGGTCACTCACTACCTTCAGCATTGCAAATGATGTTGCAAAGTATTTCGCAATTATTCCTGCAATAGCCGTCTCTCTGTATTCCGGACGAGCAGTTGCCGGCCCGCTCTCCTCCCTGAACATCATGAACCTCGGATCACCTGAGAGCGCAATACTCAGCGCCGTTATCTTCAATGCAATAATAATAATCCTCCTGGTACCACTGGCATTAAAAGGTGTCAGGTACCGGCCTGTTTCCTCAAACAACGCCCTGATCCGCAACCTCCTGTTTTTCGGGCTCGGAGGGCTGGTGGCTCCCTTTGCGGGAATTAAGCTGATTGATCTGCTGATCAATCTATAGCACCTGAAAACAACTCATTACATGTAAGAGTCGTGAATATGAAAACCATTCTTGTAACACTGAAAGCCTTTCTCCTCCTAACCCTGGTGACTGGTGTCATATATCCGGTACTTATAACAGGAATTGTTCAGCTGATTTTCCCTGAAAAGGCAGGAGGCAGTCTTATCATCAGGGACAGTATTGTTATCGGGAGCAAACTGACAGGTCAGGAATTCAGCAGCCCCGGTTATTTCTCCCCGCGGCCATCCTCAAACTCATATAATCCTCTTCCTTCCGGTGGGTCGAACTTTGGCCCCACGAATACGAAACAGCTGAACCAGGTTGATGAACGGAGAAAACAGTTCATTTACCGGAACCATCCTGACACGCTGAAGGATGTGCCGTCAGAAATGCTCTTCGCGTCAGCAAGCGGACTTGACCCTCATATATCAAGGGAGTCAGCCATGATGCAGGTTGACAGGGTTTCACAGGAACGAGGCTTTGACGATGCACAGAGACAAAAACTGATTCAGTGCATTGATAATCTCACCGAGGCACCGCAGTTCCTCATTCTTGGCGAGGAAAGACTAAATGTACTGTTGCTTAACCTCGAAACTGACAAAATAAAATGAACCATAATATAAATGACCGGCCGAACCCTGACGAGATTCTTGCATCGCTTATCAGTGAGGAGGAGAAAAGCAGGCGGGGCAAACTGAAGATCTTCTTCGGTATGTGTGCCGGTGTGGGGAAGACATATACAATGCTTCAGACCGCCAGGAGTGAAAAAGCCAAGGGGACAGACATTGTTGCCGGATATGTTGAAACTCACAACCGGAGGGAAACATCAGAACTCCTGTCCGGGTTTGAGCTGATCCCGCGGAAAACGCTTAAGTACAGGTCAGCTGAAATCCAGGAGATGGACCTTGATGCAATTCTTGTGCGCAAACCACACACTGTAATTGTTGACGAGCTGGCTCATTCCAATGCGCCGGGGAGCAGGCACTTAAAACGATACCAGGATGTCCAGGAGTTGCTTGAATATGGGATCAATGTTTTTACAACCCTGAATGTGCAGCATCTTGAGAGCCGTTCGGAGACTGTAGCCCAGATCACTGGTATCGTGGTACGGGAGACTGTCCCCGATGAAATATTTGAGAATGCCGATGAGGTGGAACTTATAGATATCACACCGGATGAATTGCTTCTTCGTTTCTCTGAAGGCAAGGTTTATGCCCCGGAGGGTTCCCGACGGGCAGTGAATAATTTCTTCAGGCTGGGGAACATAACTGCACTCCGTGAGATGGCCCTCAGAATTGTTGCAGACAGGGTTGACAGGCAGCTTCATGACTATATGAAGGACAAGCGTATCCGGGGCCCATGGAAATCAGGTATTCACCTGCTTGTGGCCATTGGATACAGCCCGTACTCTGCAAACCTCCTGCGGTGGGCCAAAAACCTGTCATATACAATGGGTGCCCAGATACAGGCAATTTATGTAGAGTCGACGCAAAAACTAACCCCCAGGGACAGGGAGCAGCTTGATAATAATATAAAACTGGCTAAAAGGCTCGGAATCAAGGTAAACATTACTACGAACAATGAGGTGGTACCGGCAATTGTGGACTACGCCCAAAAGGAGAACGTCACACATATTGTTGTCGGGAAACCCCGGGGCCGGAGCCTTTTGTCTCATTTCAGGGCAGCCAGGTTCATTAACAGGCTTGTCCGGTTCAGCGGAAACATCGATGTCTATATCATAGGAGCTGATCCGAAGGTAAGGGACGGGTACAGGAGAAGAGTCTCGATCCCGTCGTTTACATCCGGATTCCGTGAATACTTTATTGTGAGCCTGTTGATAATTATTGCATCATCTCTCTGTTACCCTCTCAGGGAAGTTATCGGTTACCAGGCAGTCTCATTTGTGCTTCTATTCCTTGTTTCTATCCTGGCTATCTTTTTCGGTACCGGTCCTGTTCTGCTGGCAGCCATACTGAGTGCTGTAATCTGGGATCTTTTTTTTATCCCTCCCCAGTTTACACTATATATCGAGAATCCGATTGACATCCTTCTGCTTATAATGTTCTTTATTATTGCGCTCCTGAACGGTGTGCTCACATCACGTACCAGGAGACAGGAAAAAAGGATAAGGATCAGGGAGGAGAGGACCAATGCGCTCTACCAGCTAACGAGGGATCTTTCGGCAATTTCCGGGATTGACCAGGTAACCCTGGTGGCCTCAGAATACATCAGGAAATACTTTCACCTTGACTCCCACATCTTTATCAGGAACAATACCGGAACAATTGATTTAATGTCAGACAGCAACACTGACACAATCTTTACCGGGAATGAAAAAAGCATAGCCGACTGGGTATTCAGAAACTCATTAAAAGCTGGCAGATTTACAGATACTCTTCCTTCGGGGGAATACACGTTCTTCCCGTTGACAGGCAACAACAGCACAATCGGGGTGATCGGGATAAAGCCTGCCGGAGTATTCACCCATGGGGAAGAGCAGTTCTGGGAGGCATTCCTTGCGCAGATAACCGGCAAGTATGAGCGCGAAATGCTGAGGGAAGCGGCAAAGAAAACACTTGTCATAAGTGAGTCAGAGAAACTGTACAAAACATTGTTTGATTCCCTTTCCCATGAGCTCCGGACCCCTGTTGCTGCCATCCTCGGGGCTTCGGATGCATTACTGGCAAATGATTTCACACAGGGCATCCAGCGGCAACTCCATGATGAGATAAATACAGCCTCCATCAGGCTGAACAGGCTTATAGGAAACCTGCTGAGCATGTCAAGGATTGAATCAGGACTTATTACTCCCAGGCCTGACTGGACAGATGTACATGACCTGGCGAGGAGTGTCACTGATCAGCTGCGAAATGAGCTGAAACCGTTCCAGACTGAAGTAATCATTCCGGCCGGGATGCCACTCGTACGTATAGATTATGGCCTCATGGAACAGGCAATTTACAACCTGGTACTTAATGCAACCCAGCATTCGCCTGAAGGAAGCCGCATAAGAATCAAGTTTTTCATTGACAACGGTATCCTTGTGATACAGGTAATGGACAGGGGACCCGGATTTCCACCTGATGAACTTGAATCCGCTTTCATGAAGTTCTTCCGTGGCAGAGGGACAGCTGCCGGTGGCAGTGGCCTTGGTTTATCAATTGTAAAGGGTTTTACCGAGGCTCAAAAGGGATCTGTTTCGGTTGAGAACAGGAAGAACGGAGGTGCATTGTTCACAATAAAACTGCCGGTTGAAATCTCGGATATCGGAAGCATATACGTTATGCCTCCTGAAACAGATTAACATCCTGGCACCTGTTGCTGCTTCACTCTTTGAATGAAACCTGCCTGTGCAGCGTTCATTTGAATGGATCATCTTTAGGGCAAACTTAAACCTCTTTTAAAATAATCTTCATGAAAAACCTGAGCGTTAAAGTCATCGGTTTGCTTGCAACGGTGATGACTTTTTCTGCGCAGCTCTCCGCCCAGGAATCAGAACAGGTGGAAACGCTGTTCAACAGTGACACGAAACTGGGATTCCTGGGGTCACCTTCAATAAAATTCAACTCTGTCCAGGGAGACAGCGGATCACTGATTGAGGTTAACGGCGGTATTCTGCTGGATAATTTAATGATGTTCGGCCTTGCGGGAGGGATGAATTCGGGCATCCGAGGGTGAATTACCGCTATTCCGGACTTATTGGGCAGTATGCCTGGAATACGGTATCAATCTCAGAAAAGGAGCCTTTGACTTCCTGACGGACAAATGACCGGGACGGTTATTATCTGTCACCTCCGGGCCTTCTTCCTGAGCACAGTGTAAGCGCAGAGATACCCTCCGGTTATGGCGCCTGAGAAACCGCCGCCGGTCTTGCCCCACGCCGAGGCAAAATACAGGTTATCCACCGGGCTGAATGAATCAATTGTCTTTTTCCCGGGGTTCTGCGCAAAACCATAAACAGCTCCGCCCGGATTAAGGGTGTATCGTCTTACCGTAAGAGGGGTACCAACCTCATAATAGCCGACAGCGTCTTCAAAGCCGGGGATCAGCTTACCAAGCCTTTCAATAAAGGTCTTTGCCACATAATCCTTCTTCCGTTCATATTCCTCACGGCCGAGGTGCTCCCAGTCGCTCAGGTAATCAATACAGCATACCGCTCCTACACTGTTTGCCCCGGAGGCAAGTCCTGAATCAACCTGGCCGTAATCAACGAAGGTGAAACTGCGCCTGGAAAAGTTGTCGCGATTGTTGGAGGCAATGTCGGCCTGTGACTTCACGGTAGTGTCATAAATGAAAACAGAATAATAATTGTGTCCCAGTTCTTTAAGTGGCCTGTTGAAGCCGAAATAGACTGTAAGCAGTGAAGCCCCGGTATTCAGACCGCCGCACTCCTCCCTCAGCAGTTCACCGTAGTCATGCGGCAGGATTTCTGTAAGGGCTGGTATTGCACTGTTGACCACTATTTCATCGGCGGTGGACTCAATCGGACTCTTTGCAGGGTCATTCCTTTTCCTGCAGGTCACTCCCGTTGCCCTGTTGCCTCTTACCGTTATCCTGGTCACAAGATGATTCAGCAGTACTTCTCCCCCATGCCTGATGATATATGCAGCCAGGTGGTCAGAAAGTCTCTGTGAGCCTCCCTTTATGAAACTGGCGCCGTTGGTGTAATAACTGCCCTGGGCGATTGAATAATATGCCAGGGAAAGTGAGTACGGGTCATCATGGAAATAACCGAGGTTGCCAAGAAGAATGAGCTTCAGGTCATCGTTTTTGATTATTGAATCGAGGAAGGCTCCGACGGTGATATCAGGATCACTACCGGCTGCAGGTTTCCTGACTGGTTTGAGCAGGTGCTCAAAGTACCTGTCTATCCCCTCCTTCTCCAGGGGGAACATTCCGGTAAGCCTTTCTGCTGCAAGTTGCGGATCATGAGGAACTGTCACCGCAAGGTCACCCCTGATGAACCGGTAGAACTCCGGCACGGGGAGAAACTCTACATTGCCGGTTACATCAAGTTCGCTGAAGATGCGGTTCTTCACGTCGCGGCTGCCGGGGCCGTCCATCTCATGCAGACCTACCTCGAAAGTATACTCTCCCCTCTTGAAAGTTGTGGCACATCCGCCTGGACGGCTGTGCTGTTCGATTACCAGCACCTTCATACCCTCGCGGGCAAGCTTCGCCCCTGCAGTAAGGCCGCCAAGGCCGGCGCCGATCACTATAACATCGTATCTCATTTTATGTCAGGTATTGGATAACGCTTAAACTCCTTTGTGCGGTCAAACAGGTACCTGTAAGTAATGTAGTTCTTTACCGGTACGCTTCCCACCGAGACGAATATCTTCCGCATCTTCGGGTTGAAATCGCCCACCCATGAGAATTCAACCTCCTCGTAATGAGGCATGTGTTTGAGTGCTTCTCTCAGTTTCAGTATGAATGCCGATTCAATTCCCAGTCCCTGGTATTTGGGAATGACGCCCATCAGCATGCCCCGTGCCCGGGTCATGGTCTTCCGCTTTTTCAGCCAGAGGAATTTACTCAGTGAGAGCGGGTCAAGCTTCCCGTTGAGGTGTTTAAGAATCTGGTTCAGATCGGGGAACATCAGGTAGATGGCTATCGGTTTGCCCTCGAAGTAGGCGAGCCAGATAAACTTCTCCTCAAGGATCACCTTGGCCTTTTTCAATGTGCCTTTGATATACTCTGGCTCGAGAGGCTCGAAGTTGACCTTGAATGATGCCCAGGCTTCGTTGAAGACCCCGGCAAAGTCGGCAATGAGTTTATCCTGTTCCTTCCATGTAAAGTGTCTGAACTCATAACCGGGCTTTGCTGCCACCCACTCCGCAATCTTCCGGAACCGGTCATCAAGTGGTCTGGTAAGGTCATAGTGAAATCCCTCCATCTTATAATAGACCTGGAACCCATACCTCTCGAAAAGTCCCTGGTAATAGGGAGGATTGTAGGCAATTTCGAATGACGGGTGTGTGAATCCGTTCACCAGCAGTCCCCAGTATTTGTCTGTCTCACCGAAGTTTTGCGGTCCGTCCATGGCCTCCATATCTCGCCCGCGAAGCCACTCCCTGGCGATGTCAAACAGCATTCCGGCAGCCAGGTCATCATCAATGCATTCAAAAAAGCCGATCCCCCCGGTAGGCTGGTCATAGGTGCCTGCAAGTTTGAAATCGATGAATACGGCAATGCGGCCAAGGAGACTGTTGTCTTTGCCGGTGAGCACCCATCGGGTGGCTGTACCATGTTTAAAGTACGGGTTTGTTTCAGGATCGAAGACATTATTGATATGCCTGTCAAGCGGGCATACCCAGACCGGGTCATTCGCGTAGATGACTCTCGGTGTGTCAAGGAACATTCCCGCTGTTTTCCTGTCGGTAACCTCGATCAGCTTCATGGTTCTGATATTAAGTGACTGGAGGACTATCTTTTGTATACCTGCTCCACCACGGAGCTGTATTTTGAATGGATGAAATTTCTCCGGAGCTTCAGGGTTGGGGACAGTTCGCCTGTGGCAGGGCTCCACTCGTCCCTGATAAGCCTGAACCTGATGATCCTCTCAGGCGGGCTGAGGCGCTGGTTGAGCCTGCTGATCTCGGAAGAGAAGAGAGAGAGCACCTCCGGATGGGATATCAGCTCTTCATTTGTTGACAACGGAACCTTGTGGGTCTCTTTCCAGTCTTCAAAGTATTTGAAGTTGGGAGATATAAGTGCACTTGCAAATTTCTCGTGTTCACCGATAACCATAATCTGGTCAATAAGCGGCGATTCCTTGAAAATATTCTCCACTCTCTGGGGTGCTATGAACTTTCCGTTCGAGAGTTTAAATATCTCCTTCTTCCTGTCGGTTACCATAAGGAATTTCCCCTCTTCCAAATGGCCTATGTCACCGGTACGGAACCAGCCTTCCTCATCGAAGGATGCTTTTGTTAGTTCGGGATCATTATAGTATCCGAGCATGACATTGGGTCCCTTGCAGAGGATCTCACCGTCATCGGAAATCTTCACCTCAACCCCTTCGATGGTCATACCCACCGAGCCGAGTTTTACCATTCCCTTCTCCGTTCTGTTGATGGTTATGATAGGAGATGTTTCCGTCAGGCCATACATATTGATGATTTTTATCCCTGCGGCCCAGAATACTTTCTCGAGCCTGGGCTGGAGGCTGGCGCCGCCGCATCCCACAATCCTGACGTTACCTCCGAGAGCCTCCCTCCATTTGCTGAAGATAAGCCTGTCTGCCAGCCTGAGCTTCCTCTCGTAGAACCACCCGTTTTCTCCGAAGGGCTGGTATCTCAGCCCGAGGTTAACGGCCCAGAAGAAGAGAGACTTTTTTATTCCCTTCAGGTTCTTGCCTTTGGAGGTTATCACGTCATAGAATTTCTCGAGGACGCGAGGCACGGCATCAAAGCCGTCGGGCCTGATCTCTTTCATGTTAAGGGCGATGGTGCCCATACTCTCGGCATAGTAGATGGAAGCACCGCTGTACTGTGTCTGGTAGTTTCCCAGGCGTCCGCCCACATGGCACAGAGGCAGAATGCTCAGGTACCTGTCGGTTGGCTTGAGCTTGAACACCGAAGCTGCCGAGATGAAGTTGCTGACCATATTCCGGTGTGAGAGCATCACTCCCTTGGGTTTGCCGGTTGTGCCGGAGGTGTAGATCAGGGTGGCGAAATCACCGGGTGTGATTTGTTTTTTAAGCTCCTCAATTTCCGTTTTTGTCTGCGCAGAGCATTTTCTTCCCTTTTCCACTATCGCAAGCCAGTTTGTCACACCCTCAATCTCATCAAAGGCGATTACCTGGCATGAAGGACCAGTGTTTGCCAGGGCCGGTTCGAGTGTCCTGTACAGTTTCCTGTCAGAGACAATTATCATTCCGGCACCCGAGTCTCTCATGATATACTCATATTCAGCCGCTGACAATGAAGTAAATACAGGAACGTGCACAACGCCAATCATTGACATTCCCATATCTGCAAAATTCCATTCCGGACGGCTGGATGACACGGTTATGATCTTGTCTCCCTTCTTGAAGCCTGATTCATAGAGTCCGCAGCAGAAGCTGTGGGAATACTCTATGTATTCTGCTGTGCTGAATTTCTTCCATGCGCCATTTTGTTTGAAACAGAGTGCATCTTCCTTATCGAAGTGCTCCCTGTACCTGTTCAGCAGGTCAAAGGTTCGCGAAACGATATTTTCCATTCTGGTAATTGATAGAGGTGATGCTGTGAAGTTCCCCTCTGCAAGATAAAAAAAATGCGTCAATCAGGAATAGAGGTCTTTATGACATTTCGATCTAAAATAACTATCCGGGGACGCTCAAATAAAAAAGGCTGACCGGCTGAATTCTGTAGGTCCGCCATAGGTGCAGCCTATTACCTGTCCGGCCCATCCTCCTTTGATTTTATTCAGGAGTTCGTCCTTTGTAATCTTAATCTTTTCAGGCACCTGGTTTCTGACTGCTGTGGCAGGGTTTGGGTTGCAGGATAGGCACAGCATGGTAATTCCAGAAGCGACTATTGTAAGTACTTTGTTTTTCATAGGTATTTGCTTACTATATCCCTTCCTGAGAACGGAGCGGAAAGGAATCGTTTAATGACCTTCCGGTTGTTCAGCCAGGAGATCTTCGCGCCGTGCCGGGTATTGTCAACCATCTTCCTTACAAGGTAAGGGGCTACGGTATCGGCCTCGTTGGCCAGTATATTGTAAATCCTGATAAGCTGCCTGTTTTTTTCAGGATCCTTTCTGACCTGGTTCATGGTCAGGTCAGTAAGCACCATCCCGGGGCTGATAGTACCCACAATGACGGGGCCACCTTTTACCTCTGCTGCAAAAGCATCGGTGAAGTATCTTACCGCCCTCTTCGATGTACCATAGGGAGTGAGGCCGGTGATACGGCGGCCGTCACTGCCGAGGCCTTCCATGTTGTATATGGCACCGTGACCCTGGGTCAGCATCCTGTTATATGCCACATGTGTGGCAAGCATCAGGCCTTTGACGTTGGTGTCGATTATCCTGGTGAAGACTTCGGTTGGCAGTTCATGAAACGGAGTCTGATCATTTGAAGTTCCGGCGTTGTTCACCCAGATATCCACAGAGCCGAAGGTGCTTACGGCCCCATCCCAGAGACTTATAAGGTCTGCTTCAGCCGACACCTCACAGGGGAAGGCGGCATAACGGTCTTCAGGGAATTTTCCCCTGAGGAGATCAAATGATTTTTCAATTTTTTCCTGGGTTGTTCCTGAATAGGCAGCATTCCATCCTGAACTGAGAAATGCCTTTACGAGTGCGGCACCAATGCCCCGGGTGCCTCCGGTTATTACAGCGGTCTTCATGGTATGGCAGGAATGATCTGTATGTAAATCTACAAATAATTTGCCCGAAGTCAGACCATAAAGGTATACCGGAAAGAAATGGCAGATATCTTCGACTTCATACGGGAAGATCAGGTATTCAGCCATTTCCTGAACGCGCCGGAGCGGTCAATACTCACCACGGTATCAAGCTCATCATCAGCCTTCGGCTTAAGCTCCAGCTTGATACGTCCGCGTGACCAGGCTGTCATGGTGGCTATGGCCCCGATATTGACAAGGTATTTCCGGTTTATACGAAAAAAAACGGCGGGGTCAAGGATGGCTTCCAGCCCGTCGAGACTGAATTCCACCGGGTAGGAGTTTCCCTGGAAAGTCCTGAGCCATACCCCCTTGCCCAGTACTGTAAACCATGCAATATCTGTCACCTCTACCTTCCTGATCTTCTCCCCTGTCTGTACCAGGAATCGCTTCCTGTAACCCGGATCTCTTCCCTGCAACTGGGCGAGGAGCGAATCAAAGTCGATGCTGAAGGCCGCCCTGAGCGACTGGTATTTCCTCAGACTCTCCGCCAGCTCACTGCGGCGGATGGGTTTCAGGAGATAGGAAATACTGTTTAGCTGGAAGGCTCTTACGGCATACTGGTCATACGCAGTGGTGAATATTACAGGGGTACTGACAGCTACCTGCTCAAAGATACTGAAGCTGATACCGTCAGAGAGTTGTATGTCGAGAAAAATCAGGTCTGCCTTATCCTGCATCAGCCATATCACTGATTCCCTGATTGATCCAATCTTTCCTGCAATAGTTATCGAAGGGTCAATTTCCAGCAGCATTTTTTCCAGCTTGTCAGCGGCAACGCTCTCGTCTTCAATTATAAGGGCCTTCATTGTTTTCAGGGTTTATCAGTGGCAGCCTGGCTACAAAATGATCGTTTTCAATGGCAAACTGAGGCAGCCTGTCTGTTATGAGTGAATACCGCCTGGTAAGATTCTTCAGACCTACACCGGTGGAACCTGAAGATGAGATTTTTGGCTGAAGCCGGTTTGAAACAACCAGCGTCATCTCATCTCCGCCAATTTCAATATGCAGAGGTTTCGAGTGATTGACGATGTTGTGCTTGATGGCATTTTCGAGAACCACCTGGAGGGAGAGGGGTGGCATTACCAGGTCAAGCATTCCTGCCGGAAGGTTGACTGACCAGGTAAGGTCGTCACCATGCCTCATCTGCTGAAGGAAGAGGTATGAACGCATGAATTCAAGCTCCTTGCCGAGGGTTGATGTCGGCTGCTCAACTGTTTCCAGCACATATCGGTATATCTGTGAGAACTCATCTATGAATTCCTGTGCCTTTTTCACGTCCTTTTCAATCAGTCCTGACAACACATTCAGGCTGTTAAACATAAAGTGAGGGTTGATCTGGCTTTTGAGCATTTCGAACCGCATCTGGGTCAGCTCGCGCTCAAGTGCTTCAGCCTTTCTGCCAGCCTCGGCGCTGCGGAAATAAAAGATCCATGCCTCAAAAACACCCATTATGATTATGTTCACAACTGAATAGATGAGGGCATTATAGAGAAGCACAAGGTCAAGGTCTTCTGTATATGGCGTGATGCTGTTGGCAGTGAGGGTCATCAGCACGGAGATGAGGACAGCTATTGCAAGGGTTGCAACGAACTGGATAAGGACACGCGGCATTACTCTCCTGCTCCAGGGGAATCTCCTGTTCATCCAGTCGATTATCAGCAGGTCTGGCACTGCTATCAGCACTGCTGCCGGGACTGTCAGCAGCACACCGCGAAGAAGCCTCAGCAGGAAATGTGTGAAGTTCTGAAGCGGATAAAACCCGCTTAGGTTGTTGTATATAATGACTATCAGCTGAATAGCAACCGATATTCCGATAAGGAACCTGATCAGTCTTGGCAGCGGGATGAGCCCGTTTATTCTTTTTAACAGATTTATCGCCATTTCAATTCTTTTGCCTGTACCTGCGGTGCGGGTGTTAAAATAATAAAAGAATATTGATGTACAGGCATCCGGGGTAAACTGGCAGCATTATCTTACAAGGTATAGGTGAAGATGTATGTAACCTGTACCGTTAAGACTCATGTAACGTAACCTCCATTCTCCCTCCCCGGCGGGAAATGACCTGTCAAGGTGCATCTCACCTGGTGCATTAACGGTAACTGAAAAGAGAACCGCTCCTGAAGGTGACATTACCTCGGCCAGGATAGTGCCTTCGGTAACGTCTATGCTTCCGGTAAGCCGAAGCGAGCTGACGGAGAAGTCCACTGCCGCGACAGTACTGCCTGTTGCACCCGGGCCGACCGGCAGGTCGATGCCATACCGGTCGGCAGGAATGGTTTCACAAGAGCTGAGGAAAGTGAGAAGCACGGCCAGAAAAACGAGTTTTGTCTCTTTTAAATTCATGACTGTAAGTATTTAATAAATGCCTCAGAATATTTTAAGCATTCCTATTCTGACAGAGAAATAGCTCCTGTCTGGTATAGCTTCAAACGTGCCGCTCTCTTTTCTCTCAGTCAGGGCGCTGAATTTCAGCTCTGGTACAACAGACCATTTGCCTGAAATGGGGAGGTCAAGCCCGAATCCTGCCTGCCAGCCGGGACCATGGGTTGTGTCAAACAGAAGTTCGCCTGAAGGGTCTTCTATCTCGATATGCTTGTACTGGAAGGCACCTCTTACGAATACTGAGACATTTGAGAATTCCATCGGACGCTTATATTGAAGACCTATGATATAGCCCGTCTCCTCGAAATCGCACCTGTGCCTTGCCGGTTCATAATCGCTCCTGAAGGCATTATAGCCCCATCCGCCGTATAAGCCGAGATGCTTCGTAAACCGGTAGTGAAGGAGAGCTTCGCCTCCGGCGCCGATATTACTTATTACATCACCCGGAAACCTTGTTGAGAGTGCCATCCCGCCGTTGATCTCAAATCCACCCCTTTTTGCTTCGCCCTGCGCTGCAAGGGCCATGGGAAGGATTGCCATGATCACTGCCATAATTAATACTTTTGCTTTCATTTTCTTTTTCTTTAAGGATTAGTTTGTGTTTGTCGAGGCAAAAGTAACGGCACCCTTCCGGCAGGTAAAATAAAAGGGGTCGGAGGTGCAAAAAAGGATGCCGAAAGTGCCATACTGGAGGATGAATGGAACAGGCTGTATTTAACTTGTTTTATATTCGCCATCAGATTATCTTTGGTAATACCCGATCATCAAGGGTAAAACCAACCGACCTTTGCATAACAAAATTTCAAAACATGAGAACACCCGGTAAATTCAGCACATGCATCCTGCTTATCGCAGTTCTTTTCCTTTCTTCTGGCAGGCCTGCCGTATCCCAGTCGGCACTTCCAATCCCCGAAAAACACTTCGGCTTCATCCCCGGATCTGACTATAACCTCTTCACATACGAAGAGCTCATTGATTACCTCATGAAGCTCGACAAGGCTTCTCCCATGGTAAAGATGGAGGAAATCGGCGTCAGCCCGATGGGCAGAAAGATGTACATAGCATTTATCTCTTCGGAAAAGAATATCAATAACCTCCCCAGGCTGAAAGAAATAAACAGGGAGCTGGCGCTGAACCCCTCTCTTTCTGACTCACGCAGGAAGGAGTATATCGCTGAGGGGAAGGTCTTTTTCCTTGCCACCCTCTCGATGCATTCAACCGAGGTCGCGCCCTCGCAGGCTGCACCTCTCATTGCATACCAGCTGGTTACCACCGGTGATCCGCTGATAAAAAAATATCTTGATGACGTTGTTTACATGATGGTTCCCAACCATAATCCTGACGGTATGGACCTGGTGGTTGAGAACTATAAAAAATATAAGGGCACTCAATACGAGGGCGCCTCATTGCCACAGGTTTATCACAAGTATGTGGGTCATGACAACAATCGCGATTTTGTCAGCCTGACGCAGGAGGATACCAGGGCCATCGCGCGCATATACAACCTTGACTGGTTTCCGCAGGTGATGGTTGAAAAACACCAGATGGGGACCGGTGTCTTTGGCACAAATATGCTTCGTGATCTTACAGGTGCCGGGCTGACCGGCGTCGGGCAGAAAACCATCTTTGATATGTACTGGCCAGGCTCTACAGAGACATGCATCTGGAAAAACGTCATTGGCATGCTTACCGAAGCGGCCAGCGTGCGCGAAGCCTCACCGGTCTATATTGAGCCCAATGAGCTCCAGGCAAGCGGGAAGGGACTCTCAGAATATGACAAGTCAATAAATTTCCCGGTACCCTGGCCGGGCGGCTGGTGGAGGCTGGGTGACATCGTAAGGCTGGAAATTGAATCAACGCTTTCGGTTATCAGGACTGCCTCGCTGCACAGGCAGGAG
>JALONR010000073.1 GCA_025454815.1 Bacteroidales bacterium | reverse complement strand
CTGTGACAGCCGGAAAGGAAGCGGTGCCTGTGACAGCCGGAAAGGAAGCGGTACCTGTGACAGCCGGAAAGGAAGCGGTGCCTGTGACAGCCGGAAAGGAAGCGGTACCTGTGACAGCAGGAAAGGAAACGGTGCCTGTGACAGCCGGAAAGGAAATGGTGCACGTGACATCAGAAAAGAAGACTGTTCCGGAGGCTTCCGAGAAAATCTGCCAGGGGAGACACTACCGGTATTCCTGCCGAATCCTTCGAGGTGTTGGGTGTAGCTCTTGAGCGCCCTGAAGAAGCCGATTCACTCCTCCTTACACTGGAGAAGGAGCACCACACATTCAGAGACACGTCTTCTGTGCTGCCTGAAGAACCTCCTGTGACTGGCATGCTAAGCCTGTTCAGCATATCGCAGCGACAGGCTTACAGTGATGCCAGTCCTGTTCCTGTTGAACCGGTCATGCCTGACGGATTGATGTATACCATTCAGATTGCAGCATTCAGGAATGATGTGGCTCCCTCTCTCTTCAAGGGGCTCTCTCCCGTCTACGGGAAGAAGAGGCAGGGAAGTGATGCTGTATTTTATTATACAGGCATGTTCCGAAGAATAGACGATGCCCGGAAGGTGCTTCCTGATGCACGGGGAGCAGGGTTCCCCGATGCCTTTATCATTGCAATGATGGATGGGACCCAGGTATCGATGGAGAGGGCAGCTCTGCTGGAAAAGGAGTGGGGCTCACGTCCTTTCAACAGCACCCCAGTCTCGCCGGCCGGCAAAACATCTGCCGGACAGGTTCCTGCCGGTAAGACATCCGCCGGTACTGTGACCGGAGGAGGAAACGCCACCGGAGCAACCGAAAGAAACACCGGTCAGCCGGTACCGGTAGGAACGCTCTCATTCAGGGCAGAGGTGATGCGGATAGACAAGCCTGTTAAACCGGAGGTGATCCAGAAGATTGAATTGCTGGCCGGCACGCGCGGACTCGATATGATTAAAAACAGTAATGGCGAAACGGTGTTTCTCATTGGTAATTTTATTACATTTGAAAGCGCCGATGACTATGTCTCCCTGCTTATCCGCAACGGCTACAGTGACGCCAGGGTTGCAGCTTATGTGGGGATGCAGGAGATACCGGTTGAAGCAGCCAGGGAATTGTTAAACAAGATGCCGGATGACTAAAAGAGAGCCAAAACCGGAGCATAACCGCCGACGGGAGGAGAATGAACGGTCACTCATGCTGATAAATGACAATATCAACAGCTTTGATCATGTCATCAGCTCACTTGTGGAGGTATGCGGGCATGATAAGATACAGGCGGAGCAGTGTGCTGTGCTTACCCATATTAAAGGTGGCTGCATCATTAAGGTCTCAGATGCCGTCACTCTTGAAAAGATGAGCCTCAGGCTCAGGGAGTTAAGACTTGATACAGTGGTGATTTAAAATATACAGAATGTCTATAGGGCTTATAATTTTCCTGATAATACTGGGGCTGATGCTCTTCATAATTGAGTTCATGCTCATTCCGGGTATTACCATTGCCGGCATTGGAGGGGCAGTCTGCATAATTACAGGTGTGGTCTTTGCATTTATCTCGCATGGTACCGCAGCAGGCCTCTGGGTGCTGGGGGTAACCGCCCTGGTGATGGTTGTTCTTACAATACTGATGCTCAAGGCTGACACATGGAACAAGTTTGCCCTCAAGACCGCCATCGACAGCAAGGTAGACACAGTTGGCGCAGATCAAGGGAAGATTAAGCCCGGAGACAGGGGCATCACCGTCACCCGACTTGCCCCGGGCGGCAAGGTCCTCGTCAATGGTGAATATTACGAAGCCAAATCAATAGATATTCTCATTGATCCCAGGAAAGAAATCGAGGTTATAAGGATTGACGACAACAAACTGATAGTAAAACCAATAAATTAACAGATATGAGCGGATTAGGCATTTATGTAATAATTATTGTAGGAGCAATCATACTGCTCTGGATACTCCTTTACTTTATACCGATAGGTCTATGGTTCCAGGCCCTTGTGTCAGGTGTCAGGATAAGCCTTCTGCAACTGATCTTCATGCGCTGGAGGAAGGTTCCTCCATCAATCATAGTGGGTGCCATGATCGAGGCTGACAAGGCCGGGTTGAAACTGAACCGCGATGAACTTGAGGCACACTTCCTTGCCGGGGGTCATGTGGCTCAGGTAGTGCACGCACTTGTCTCTGCGAATAAGGCAAACATTGATCTTTCGTTCAAAATGGCAACCGCCATTGACCTTGCAGGGCGTGATGTCTTCCAGGCAGTGCAGATGTCGGTTAACCCGAAGGTCATTGATACTCCGCCGGTGACAGCAGTGGCACGTGACGGTATACAGCTTATCGCCAAGGCGAGGGTGACTGTCAGGGCCAATATCAAGCAGCTTGTAGGTGGCGCCGGAGAGGAAACAGTACTTGCCAGGGTAGGTGAGGGGATTGTCTCTTCAATCGGTTCTGCCCACAGTCACAAGGAGGTGCTTGAGAATCCGGACAGGATCAGCAAGACTGTTCTTGAGAAGGGACTTGATGCGGGAACGGCATTCGAGATACTCTCAATTGATATCGCTGACATTGACATAGGCAAGAACATCGGGGCTGTACTGCAGATGGACCAGGCGAACGCCGACAAGAACATCGCTCAGGCCAAGGCTGAGGAGCGCCGCGCAATGGCTGTTGCCCTGGAGCAGGAGATGAAGGCCAAGGCTCAGGAAGCACGTGCGAAGGTAATCGAGGCCGAGGTGGAGATCCCGCTGGCAATGGCTCACGCTTTCAAGAGCGGCAACCTGGGAATCATGGATTACTACAGGATGAAGAACATCGAGGCTGATACCAGCATGCGTGACTCGATAGCCAAACCGCCTACGTCGGGAGGAGAGAAGAAGAAGTAGCAGGCAGTCAATACAGACCGTAGGCATTAGGCAGTTTTATCCCCCACCCGCCAGCTGGAGGTTCGGGATTAAACTGCCTATTGGCTCTTGCCTTTACTTCAGATAGAAAAGGATCATCTCTTCGATAGCCCGCTGGCATACTTCACAGAATGAATCTGCCTGGTTGCTTTTCATGCGGCAGTCAAAAGAGGGACGGTAAATGCCTTTGGCAGAGTAGCCTCCTCCCTCGAAGAGGCCGGTAACGCCAGTATACCTTTTATCATTTGGTGTGGGGATGGGTACTGATCTGGCTATCAGGTCCTTCCACTTTGATTCAAAGTTCACCCGGGTGGTTATGTTCGGTTCCCACGGTTCCACGTCAAGGGGATAGAACTCTTCGTATGCAACTTCGGATGAGTAATATTCATCAGCCAGTCCTGCAAAGCCATGACCGAATTCGTGCGTCAGCACTTTTGGTGTCAGCTGGTGGTCTGCCGTGACGGCACTGTAATAGTTGTATACACCTCCTCCGCCGTAACGCGGACTGTTGATGAGCACGATAATCTGGTCATGCGGAGCGGCGGCGGCGTAATCATTCACCCTCCTGATATCCTGGGTGGTCAGGTACCGGTCGACATCAAACGTATAATAGCTTGAACTCAGTGCTGTGTTGACATAGATCCCCTCTCCCGGCACATCGGTGCCCGATTCCTGAGACGGGGCTTCAACGGCCCAGATGTTTATCCGGTCCTGGTATTTGTCAAACGGGGCTTCCTGGAAGATGAAATCAGCCATCCGTTTGACATCATTCCTGAATTTTTCCATTTCGCCCTTCGTGTATCCCTCGGCTACAAATGCAATATCTAGCGAGGTGTGCGGGTCTCCAGTACCGTAGATCCTTGAGGCAAGTGAGGCATCGGGCTTTTCCCTCGTTATGAAGTAACTTGCAGGGTCAATGACGGTTTCATATAGTCTGGAGAATTTGCCATCCCTCCCCCTGATGTTCAGTACGAAGCTGACCTTGTTTTTTGGAAAGGGGAAGGTAGCCACCTCATGGAACACCCGTTCCATCTGCTTTGCCTCGGCCGTTGTCTGCCATTCCTGGTAAAGGGTGCAGAATCCGCGCGAGTAGAGCAGGGTTCCTGTTGCTGCATCAAAGACCTCGTATACGAAGTTACCGTAACCGAACGGGTCTGTAAGGTTTACCAGAGAGCCTCCCCAGAAGGGTTCTTCCCTGAATGAAACGGGGTAGACTTTTGTGGTGGTGCTGTTGCCGGCCATCATGAAGTCAAACCTCATCGTCCGGTCAGTGAAATAGTCATCAAAAACTATCTGTGCCTGAAGTGAAAATGACAGTAACAGAAGTGACAGTAATGATACAGATCTCATGATTTGACAGTTTTAAAAAGTAAAGGTACGAAACCATAAGTCACAAAAAAAGATAATTTGTAATTTCACCGCTATAAAAAGTCAAAGCATGTTCCGCTCCTTTGATCCGGTAATGACAGTACGGGAATTCCTGGCAAACCTGGGGATGCCTGCCTCAGCAGTATCCTGGCTTGGCACGCTGATCCTTGTGGCGGCAACGGGTATTCTGGCCTGGCTCTCTTATAACTTTACAAAGGTAATCCTGGTACGGGTTTTTACCCTGATCGTCAGGCGTTCACGTTCAGCATATGATGACATCTTCCTTGAAACAAAGATGTTCAAACGGCTGGCGATGATTGTACCGGGTGTTGTTGTATGGTATTTAGCCAGCTGGATGCTCCGTGAGAACCCCGGCTGGCTTGTCTTTATCCACAGGACCGCAGCACTTTACATAATCATTTATGCAGTGCTGACGCTTACAGCCTTCATTGAGGGCTGGCACCAGGTATGGCTCATGCAGCCCCTCTCCAGGGGAAGGTCTATAAAGCCTTACGTCCAGATCCTTAAGGTGCTGGTTACTTCCGCCGGTGTCCTCAGCATGATATCGGTTCTCTTCCGGGTTTCACTGACAAGCGTGTTTGCCGGATTGGGTGTTGCTACCGCCGTCCTTGCAGTTGTCTTCAAGGATACCCTTCTGGGACTGGTGGCAAGCATCCAGCTCTCAACAAACAATATGGTCAAACTGGGTGACTGGATAACGATTCCTGTCAGGAATATTGACGGAACAGTAATTGACATGACTCTTTATACTGTCAAGGTCGAAAATTTTGATAAGACCATCCTGACGGTTCCGACCTGGGCTCTAATTTCCGAATCGTTCCAGAACTGGAAGGGAATGGAGGATTCAGGGGTCAGGAGGATCAAGCGCGAGATCCGCATCGATGTTCGTTCCATTGCCTTTATAACGCCGGAGATGGTTGACACTTTCAGCAAACAGCCATATATGGAGAAATGGCTCCGGGATAACGTAGCTGAAATTGAGGAACTTAAGAGAGGTAAGCCCATCTCCCTAACCAACCTGGGAGCATTCCGGGTCTACATGGTGGAGTATCTTATGAACCATCCCCATATTGATTCGATGATGCCTGTGATGGTACGCGACATGCCACCAACGGAATCGGGCATGCCCGTGGAGATATATTGCTTCAGCAAGATCAACTCGTGGGTTCCTTTCGAAAGTGTACAGTCATCAGTAGTTGACTATGCATATGCCGTTGTGGGCCAGTTCGGACTCAGGCTGTTCCAGAGTCCTGCAGGAAGCGACCTGGAAGCGTTAATGCATTTAACAAATCAAAATCATAAGATATGAGTTCAACCTACAATGACAAGCTGACCGCCTTTATAAAGTCAGGCATCAATGACAAACCCGTTTTTCCAAAGCATGACCCCTTCTGGCAGTCGCTCCGTTCAACCGGCACCGAGCTCTGGCTTGATACCGGTGACATGGATGAGGCCGAAGCAAACTGGACTGCGGAGATGACAGCCCTGACTACCAACAACACGTTGCTGAACAATGAGATACAAAAGGGTATTTATGATGGGTTTGTGCCGGGGGCATTACAGCTTGTCAGCCATCTGTCAGTTGAAGAACAGGTAAAGGAGATAGCCTTTATAATCAATGCACGTCATGGCCTTCGCCTGGCGAAGAAGTTTGGCGGGATGGTAAGTGTTGAGCTTCATACTGACACAGCGCATGACATTGATGCCATAGTATCATACGGGCTAAGGTACAGAGAGCTCTGTCCGGAGCAGTTTATCGTAAAGGTTCCGTATACCCCGGAAGGTTTGATAGGAGCAAGGCTGCTTCATGACAGGGGGGTGCGCATAAATTTTACGCTGGAGTTCAGTGCCAGGCAGAATGCCCTGGTGACCCTGGTGGCCAGGCCGGATTATCTTAATGTTTTCCTTGGCAGGATTGGCGCCTTCATTGCTGACAACAAGCTTGGTGACGGCAGCGGTGCAGGTGAGAATGCAGTGCTCTCCTCTCAGTCCTGGGTAACAAGGCTCTCAGGGGAGACTGGAAGCAAAACCAGGCAGATAGCAGCAAGCCTGAGGAATTTCAATCAGCTTGACCTGCTTGCAGGTACGGATGTTTATACCATTCCTCCAAAAGTTGCGGCAGCCGGCAGGAAATCACTCACAGGGCTCTTTGAGAGCAGGCTGACACAGAGGTATGACGTTCCCCTCAATGACGGGGCTGCAGGCCTGGCAATCGAGAAATTGTGGGATGTGCCTAACAGCCTCATAGATCTGGGCAGGAAGCTCGGCAAGGATCTTCCCTCATCGGGCAGTGAGATTGTCGGTATGGCTCACGAGGCAGGGCTGGGCGACATGTTCCCGGTGATGAGCCGCGAGGACAATGAACGCATCACAGCAGAAGGAAAGATCCCGGTTCTTGCATCATGGAAGGAGAGGATCCTGTCTGGCGAGCTGGCCATTGATACCATGCTTACCCTTGCCGGCCTGGCCTCATTTTCCTCTGACCAGAAGCAGCTTGATGACAGGATCAGGGGGTTGATAGTCTGAAGGCCCCGACACTCCGTATGCGGGGTTTCGACCCTGTGGGTCTCAAACTGATGGTCTGAAGGTAGGACACTTTGTGGACGGGATTGACTCACCTGCCCGGCACTTCGTGGCCGGAACTTCCCTTCGCTGTTGTTCTCAGACTCCTGGTGGCCGACAGCCGACAGCCGACAACCACAAGTAACTGCCGGCTTCCACTGGCGACTGGCGGCAGCCGACAGCCACAAGCAACTGCCGGCTTCCACTGGCGACTGGCGGCAGCTGACAGCCACAAGCAACTGCCGGCTTCCAATGGCGACTGGCGAATGCCAGCTAATTATTTTCCCTCTGCCGTTCCACTTCATAAAGAAGAATCCCGGCTGAGACCGAAACATTCAGTGATCCGATGGATCCGGTAATCGGGATGGAGACCTGCATATCGGACAATCCAAGTAATTCGCGGCTGATGCCCTTCTCTTCTGATCCGAGAATTATTACCAGGGGTCCATCCATACCGGCAGTGCTGACCTGCTTCTCAGCTTTTTCGGTGGCAGCAACTGCTTTCAGGCCCGACTCCTTCAGGTAGGTGAGGCATTTTGTCAGGCTTCTTACCCTGCAGACAGGGAAGGTACTCAGTGCTCCTGCTGATGCCTTGACTGCATCTCCGGATATCCTGGCCGAGTTCTTTTCCGGTATGATCACGGCATGTGCCCCGAAACACAGGGCTGAACGCACTATGGCTCCGAAATTGCGCACATCACTGACACCGTCCAGCATCAGCAGGAGAGGGTCACCACCCTCTTCAAAGATCCGGGGAAGGATATTTTCAACATTCTGGAATTCGATTGCCGAGAGCCAGGCAATCACTCCCTGGTGGTTCTTCCGGGTGATGTAGTCGAGCTTCTCCTGCGGCACCACCTGCCAGGGTATTGAAAATTCATTGACCACCTGCATCAGCTCATGGTATTGACCTCCGCGCAGACCCTGGCGAACCAGGACGCGGTCAATCTGTCTGCCTCCCCTTATGGCTTCCATAACAGGGTGCATGCCGAAGATGAATTCTTTTTCGCTGTGCATCATTGAAGTTCCTGTAGTTTTGTCGGTCCCCGATAACCTTTCGCTTTATGTCTGTGCGGTATCCTGCCTGTCAATTCAGTTCCTGCGGGTTATCAAGCCTGAACACCTTGCCTTCGCGCCACCTGGCAACGGCTATATCCCAGTAGCTGATAGGTGTACCGGCACGATTCAGTACGAAGTCGTTGTCCGAGAAGGTATTTTTCTGTTTGCGGAAATTGAACCACAGGTACTGATCCTCAAGGGTATACCGTGATCCCCAGCGACTCTTTACCGGCGGTTTCCTGAAGCCCCAGCTCTCTCCCTCGGCACTCTTGTAGACCTTGTCAGGCGGGCCGTACAGTATGTAGATCATCCCCCTGTCAGTCAGCCATCCGGCTTTGTAGGAGGTGAAGTAATAATTGGCAAACAGGGTACGGTTGTAGTATATTCTTATCAGTTCCTTCGATCTCTCTATGCTTCCCGTCCGGTCAAGCCAGAAATTGTCAAGCGCCACTTTCGGTTTCTCAGCAGTCATCATCCCATCCATCTCCTCGGGTGTGGCAATGTAGGCAAGCGGAGGTATCATCGTCTCCGGCTTTGTCATTGTCGGGTGGTCAGGCCCGAAATTGCAGAGGACGATTCCCTCCCGGACCAGGCTGTCTACCGAAATGAGGTAGATTCCCTCGTTGGGAAACATCAGGGGCAGAGTATCAGAATAGACAAGAGGAATGATGGCCTCCGGCTCCGGCGCCACAGTCACCTCGGGGAGGATGGTGGAGGGTGCAGGCGGGATGGCCTTCACGGACTGGTAAAAGAATAGCCACAGGGTGTCAGGCTGCAGCGAAGGAGCCAGTACATTTATAAACTGGTCACGTTTTACGGTGCGACTGTACAATTCGGTATTGCTGAAATGATCTCGTACCTTGTAATTAAGCCTGCTGTACCTGCCCGTTCTTTCGAAATCGATGAAAGTCTGCTGTGTCCTTTGCCGGATGAGGTCTATTATTTTAATTTCTGCCGAGTAGGAATTGCCATCCCGGGTTGAAAGAGGGATACGGAATACATATTCACCCCCTATATCTTCCCGTTTCAGGTCATATTTATAAGTGGCTGTATCTGCAAGAACACCCCCGAGAGTATTGTCGTATAGTCTGACGGAGAACAACATTGATGCCATCGGTATCCCAGCGGCATTGGCCTCGCTGAAATAGAACTCGCCCCTGCGGATGCTTATGTTTATTACAGAAGTTTCCGAATCTTCATTGTATACCGCGATGAAGGGGGTGTATACATTCCTTGCCGGGTTGTAGATATATGACATATCCTTGGTATCAACCATGCTCTGTGTCACGGAGCATGACGAGGATAGTGCCGCAGTCGCAACTACCGTAAGGAGTGCAGCGATTTTAATTATCAGACGGCTTGTCATGGCATAAAGTTAATAAAGATTTCATTGCTCACCGGTTTTCCAGCTCATTCTCAGACGGCAAAGCTCAGTCCCGTCACTCTCGCGCATAATGGAGTGAATGAATTCATTCCCATTCCCGTTACAGGCAGCGGTAAGTATATTGATCATCTCTCCCTGGTGCCCCTCAAGTAGGTAGTTCACCTCGATATTGTCAGGTGTGTGCAGGCTGATGAATTCAGGGTCATAGCAATTGACTGCCCAGTGGACATACCGTGCATTATTGGAATTCAGGGTCATAGCAATTGACTGCCCAGTGGACATACCGTGCATTATTGACATGCCTGTTGACATCTATATCGTCAAGCTTGACCTTCAGCCGGGTCAGGGTGTGCTCTCCGGCAGGCAGCGGGGGGACTTTGCGTGCATTGGTCTCAGTGGCCCTGTTACCCGGAAACTGGTGGTTCAGGTTTGACAGTGCCCTGTCAGGCCGCTGGGCTTTGCGGGTGGTGTAATCAACTATCACCCATGATGATGAGGCTCCGGCAATTTTCTCTCCGGCTTCGTCATACATTTCAAGGTCACGCAGGGCGAAGATTGCCTCGGTACCCCGGGGCCATGTCCGGATGGTGACTTCGTCCCATGTTTTCGGGAGGCGATATATCCTCACAATCATTCGCGACAGCGCCCAGAAGTAGCCTCCTGATGCCATCAGGTCATCGCGTCCCCATCCCAGTTCGGCAGCGTGCCTTCCCGCCATGTCCT
>JALONR010000105.1 GCA_025454815.1 Bacteroidales bacterium | reverse complement strand
GTTTCAGATCTGGCCATCGGCCTTACCGTTGTTGCTTTCGGAACATCGGCCCCGGAGCTGGTGGTCAACGTCTTCGCCGCCCTCCAGGATCACCAGGCAATTGCCTTCGGCAATGTAATTGGAAGCAACAATTTCAATCTCTTCATAATTCTTGGCATCGCAGGTATCATCACCCCTCTTGCAGTGCACTCCACAACGGTTTTCAGGGAAATCCCTCTTTCATTCATCGCAATATTACTCATGTTCCTCCTTGCAAATGATTTTTTCCTCTCTGACAGCCATGTATTATCACGCGTTGACGGACTGATACTGTTGACGATGTTCGTGCTTTTCCTCTTTTATGTTAAAAATCAGCTCAAGGTTGATATCCCGGAGCCGGAGGAACCGCATAAACAGTATACCACCCTGAAGATCTGGGGTCTGATCATTGTAGGCCTTGCAGGCCTGATTGCAGGGGGAAGGCTTGTAGTTGACAGTGCAATAAGGATTGCAACAGAGTTCGGCATAAGCGAGAAAATAATCGGCCTGACAATTATTGCGGCAGGGACCTCACTGCCGGAGCTGGCCACTTCAGTGGTGGCTGCCCTCAAAAAGAACAATGATATTGCCGTAGGAAATATTGTCGGATCAAACATTTTCAACATCTTCCTGATCCTTGGTGTCAGTTCAGTCATAAGGCCGCTTCAGTATGACCATACCTTCAACACAGACATCTTTTTTCTCGCCCTGGGCACAGTCGCACTCTTTGTAATGATGTTCACCGGGGGCAGAAAGAGGCTTGACAGATGGGAAGCTGCAATTTTACTGGCCGCTTATGTCTTCTATACTGTTTTCCTGGTGGCACGGTGACAAACCTGAAAACACAGGCCAGGAAGGCCTTTTGTTTTTAAGTTGTCACTGAATTTATTATATTTGGAATGAAATAATCAATACCGGTTGAAACCATACATACCGGTATTGAATTGCTTTGGACAGGCAATCAATCATTTGGAAACAAAACAGAACCGCTGGCATTCTGTCACCGGATAATTTCTTATTGGAAAAATTGCAAAAACCATTACCATGAAAAAACTGATTGTTATTACGGTCATTTGCGCAATGACTTCGTTACCTGCCTTAACGCAGGAAGGGATGTGGATGCTGTCGCAGATCGGACAGCTTGATCTCCCCTCAAAAGGTCTTCAGGTCCCTGTTGAGAAGATCTATTCTCCGGGTAAACCTTCACTGTCATGGGCCATCCTGCAGCTTGGCGGTGGCTCAGCATCATTTGTTTCACCTGAAGGACTCGTCGTCACCAACCATCATGTCGCGTACACTGCCCTTCAGAGAGCCTCCAGTGTCAGCAGCGATTACCTGACCAACGGGTTCCTGGCTAATAGCCACTCAGAAGAGATAAGCGCCCCGGGATACCAGGCAAAGATGATGACTGAGATGAAAGATGTCACTGAACTTATTCTTGCGTCTGTCAAAGGAATAACAGATCCTGTTGAAAGAGACAAAAAGATAAATGAAAAGATCACTGAAATGACAGGTGAGGTTGAGAAAAAGGGAACAGATGCAGAGGCGGATATTGTTTCCCTTTTCGAAGGAAAGCAATATATGATGCATATTTATAAGGTTTTCAAGGATATCCGCATTGTTTATTCTCCCCCGCTCTCAATCGGAAATTACGGAGGAGAGATTGACAACTGGATGTGGCCCAGGCATACAGGTGACTTCTCATTTATGAGGATATATGTCAATGCCGGCGGCGAAGGGGTGGAATACAGTCCTGACAATGTACCGTACAAACCACAGGTGTGGCTGAAACCATCGATGAGTGATACGGATGAGGGCGACTTCAACTTCATAATAGGGTATCCGGGATTTACGACAAGATATCGTTCCTCAAATTCAGTCGACTGGAATCTGAACAGGAACTATCCTTTCACGGTAAGGAATTTCAGGGAAATCATTGCAATCTGCAATGAGCTGACAAAAGAAGATCATGCCGGCGAGCTGAAAGTGGCAAGCCTGGTGAAAGGACTGGAAAACACCCTGAAAAACTATGAGGGAAATATCGAGGGGATGAAAAAGACCAACTTTCTCGGGAAGAAGCTTGCCTTTGAGAAGGAATTCCTGGAGTGGGCCAACGGCACCCCGGAAAGAAAAGCCAGGTATGGCAATCTCCTGGCTAAGGAAAAGGAGCAGTATGACATTATTGCCAGGACCTATGACAGGGACAATGTGCTTGGCATTCTCCAGGGTATTCTGGCAGGTACAATGACAGGTGTGGCAAATAACATTTACGGACTTGCCATGGAACTGGCGAAACCTGAAGGAGAGAGGCAGCCGGGACTTACTCCTGAGGTTTTGAAGGAATTTGCAGAAGGGCTTGCATACACTTACAACGACTACTATGAGCCTGTTGACAGGGCACTGCTGGTCAGGGCACTTAAGATGGCCGGCAATCTTGAGGGAGACCAGCGTATTAAGGCTCTTGATTATATCCTGCGTGACCCGGCTGCAACACCGGAGCAATGGGTTGAGAAGGCTTATGCCTCAAGCCGGCTGAAGGATCTGCAGTTTGTACAGGGGCTGGTTGGCAGGTCACCCGATGAGCTCACGGCCCTCAATGATCCGTTCATTGGCATTGCGGCTGCCATTTATCCGGTATCAGACGAAGCATCTGACATCTCCAATGCATTCGGCGCAAGGGTTACACCCCTGAGAAAGGAATATGTTGAGGCCCTATATGAGTGGAAGGGATCAGCACTCTATCCTGATGCCAGCGGCACAATCAGGTTCACCTGGGGACCTGTTAAAGGATACAGGCCTGCCGATGCAGTATGGTATGAGCCCTTCACCACGCTTAAGGGCGTTCTGGAGAAAAACACCGGAACAGAACCATTTGATGCTCCCTCCGGGCTGGTCAGCCTCAGGGAGAAAAAGGATTTCGGGAAATGGACCGATCCTGACCTCGGGGATGTACCGGTAGCATTCCTGAACCAGTGTGACATCACCGGTGGCAACAGCGGCAGCCCGGTAATGAATGCCAGGGGAGAAATAATCGGTATCGCGTTTGACGGCAACTGGGAGGCAATGACCAGCAACTGGCAGTATGACTATGAGCTCCAGCGATGCATTTCCGTCGATTTCAGGTATGTCCTTTTCATCACGGAAAAATTCGGCAACGCTGGATTCCTCCTCAAAGAGATGGGGATAAAATGAATTCAGAAAAACCGGTGAAAGCCGGTTTTTTTATTTGTATCCGACCGGAAGGAGTTGTAATTACCCGGCCTCATGGCTTCTCAACCGGAAAGCTGAAGCCTTGTATCCGGAAAGTCAGCGGATAAGGAACATAACAGCCGTACCGAAATCCATTATCCCGTGCAGTATCGCAAAATACGGGAACAGCGACGGCCGGCGGTAAATCGCAATACCAATCAGCAATGCAAACGGGAGGAAAACCACAGCTCGGTAAAGGATAAAGGTCAGATCAGGTATGAAGGGGAGGGTCATGTGCTGAAGTGACAGAAACAATACCGGCAGGAGAAGTGCAGGCACTCCTGATTTGAATCCGGCCCTCAGCCTGGGCATTATATACCCGAAATAGGTCGCCAGCTCGGCAAGGGCAATGGTGACAGGGAAGGTAATGG
>JALONR010000072.1 GCA_025454815.1 Bacteroidales bacterium | reverse complement strand
GACTCGCGGAAGGTCTCAATCATGTCAGCCTGGCCGAAAGCTATCGCTCCCACCGGCTCACCGTTGTGCCTGGCAAAACTTAGCTTAAGATGCATCCCGTTGTTGCCCACCGGCTGGCATGCAAGGGTCTTTACCCTTCTTGAAACAAAAACCGGGGCAGTGTTATCGGGTCCGAATGGCTGAAAACGCTCCAGGTTGCGGTACAGCTCGGGGGTGACATCCTCAAGCGGTATCTCCTCATCAACATTGATCGAAGGTACAAGGTGTTCATCCCGGATCGTCTCGCTCACGAACTTCTCAAACCGCTCGCGGAACTGCTGCAGGTTTTCCTGCTTGAGTGTCAGTCCCGCTGCAAACATATGCCCGCCGAAGCTCTCCAGAAGGTCTGAGCATGATTCTATGGCTTGGTACAGGTCATAACCAGGAACACTGCGCGCCGAGCCTGTTGCAAAACCATCCTTTGATTCAGTAAGGATGACTGTGGGGCGATAGTATGTTTCAATAAGACGTGAAGCAACAATCCCTATCACCCCCTTGTGCCATCCCTGGTGAAAAAGAACCGTGGTGCGGGCATTACCCGACCTGCTGTCCTCGCTCACCATCCGGCGTGCTTCTGAGGTAATCTCACTGTCCTTCTTTCTCCGGTCATCATTATTCAGGTCGATGGCATCACAGATCATCAGGGCATCCTGGGGATTCTGCGAGACCAGCAGTTCCACGGCCTTGCTTCCTGACTCCATCCTGCCGGCTGCATTGATCCGGGGGCCGATTCGGAAAACCACATCCTCAATGGCAAGCGGTTTCCGGATCTTAGCCTTTTCAATGATCTTCTGAAATCCCAGCCTGGGTGAATCATTCAGCTGTTTCAACCCGAAATATGCCAGGATCCTGTTTTCTCCGGTCATCGGAACAATGTCTGACCCGATGCTTACCGCCACCAGGTCAAGATAGGGCACTATCCTTTCAAAGGGTATGTTCTGAACCCTGCAGTAGGCTTGCATAAGCTTGAATCCAACACCGCACCCTGACAATTCCTTGTAGGGATAGTTGCAACCGGGTTGCTTGGGGTCAAGTACGGCTGTGGCTTCCGGGATACCATCACCCGGCAGGTGATGGTCACAGATAATGATATCGATACCCTTTGACCTGGCATATTTCACCTTATCCACAGCCTTGATCCCGCAGTCGAGGGCAACTATGAGCCTGCAGTTCCCCTCCGCTGCATAATCTATCCCCCTGGAGGAGAGACCGTAACCTTCGTGATACCTGTCAGGAATGTAATAATCAAGGTTTGAATGCCTTTCCCTGAGAAAGGAGTAGAGCATGGCCACTGATGTGGTACCATCCACATCGTAATCTCCGTAAACCAGGATCTTTTCATTTCGCGAGATTGCCGTGCTGATCCTGTCAACAGCCCTGTTCATGTCCTTCATCAGGAAGGGATCATGCAGGGAACCAAGTGTAGGATTAAAGAATTCCTCAGCCTGATTCTTCGTTGTGATGCCCCGCTGAACCATCAGGCTGGCGACAGCGGCAGGCACCGCCATCTCTGTCGCCAGGGTCGTGACGACATGTGCGTCGCCCCTCTCTTTCAAGAGCCACCTTTTTTCCATTATATTTATTTTTAATAATATTCATATCCGAAGACCTCCCTCATTGAGTCATACATCACTCTCTTCACATCCTCCATTGCAATCTTTCGCCCCGTCTCTTTCTCAATGCTTGTCACACCTTTGTCGGTGAATCCGCACGGGTTGATATGGTTAAAATAGGAGAGGTCTGTGCTCACGTTCAGGGCGAAGCCGTGCATTGTCACGAACCTAGAAGCCCTGACGCCTATTGCACAAATTTTTCTGGCGCGGGTGCCGGGGTCAATCCATACCCCTGTGGCGCCCTCCAGGCGACTCCCTTCTATGCCGAAACGGGAGATACACCTTATAATTGCTTCTTCAAGCAGTTGTATATATTCACGAAGCCCAATCCCCATTCCTTCAAGGTCGAAAATGGGATAGCCTACAATCTGGCCGGGCCCGTGATAAGTTATGTCACCGCCCCTGTCTATCCTGTAAAAGGAAGCGTCGCGGGCCTGCAACTGGATATAGTCAAGCAGCAGGTTCTGTTCCGATCCGCTCTTGCCCAGCGTATATACATGATTATGTTCCACGAAGATCAGACGGTCAGGGGTTTTCCCGCCGTCAGAAACAGATGCCCTCTTCTCCAGCACCTTCGCATTGAAGAAGAGCTCCTGGTAATCCCAGGTCTCCTTGTAATCCCTGCGGCCAAGATCATCAAATATTACCTTCGTGGTCACGCTCATACTTCACTTATACTCTTAATCCTTTCTCCTCCGGGGACGTTTCCCCCCCTCCGTTCATTATTTTCTGCCCTGTACGCTTACCGGTCCCTCACCTTAAGTTCAGCCCCTCTGTCCGGGTTCACTGCCTGATATGTTTCTCTGCATGAAACGAGCTTCTGACCAGCGGACTGCTCTCAACAAACTCAAAACCGGTCTTAAGCCCCCACCGGCGATACTGCTCAAACTTCTCGGGCGTAACATATTCAACAACAGGCATATGCTCAAGGCTTGGTGCAAGATACTGTCCTATTGTCACAACCCTGCAACCGGTTGCATAAAGGTCATTCATGGCTTCAGTCACTTCCTCTTCCGTCTCACCCAGGCCAAGCATAATTCCTGACTTGGCGCGTATGCCCCGCGATGCAATGTGCCTTAGAACCGAAAGGCTCACCTCGTACCTTGCAACTGAACGTATAACTGGAGTCAGTCGTCTTACAGTCTCGATGTTATGCGAGATGACCTCCGGGCCTGCATCTATGACCCTGTCAATATCTTCAGTCTTACCGCGGAAATCGGGTATCAGTGTCTCGATTGTGACCCCCGGGTTAAACTCCTTTATCCGGCTGATTGTTGCTGCCCAGTGGGCTGAGCCACCGTCCGGAAGGTCATCACGGTCAACGGAGGTTATGACGCAGTGCTTCAGGTGCATGGTCTTTACAGCCTGAGCCACTCTTTCAGGTTCACCCGGGTCCGGAGGAAGCGGTCTGCCGCTCTTCGTTCCGCAGAACCTGCATGACCTGGTGCAGATGTCTCCGAGGATCATCAGGGTGGCAGTGCCGGCGTTCCAGCACTCACCTATGTTCGGGCAATTGCCGGAGGTACAGATGGTATGAAGGTGATGGCTCTCGACCAGGTTTTTCACCATGGTATAGCTCTCCCCGCTTGCCCTCTCCATCCTGAGCCATGATGGCAGTCGCCTCTTGCCTGTCATACTAACCTTTTCCTGAATTTCATGAATATGCAAAGGTACACAATTAACCGAAGGTAAAAGGTGGTTTTTGAATGACTGAAGCAATGAAAGTGTATCTTTGAAGGATAATATTCTCCAGCCCTGTGAAGGAATGAACGTGGTGCAAGAGAGCCTGGATGGTCAAACAGGAAGGATCAAAGTTTATAATATATGGATGTAGTATATCTTAACGGTCAGTTTGTTCCCTGGGACAAGGCAATGATCAGCCCCGATGACAGGGGATTTCTCTTCGGGGACAGTATTTATGAGGTCACCAGGTGGTATGGCGGCTACTTTTTTGATCTCCCCTCACATGCTGCAAGATTCAGGCGCAGCCTTCACGAGACACGTATTGAATGGGAAGATGAGTTGAAGTTTGAAAAGATTTCTGAAGAACTGATACACCATAACGGGCTGGGCACAGATTGTGCCATCGTTTATTTTCAGGCAACGCGGGGAGTGGCACCCCGCACCCACGCTTTCCCGGATCCGCCGGTAAAACCCACAGTATACGGATTCGCGCGGAGGCACAGCCTCAACACTCTTGCATCAGAGCGCGGTGCAGGAATCTGGCTTACCCCGGACCCACGCTGGAACAGGTGCGACATAAAAACCACTGCCCTGATTGCCAACATCCTGCCGTACCAGGAGGCACATGACAAAGGATTTGCTGAAGTATGTTTCGTACGCAACGGATTCGTGACCGAAGGAGCCCACTCCAACATATTTTTTGTCAGGGATGAAACGCTTTACACTCACCCTGAAAATAATGATATCCTTGCCGGCATTACCAGGAAAAACATAATCTCAGTGGCCAGGGTTAATGGGATCACCGTTAAGGAGGAAGCCGTTGCTGCTGACATGATCCCCTACATGAACGAGGCATTCATCTGCAACACTACAGGAGAAATCGTTCCTGTGACCAGGATCAGCGACCAGGTCATCGGCGACGGCTCTCCGGGACCGGTTACACGGAGGACGCACAGGCTGCTGAGAGAGCTGATCCAGTCTCAGGATCCTCACCATTGAGGTGCCTCTTGCCTATTGCACCACTAATTATACCTTTGCAAAAATTTTCCAAAGCATGAGCATACCACAGCTGAGCGAACAGGAACTGGTTCGCAGGCAATCACTTGAAGAAATACGCAAACTTGGCATAGATCCGTATCCCGCCGCGATGTACCCGGTCAACTCATCTTCCGCAGAGATACTGGAAGGATTCAGTGACACGGAGGATAGATTTCCTGATGTTTGTCTTGCCGGCCGTATAATGAGCCGCCGCATCATGGGTAACGCCTCCTTTGCAGAACTGATGGACTCTTCGGGTCGCATCCAGATATATGTGCGGCGTGACGATCTGTGCCCCGGAGAGGACAAGACTCTCTATAACACCCTCTTCAAGAAATTGCTGGATATAGGCGATATCATAGGTGTGAAGGGTTTCGCCTTCCGGACACAGATGGGAGAAATAACCGTTCATGTCAGGGAACTGACCCTCCTGAGCAAGTCGCTCCGCCCCCTTCCTGTTGTAAAGGAAAAGGATGGCATCCTCTATGATGCGGTAACCGACCCTGAGATGCGCTACCGCCAGCGTTACGTAGACCTGATCATCAATCCGCAGGTACGTGAAATCTTTCGCAAGCGAACGCAGATAATCAGATCAATGCGCGAGCTATTCGATTCATATGGTTACCTGGAGGTGGAGACCCCGGTACTTCAGCCGATACCCGGCGGAGCCGCTGCAAGACCATTTATTACCCATCATAATGCCCTTGATATACCTCTTTATCTGCGTATTGCTGACGAGCTCTACCTTAAGCGACTGATAGTCGGGGGATATGACGGGGTCTACGAGTTTGCAAAGGACTTCCGCAACGAGGGTATGGACCGTACCCATAACCCGGAGTTCACGGTGATGGAGATCTATGTTGCCTACAAGGACTACAACTGGATGATGGAATTCACTGAAAAGATTCTCGAAAAGGTGGCAACAGACCTCCACGGCACTACAAAAGTACCTCTTGGAAATCAGGTCATTGACTATAAGGCTCCCTACAGGCGGATCTCAATGACCGAAGCCATTAAGGAATATGCCGGCATTGACATATCGGACATGAACGAGGATGACCTGCGACGCGAGTGCGACAGGATGGGTATCGGCCACTCACCCTCTATGGGCAAGGGGAAACTGATAGACCAGATATTCGGGGAGAAGTGTGAGCACCACTTCATTCAGCCCACGTTCATTATCGACTATCCGCAGGAGACCTCTCCCCTGACAAAGAAGCACCGTTCCAGGGCAGGACTGACCGAGCGTTTTGAGCTGATGGTCAACGGCAAGGAGCTGGCAAACGCCTACTCGGAGCTGAATGACCCGATAGACCAGCTCGATAGGTTCCAGGAACAGCTTCGTCTCTCGGAAAAAGGTGATGACGAGGCAATGTTCATAGACATGGACTTCGTCAGGGCGCTGGAGTACGGCATGCCACCCACTTCTGGTATGGGTATGGGTATTGACAGGCTTACCATGTTCATGACCAACCAGCCGTCAATACAGGACGTGCTCTTCTTCCCGCAGATGAAGCCGGAAGTTTAGGCAGTTTGAGCCTCTGACCCCGGAAGAGGGTCAATCCCGACCCGCCAGATGGCGGATCGGGAAGGCAAGAGGCAATTTTATCCCGCACCCGCCAGATGGCGGGTCGGGAAGGCAAGAAGCAATAGTGAATAAGCTGAGATACATGGAGTTGAACGGACTGATGAAGCCTCTTGATTCACCGGTGAAGATCCAGGAATTCCTTGATTCTATTCCCTACAACACCACCAAACGTACCCTTTCGCCCTTGCTGGTAATGAAGGAAAGAATGGCTCACTGCATGGATGGCGGCATGTTTGCAGCTGCGGCACTGCGCAGGCTGGGGTACCCTCCCCTGATTGTGGATCTGACTGCAGAAAATGATGATGATCATATCATTGCAGTATTCCGTGAGGGCGGGTGCTGGGGTGCTGTCGCAAAATCAAATACTACCGTTCTGCGATTCCGCGAGCCTGTTTACAGGACTCTTCGGGAACTGGCAATGTCATATTTCGATCTTTATTATAACCTGAACGGTCAGAAAACGCTTCGAAGCTACTCACGCACCATTGACCTTTCAAGGTTTGATCATCGTGACTGGGAAACAACCGATGAGGATCTTGAGTACATAGGTGATTACACTTACACGGTGAAACATTACCCTCTCATCACCCCGGCACAGGTTAACAAGCTCAATGACGTCCCGAAATACCTGTATGATGCCGGTTTCTCCGGTGCGGACATCGAGGGTCTATATAAGCCAGTGTGAGCTGACTGCCGACTGGTACTGCCGACCGCCGACTGACCCCCTTTACCCGTTTGCCTGCAGCTTCTTCTCCAGCCTCTCCCGTTCTGCTTCGAAACCAGGCTTGCCGAGCAGGGCGAACATATTCATCTTGTATGACTCCACTCCCGGCTGATCAAACGGGTTGACGCCCAGCACATATCCGCTTATCGCGCATGCGATCTCAAAAAAATACATCAGCTGGCCAAGGTTGTACTCATCAATCCTTTCCATGCTTATAAGTATCACCGGTACACCGCCGTCAATGTGTGCTATGCGCGTTCCGGCCTCAGCCTTGTGGTTTACTTCAGTCATCCTTTTGCCGGCGATGAATCCGATGCCGTCTGAGTTATCCGAAGCCCCCGGAACAACCAGTTTCTTATGTGATTCCCTGACGTGTATAACAGTTTCAAAAAGCTTACGCTCCCCCTGTTGGATATACTGCCCCATTGAATGCAGATCTGTTGTAAATGTCACCGATGCGGGGAAAATACCCTTGCTCTCCTTGCCCTCACTCTCGCCGTAGAGCTGCTTCCACCATTCAGCCAGGAATACCAGCGAAGGTTCATAACTTATAAGGATCTCAGTGGTATAGCCCCTGTTATACAGCGCATTACGTGCAGCAGCATAAGAAATTGCAATATTGTCCGTGGTGTCATTGCCTTCCCTGACAGAAAGTGCCATGTCAAGCATGCCGTGGGCAAATGCATCAATGTCATAACCTGCAAGGGCCAGCGGCAGCAGTCCTACGGGTGTCAGCACCGAATACCGGCCGCCGACATCATCAGGTATCACAAATGTCTCATAGCCCTCTTTGACGGCGAGGTCATGAAGTGCACCACGGCTTGCATCGGTAATGGCTACGATGTGGTTCCTTGTGGCGGCCGTACCTATTTTGTTCCTGAGGTGGTCACGGAGGATGCGGAAAGCAATTGCGGGTTCCGTGGTGGTTCCGCTCTTGGAGATGACAACTATATTGTAAGCCGTTCCATCCAGGAATTTAAGGAGTGCTGCATGGTAGTCTTCGCTAAGGGTGTGACCCGCAAAGAGGAGCCTGTGCTCCTGCGGAGCGAAGGGGTCATTCAGTGCCTCTGTGAGTGCCCTGGCACCCAGATATGACCCGCCGATGCCCACAACTACAGTCACCGGCGCCTGGTTTCGCAGGCGTGCGGCACAGGCTTTTACAGCGGTGGTCTCATTGACGGTAACGTCTGGCAGACGGAGCCAACCGGTATATTCGCTTCCCCTGCCCAGGCCTTCCCTGAGTGCAACTAGATGCCCGGCGGCATCATCACTGATCCTTGTTAATTCTTCCCTGCCCGCAAATGAACTGATGCCATTAATATTTACCAGAAGTTCACTTTTCATTCGTTTAATGTTATTTATTTTAATTTTTTCGAAAGGTTTCTTATCTCCCTTACCGGTGCCGAATTCTCATAAAGAATCCTGTATACGGAATCTGCAATGGGAATTTCCAGCCCGGTCTTTCCCTTCACCTCATTGATACATGCCGATGCAAAATATCCTTCTGCAACCTGGGTCATTTCAAGCAGGGCATTCTGCACAGAAATCCCCCTGCCCAGCATATGCCCCAGGGCCCGGTTGCGACTGAACTGCGAGTACCCTGTTACCAGCAGGTCACCCAGGTACGGGGATTCAGTTATCTCCCTGCTTTCAGGCGAAAGTGCCTCAACAAAGCGCTTCATCTCACCCGCGGCATTTGCAAGCAGAACTGCAAGGAAATTGTCTCCGTATCCCAGCCCGTGAGCTATACCCGCAGCAATGGCATAAATGTTTTTCATGACTGCTGCATACTCAGTACCAAAAATATCAGAAGAAATTACAGTCATTATCCACCTGCATGAAAAAAGAGCCGCAACCCTTCCAGCATTTGAGGTATCCGCAGACGCGAAAGTCAGATAGGTCAGTTTCTCCATCGCAACTTCTTCTGCATGACTCGGACCGGTAATAATTACTATGTCCTCATACGGCACACCGTAAAATGAATGAAGGTATTCCCCCACAACGGAGTTATTGCCCGGTACTATACCCTTGATTCCGGAGCAGACAATCCTGCCCCGGATGGCTTCTGCATTCAGTCCTTCGAGCTCAACCTTCAGAAATGCAGACGGGGTAACAAGAATTGTGATATCTGATGCATTGACTGCTCCGGTAATGTTATCAAACGGAAATACCAGCAGCGGGTCGAGCGTCACCGATGTAAGATAGAGGGGATTCTGATGATATCGTCTCACATGACGATATATCTCAGGCCGGTCAATATACCAGGCAACCCTTTTCCCGTTGGAAGCAAGAACCATGGCCATGGCCGTAGCCCAGCTTC
Source organism: Bacteroidales bacterium (assembly GCA_025454815.1). Lineage (GTDB taxonomy): Bacteria > Bacteroidota > Bacteroidia > Bacteroidales > VadinHA17 > SR-FBR-E99. The sequence goes on along the minus strand of JALONR010000072.1, from coordinate 759 downwards.
CCGAGCCTACAAGGGTTACATCGGCGGATTTCAGATCAGGCATCGCTCATTTTCTGCCGCAAAGATAGAAAATTTGAGCCGACTGAGGACTGTAGACTGCTGACGGCACTATTGTCCTTCCCTGCAAGCTGGCTCCTCCCTAAAATTGCCCGCCGGGCAATTATTACGGTCGGCCCTCTCCTGCCTAAAGTCTGTGTTTCTTCACAAACTCTTCAATAACCTCCTCAAGATTGGGGCTTCCGATCTCCTGGAGATCATACCATACCCTTGTTGAAGGGCGCTTGATGTTAATGATCCTGTTCAGGTCTATCGGGGTGCCAATCACCACTGCGTCACACTCAGTGTTGTTGATGGTGGTCTCAAGGTCCTTCAGCTGCTGATCACCATAGCCCATTGCCGGGAGCCGGGAGCAGTGTCCCTATCTCCGGATATTTCTCAAAGGTTTCTGTAAGCCTGCCAACTGTGAAAGGTCTCGGATCAACAAGTTCTGCTGCACCGAACTTGCGGGCAGCAACCACACCTGCTCCTATCTTCATCTCTCCGTGGGTGAGTGTCGGGCCGTCCTCAACAACAAGTACTTTCTTTCCCTTGATCTTCGAAGGGTCATCAACCCTGATAGGAGAAGCACCATCAACCACAATTGCATTCGGTGCCACTTTCTCTATGCTTTCGCGAACCGTCTGGATATCATCCGGGGCAGAGCTGTCCATTTTGTTTATCACAACAACATCGGCAAGACGGAGTGTCACCTCACCAGGA
>JALONR010000006.1 GCA_025454815.1 Bacteroidales bacterium | reverse complement strand
TCAACGGCAACCATCGAGGTCTGGCTTCAGAACGCCCCGGCAGGGTCAGTCACCATCAACGTCTCAACCCAGATGGCAGGCCTGCTGATTGTAAATCCCACGACACTGACATTCAATTCATCCAATTATTCCGTCCACCAGGTTATTACGCTACAGGCAACGGAGAATTTATTTCTTGGAGACCAGACTGACAATGTGATTCTGTCGGTGAATGATGCTCTCTCATTTGATCCGTTCGATCCTCTGCCTGACATTAGTATCCCGGTTAACATTGAATGATGTTGCGGCAATTGTGGTTAATCCAGGCACTGTAACTGTTGCCGAGAATGGTACGGCCACATTCACAGTATCACTCTCTGCCGCACCACCCTCCGGCAGCGTTGTAGTTGACCTTGTCAGCAACAATATATCTGTTGCCACCATAAATATAGCTCAGCTTACATTCACGACTGCCAATTACAATATTCCACAGACGATTACAGTAACAGGAGTGAACAATAACACTGTTCCGGATGTGTCAACCACCATATCGCTTGCGGTCAATGATGCGCTGTCATATGACGGATATGACGGGGTGACCGCAACGGTAACGGTTAATGTCACGAATGATGACCTCGCCGGTTTTGTTGTTGCACCTCTGGCACTGACAATCAATGAAGGGGGACCTGCCGGGCAATTCACGATTGTGCTTACGGCTCAGCCGCTTGCTGATGTGGTGTTTGACCTGGTAAATGTAGCTCCGGTTAACACTACTCATGTTTCGCAGGTGACCTTCACCACTCTGAACTGGAATGTTCCGGTTGTGGTCATGGTTACTGCCGTTGAGGATGCACTGGATGCTGACAGAACGGATATGATTGCCGTGACAATAAACCAGGCACTTTCAGACAACAGTTTCGATGCACTGACCCCGCAGAACGTAAACATCACCATAGAGGACAATGATCCGCCGGTGATCACAGGTTGCCCGGCAGATATCACTGTAAGTACGGATCCCGGATTATGTTCAGCTGTGGTGACATGGACTCCGCCTGTTTCAACGGCTCCGATGGTCTCCACCCATCTTCCGGGAACTCTCTTCCCGGCAGGGGTGACATCCGTGACATATACATCCACGGATGGAGACGGGATGGTTTCAACCTGCACTTTCAGCGTCACTGTGAATGACACTGAGCTGCCGGTTGTAACATGCAAAAATATTACTGTTGAACTTGATGCTTCCGGTAATGCGACTATTAATCCGGCCGATGTGCTTGCCTCAGCTCCCTCTGACAATTGCGGAATAGCTACAGTTAGCCTGAGCAGGTCGGCCTTCACGTGTGCAGACCTGGGGACTCTGACAGTAACGGTCACTGTAACTGATGGAAGCGGAAATCCGGCGGCATGTACAGCAACGGTAACCATAACGGATCCGTTCACTTCGTCGCTCAGCGCCGGCCCTGACGACGAGATTTGTACGACTGTGACCACCTACAGTCTCACAGGTTCTTCAGCCACGAACATGGCTGTTTTGTGGAGTACATCAGGAAGCGGCACATTCAGTGATCCGGCTGCAGTCAACCCGGTTTATACCCGGGGAGCCACCGATCTGACGCAGGTTACCCTGACAGTAACAGGCACGAAAGTAAACGGATGCCCGGAGACCCTGACAGACGCTATGACACTGACATTTGCAGGAGTACCCGTGGTCAACGCAGGTGCTGACAAAGACCTTTGTTCAGGCACACCCTCAGTTTCACTGGCAGATGCCTCCGCGGCAAACGGTGCGGTTACATGGACAACATCTGGCAACGGTACCTTCAGTGATCCGTCGGCCGTCAATCCGGTTTATACCTTCGGCAGCGCTGATACCGGCCCGGTGACTCTAACTCTGACTGTCACAAGTACGGCATGTGGCGCCGTTACAGATAATGTTGTTATAACCTTTACCACGGCCCCGGTTGCCGATGCCGGCCCGGGCGGATCAGTATGCCGCACAGAACCGGGATTCCAGGTGACCGGTGCATCGCATGGAGGCGGCATGGTTACATGGAGTGCCAGCGGAACCGGTATTTTCAGTGACAATACCGCAGACAACCCGTATTATACATTTGGGACTGATGATTATACTGCAGGATCAGTAACCCTTACAATGGTTGTTACCGGTGGAGGAACATGCGGTACGGCATCCTCCTCCGCAATTGTAACCATCAACTCCCTTCCGGTCATCGATGTCACAGTCCATCAGCAAATAACATGCAACGGTCTGACAGACGGAATTATCAATCTTGCTGCCCACGGAGGGTCAGCGCCTTACATGTTCAGTCTGAATGGCAGCCCGTTCCAGTCATCAGGTGATTTCACCGGACTGGCCGCTGGAAGTTATCTCTTTGAAGTGATGGATGACAATGGATGCGGATCTGACACCACTCTTGTGATCACAGAACCGCTGCCTTTCACTGCCGTGATAAACGGAACTGATGACGTGACATGCCACGGGGGTGCTGATGGTGCCATTTATGCCACTCTTGAAGGTGGTACAGAACCATACAGCATCAGCTGGACAGGCCCGTCAGGATGGACTGCCTCAACAGATACCATCACCGGCCTGGTGGCAGGAACCTACACACTTACTGCCACTGACCGCAACAACTGCGCAATTTTTAGCTTCATAGAGGTTATCACTCAGCCTGACGCTATTGTAATCACCGGGTCAGTTATATCTGATAATGGTGGTTATGGTGTTACCTGCCCGGAATCTGCAGACGGTTCAATCACTGTAACAGCACAGGGTGGTACTTCTCCGCTGACCTACGCATGGACGGGACCGTCCGGCTATACTTCAGACCAGGCTTCAATTTCACTCCTCACTGCAGGCCTGTATTCTCTGACTATCACAGATGCGGCAGGATGCGTTCTGGCAGAGAATTTTACACTGACTGCTCCGGAACCGATGATAATTTCTGCCTTAACCAATGACGCCTCCTGCCCTGACACGCCGGACGGCAGTATTGACCTTACCGTTGCCGGAGGTTCAGGCACCCTGGTTTATCTGTGGAATGACGGAGTTACAACTGCAGACCGTACCTCGATTCTGGCTGGTGATTATACCGTGGACGTAACCGATGAAAACGGATGTGTGCAAGCATACTCTGTCAATGTTGGAGTAACAGGCATTGACTGCCTCAGGATTTATGAAATCATCACTCCTAACGGTGATGGCAGGAATGATACCTGGCAGCTCCGTAACGCATGGCTCTATCCGGAAGCAGAGGTCTTCGTCTACACCCGATGGGGGAAGCTGGTCTACCACTCCAGGAATGCCACTGATGAATGGGATGGCACCTTTAACGGTAAAGTGCTGCCCAACGATTCATACCATTATGTCATCCACCTCAACGACGGCAGCGACCCCCGTACGGGCATTATCTCGATAATCAGCAAATAACCAGAAAACCGCAGGGAGATATGAAACGTTTCAGAATTATAGCAGTGATCGGATTTCTGGCGGTTATGCCTGTTATCTCAGCGCAGCAGTTCCCCATGTACAGCCAGTACATGATGCATGGTTTCCTGCTGAATCCTTCCTATGCCGGCAGTGACTATTATACGACCTTTGGTGTCACGGTGAGGGAGCAGTGGCTGAGCCTGCCGCATGCGCCTAGCACCTATGCCGCAGCCTTCCAGACCAGGCTCCTGAATGACAGTTACATTACGAAAGCCACAGCAGTAAGGAAAAAGATCAACAGGCCTACAAAAGGAGGCAGGATAGGAGTAGGCGGTTATCTCTTCTCTGATCACAACGGCATAATGCACAGGACAGGACTTCAGGCAGCCTATGCCTATCACCTTCCCGTGGGGGAGGAGCAGCAGCTTTCATTTGGCCTCTCGCTCAGTGCCTACCAGTATTTCGTGGATATCAGCGGGGCAGTGATGCCGGATGATGTACAGGATGAATTTCTCAACAACTATGACCAGGTAGTGTACATCCCTGATGCCAACTTCGGGGTCAGTTATATGACAAGGCGGTATTATGCCGGTTTCGCAATGACAAACCTCTTCAGGGGATCTCTGATGATCGGCAACGGCGGAGGGAACAGCCGGTCAGAACTGGGACACTATTTCCTGACGGGAGGAATGAGGTTCTATCCCTCAGCCGACTGGACCATAGAGCCATCGGTCATGCTCAAATCGTCAGATATGGTCTTCAAATCATTCCAGGTTGACCTGACGGGGAGGGTATACTACAAGGATGATTATTGGCTGGGGCTCTCCTACAGGACCGGCGATGCCGTGATCATGATGGCAGGGTTGAAGGTGGACAGGTTCTACCTTGGCTACGCCTTTGATTTTACCCTTTCCGAGATCCGCAGCTACACCTATGGAACGCATGAGCTGACCATCCTTGCCCGCTTTGGTGACAACCCAAGGCGATACAGGTGGATCAACAAATACTGATGAGGCACACCCTTTTTCTCCTGCTCATTGCCGCAGCCTGCATGGGTTGCGATCCGCTTGCCAACCCTGTCAGTGGCCGTCTCGGCTTCTCATCTGACACCATATCCTTTGATACTGTCTTTACCGGTGCCGGTTCAGCCACACTTGAGTTCAGGGTCATTAACCTGGAAAAAGATCCCCTTCTGATAAACCGTATATGGCTTGGAGGAGGTACCGCCTCTCCATTCAGGCTTAACATTGATGGTAAGCCCGTTGCCGTGGCAGAGAATGTCACCGTGGCACGAAGTGACAGCATTTTTATATTTGTAACTGTAACCGTTGATCCGACAGGAGGTGATCTGCCACTGGCCGTTACCGATTCGGTAAATTTCATTTCAGGAGATTTCGGGGGCAGAGTAATCCTCGAGGCCTGGGGCCAGGATATAAGGCTGGTGAATGAAGATATTTATTCCCCGGCGATATGGACTGAAGGAAAACCTTACGTCATCACGGGCTCACTGCTGGTTGACACACTTGCCACACTGACGCTGGAACCCGGTACAAGGGTGTACATGCACAGGGGTGCGGAAATAACAGTGGCCGGATCATTGTATGCCGCCGGCACTCCTGAAAAGAGGATAATCTTTGCCACTGACCGGCTGGAAAAAGAGTACAGGGACGTGCCCGGAAGATGGAAGGGAATGAGGTTTTTAAGTTGTAGCCGGGGCAACATACTGAATAATACCGATATACGGAATGCAGAGGTGGCAGTGGGCATTAACGGTGAGTCCTCCTCAGTCCCGGATCTCAGGATGAACAGTGTATCCATAATGCATAATACCGTTGCATCGGTAGCGGCCAGGCATGCTGACCTGTTTGCAGTCAACTCACTCTTTGCCCATTCAGGGTTCAGTACCATTTCCATCAATGAAGGAGGCAATTATGACTTCATCCATTGTACAGTCAGTAACCGATGGGAATACAGCTTCCGTTCAGAGCCGGCATTGCTGATAAATCCTGAAGGCGGGACTATGCCTGCAGTATCGGTGGTTAATTCAGTAATCAGTGGCAGCCTCACCAGTGAGATGGCGATAAAGGGTTCAGCTTCCCTGGCAGCTTCCGGGTTCAGGGCAGACAGTTCACTGATAAAAGTTGATACCATGTCTTCCACATGGTATTCCTCACCTCTGTTCAGGCATGTCATTACATCTCCTTCTCCACGGTTCATCGACGAATCATTATGGGATTTCAGACCTGATACGCTCTCACCGCTTCTTGACAGGGCAGGTAATACAGAAATGGCGGCATGGCCGCTTGATATCAGGAACAAGCCCCGTCCCGTATTTAATGGCCCGGACATCGGTGCATTTGAAAGGCAGCCGGGCGAGAAGAGAAAAGAGCAGTAGCCGTGAGTTGGCAAAACAACTCTTAAGGCTTGAAGATCCGGGCAATTGGAAGTATATTTGTACTGCTGCTATCTTTCCGGTGCATTGAATAATCCGTGATGAGGATTCTGTTCACATTACTGATGTTTTCCGTTGCTCTGTCAATACCACTGGCAGGCCAGGAATTCACCGTAATGTTCTACAATGTTGAGAACCTGTTTGACACTGAAGATGATTCCACCAGGAATGATGAGGAGTTCCTCCCGGATGGATCAAGGCGATGGACGTTGGCAAGATATCAGAAGAAGCTCAGTGCCATTGCGAGGGCAGTAGCAGCAACCGGGGGATGGGACCTGCCGTCAGTTATCGGGCTGTGCGAAGTAGAAAATGAAAAGGTTGTCAGGGACCTTGCTCACGGTACAATTTTATCAGCCGGAAATTACGGGATTGTCCATCGCGATTCCCCGGATCCGAGAGGGATTGATCTGGCACTACTTTATAAAAGAGACCGGTTTACAGTAACTGATACGGAGGTATGGTTGCCTTCCAGATCTGACAGTATCCCTGTCATGACCCGTAATATCCTGTATGTCAGGCTCGCATCAGGAGAGGATACTCTGCATGTGGTCCTTTGCCATTTGCCATCCAGAAGGGGAGGGGTACTGGCTGCAGGGGAGCTCAGGGAGAAAATGGCACAGCTTGCTGCCGGAAAGATTGAATCGGTTCTTGATGCAACTGACGGCAAAGCCTCCTTAGTATTAATGGGAGACTTCAACGCAGCACCCACCGAACCCGTGATGTCCGTTCTGACGGAGGGAACAGATCTGATTAATCTCTCAGCTGACCTGGCGAAGCGTGGCAAAGGCTCATACAGGTACCAGGGCACCTGGGAAATGATTGACCAGGTGCTTGTATCAGGAGCAATGACTGATACCACCTCTCTCTTTTATGCAGTCCCCGGGAGTTTCAGAGTGGTTGACCCGGCATTCCTTCTGACGGATGATGAAATCTACCCTGGGCTGAAGCCATTCCCTACATATGGAGGTTACAGGTGGCAGGGAGGGTATTCAGATCACCTGCCGGTGACTGTGAAGATCAGGCACCGGAGAGAATGAAGCCGCAAGGTCAGTCCGGGCGGCATCAAACTATTGATATTCAGGTTGGCATGAATCAGGCCGGTGACAGGCCCAGTTCCCGGCCTTTTCTTATCATGAATTCCCTGGCAGCTTCGTGTTCGTTTGGTATCTCACCGTCAAGGATTGCTTCCTTGATTGCAGATTTGATGACTCCCACCATGGGCCCGGGCGGGATATTGAATGTTGCAATGATCTCTTCGCCATGAACCGGTGGCTGGAATATTCTCACGGCGTCCTTTTCCTCAATCTCTTTCAGCTTACGGCGTACCAGTGCGAAGTTGCCGCGGTGTTTCTGCACCTTCATACGGTTGCCTGAGGTGATGTCAGCTTCGCAGAGCAGCATCAGGTCGTCAATATCCTCGCCAGCCTCGAAGAGCAGCCTGCGGACTGCCGAATCAGTCACCTCATCCTGAACGAGTGATATCGGCCTGAGGTGCAGTCCAACCAGTTTCTGCACATATTTCATCCTGTCATTGAGAGGCAGCTTAAGCCTTTTGAAGATTTCAGGAACCATCTTTGCCCCCAGGAATTCATGTCCGTGGAATGTCCAGCCTGTTCCGGGGACAAATTTCTTGGTTGCAGGTTTTGCAACGTCATGCAGCAGCGCAGCCCACCGGAGCCACAGATCATCACTTTTTCCCGCCAGGTTATCAAGTACCTTTACAGTATGATGGAAATTATCCTTATGCCCTTTTCCTTCCTTGTCTTCAACACCCCTGAGCCTGGCTATCTCAGGAAGTATCAGGTCCAGGAGTCCGGTCTGCTCCAGGAGAATAAAGCCTTTTGAGGGAGTCTGAGTGGACATTATCTTGTTCAGCTCGGTTGTGATCCTCTCTGCGGAGACTATCTTTATTCTTTCAGCATTGCGGCTGACTGAAGCAAGTGTCCTGGTGTCAATACTGAAGTCGAGCTGGGTTGCGAACCTGACTGCCCTCATCATCCTCAGCGGGTCGTCGCTGAATGTGGTGTCAGGATCAAGGGGTGTCCGGATGATGCCGTGGTTCAGGTCATCAAGACCGCCGAACGGATCAAGCACTTCTCCGGGATTATCGCTGTTGAGGCTGATGGCGAGGGCGTTGATGGTGAAGTCGCGCCTGTTCTGGTCATCCTCAAGTGTTCCCGGCTTTACTGAGGGTTTCCGCGAATCTGCGGAGTATGACTCTTTTCGGGCACCTACGAACTCAATGTCATAGTTTTCATAACGAAACATCGCAGTCCCGAATGTTTTGAAGACCGTGACCCTTATATCAGGGTTTATCTCGCGTGCTACAGCGCGTGCCATCGCCGGGCCGTCCCCGATCACCACGATATCAATATCCTTGCCGGGATGTATTCTCCCGAGAATATGGTCACGAACAAAGCCGCCGATGACATACACCTCCACCTTTTCCCTGTCGGCCACGCGGGCAACTACCTCAAATATCCTGTCATCAGGGAATATCTTCATAATCAATATGACAAATTAGCCGAAACCGGTGACAAAATTACAATTAATAGCCTAATTTGGATAAAAATTGAGTTCCGGTGTCGCGCGGCATGGGAATTGCTAAACCTGAACATTACCCGTAATAATCTGTTAAACAATTAAAAAAATAAATATGGCAGAACATTTGACAAAGGACACATTTCTTGAAAAGGTATTCAATTATGAACAGAATAAGGAATGGAAATACAGTGGTGACAAGCCCTGTATAATTGATTTTTATGCCGACTGGTGCGGGCCCTGCAAGATGGTTGCCCCAATCCTGGAAGAGCTGTCGAAGGAATATGATGGCAAACTATATGTATACAAGATTGATACTGAAGCAGAACAGGAACTTGCCTCGGTATTCGGGATAAGGAGTATTCCATCACTTCTCTTTGTACCCATGGAGGGTCAGCCACAGATGGCGATGGGCGCCCTTCCTAAGGAAGTATTTGAAAAAGCCTTTAAAGATATATTTGGAATAGAAAAAAACTGAATTGTTGATAAAATTTAAACTTTTTCTGAGTTTTCCCGAAACAATTATGTATCTTGAACGTTATATTTACTGAAGGTAGTTTTCTAACAGAAGAGTTAGTTTTCTGGAATTTAGGTTAGGGTTTCGAGTTGAAGCCCCGCTGCGGCGGGGCTTCCTTGATTTTATGCCGGCCGGTGAATTCCCGCTGAATGATGGCGCTTTTGGGGCAGAACCTGTATTCCCGGTTTCATTTCCGGTTTCATTACTTCAGGTCTTCCATTATACCATCAATTTTTTCTTCGGTTTCGCGGAGGCGTCGTCGGCATATTTTGATCAGCTCTGCAGCTTTTTTGACATCTTCAGAAAGCCTGTCAATATCCGGTTCTCCTTCTTCTATTTTTTTCAGTATCTCCTCGATACCTTTCAGGGCTTCATTGAACCCTGGCTCTTTTTTTGCCATGATCAGTTTTTCCTTGTTACCTGGTTTACTGTGCTTCTTGCCGACCCTATTTCAAAATGGGTAGTTATCGTGTCATTCTCCATAAGTTCATCTGCAGAACGAACTATCAATCCGTTCCTGGAAGTAAGGGTAAAGCCTCTCCGCAGCACCTCTGACGGATCGAGGTGGCGCAGTGATTTTTCAAGACCGTTGAGCGCATCGACTGATTTTCCTAATGAAATTTTTGCTGCACGGTGAAGGGTCCCGGTATGGTATGTGAGTTTTTCATTCCTTATTTTCACCATAAGTCTGGCCATTGCTGCAGTGCGATTCTGAAGGCCTGAGACCTGTTGCCCTGCTGCATCAAGGGCTTCTGTAACGACGGAGGCCAGAGTTTCTGCCATTCCTATGATACGGTTTTCGCATTCCAGCGTTCTCTCCACGATGAACCCGGCGACGGCAGTGGGAGTCTTCAGGGATTTCCAGGCTACCATGTCAGTGACTGAAAGGTCTTTTTCATGCCCGATACCAGTCAGAACAGGTAGTGGGAACTGGGTCACATGGTATGCGATTGCATAGCTGTCAAACCAGCTCAGGTCTGTTGTTGACCCTCCGCCTCTGATAATGGCTACAAGGTCGTATCTCGCTATTTCTTCAGAGATTCTGTCAAGTGCTTCAGTTACCGATGCCTCGGTATCCTCTCCCTGCATGACAGCCCCGAAGAGGGTAATGCTGAAAAAATATCCGTAGGGGTTGTCTGAAAGGTGATTGACAAAATCCTGGTACCCTGCAGCCTGTGAAGAGGATATTACGGCAATATTCCTTGGGTAAGGGTTGAGGGGCAGCCCGGCGTTCATGGTGAAGACTCCTTCCGACCTTAGCCTGCGTATTATTGCTTCCCGGCGCAGGGCCATGTCTCCTGCGGTATAAGCCGGGTCGATATCAGTAATATTGAGGCTGAGGCCATACAATTCGTGGTATTCGACTGTTGCCCTGAAGAGGATGGTTATTCCCGCCCTGAGGGGTATGCCGGTGCTGGCAGTGAAGAAGGTATTCAGTGAGCGGTATTTTGATGCCCAGATTGTTGCCCTGATCCTTGAGGTGATCCTTCCTCCGGGGGTGTCACTGCCTGTAAGCTCCAGGTAGCAATGGCCGGCAGAGTGCGTCTTTAACTCCGCTATTTCTGCCACCACCCAGTATGCCTCAGGCAAGGCTTCATAGATCCTGTCACGGACCAGCCCGAGGAATTCAGTCAGAGAGATCCTGCCTTCCGGGCTCATCTGTTGATCTTTATCATTTTGAATTTCCTTTCACCATGGTCTGTTTGCACCCTTACCAGGTAGAACCCCTGTGCAATGATTCCCAAACCGTCAAGTCTCAGAGACCTGGCAGCAAAAACGGGGAAATGTTTCTTAGTGACAGTATTGCCATTAAGGGTGCTGATAGTTACAGTAAGCTGACCGGGTGACTCATGGAACCAGAGGAAGATTTCTTCTGTGAACGGATTTGGCCCTGCGGTCATCAGCACATCAGGTATGAATGAGTGTCTCTCCTCAATAAGGCTGAGAGCTTTCAGAAAGTCGGGCAGACCATTCCCATAGAGTGTATCAGGCCTCAGGTACCTGTCGCTGCTTTCCCTCACCGCGTTCATTATCTGCACCGGTGAAGCATCTGGAACTGCCTGCATCAGTGATGCACAGAGGCCGCTTATGACCGGGCAGGAGAAGGAGGTGCCGCTGCCGCTATGCCAGACCCAGGGTTCAAACTGGATTGGGATTGACACGCCGGGAGCCACAACATCTGGTTTGACCCTGCCGTCAGACGAGAAGCCTGATGAGGAGAAGTCTGAGATGGTCAGGTCCTGCTTTACAGCCCCTATGCACATCACGCTGTCTCCGTCAGAGGGTGCTATGATGCGAATCCATTCCTTGTTTCGTTCGTTGCCGGCACTGCTGACAACCAGCATTCCCTTTGAGGCAGCTATATCAGCGCCCATGGTGACAAACGTGGTATTGCCGTTCATGTCACTGAAGGAGTAGTTCATCGAAGGGTCATCAAAAGTATAATAGCCCAGCGATGATGAAATGATGTCAGCACCGGCGCTGTCAGCAAATTCTGCAGCTGCAACCCAGTAATCCTGTTCTATGGGAAATTCGGTATGGTCATCTTCGGTTCGGAGCAGTAAATAATCAGCACCGGGGGCAGTACCGTTGATTGTTCCCGGCAGCACTCCGGCCAGGATAGAAAGGACCGATGTTCCATGTGAATGATAATCATAGACATGATTATTCCGGTTCACGAAATCCCATGTGGCAACTATCCCTCCCCTTCGTCTGAGGGGTTCAAGTGATTCTATGGCGTCAGCATATGCAAAACCGGCATCCAGGATTGCGATCGTAATATCTCGTCCGGTCAGGCCGGACTGGTGGAGCAAGTGCCCGTTGAGTGGTATCCTCGGGTCGAATGCTGCCTGTATTTCACTGGCCTGGACTGTGCCGTATTTGCTGTAACTTTTTTTTACGGGATCAGAGGGATGTTTGACGAGGGTTATGCTGTCAATAAAGTCATAGTCTTCAAGGGCAGCTTTGTCTATGGGTTGGATTGCGGAGAACAGGGCTGTATTGAGCCACCGCGAGGTGCACCTCAGCACCAGGCCTGTGCCTGAAAGTGTATTTATATGATTTCTGCTGACGGGGATGTCACTTTCGGTGAGTAACGGAATACCGTATTTTTCTCTTCTTGCCAAGGCAGCCTGTGAGAGGAGCTCTTCCGGTCCATAGTCGTTTATGCCGTCTGTTTTTTCGTTAAACCAGACCCGGTAGAACCACAGGTCATCATAGTCAGGGGAAGCGGGCTGGGCTGTCACCGGCAGGAGGCCGGCAATCACCAGGAACAGTGATGCCAGAATGAATGAGCCATTTTTCATTTTATAACCGTACCTGTAATATCTGTCACCTCAATTTTTCCCTTATTCTTTTCCAGGTCATCAAGGAACTTAGTCTCCTTGTCAGCCAGCTTGGGGTCGGCGGGTACTCCGTCCCTGTAGTTTATGATCTGTTTCAGCGATCCGTCTTCATTGAAAATCATCCAGTCGCCAGTCCTGTGGTCTTGACTGTACCTCCCCTCATACTGCAGCCTGCCGTTGGGATGGTAGTAGGAGAATGGGCCCTCAAGCATTCCGGCAAGGAATTCAGCCCTCAGGCAGACTGTACCGTCCTGGTAATACTGCAACCACTCCCCGCTGCGGTTCCCCATGTCCCAGGCCACCTTCTCCGCCAGGGTGCTGTCAGGGTAGTATTTGAGTGACAGGCCGTGCCTGGTATCGTTATGATAATATTCCTCGCAGATCAGGTAATGAGGTTGAGTTGATGACCAGAATTTCCATAGTCCTTCCTTTTTACGGGAGACGTATTTTCCCTCGGCAGCCTTTTTGCCGTCACCGTAATAGAATACAGCGGTTGCCTCATCTTTTCCCGCGGTGTAGGTGAGTTCGGAGAGGAGAAGTCCCTCTTCAGTATATCTCTTAAAGAGCCCTATCGGTTTATCATCCTTAAAGGTCCCTTCGTACATTATCTTGCCATCAGGATATTTTCTGACCCACGGCCCCTGTTTTTTACCTGCCTGGTCGGTAAGGTTCTGGGTAAGGGCAGGAATTGAAAGAAGTGTAAGGGCAATAAGTATGGACAAATGTCTGTTCATGATTTTTTTTCTCCTGTACAAAGATATAACCAAATAATCAGTAGTGATCGTATGCGGGTAGCATGAAAAGAAAAGCCGCGGGAACTTTCGCTTCCGCGGCTTTCGGTGGTAGAATATGTCGTTTTTACTTGACTTCCTCGAAGTCGACGTCTGTCACCTGTTCATCTCCGCCCTTGCCACCGGCCTGGCCACCTGAGGGGTCTACCTGCTGGCCTGCATCAGGACCTGCCTGCTGGCCGGGGCCTCCCTGGGCCTGCTTGTACATATCCTCTGATGCGGCCTGCCATGCGGCATTGATCTCTGCAAGGGCACGGTCGATGCCTGTGAGGTCCTTGTTCTTGTGTGCCTCGCGGAGCTGGCCGAGGGCATTTTCGATCCGTCCTTTCTTGTCAGAGGGGATCTTATCGCCATATTCCTTAAGCTGCTTTTCAGTCTGGAATATCATGCTGTCAGCGGCGTTGACCTTGTCAGCCATTTCCCTGGCGGCCTTGTCAGCAGCCTCGTTGGCTTTTGCCTCGTCGCGCATGCGGCGTATTTCATCTTCACTAAGTCCTGAAGAAGCTTCAATGCGGATCCTCTGCTCCCTGCCTGTTCCTTTGTCCTTGGCTGAGACATGCAGTATACCGTTGGCATCGATGTCGAAGGTTACCTCTATCTGGGGTATTCCGCGCGGGGCAGGGGGTATGCCGTCGAGGTGGAAGCGGCCGATGGTTTTGTTGCCGGAAGCCATCGGGCGTTCACCCTGAAGGACATGTATCTCCACTGAAGGCTGGCTGTCGCTGGCTGTGGTAAATGTTTCTGTCTTGCGGGTGGGGATGGTGGTATTTGATTCAATGAGCTTTGTCATTACACCTCCCATGGTCTCAATACCGAGAGAAAGCGGGGTCACATCGAGAAGAAGGACGTCCTTGACTTCACCTGTCAGTACACCTCCCTGTATTGCTGCGCCGACGGCAACAACCTCATCAGGGTTGACACCCTTGGATGGTACTTTGCCGAAGAACTTCTCAACCACCTGCTGTATTGCGGGTATACGGGTTGAACCGCCAACGAGCAAAACCTCGTCTATGTCAGAAGTCTTAAGCCCTGCATCATCAAGAGCCTTGCGGCACGGTTCAATTACCGCGTTGATGAGTTTGTCGGTCAGCTTCTCAAACTGTGCCCTGGTGAGTGTTTTGACCAGATGCTTGGGAATACCGTTGACCGGCATGATGTAAGGGAGGTTGATTTCCGTGGAGGTAGTGCTTGAGAGCTCGATCTTGGCTTTTTCAGAAGCCTCTTTAAGTCTCTGAAGAGCCATCGGATCCTTGCGCAGGTCAATTCCTTCCTCTCTCTGGAACTCATCCGCCAGCCAGTCGATGATAAGGTGGTCAAAGTCATCACCGCCAAGGTGGGTGTCACCGTTGGTAGATTTTACCTCGAAGACCCCGTCGCCCAGCTCGAGGATGGATATGTCAAAAGTTCCGCCGCCAAGATCGAACACTGCGATCTTGAGGTCATGGGCTTTCTTGTCGAGGCCATATGCAAGTGATGCTGCAGTGGGTTCATTGATGATTCTCTTCACCTTGAGCCCGGCTATTTCACCGGCTTCTTTGGTGGCCTGGCGCTGTGAGTCATTAAAGTATGCCGGAACGGTAATGACTGCCTCAGTGACTTCCTGGCCGAGGTAATCCTCGGCGGTCTTCTTCATTTTCTGGAGCACTATTGCAGAGATCTCCTGGGGTGAGTAGTTGCGGTCATCAATCTTCACCCTCGGGGTGTTGTTGTCACCGCGGACGACCTCGTAGGTCATCTTCTTCATCTCATTGGTTACCTCGTCGTAGCTTCTTCCCATGAAGCGTTTGATTGATGATACGGTTTTCCGGGGGTTGGTGATAGCCTGCCTTTTTGCAGGGTCACCTACCTTGCGTTCTCCGTTCTCAAGAAAGGCAACCACCGAAGGGGTGGTGCGCTTGCCTTCACTGTTGGGTATAACCACGGGCTCATTTCCTTCCATCACTGAAACGCATGAGTTGGTGGTTCCCAGGTCAATACCGATAATTTTTCCCATTTTTATACTGATTTATACTTTAAATTTCTTTTCTGATACTCATTGTTGTGACAATGTTTGTGCCATGGTGCTTCCCGCGCCGTAATTATGAAATTATGTCATGGCAACCCGAATGAGCCGGCAGTAATAGTTTTCATGATTATGACAAAACGGCAGGCAGGGTTAAAAGAAACCGCAAGGATGTTATTCCACATTCTTATTTTGTAGCTTTGCATCTGACAACAAATAGTGAAGAGATGTCAGTACAGAAGACTGTAAAAATCGTTACCACCCATGTGCTTTACGAGATGAAGCTGAAGGGGGAAAAGATATCGATGTTGACGGCTTATGATTACTCAATGGCCAGGATACTTGATGAGGCGGGTATTGATGTGATTCTTGTAGGTGATTCAGCATCGAATGTGATGGCCGGTTTTGACACCACGCTGCCAATCACGCTTGACAATATGATTTATCATGCTGCATCGGTTGTGAGGGGTGTAAAGCGTGCGCTGGTGGTTGTTGACCTTCCTTTCGGTACATATCAGGGGAATTCGCGCGAAGCGCTGGCTTCAGCGATAAGGATCATGAAGGAGACAGGTGCCAGTGCCGTAAAGCTTGAAGGGGGGCGAGAGATAGTGGAGTCCATTGAACGAATAATGTCTGCAGGGATACCGGTGATGGGTCATCTGGGTCTTACCCCGCAATCGATTCATAAATTCGGCACCTATGTGGTCAGGGCCCGTGATGAGGAAGAGGCCAGAAAGCTTAAGGAGGATGCGAGAATCATTGAGAAGGCCGGATGTTTTGCAATTGTCCTGGAGAAGATCCCTGCAGCCCTGGCAGGAGAGGTTGCAGAGTCAGTCAGGGTGCCGGTAATAGGTATAGGCGCAGGACGGCAGGTTGACGGACAGGTGCTTGTGCTTCATGACATGCTGGGTATCAACATGGAGTTTTCTCCCCGGTTCCTGAGAAGGTACCATAACCTGTATGACGAGATAAAAGGTGCGGTGCACCACTATATTGCTGATGTGAGATCCGGCGAATTCCCGAACGAGAAGGAGCAGTACTAGGGGATTTGGGATGTGCGATTTGGGATTTGGGATTTGGGACTTGAGATGTCGGATATGCGATTTGCGGGACACGGAGCCGGAAAATCATTGGGAAATTGAAATAACAGGAAAAAAGTGGTAAGAAAGGGATTTCCGGAGGTCCTTTATGAGGACAATCATATAATTATTGTGAACAAGCGGTCATCTGACCTGGTGCAGGGCGACAGCACCGGTGATGAGCCTCTTGATGACATTGTAAGGGGTTATATCAAGGAGAAGTACAACAAGCCGGGCGATGTTTTCCTGGGTGTGGTTCACAGGCTTGACAGGCCGGTTAGCGGATGCGTGGTTTATGCGCGCACATCAAAGGCTCTGACACGTCTGAGCGAACTGTTCAGAACCCGTGAAGTAAAAAAGACATACTGGGCCATAGTCACTGACAGGCCCCCTGCCGAGGAGGGTACTCTCACCAACTGGCTGAAGAAGAACGAGAAGCAGAACAAGTCATATGTTTATCCCACGGAAGTGAAGGGCTCCAGACTGGCTGAACTTTCATACAGAATCCTGGGGCGTTCAGAGAGGTATTACCTGGTGGAGGTGGACCTGCAGACCGGCAGGCATCACCAGATAAGGGCACAGCTGGCAGCCGCGGGATGTCCGGTTAAGGGTGACCTGAAATACGGTGCAAAGAGATCAAACGAAGGAGGCGGCATTTCACTTCATTCAAGGAGAGTCTCGTTTGTGCACCCTGTGAAGAATGAAGAGATCACTGCGGAGGCGCCCTTGCCCGGTGACCGTATCTGGAAGCTTTTCTCGAACGTATGAAAAAGAAGAAGAGGCACCTCTGCCGCGCCTCTTCTCAACCTAACCCAAAACTAACCTGAATCAACCACCTGATGATCTGCGGTCCCCGGCGGGTCCGCGAAAGGCTTCCGCCCTTACTTGCTCATCAGTATCTTTTTTACCTCCTCGAGGATCCTGTCTGCCTCTTTCGCCTTTTCCCTGGGGGCTCTGATATTAACAACAACTCCGTCGACAGAAATGTTGTAGCTTACCCCGTCTTTTTCAGGAAAACGCTGCTGCATAGCCCTTGCCGGCATCATTCCTGGTTCGGTAACCCGGGTGCTGAAATTTCCCTCTTCACCTACCCAGATCATCCGGCTTTTCTCTCCAGGCCTGCGTATCAGCCTGTTACCTTCCCTTGTTCTTATCACCAGATCACCATCTTCAAATACAAGGGTGTCTGTAGTGACAATGGTAGTGTCCTTTTTTGTCACCCCGTCGTCTTCGAGAGTCACAATAACCATTTTCTTTTCAACTTTTTTTGCCTCCTGCGCCTGAAGGGCTGCAGTCCCGGCAAGAAAAGCTGCCATGATTGCTGCGGTTGTGATTAATGTTTTACCCATTGCTCGTCTTTTTTGGTGTGACATTGCAAAAATAGCCCATCTTTTCCTGCCGGGGGTTAAAGTGAGGTTAAATCTGGTTAACAAAAAGTTAAAACGGATTTCAACATTATTTATATGTATATTTTTGCGCCATGAACAGGAAGAAATTCACCGGACTCATAGTGCTTATGGTAGTATCCGTAATAGCCATTGTATGGGTTCAGGTGACCTGGATCAGCAACTCCGTCAGGGCGCAGAGTGAGCAGTTTGATTTTTTTGTGATAAACAGCCTGCGGAACACTGCCCATTCAATGGAGACAAACCGAAGGATGAGTTTTCTGAACGAAATGTTCATTAGGGGTTATTCTGCGCTTCCACAGGCTCTAAGGCGTTCGGCTTCACCGGAACTGCGAACTGAGAGTTACAGTGTGCAGAGCAGGGCAAGCTCTGAAAGCGATTCGGTTGAGATTATTGTCTCCACCAATGATAACCCGCCGGTGACGATGAAGGTTACCCGTGAGGAAGCAGAGGCAAAAATGGGAAACACCATCACGGTTGGATCCGATGAGTATATGCGGTGGGTCCAGCAACAGGCCGTTGAATTCCAGTCGATGAGCAACCAGCTGGTTTCCGAGATGTTCGTATGGGAAAAAAACAAGGAGATCAATAAGGAAGAGCTTCTGCATACTCTCCAGGGAGAACTGGCAGCTTCCGGGATAGATACACAGTTCGAGTTTGCAGTTCTGAGGGGTGATTCTATTATTGACGGAGTTTTTTCAAAAGCGAAAGAGAAGGATTTTATTGAGAGCCCTTACAAGGTCAGTCTCTTTGCGCAGGGACTGCTCCGCAGGGGAGAAACGCTTTCGGTGGTCTTCCCGAGGAAAACGAATTACGTCCTCGGAACCATGGGGCTTATGCTCGGTGGATTCGGGCTGTTCCTGCTTATCATTTTATCAACCTTTGCTCTGAGCCTATGGTTCATAATAAGACAGAAAAAGACCTCGGAGATGCAGGCCGACTTCATCAACAACATGACACATGAGTTCAAAACACCCCTGGCCACCATATCGCTTGCAGCAGATACCATAGCCAATAACCGGGTTATTTCGGATGAAAACAAGGTGCGGCATTTCGTAAGCATGATCAAAAAGGAGAACTCACGCATGAACAGGCAGGTGGAAACGATACTGCAGATAGCCACTCTTGACAAGCATGAGATGGATTTTGCATTCGCTGACACCGACATGCATGAATTGATCAGGCAGGCGATTGAAACCATTGAAATCCAGGTGACCGACAGGGGAGGAGTGATACACCGATTCCTGGAAGCAGCTGACAGCGTGGTTACGGGCGATGCCGAACACCTTCGCAACCTGGTCCATAACCTTCTGGACAATGCCAACAAGTATTCAGAAGGGGCACCGGAGATAACCGTGAGGACGGAAAGCAATGACAGTGGCATATTCATCTCGGTGGAAGACAGGGGAATAGGGATGAGCAAAGCGGTCCAGCACCGGGTGTTCGAGCGGTTTTACCGTGAGTCAACAGGTAATGTTCACAACGTTAAGGGATTCGGGCTGGGACTTAACTATGTCAAGGCTATTACAGATGCTCATGGAGGAAATGTAACAGTGGAAAGTGAGCAGGGCAGGGGAAGTATTTTTACAGTATTTTTACCTTTCAGGAACGAATCAAGGGCATGAGCAGGAAAAGTGCGAGGATATTCCTTGTTGAGGATGACATGAGCTTCGGATCAGTCCTCAAGTCATATCTTGAAATAAATGATTTCGAGGTTGAACTTGTTGATGACGGCAAGATTGCTGTTGAAACATTCCGGAGGGGGGTGTATGACCTCTGTATACTAGATGTGATGCTGCCTCATGTTGACGGTTTTACCATTGCGTCGGAAATAAGGGTCATGAACTCTGTGATTCCTATTATCTTTCTTACTGCCAAGAAGCTGAAGGAAGATTTGCTTAAGGGTTACGGAGTGGGTGCCGATGATTATATTACCAAGCCATTTGACACTGACATTCTGCTGTGTAAGATCAAGGCCATAATTGCGAGGCGTGACATACAGGATGGTACCCGTGATATATATGAGATAGGAAAATACATTTTCAATTCCAGGCTTCGGACGCTGACCCTGGGTGACCAGGAGAGGCAACTCTCACCCAAGGAAGGACAGCTGCTGGAGATGCTGGCCCTCTCACCCAATGCACTGGTGAGCCGTGAGGCGGCGCTGAAGAAGATCTGGGGTGCCGATGATTATTTCACTGCCCGCAGCATGGATGTATATGTCACCAAATTAAGGAAGTACCTTAGTGAGGACCCGCAGATAATCCTGAAGAACATCCACGGGAGCGGTTTCCAGCTGGTGGTAGGAGACTAGAGATCCCCAATCGCAAATCGAAAATCGCAAATATTTACCTAAGGTTCCTGCCGGTGAAGCTGAGCGGCATCAGTGCCTGACTGCTTTCCAACACATAGATGGCAGAATCCCCGGCCAGAATGACTTTTATTGGCCTGCCGGTCCTCTGTTCCTCCTCTGTGAGCATCTGCCGGCAGTTGCCGCACGGAGGGACCGGATCGGGAGTAAGCTGCCCGTCTTTCAGGGCTGCGATGGCAATTGCCACAGCCTGTCTGTCACCATAATTTGCAACCATATAGGAGAGCGCCGTCTTCTCCGCGCAGCTTCCTGACGGGAAGGCTGCGTTCTCAACATTGGCACCCCTTACAACGGTGCCATCGTCCAGCAGGATTGCAGCTCCTACCATGAAGTGCGAATAGGGAGCATAAGCACCTGATGCTGCCTTCAGAGCCTCTCTGACAAGTGCCTTTTCAGCACAGGGCAGCTCATCCATATTCTGGTATTCCACAAAAGAGACAATCGCTTCTCTCTTCTTCATAGGTGATAACTGTGATTTACAGAGCCATAAAAGTAATAATATTTTTACCTCCGGATGCATGGTTTGTCGGGGGTGCCGACATTTTTATATTTTTGTCAAAACCCTTCGGATGAAAAATATTGCACTATATACATTTCTTGCTTTCATTCTGTTGCTTGCCTCATGCAGTTCATCGAGGAGGGCTGCCCGCAGCAGCGAGCCCTTAGGGCCGGCAAGGGATTACGCCATTGATTATCTGAGTAAATACGGTTCACTGGCTGTCAGTGAGATGAAAAGGACCGGAATACCGGCCAGTATAACCCTGGCCCAGGGGATGCTGGAATCGAATTACGGGCGCAGCAGGCTTGCCACCCAGGGAAACAACCATTTCGGTATAAAGTGTCACAGCAGCTGGACCGGCAGGAAAATATACCATGATGATAACAGGCGGGGGGAGTGTTTCAGGGTATACTCTTCAGCGGAGGAGTCATACATTGACCATTCGGAGTTCCTTGTCAGCGGGTCACGATACCGGGATCTTTTCAGGCTGAGCCCCACAGATTACAAAGGATGGGCGCATGGTCTGAAGAAGGCAGGATATGCTACCGATCCAAAGTACCCTGAGCTTCTTATCCGAAAGATCGAAGAATACCGGTTGTGGGCTTATGATACGGGAGAAGCAGTTTCTGCAGGGGTGCGCCAGCCAGATTCCGGCTCTCCTCCGGTAACCGGCGGAAGTGAAGCTGCAAAGACTGCTGCAACATCAGCACCGTCTCAGCCTTCTCCTGCCAGGACCGTTCCGTCACGCGAGACCGAAGAGCCGATAAAGGTGATAAGGCTGGACACCGGGAAAAAGACCCTGGAGAACAACAACGTGGAATACATCATTGTGGAAGAAGGAGATACATATGAATCACTGGCTGACAGACACCAGCTTCTTTCATGGGAGATAACCCGATATAACGATCTGCCGTCGGGGAGTGTCCTATCTCCGGGCCAGGTAATCTACCTGCAGCCCAAGCGCTCGAAGGCGGCACAGGGCTTTTCTGTTCATGTTGCGGAAGCCGGTGAGACAATGTACAGCATTTCTCAGAAGTATGCTGTGAGGCTTTCTTCACTATATAAGATGAACCTTATGGACGAGGGTACTGAATGCCGTCCCGGACAGAAACTGAGAATCAGGTAGAAGGGTTATATCAGTTCCCAGCCGGAGACGTCAAATCCGCGAAGAAATTCAGAAGCGGTCATGAGCTTGCGGCCCTCCGGTATCAGTGAGAGAATCTCAATTGTACCGTCTGCGCAGGAAATCAGCAACCTTGATTTATCCTTTACTTTAATTGTGGCAGGTTCTCCTGTGATCTCATTTATGATGCGGGTTGCAATTATCTTCAGGCGGATAACCTTGTCACCCTTCCGGAGCATCGTTGCGGCTCCGGGGGAGGGAGTGAGACCCCTAACCATGTTATGCACCTTTACAACCGGCTTTTTCCAGTCAACGACATTATCAGCCGGGAATATCTTCGGCGCCGGTTTGATTATCTCATCCGGGTTGACCTTTTGCGGAACAGGCTTAAGACTGCCGTTGCCAAGGCCTGCCGCTGTCTCGACGACAAGTGCGGCCCCCAGTTTCATAAGGCGGTCATGCAGGCTGCCGGCATTATCATCCTGATTAATTGACGTTTCGCGTGAAAGAAGTAGCATCCCTGTATCTATCTCCCTGTCAATCAGGAATGTGGTTACGCCAGTACGGGTTTCGCCATTTATGATTGCATGGTTTATGGGAGCTGCTCCCCTGTATTGGGGAAGAAGAGATGCATGAAGATTGAAGGTGCCCAGTCGTGGCATGCTCCAGACCTCTTCAGGGAGCATGCGGAAGGCAACCACTACAAAAATGTCTGCTTCAAGGTCTTTCAGCGCTGCGATGAAATCCGGGTCACGGAGTTTTTCCGGCTGAAGTATCTTAAAACCGTGCTCAAGAGCATACTCCTTGACAGGACTGAATATGATCTTTCTTCCCCTGCCTGCTGGTTTATCCGTGGCAGTCACCACTGCTTCGATGCAGTGACCTGCATTATGCAGGGCGCGGAGGCTTGCAACGGCAAATTCCGGTGTGCCCATGAATACTATCCGTGGCAGGCTTTCAGTCATTTTCGCCTTTTGTTGGCGTTTTGTAGCATGAAAGGCTGTGCCCCATCTTGGTGGCCTTGGTCTCAAGGTAAAACAAGTTGAACGGGTTTGGCGGTATCACCAGCGGCACGGTATCAACAATGGTAATTCCGTATCCTTCGAGACCGGCCCTTTTTACCGGGTTGTTGGAGATAAGCCTGACTTTCCCGAGACCTATGCTCCTCATAATATTTGCGCCGATGCCGTAGTCGCGTTCATCCTCCCTGAAGCCCAGCTCAATGTTGGCCTGAACCGTATCCCGGCCCTGTTCCTGGAGTTTGTATGTACGGATCTTGTTTATCAGACCTATGCCCCTTCCTTCCTGGTTCAGGTAAATAATGGCTCCCTTCCCTTCGGCATCAACCATCTCCATGGCCTTGTGCAACTGAGGCCCGCAGTCGCATCTTTTGGATGCGAAAATGTCTCCTGTAAAACATGATGAATGGACCCTCACCAGCACCGGTTCATCCTTTGTCCAGTTGCCCTTGACCAGGGCGGCATGCTCCAGCCCGTTGCTTACCTGCCTGAAAGGGATGAAGTCAAAGTCGCCGTATTCGGTGGGCAGCTTGACCTGTTCACCCATCTCAACTATTGATTCAATGCCGAGCCGGTAGCGGATAAGATCTCGTATGGATATGACCTTGATCCCGAATTTTTCAGATAATTTAAGAAGGTCCGGCAGCCTTGCCATGGATCCGTCTTCGTTCATTATCTCAACCAGTACGCCTCCCGGGTTCAATCCTGCCAGCCTGGAGAGGTCCACGGCTGCCTCCGTATGACCTGCCCTTCGCAGCACACCTTTTGTACGTGCCTTGAGAGGGAATATATGTCCGGGTCTTCCGAGCTGATAAGGTTTGGTGTCAGGGTTTACCAGTGCCTTGATTGTCAGTGCCCTGTCTTTTGCGGAGATGCCGGTGGAGGTATCAGGGCTGAGCAGGTCAACGGAAACGGTAAAAGCTGTCTCGTGGAGGGAGGTATTATGTCCGACCATCATGTCAAGATCAAGCTCCTCGCATCTCTCCTCAGGTAGCGGTACACATATCAGCCCGCGGCCGTGTGTGGCCATGAAGTTTACTATCTCGGGAGTGACAAGTTCGGCGGCGCAGATAAAATCGCCCTCATTTTCCCTGTCTTCATCGTCAACAACGATAACCACCCTTCCCGCCCGGATCTCCTCGATGGCCTCAATGATTGTATTCAGCTTTGTATCTTTCGTCATTCTAAACACGTTTGGTGGGTTCCCATATCCCTTGTTCAACTCCTCTCAGTGCCTTCACAAACCCTGCAGCCAGTGCTGCATTCATAAGCAGGAAATGGGTTACATACCTAAGATATCCGACCTTTTTTCCCTTCCTGTACAGCACCAGGTCAAGCGCTGACAAAATTATGAAAATCAGCTGAAATGCTGTCAGACAAAAATAGAAATCAGAGCGGGCTGAAAGAATGACCGTTGTCATGAAAAACAGGAGTATCAGGAAAGGGGTTAACCACCTCATTATCTTATGAGAAAGAAATGTAAAAATGACGCTGAACCTTCGTGAGGGAAACGGTCCGAAGTGAAACAGGTTCTGGAACGATCCGGCTGCTATCCTTACCCGCCGGAGGTACTGTTCCTTCATTTCAGGCTGGGTATCTTCACAGACCGCGGCGTCAGGTATATTGATGGCTCTGTTATTCTTCCGCAGCACTGAAAGACCGGCAAAGAGGTCGTCAACCAGGATGTTTTCCGGCAAAATGGGAAACAGATGCCGCCGGACTGCGTAACAACCTCCGTATGGGCCTGGCATAGCACCCCAGAGGTCACCTTCGGCTCTCTTGAGGTTTGTCTCGAACCTGCCATAAAGGTTCTCCTGCCGTGTAATGCCCGTGTGGTCTGCACTGCGCGGGTAAACTGTTGCATCACAAAGGCCGGTGCGTGGGTCTGCAAATCCAGCAGCAAGCCTCCTGATCGTCTGTGGTGTCAGGATCACATTTGCATCAGTAATCACAAGTATCTCACCTGTTGCCATTGAAGCCAGTTGGTTGAGCACCGACGGTTTCCCATTCCTTTCCGCGTTGCGGATAAACCTGATCCTGGTATCAGCGGAGGCATAGCGCATCACCATTGAATCTGTGGCGTCAGTTGAGCCGTCTGACCCTATGAGGAACTCAATCCTGTCAGAAGGATAGTCTGATTCCAGCATGCTTTTCATCTTCGCCTCAATGATTTTCTCTTCATTATAAAGAGACATAATCACGGTAATTAAAGGCAGTGGCGCTTCTTTTGTGTTGGCCGCCGGCACTTTCTTCCCCTTTTTTATGAGCCGGGCCACAGTGATAACCCCCACCGGGTACAGGAAATAGGTCCATGCCAGGAGGAGCGTCACTGTTGCAAGTATTATTTCAGCGGCCACGGCTCAGTTCTTCATAAAATTCATACAGCCGGATTGTAAGGTCACGGTTGTCGTATTCTGTACGCACAAGCTCAATTGCCGCCTTGCCCGCAGAGGATCTCAGTGCCGGGTCCTGCAGGTATTTCACAATTGCGTTGCTGAATGAATCCTCGTCATCAGCCACAGCCAGATCCCTGCCGTGGACGGCCTTCAGTCCTGCCACCGCGACGGATGATGCCACCACGGGTCTGCCGGTGCTCAAGGCATCAATTATTTTAATCCTGATACCGCTTCCTGTGAAGAGCGGGGAAATCAGGACATGGTTTGAAGCCATGAAGCGACGGGCATCATCAGGTTCACCCTCGATGTATATGTTCCTTCCGCCGGGGAGGAAGGTATCACGATGACGAAGTCCCTTTCCGGCAATATGAAGTGTTGCTTCGGGAATTTTCAGCAAAACGCGGGGCCAGACCGATTTAATGAACCATCTTATTCCTTCCGCGTTTGGTTGCCAGTTCATTGATCCCATGAATCCAACCCGCGGGTTATCTGTTTCAGGTTCTGGAATATATCCCACGTCATCGGCCCCGGTAGCTGACAGGAAAACAGGCTTTGCCGGTGCTGCTGATGAGAACCACCGGCTGTCCGGTTCACTTATGGGCACCACGGCATCAAACCGGCTTGCTGCCTGTTTCTCCAGTTCAAGGAGTCTGTGTGAAAGGTTTAAGAGGTAGGCCTTGCGGAGAGGTGATATTTCAGTTTTTGCCATCATCTTCCTGATGTTGTGCTCCAGGTTGTGTGCCCGCATCACAACCGGTACCCCGGTATGTTTTCTTATTTCATCAAGGTAAAGTGTAAAAGCAAGGCCTTCGCAATGAATGAGGTCAAAATGTGTTTTTCCGAGTTCTGCGGCGACCGCTTCTGAGAATGCCGGAGACCTGAAGCGGGCAAGGTCATAGGGTTTGTCAGAGAACAGCAGATTCAGGAGCATCGAAAAGGGGTTAATACGGGTGTTCAGGTGTATTTCCCTGTATCTGGTCAGATATCGGTCCGGATGTTCACCGGCTGAAGCATCCCCTTCAGGATGTTTCTCCGTTCTCATTGAGAGAAGTGTCAAATCAGCTCCTGCGGCTGCCAGTCCCCGGAGGCATCTCGCTGTTGCCACTGTTCCGCCGTCATGTGCGGGCCATAGTGGTCTAGGCGCGAGTGCCAGTATCTTCATCATCCTTTTCAGGCTTAATGCCGGTAAGTAGTGCCCCTATCTTCCTGAAGAACAGAATGTATGTTTCGGCATTCATTATAGCGGCGTCGGTTGTGGCCTTATAGGTGAGGAATACGCCGATTGGCAGGAGTATGATGGTAGAGGCCAGCATGCCCAGGGGAACGCTTATTATCAGTTCTTTGGCAAATTTCTCGCCGGAGAGGGAGATCACATAATAAAAGACAAAGAAGAGCACTGAGATAACTGCCGGCGTGCCCAGTCCTCCCTTCCTGATTATTGCTCCCAGGGGTGCCCCGATAAAGAAAAATACCAGGCATGCGAGGGGAAGGGTGAAACGTTTGTATTTTTCGGCCTCATATTTTTTCAGGTTCTTTGCCTCGGCAATCAGCGCCTCGCTTTTTTCGGTCATGAAGGAAGTACCCTCACGGGCGAAACTGAGCGCACGGCTTATGGTAGTGTTCTTATCCATGAAACTGAGGGTGTCAAAGATAGTCCTGGTATTGAACTTCTCTGTTTTCCACACTGCAGCTGAGTCATCTTCCTTAGTATTTGAAGGATAGTAGAACTGTCCGGGGGTCATCAGTCTTGTCTGTTTGAACTCCGAGTAGTATGCATCGGTTCTTGAGCTGAACCTGGTGGAGAGTGAGTCTATGAAGAAAGTCAGGTCGGAGGTGTTGAGCATGGCGTAGTTTGACCGGTAGATATCCATTGCCGACCTGTTGAGACCGAATCCTGTCAGTTCAATTACCATGGTCTGTTCCGTGAATCTGTCGCGTCTGAAGGGGTATTTCCTTTTATCCTGGGGGACGTTCTTTTCTTCAATGTCCTTGTAAGCGTAGCCGTTGAAGAGTGTCAGGATGAGCCCGCTCTCATCAGGTGTCACATTCATGTATCCTGAGTCTGCATGAATGACGGAGGTGTTTCCGATTCCTTCGCGGTGGTCATAGATGTAGACCCCGTCGAGGCGGTTGGTTTCCGGGTCCTTATCTGTGATCTTGATGCTGAATCCGTCGATGCCGTTGTAGAAGGTTCCTGCCTGGATATTCAGTTCGGGTCTCATCCTGCGGATGTCCATCAGCAGGGTTCTTGCCTTTCTTGTGGAGATTGGAAGGACATAATCAGCGAAGAGGAATGAGCCTGCGGCGAGGATGGCTGCAAAGATGAAAATGGGCATCATAATCCTCTGCAGTGGTACGCCGGCTGATTTGAGTGCGGTGAGTTCGAGGAATTCTCCCAGGTTGCCGAAGGTCATCAATGATGCGAGGAGGATAGCCAGGGGGAGGGAGAGGGGAACAAATGTCAGGGAGAACTGAAAGAGGAGCTCCGCCAGCACGCGAGGTTCGAGTCCCTTGCCAGCAAGTTCATCGACGTACATCCAGAGGAACTGGAGGATAAAGATAATGAGCACAATGAAGAACGTCAGTATCAACGGTCCTATAAACGATCTTATCATGAACAGATCGATCTTCTTCATTTTCGCGGGTGTGGTGCAAACGTACGTTATTTTTGAGAAAGATGCAAAGCTCTTTCAGTCGGTAAGGCCAAGCACCTTTCTGAGGTATGATATCTGGGTATCCCACAGGTCGCGGGCGTCATCCACCTCGTTCTCCTCTGCATGATCGGTTATCAGGAGTGCGGTGTCATTTGTAAGTTCATGAATGACGATCCGGAATTCAAAGAAGTTTGAGTCGGTGTCAGGGAAATCGAGCCATTCGAATTTCACTGCCTTGTTTTCCCTGGTGTATACGAGGCGTGCCCTTGCTTCTGTTTTATCCCAGAAAAATGTAAAGATGTCACCTTCCACGGTAACATTATCGGCGAACCATTCCGAGAGCCCTTCAGGTGTGCTTAACCTGTCGTAGAGCACTCGTACGGGGGTGTTGAGGGTGTACTCTATTTCGAATCTGGATCTCATGTATGAGGGAGAGTCTCATGCAATATAAAAATAATAGCTGAAAAGAAAAAGTTTGCCGGGCAAAATGAAAAAATATTTATATTTGCAGCCTCGAAAACCCGACCTGTGAGTGAAATGGCGATCCCGATAGATCGGGATCAGACGGTTAGAGCGTCCCGACACAAAGTGTCGGGAAGGTCGGGAGTTCAATGAAATATTTATATGGCGAGATAGCTCAGTTGGTTAGAGCGCATGATTCATAATCATGAGGTCGGGAGTTCAATTCTCCCTCTCGCTACAAACAGTCCGGTCTATATACCCCGGGCTGTTTTTTTTGTAATTTAGTGATGTGGAATATTATGTCTATATCATTTACAGTAAGTTGAAGAGCCGGTATTATACCGGTTATTCAAGTGATCCTTCAGAACGGCTTATTGAACACAACCTAGGAGCTACACCTTCAACCAGGTCTGGCAGGCCCTGGACCTTAGTCTATACTGAAGAGTTCAGGGACAAGACAACTGCTATCAGACGTGAAAGAGAAATCAAGAAGATGAAAAGCCGTAAATATATTGAGAACCTGGTTGGTACCAGATGACCGAAAACTGATATTATGGCTTACAAGACTTCTGGTGGACTAAGGTCTTGATTCTAACGGAGAAAAACAGGATTACTTCCTGTGACTGAGCGGTGAAGGGATCGATATAAGGTCTAAAAACATATTTTTAGCCCGGCGCTGACAGGGGTGACAGCTACCACGATGCTTGTGCCGGGTGAATGACTAAGTCCCGGTTGGGAGTTATAAAGGTTTATTGACCTGATAAACTGTGAATTAC
Source organism: Bacteroidales bacterium (assembly GCA_025454815.1). Classification (GTDB taxonomy): domain Bacteria; phylum Bacteroidota; class Bacteroidia; order Bacteroidales; family VadinHA17; genus SR-FBR-E99. The sequence goes on along the minus strand of JALONR010000006.1, from coordinate 48,856 downwards.
CCCTGAGCAGAAAAGGAATACCCGCTACAGCCATACCGCAACCTGCCAGGAATATTCCGGTGTTGCTGCCTGAAATATTCATGCTGCCGCTGTTAAGGGCTTCGAGATCCTTAATGGTCCCTATAATTGAGTTGGCGCCAATCACAAGGCATCCTCCCGCCACAAGTCCCAGTCCTATTCCTGAATTCCTTGAAGATTTCTTAAACTCATCTGCAGATCCCGGGTAACCGGACAGAACAGACCTGATCTCCTTGTGATCAAGCCGTTCACCATTCTGAATGTAATGCTTTGCCAGTCCTTTCTTTTCCACAGTGATCGTGGAAGAAACCTGTGCCCTGACGGGTAGTGAACAAATGATACCCATCAGAGCAATAATCATGACAGTCTTCATATCGTAGTGGTTTTAAAGATCTCGCAAATAAAATCAAGAAAAGATATGCTAAATATTTAAAATGTATAGTAAATTAGATGAAATAATTAAGATAAATTAATCAAAGTAGTTAAGATCACAATAAAGTATCTTTTGGACATTTGGGGTCTGAACGGATCGGGGTATTGCTTTGTCTCCAGTCTGAATTGCAGATATAAAGGACAATTATTTTGTTAAACATAAATGCGGAAAGAATGAAAACCAGAAAATTTTTGACCAGATTGTCTATTGTGGTATTGATTATATCTGTTGCCACACCTGATTCCGGAGCCCAGTCTCTTTATGCAGGATACAGGGACCGTAGCGATGAATTACCCGGTATGATCAGCGATGGTGAAATGCTGTTGATTGCCGGTGGAGCTGTGGTTGTCATCGGGGGTATAGTCACTTACCTCATTATCAAAAAGAAGCAGGATAAAAAGCTTGAGGCAGCAATACCTGATTTCACAAAATTTTCTGAATCTGTATATATCAATTCGAAACCGGACAGAGTTGGTTCACTGGAATCTCTTTGCGACGAAATTAACAGGACAACCCGGGAGGCTGAAGTTCTGTTCTATTCCAGGCTGGAAAAAATCCCCTCCGGCAATCACAATAGTACAGGGGTAGTTTCGCTCGGGGTGAGAATAAACTTCTGATCAGGATTGAAAAGCGCCATGAGGTTCTTATACTCATAGAATAAGACTTCAGGTTTTTACCGGAGCGTCTCCTCCAGTGCCGTTGCTGCGGAGGTTTTCTGGTCCCTGTATTTGATTATCACCGGGCAGTAGAGATGGATCCCCTGGTCCCTTCCGGGACCTTTCCTTACAGGTCTGCTTCCGGCTACTACCACGGCACCTGCTGGGACTTTCAATGGTGCGTTATCATTTTTTCTCATTAACTCTCCGGTGGTATTGTCAAAAACGGGGGTTGAACCGTTAAGAATAACCCCTGTACCTATCACGGCTCTCTCCCCTATGATTGTCCCTTCATAAATCCCGCAGTTACCGCCGACAAAAACGTTATCTTCAATAATCACCGGCATGGCATTTACAGGTTCAAGGACACCTCCAATCTGTGAACCGGCAGAGATGTGAACGTTACGTCCTACCTGTGCGCATGATCCAACCAGCGCATGTGAGTCAATCATGCATCCGCTGTCAACGTATGCTCCGGTATTTATGTAGGAGGGAGGCATAATCACCGTTCCGGGGGCTACATATGCACCGCTCCTCACCGAGGTGCCTCCTGGGACGACTCTTATGCCGTCATCCGTTCTGAATGACCTTGCCGGGTACGTATCCTTGTCATGGAATGAGAGGGTGCCCTCGCCATATTCTCTGAGGACTCCATACCTGAATCCCCAAAGGATCACGCTTTTCACCCACGAGTTTATCGCCCAACCGGTCTCACCTTTTACCGCAACCCTCAGATCCCCGCTTTCGAGCGCATCCCTGACCTTATAGAAAAGAGCAAGGGATTTTTCCGGATCTCCGGAATCTGCAATCTTTTCAAACTCCCCTTTCAGTAATGAAATGTTTTTCATAACCTGTTGATTTATAGTTTCAGAGATCGGCAATATCTTCCAATATGCTTTCCATTAACCGGTTGGTCTGCACTGTAGAGCTCGTCAGTGGCAGTCTCAGCCTGTTCCTTATCAGGCCTTTGAGTGCCATGGCCGATTTCACCGGGCCGGGATTGCTTTCAACGAAACAGGCTTTAAACAGCGGCATGAGCCTGTGGTGCAGAACCGCAGCCTCCTCCGTGCGCCCTTCTGACAGAAGGCCGGTCATTTTCACAATGGGGGAGGGGGCAACGTTGGAAGCAACGCTTATGACACCTTTACCCCCGGAGCACATAAGGGGGAAAGTCATATCATCGTTGCCTGACAAAACTGAAAATCCATCCGGGGCAAGGCGGATGGTTTCACTTATCTGCTCGTAGTTGCCCGAGGCCTCCTTGACTGCAATAATGTTCTTAAGTTCAGCAAGTCTCAGTGTTGTCTCCACAGTCATGTTGACGCCGGTACGGCCCGGGATGTTATAGAGTATAAGGGGAGTTGAGGTTGATTCAGAGATTGCTTTGAAATGCAGGAAGATACCCTCCTGCGTTGGCTTGTTGTAATAGGGAACCACAACCAGGAAAGCATCGGGGTTATGTCTTGAAAGGGATGATATGTTATTTAATACCTTTTTTGTGGAGTTTGATCCGGCTCCGGCCACCACAGGTACCTTACCCCCGTTAATTTCAGTTACGGTTGCAAGCAGTTTCTCCTTCTCATATTCTTCCAGGCATGGTGTTTCTCCGGTTGTGCCCAGCGGAACCAGGAAATCAATCCCGGCATCCAGCTGCCGGCTGACCAGTTTTCCGAAAGAATCCCAGTCTATCTCAAAATCATCATCAAATGGTGTGATCAGCGCTGTGCCACATCCTCTAATCTCTCTCATTGTATAATGCTGTTTTGAATTTTTCTTTCAATAATTCCCTGAAATCAAATACACCCTCAAGTCCTGAAGTCCATAATGCCGCCTGGACAGCCCCGGCAGCAAAACCCTTTCTTGAAAAGGCTTCGTGCGTGAGCACTATCCGGTCAACTTCTGACTCGAAACCCAGGTTATGGGTTCCCGGTATATGGCCGCACCGGACCGACTGAACAGGGCACTTTCTGCCGGTCTCCTTCTCCACTATGTCCCTTACCGTACCGGCCGTACCTGAGGGTGAGTCAAGTTTGAATTTATGGTGAAGCTCGGTTATATATGGGTCATAGTTACCGGCGGAGGCCAGCATAGCCGATGAAATGCGGGCGATCTCGAAAAATATATTCACCCCTACAGAAAAGTTGGAGGCATATATCATTGTTGTGCCTTTATCCCGGAAATAGCGGGTCACTTCCTCTTTTATGTCGCTCCAGCCGGTGGTTCCGATAACTGCCGCCCTGAAGCTGTCGGCTATGAATCTGTAATTTGCCCGGAATGCCTCCGGTGTGGTGAAATCAATGCAAACCGATTCCCGGGCGACTGCCCTGTCGAATCCGCAGATGTCTTCAGTTGTGCAGAGAGTTACATCCTCTCTTTCCTGAAGGATGGAAAAGATCTCCTTTCCCATTTTCCCGTATCCTGATAAAACAATTTTCATCCGGTAATCTGATTAGTATTCTATCTTTTGTTTGGAACTTCCATGAGATAAGCAATTATTTCCTCCTGTGAGTTTCTGTTCATGCAGGTTTCATCCTTCGAAAAACTCTCTATGTAAAGCACTGACCACTGCTGTCAGGTCGCTCTTGTTTACCACGAAGCTAATATTTATATCAGAAGCCCCCTGGCTTATCATTGTAATGTTGTAATCGCTTACCGCACCGAAGATTCTTTTTGCAAGACCTGTTGTCTCCTTCAGGTTTTTCCCCACAACGGATACCTGCGATTTATCCCTGCTGACCGATACCACAGCAAACTGTGATAATTCCCCGACAATGCCATCGAGGCTGGTGTCTGAATCAACTGTCAGAGAGACGTTTACCTCGGAAGTGCTGATAAGGTCAACAGATATGCCGTATTTCCCGAAAACCTCAAACAGGCGGGTAAGGAAACCGAAGGCATTCAGCATCTTCATTGAGAAGACGTTGATTACGGTAATATTTTCCTTGAACGAAATGGCCCTGACCCCGTTTTCGTGAACCTCGTCATCTCTCAGGATAAGGGTACCCTGCCTGTCAGGCTGCATTGAGTTAAGCACCCGTACCGGGATGTTTCTCTCCACGGCAGGCTGTATGGTTGCAGGGTGAAGTACCTTCGCCCCGAAGAATGAAAGTTCGGCTGCTTCACTGAATGACATCACCGAAATGCTCCTGGTTTTATTTACTTTTCTCGGGTCTGTGGTATGAACCCCGTCCACGTCTGTCCAGATCTGTATCTCGGAGGCATTGGCAGCCATGCCAATCAGTGCCGCCGTGTAATCAGACCCTCCTCTGCCAAGTGTGGTGCCGATCCCGTCTGCCGTGGCGGAAATAAACCCCTGGGTGATTACAACGTCATTATTCCGGAACTCTCTTTCCAGCAATTCCGGAACCTTCCGGCAGATAATATCTGTCTGTGGTTCTCCCTTCAGGTATTTTCCGTCGGTGATTATTAAACTCCTGGCATCGGCGAATGCGCACCTAAGTCCTGATTTAAGCATTGCCCTGTGGATAATCGAAGAGGATAGTATCTCACCATACGAGAGGATTTTGGCCATAGACATGTCAGATAGTTCCTCCAGTACTGAGATAACCCTTACAATTTCTTTCAGTTTGGTAAAGAGCTGCTTTATGATTTCCGTCGTCTCACTGAGCAATTCCTCATTTCCGTCAAGCAGTTTTTCAGCCATCTCCAGGTGCCTCTTTTCAAGTCCGGATATAAGGACTGCTGACTCATCCGTCATATCAAGGTGCCTCTCGTCAGGTTCTTCAGGGAGGTTCATCGCTTTTCCGGCCTGGCCTTTTGCCGCGTGGCGGGCGATCTTTATCAGCGAATCGGTCACCCCGGCCAGGGCTGAAACCACCACAACTGTTTTCTGAGGTGAGTTTCGGCCAACAATCTTTACAAGTCTTTCAACTGCTTCACCATCCCTGACGGATGTTCCGCCAAATTTCATTACTATCATTCCGGTTAGATTCCCTTTTTAAGTGTATGGTAGATTTTTTTTAGGTCAGTTATTGCTTTATCGATTTCTGAAACATTGATATACTCATCTTCGGTATGTGCCACTTTTATGCTTCCCGGGCCGTACAGGAGGCATTTCCCCAGGTTGGTCAGGCACGGGCCGTCACAGCCGAATGCCACGATATCGCATTCGAATCCATCAATATAATGATACAGGAAGGGCTTGTCCTCCCTTATTTTGGTGATTGTGGTTTTCTCATCAGAGAGGCCTTTCAGGATATCTTCTGTTAATTGATATGATGCGTGAGTAGTCCTGAAATAGATTTTAAACCTCACAAGATCAGGCAGAACATTATAGGCATTTTCAGATTGGAGTTGACCGATGTTATAAGTGGTTGAACCCAGGACAGGATCTGAAGGGAAGTCCGCAGCGGCCAGCCTGTTGAGGAACTGTCTCATTCTTTCAACAGCATCGTCGCCAAATTGAGGGTAGCCCGAGTGGCAGCTGGTGCCCCGTATCTGCACATCATAGAGCTGGATCCCTTTTCCGGCTTTAATAAGTTTGTTTTCAGTAGGTTCGCCAATTATGACATACCTGCAGCCCTTGATGAGGTTGTTCGCAACCCTGGCTCCGGTTGAGCCGGTCTCCTCTCCTGACACAAGCAAAAGGCCGAAGTTGTTTTCGCCCTCATTGTACAGTTCCCTGCAGACGTTCCATGCTGTGATTATCTGTCCTTTGGCATCGCAGGCGCCTCTTCCTGAAACCTGGCCGTCTCCTGAGGCGGGAGCAATGTAAGGAGGTACGGTATCAAGGTGGGAGCAGAAGATGATTTCCGGTTTGCCCCATTTGTAAAACAGGTTTATGGCACCGTCACCCACATCCTGTATTTCCAGATCAGCGCCGGGAGCCATGAAGTGTTCAGCCATGAACCGTGCGAGTTCAGCCTCTTTCCCGGAGGTTGAATCAATCTTCATTATCTGCTCAAGTTCCCTTGTTATCATTATTATATTCAGGATCAGGTTAAAAAAAAGGCACGATCCTGAGATTCGTGCCTTATATTGTTACACAAAATCCCTCATTGCCGGTGAGGTTTCTTACCTGCATGTTTTATGGATTTTGTATAAAAATTCATTATGTATTCCTGTTTGTTTCTTTAAAAAGTGACAGCAAATGTAAGAGAAATTTGTTTTCACCAACATTTCAGGAAAAAATCTTTACAAATTTTTTCCTCACTGTTTTCATGTCTCAGTTTTGTGCTAAAATTTTCCAGTCAGATCAATCAGACCAGGTGTTGAACAGATCTGACCCCGCGAAACAGCCGGGTATTATTGAAATCTTCATTTTGAGGTAATAATCAGATGATTATCAATTCAATGAATCCGCAGCGCACTGGCCGGGCTGTAGCCTGCTGCCTTTATGGTCTGGTAGCTGACAGCAAGGAATCCGATGATCAGTACCCCGATTGTGGCAAACAGGTAAATCAGAGGATTGACAGTTGCCTTGTCGGCGAAACCCTCAAGCCAGAATCTTGATCCGAACCAGGCCATTGGCCATGCAATCAGGGATGAAATCAGGATAAGAATTGCAATTTCTCTTATGAGCAGGTTCAGAACTACCTGAACAGATGCACCGTAGGTCTTCCTGATTCCTATTTCCTTTGTCCTTTTGTTGGTCATGAATGCCACCAGGCCGATAAGGCCTATCGCGGCAATAAAGATTGCCAGCATTGAGAAAAGGATAAAAATGCGACCTGTCTTCATTTCCGAAGCATAGAGGTTATTCCAGGAGTCGGTAAAGAATTCATACTGGAACGGCTGAGTCGGGGTAAACTCCTTCCATTTCTTTTCGATTCCGGCAAGTGCGGAAGGAATGTTTGTTCCCGAAAGCCTTACCGATGCAAACTGGTCTCCCCCGCCGGGGAAGAGAACCGAGAAACAAACAGGATCAATTGCCTTATGCATGGAGGTGATATTGAAATCCTTCATTACCCCGATTATCTGAAATCTCTGGAACTGTTGCGGTCCGGCAGGCTGAAGGATATACTGCCCCTCGACAGGCTCCTTAAGACCCAGTAATTTAACCGCGGCCTCATTAATCAGCACGGCAGTGGAGTCAGTCCCGAAATCCCTTGAAAAGAAGCGGCCACTCGCAAGTTCCACTCCCAGGGTCTGGGGAAAGTCAAAGCTTACCCATGCCTGCTGAAGGAGATACGTGTTTTTTTCAGGGTCATCATCACGGAAGAATGCATTGTTGCTGAAATCCATCCCGGGTACCTGCCTTGAAAACCCGGCATTTACAACACCTTCAATTTGCATTACCTGGTTTCTGAAAGTTTCCCTCTGCCTCCAGAATGCATCTGATCTCCGGATAACGATGAGGTTTTCCTTGTCAAAGCCAATGTCCTTTTTCGTCATGAAGTTCAACTGGCGAAAGACAATGATTGAACCTATTATTATGACTATTGCCACGGCAAACTGAAAGACAACCAGGATTCCCCTGAGTCGTTTTGACATTGATCCGGGGCTGAGTGTACCCTTGAGTACCTCGGCAGGTCTGAATGAAGCCAGAACCATGGCAGGATAAAACCCGGCAGCCAGTCCTGTTAATATTATCAGCCCAATGATAAACAGAATGCCGTTAACACCGGTCAACCCCACTGAAAGTGTTTTTCCAATCAGCTGATTGAACAGTGGCGTAAGTGCAAGAACAAGCAGAAAGGCAATAATTCCTGCCAGTGCAGCCAGTATCACCGACTCTCCCAGGAACTGGGAAATAAGTCCTGTCCGACTTGCTCCTGCAACCTTTTTTACACCAACCTCTTTGGCTCTTCCTGCTGATTTTGCAGTTGCCAGGTTGACATAGTTTATAATGGCAACCACAAGTATCAGGACAGCAATTACTGCAAAAATATAGACGGTTGTGAGTGAACCAGGGGGCTCGGCGTTATACTGGGTTGCGCCCTTGAGGTGAATATCCTTCAATGGCTCGAGGACATAGCTGAAGTCATTGCCGGCGTTCCTGAAATCATCTATGGACTGACCAATAGCCTCCTGCAGTTGAGGTCCTACATACTTGATTATCATCTCCTGCAGTTTCTCCTGGAGGGCATCCTTCTGTGTCCCGTCTGCTGTGACGATATATGTGTAAAAGTTATGTGCTATCCAGAACTGGTTATTTGCCATTTGAGGATAGGTACTCAGAGAGGCTACCATGTCAAATTTAATGTGCGAGTTGTCCGGCACATTCTCAACGACTCCGGTGACTGTGTACAACACAGTGTCAGATTCCATCGTCACTTTCTGTCCTATAGGATCAGCATTGCCGAAGTATTTCTGCGCGTATTCCTCGGACATGACCATAGACCTTGGCCTGGTCAGGGCAGTTGCCGGGTCTCCTTTCAGGAGTCTGAAGTCGAGAACATCAAAGAATGTAGAGTCAGCAAAAATGACCCCTTCCTCATTGAACCTGTTCTCCCCGTAGCCTATCAGCCATTCTCCCAAATTCCTTAACCTTGTTGCCTTGATGATCTCAGGGTAATCATTCAGCATTGCCTGCGCCATGGGTGCAGCTGTAACGGCCTGGTTGAGTTCACTGCCCGCCATCCGGCCAACCACCTTTAGCCTGTAAATATTCTCATAGTTGGAATGGAACCGGTCGTAGCTCAGTTCATGGATCACGTAGAGGCTTATGAACAGGAAGCTGGTGATACCTACTATCAGGCCTGCCATGTTAAGCATGACATACCCGCCCTGTTTTCTCATATTCCGGATTGTGTGAACAAGGAAATTCTTCAGCATATGCGGATGATTTTTTTACACCTGGTTGTCATCTGAAAGACGTCCAAAGAATTAATCCGCTGCATGAAAGAGCTGTTTACTTCAGGTGGCGGAAAAGAAAAACCCCGCCGGAGACCGGCAGGGTACTTTCAATATTCCGGGTACCCGTTTTACGGGTGGCTCTTATTCACATTTCAGGTTTGTCCGCTGAGCCTTGGCAGCTTCAGCAAACGGGCCGTACTGTGCGTTTTTGAATGACTCGCAGGCCGCGGCGGTGTTACCCTGGCCGACCTGTGCTACGGCTAGCTGATAGTAGAACATTGCCTTGGCTTCCGCGTCACCTGTTTCGAGATCAAGCCCTTTCTGAGCATAGGCAGCACCCTCGGTGAAGTTGCTCTTCTTATTGTGAACATCAGCAAAGAAGTAGAACAGAGTCTTGTCGTCACCATATTTTGCCGCTTTGGTAAGCAGAATCAGGGCTTCATCAAGGTTGTTTGCGCTGTTGGCCTTTGACCCTGCTGCACGGAAATATTCCAGGGCAGAGCCTTTTGCCTGGGTGGCTTTATCAGCATCTTTTTCGGGGTCAAGTTTGCCAAGGAAAAGGTCGACGGTCTGCTCATATGAATCAGCCTCATCGCGATTCCTGTAGATAAGTGCCTTGTTGTAAATTGAGGCGATATGGTCAGAATTCAGTGCAAGCACGCTGTCAAATGCCAGCATCGCATTGTCATAGTCGTTTGCCGAAAAGTAATCCGTTGCCAGTTTATAGTAGCCGTTTACAAGGATCTTCTTCGAATTCTCACCGTGGTTTTTGCTTCCGTATTTCTCAGCCATTGCACCGGCCAGTTTGGAGGCTGCAATTATTTCGGATGCAGGTTTTTTTTCATTATAGGCTGTCGCTGCCAGCTTGTAATATAGTCCTGGTAGTACCTGTACGGCCTTTTGTTTCAGGTCATTGGTGGTTTCTCCAACCTGGTCGGAAAGAGTAATTACTTTCTCAAACGCAGCAATGGCCGCCGGAACATCGGTCTGCATTGCTTTGGCTCCTTCGTTGTATACAGCTATCACCTCATTGCGGTCCTGCCCATTGAGATTTAGGCCGTAAAGAGCTAAAATACAAGCTATTGAAACCAGAATCTTTGTTTTCATTTTCTGTTTTTTTTATCGGATTAATCAATTATTTCTTTTATAATCAGCCCGTAAATATAAAAATTATGATCAATTTATCCGGCCTGATGTAATTTTCACAATAAAAATCATGCCGAATCGGGCGCCTTGGCATGTAATGGCATATGCGGCGCCGAAAAGGTGTGTGATATGAGCCAGGAGGGCAGAGGGAATGGAGTAAATCCCACATATTTGAAATTCTGCTATTTTAGGACCTTTGTGTAACCAGGTGAAAAACAACGATGGATAGAGTGAATGAAGAAGAATATATCCTCAGGGTAGCGTGGACTGCGCACAGGGGAGCCATGGCCACAGCCCCGGCAGAAGCGGAAGAGTATCTGCGTCTATTGATTCCAGGGGTAAAATATATTATTACTGACCGCAGGCCAGATGTTATTCTTTTCATGAGCGGTGGTTCAGAAAGAAGGGCCATTGAGTTGGCAGTTCCGGAAAGGCCTGTACTGTTATTGTCTGTTCGTGGCAACAATGCCTATGCCGCTGCAACAGAGGTGAAGGCCTGGATGGTGAATCAAAACAGGATTGCCATGTTGTCTGATGCTGCTGATGCGGCAGAGTCAGGACTTATTGACAGGTGGAGAAGGTCAGCCGGCACATGGGAGAAACTGGATGGGAGCAGAGCCGGTCTGATCGGCACAGTCTCAGAGTGGCTGGTGGCATCGGATGTTTCTGCCGAAACCCTGCGGCAGCGATTCGGTGTTGAACTACAAGGGATACCCTGGAAGGAGCTGCCTGATTACAGCAGGGAGGAACCCGACGGTGACCTTCTCAAACGGTTCAGTAATAAGAATCCTGATGGTCTTGAGGATGCTGCCCGGGTGCTGACCCTTTTACGCAGGGTTATCTGTGACAGCAACCTGGATGCAATAGGAGTGGAATGCTTCAGCCTGGTACAGCAGAGAAAGGTGACAGCATGCCTGGCCCTTGCCCAGCTTAATACTGAAGGGATTGTGGCCGCCTGTGAGGGTGACCTTGCCTCCATGGCCGGGATGATGGCAGGCAAAGCCCTGACTGGCAAGGTGCCCTGGATGGCCAATACAACACGGCTGACAGACAGCACCCTGATACTTTCCCATTGTACAGCCCCCTTTGATTTTGTGAGCAACGTGGAACTCCCCTCACACTATGAGACTGGCTGGTCGCTGGCAGTTGATGGCATCATAGATTCAACAGAAGTAACACTTTTCCGGTTTTCAGACACCCTTGACAGGGCTTTTGTTACTGAGGGGAGGGTCGTCGGCAGGCCGCGCCTGGCAGATGCCTGCCGTACACAGGTGGAGATAGCATTGCCCGGGGATGCAATAGAGAGGCTGAAGGAAAAACCCCTTGGCAATCATCTCCTGATGCTCGCCGGAAATAACTCTGAACTTCTGCATATCACCTGCAGGTACCGTGGGATTGAAATCATTGTATAACCACGCCGTTGGCTGAGGTCTTATTGAGAACAGTATAAAGCTCTATTTTTGTAACTTACCGATAAATAATGGGTGAAGACAGATGATAGTCACATGTGTTCATGTAAATGTGCTGCCAGACAGGGTAGCTGAATTTCAGGAAGCGATAACTGATAACTACCGGGGAACGGCAGCTGAGCCGGGGAACATAAGGTTTGACGTGCTGCAGCAGTCTGATGACCCTTGCCGGTTCATGATCTACGAAGTCTTTGAATCCGAGGAGGCTGTCAGGCTGCACAAGGAGACCCCTCACTACCTTAAGTGGAGGGACACTGTCCGGGAGTGGATGGCAGAGCCGCGCAGGGGTATCAGGTATGATGTGGTTGAACCTTCCGAAAAGTCGTTATGGTGAAATCGTTCCGGCTGGCGCGGATGCCGCATATAATATTCAGGGCAGGTGCTGTCAGGGACCTTCCTGATCAGGCTGTTGGTTATGGCGGAAGGATACTGCTTGTCACCGGAGTGAGGTCATTTACGGAATCACCGCAGGCTTTGCGCCTCCGAGAGCAGCTCGCCGCCCTGGGAGTTGAGATGCACCAGGTAACCGTCACCGGGGAACCATCCCCTGTCACGGTCGACGAGGCTGTCAGCAACCTTAAGGGAGCAGGGATCACACTCGTTGCAGGAATTGGAGGAGGCAGCGTCATGGATGCCGGCAAAGCCATCTCTGCCATGCTGACGGTTGGCGGATCAGTGACCGATTACCTTGAGGTGGTCGGGAGCCGCGAACATCCCGGAACAAAAGTGCCATTCATTGCAGTACCCACAACCTCGGGGACAGGGAGTGAGGCCACTAAGAACGCAGTAATTTCGCAGGTAGGAAAGGGTGGTTTCAAGCGGTCACTTCGTCATGACAACTTCGTTCCTGATGTGGCACTTATTGACCCTGAACTGACGCTGAACTGTCCGCCGGATATTACCGCTGCAGCAGGGATGGACTGCTTCACACAACTTGCGGAAGCATACCTTTCAACAAAGTCAAATGAGTTTACGGATGCCCTTGCACTCCAGGGAATGGAGGCAATAAAAAGATCACTTGTCAGATCATATACTGACGGAGATGATATAAATGCAAGGTCAGATATGTCATTTGCCGCCCTGATGTCAGGCATTTGTCTTGCCAATGCAGGACTGGGGGCCGTTCATGGTCTGGCAGGTACCATAGGAGCCCTTCATGAAATACCGCACGGGGCGGTCTGCGGCACCCTGATGGCGGCTGCTAATAAAATAAATGTCAGAGAGCTGCGCAGATTAAGCCAGGCCGGATCCGAAGCAGTGAAGAATACAGGTCCGGAAATATCTGCATCCCTTGAAAAATATGCAACCCTGGGAAGATTATTCGCAGACGCTGCCAGAAAGAATAACGACTGGTATATCGACTTCTTCATTGACTTCCTGTTTGCTCTGACTTATCGCCTCAGTCTGCCCCGGCTGGGCACTTTCGGCCTTGAAAAAGACAATATAGCGGACATAGTGTCTCAGTCAGATGTAAAAAATAACCCGGTGAACCTGTCGTTCGATCAGCGGGCAGAAATTATTTTTGGCAGGTTATAAGGATAATCTGATGAAACCGGATGAAAAAAACACGGCATTCAGGTTCATCCTTGACGTCCACCTGGGAAGACTTGCAAAATACCTTAGACTGTGCGGTTTTGATACACTTTTCAGTACTTTTTTCGAGGATCGTGAAATAATTGTAACGGCACGGCTTGAGAACCGGATTATACTGACGCGTGACAGGCTCCTGCTGAAGGCGGCAGGTGATGCTGAGGGTTACCTGGTGAAGTCACAGTATCACAATGAACAGCTCAGGGAGGTTTTTGAAAGGTACAGGCTGAAAAACCATGTGGATCTCTTCAGCAGATGTATCTCATGCAACTCTATCCTTGAGGAGGTGAAGAAGGAAGAGATAGCGGAACGCCTGCTGGCTGATACCCGGAGGTACTTTTCAAGTTTTAAGAGGTGTCCGCAATGCGACAGGATATACTGGGAGGGATCGCATTATGACAACATGAAGAAAAGCCTTGCCCCGCTTTTATGACTGGGTAGCCGGATCCGTCTCACTCCCCGTCGGACGGAAGAGAGCTTTCGCCGTTTCTATGATGCCGCAGAAATATTGTTTAATTTCGTGACCTGAAGTTGTCAGATACAGGCTTCAAAAACATTTCAGGGTAAAACCTACCGAACGTTTTAAAACAATATGGCAGAATTCTACAACAGGGAAGCCGGTGAACTTATCAGGGAACTGGGCACTGATGAATCATCCGGACTTACAACAGCTGAGGTAAGGAAAAGGATTGAGCAGTATGGGTACAACCAGATAGAATCAAAATCGAGGAAAACTTTTCTCAGGATGTTCCTGGAGCAGTTCAGGAGCTTCATGATCATAATACTGCTGGTTGCAGCAGCCATTTCGGGAGTGGTGGGTGTTATGGAGGGCGAAGGACTCCTGGATACATACATTATTATGGGTATCCTTATTGTCAACGCCCTGATCGGGGCGGTCCAGGAGAAACGGGCTGAGACATCGCTTGAGGCTCTCAAGGAGCTGGCGGCTCCACTCTCCAAGGTGCTGCGCAACGGTTCCGTAACGGAGGTGAGCACCAGGGAACTTGTCCCCGGTGATATAGTCATCCTTGAAACCGGAGCTGTAATCCCTGCTGACATCAGGCTCACCGAAGCGGTAAATCTCAAGATACAGGAGTCGTCACTTACCGGCGAGAGCGTTCCTGTTGACAAAACGTCGGAAATTCTGAGCGGTAATGATATCCCGCTCGGTGACAGGAAGAATATGGCTTTCTCGAGCGGTATGGTTACCTACGGCCGCGGCCGCGGAGTAGTCGTTACCACTGGTATGCAGACACAGGTGGGTCGGATAGCCGACATGCTGCAGCATGCCGGTGACACCGAGACTCCGATGAGCAGAAGGCTCAACCAGCTCGGAAGGATGCTTGGCATAGTGGCACTCGCCATCTGTGCTCTGATATTCGGGGTAGGCGTTCTATACGGCAACTCGGTTATGAGCATGTTCATGACGGCAGTGAGCCTGGCTGTGGCTGCCATACCTGAGGGACTGCCGGCTGTATCAACCATTGTACTGGCAATTGGTGTTCAGCGGATGGTTAAGAAAAACGCCATTATCAGGACCCTCCCCTCGGTGGAGACTCTGGGCAGCGCCACGGTTATCTGTTCCGACAAGACAGGAACACTCACCCAGAACAGGATGACGGTGGTTGAGGCTTATGTCAATCACAAGCATGATGTCATTAACAGGAGCTCACCGGGAAATGTGCTCAATGATGAGGAACAGAAACTTCTTTCCATCTCTGTCCTCTGCGCTGACGCCACCATGAAAATAAATGAGGACGGAAAATTTTCTTTCACCGGTGACCCTACTGAGACGGCGCTGCTCGATTTCGGGGTTCTGTATAACTTTTACAAGGACGAAGCCGAAAAGAGCTTTCCCAGGGTGGCTGAGATACCTTTCGATTCTGAACGGAAGAGGATGACAACCGTAAACAGGATGGGGGAGAAGGAGACCAGGGTCAATGTAAAGGGAGGTCTGGATGAGGTGCTAAGTGTTTGTGACCGGATAATCATCAGGGGTGAGGTAAAGGCTCTCGGGCCTGATGATCTGGAAAAGATCCGCGAAGCGAATGAAAAAATGGCCAATTCAGCACTCAGGGTGCTGGCAATGGCCTATAAGGATCACCACGAGGCTCCTCAGCAGGTCACAATCGGGCAGATAGAAAATGATCTTATCTTCACCGGTCTTCTCGGCATGATTGACCCGGCCCGGCCGGAGGTGATAGATGCGGTTGCCAGATGTAATACGGCGGGTATCCGGCCTGTAATGATAACCGGCGATCACAAGAGCACTGCGCTTGCAATAGCCCGTGAGATAGGCATTTACCGTGAAGGAGATGTGGCAATTACAGGAGCCGAACTTGAGAAACTGAGTGAGGGGGAACTTGCGGAGTCTGTCGGGCGGTTTTCGGTCTATGCCAGGGTGGCCCCGGAACATAAGGTTCGCATCGTAAAGGCATGGCAGAGCCACAGTGAGGTCGTGGCAATGACCGGCGACGGCGTGAATGATGCACCTGCCCTCAAACAGGCAGACATAGGGGCTGCAATGGGGATTGTGGGTACCGATGTGGCAAAGGGTGCATCTGACATGATACTCACCGATGACAATTTCGCAACAATTGTATCGGCTGTGGAGGAGGGGAGAAGAATCTATGACAACATACTTAAGGTAATACAATACCTTCTGTCAACCAATGTGGGTGAAATTTTCCTGATCCTGGTGACTTCAATATTCAATATGGGTATGCCGCTGTTGCCAATCCACATACTGTGGATCAATCTTGTAACCGACAGCCTGCCGGCACTGGCACTAAGTGTTGACCCTCCTGAGAAGGGCATTATGAATCGCAGGCCCCGCAACACAAAGAAAGGTTTCATGACCAGGGGTATGATCTGGCGTGTGATGTACCAGGGGCTGATGGTGGGGATTATTCCACTGGTATCCTATATAATGGGCCTGCATGACGGAGGTGAGGAGCTGGGCCGGACCATGGCATTTGCGACTCTTATGTTCGCACAGCTGGTGCATGTGCGCAACCTGCACTCAAATGAGAAATCATCGTTTCTGTTCAACCCGCTGAAGAACAAGTATCTCATTGGTGCCATTTTAGCATCTGCCCTGATCGGGCTCATAGTGCTGCTAGTCCCGCCGGTGAGGGAGGCATTCAGCCTTGCAGTCATGGACCGTGAGCACTGGATAATAGTCATACTGATGGCGTTTGCACCTGTACCCGTTGTCGAGCTTTTCAAACTGCTGAGAATAAATGGTGTTAAGGGCGATCAGGATTGAAAGGGCTGCCGGTTTAAGTTGATATGATAGGAAGCATTCAGGAAATGTTACCCCCGGACCCGGAAAGAACTGAGCCAAAGATCTTCGGGTTTGAAAGGAATATACTCTTTACCGGACTTACCAGCTTTCTGACTGATACCTCGGTCAAGATGATCTATTCGGTAATGCCCATGTTCCTGATGTCAATAGGGGCGTCAAAGACCAGCCTGGGACTTATAGAAGGTGTTGCAGAAAGTACTGCTTCACTGATCAAAGCCTTGTCCGGATTCTGGAGTGACAGGATAGGCAGGAACAAGCCATTCATGCTTATCGGTTATGCCCTCTCAGCGGTGGTACTTCCCCTGTACGCTTTTGTCATTTCACCGATGCAGGTGCTTGTTTTCAGATTTGCAGAGAGATTCGGCAAGGGTATCCGCACGGCTCCACGGGACAGTCTTATAGCTTCATCAGTCACCAATAATGAGACTGGCAAGGGATTCGGCTTTCAAAAGGCGATGGACAACAGCGGTGCCATCGCGGGGCCACTGATTGCCTTTTCCCTCCTCAGCCTGTTTCCCGGCAATTACCATATTATTTTCCTTCTTGCCGGCATACCTGCCATCGCAGGAATTTTTGTCATTATTTTCGGGATAAGAGAGGTAAGGAAAAGTAAGGCTGGGCTTATAAAAAGGTTTCGCTTCAGGGATTTTCCAAGACGTTACTGGTTCTTTCTTGCCATCATATTTATTTTTACCCTTGGGAACTCAACTGATGCGCTGCTTCTCGTAAAGGCCAATGAGTCAGGGATAAAGGTCGCTTTCATACCTCTGGTATATCTTATAACCAATGTTGTTTCGGTTGTTGCTGCAATACCTGCCGGCTCACTTTCTGACAGGATCGGGAAAGAGAAGCTGATTATTGCGGGATTCATGATATATGCGGTAGTTTATCTCTTTTTCGGGATGGATATTGGCGGGGGGGCTCTTTTTGTCCTGTTTGCGCTTTATGGTTTATATTCAGCTGCCACTGACGGCATACAGAAAGCATTTGTGGCAGATATGACTGATAATGCCAGGAAGGGCACAGCCCTTGGTATTTACTATGCCATGCTCGGGATAACACTTCTTCCTGCAAGCATTATTGCCGGTTTTCTCTATGACAGGGTCAATTCAAGTGTGCCGTTCTGGTTCGGGGCAGCTATGTCGGCGATTGCCACTTTACTCATGATCTTATTCTGGTTAACAGGCAGCTCCGTTAAAAAGAACTGACCCGGTTTCCCTTCCTGCATAACCATGTGCAGCATGTCAGATTCCTGGTCGTCTTTATCCTGAACCCATGCTTAAACTCATGATCCGCAATTTCTTCCTTGTGACATTCCGGAACATCTCCCGGCAGAAAGCCTTCACATTCATTAATATTACCGGCCTTGCCATAGGCCTGGCAGCATCTCTGCTCATCCTTCTGTGGATCCAGAATGAACTCAGCTATGACCGGTTTCATGAGAAGGGTGAAATGATCTACCGTGTCGAGGAGGATCAGTTCTATTCAGGTGAGAGGTATCATGTTACGGTCACTCCGCATCCCAGCGGACCGGTATGGAAGGAGAAGATCCCTGAGATAGCGGAGCAGGCCAGGGTCAACAGGATGCCCCGTGTGCTCTTCAGAAGGGATGATAAGATATTTTTTGAATCCCAGATTGTCGCCTCTGATTCGGGGCTCTTCAGGATGTTTACATTTCCTCTTTTGCTGGGCGACCCTGAAAACCTGCTTACTTCACCTCATTCTATTGTCCTTACAAAAAAACTTGCTGATAAGTATTTCGGTGATGAAAATCCGCTGGGGAAGAACATCACCGTGGAGAACCGGTACCAGTTCATGGTCACCGGTGTGATGGAGGATATACCGGACAACTCAATTTTTAGCTTTGAAGGTATTATTCCATATTCCTTCCTTCATGAAATAGGAGCTGTAAGCACATCATGGGGCAGCAACTCAATCTTCACCTTTGTCGAGCTCAGGAAAGGTGTGGATATTGAGGCAGTCAATAAAAAGCTGACAGATGTTGTACTGGAGTATTATCCCGAAACTTTGACCAAATTCATGGTCTTTCCCTTCCTGGATATCCATCTTCATGCCCAGTTTGGTTTCAAGGAAACCAGGGGGCCGGTGATAGTCGTGTGGATTTTCAGCCTGATAGCAGTTTTTATTCTCCTGATTGCGTGCATCAACTTTATTAACCTGTCAACTGCCAAGGCATCTTCAAGAGCCAGGGAGACAGGAATAAGGAAAGTACTCGGGGCAGACCGGAAAACAATGGTTTTTCACTTCATGTCTGAATCACTTATCCTGGTGGCGCTTTCAATGATCCTGGCCCTGGTAATTGTGGGATTATCGCTTGAGCTTTTCAATAATGTTTCCGGCAAGGAGTTTATGTTATCAGATCTGTTGGAGGGGAGGTTTATTATCAGTTTCCTGGCAACCGGTGTTGTGGCAGGTCTGCTCTCCGGACTGTACCCGGCCTTTTATCTCTCCTCGGCAAGGCCCGTAGCCACGCTCAAGGGAGACACAATGTCAGGTAAGGGTAATGGATCTCTGAGAAAGGCACTTGTTGTGCTTCAGTTTACACTTTCAGTTATAATTGCAGTTTCGGCCGTTTTCATCTACCTGCAGCTTAAATTCCTGCAGAACAAGGATCTCGGGTATGACAAGGAGAATCTGATTGCTATTCCGATGTCTGAAGAGATGGTCGGAAAGTATTATTCCCTCAAGGAGGAGCTGTTGAAAGAGACCTTCATCCAGGGAGTGACGGCCGGATTGCACAACCCGGTTCATATGGGGAGCAATTCCGGTGGTGCAAGATGGGACGGGATGGACCCGGAGAGGCATGTCCTTATCGGAACCAATGCCGTTGACTATGACTACCTGGAGACCATGAAAATGGAGCTGGCGTCAGGCCGCAGTTTTTCAAGAGACTTCACAGCAGACATGGCAAGGGATACAACGGGAAATTTCCTGGTCAACGAAGAGGTGGCAAGACTGATGGGGAAAGATGATCCTGTAGGTCAGAACTTCAGGTTCATGGGGCTTAACGGAACAATTGTCGGAGTACTCAAAAACTTTCATTTTAAGGGTGCTGACGAACCTATTGAACCAATGGCATTTGCCCTGGCTGATACCGCATATCTGAGGATAATGCTGGTAAGGCTGACGCCGGGAAAAACAGAGGAATCGCTTGCAGCGGTGGAGAAGACCTGGAAAAGCGTGATAACAGAATTTCCGCTGGAATACACTTTTGTTGACCAGGACTATGAGAACCTGTTCAGATCTGAAATCCGCCTTACAGACCTCCTGAAGTATTTTACCGTCCTGGCTTTGATAATTGCCTCTCTGGGCCTCTATGGTTTATCCTCATACGCAACTGAACGGCGAACCAATGAAATTGGTGTCAGGAAGGTCATGGGAGCAGAGTCCCTTTCAGTGATGTTTACTATGGCCAGGGAGTTTCTTGTCCTGGTGCTGATAGCACTGGCGATAGCCCTCCCTACAGGCTGGTTTATTGTTAAAAAGCTGTTGCAGCAGTTCGCCTTCAGGATTGATATCAACATCCTGATATTCCTTCTGATAGCTGCTGCGACGCTGATTCTTGCCGCCCTCACTGTGGGATACCAGGCCTACAGGGCATCCTGCACCAATCCGGCAACTGCAATCAAGAGGGAGTAATGAAGCCGTGGAGAAACCAGGTTTGTGAACGAAATGTGATATAAAGATTTAAAAGCGACAGAAATGTTAAAGAGTCTCATCAGATACAGCATCAGGTCATTCAAGCGGCAGAGATCATACATAATCATAAATATACTTGGGCTTTCAATAGGCATTGCCTGCAGTCTGCTCATAACCCTCTTTGTCATAAACGAAGCAGGGTATGACAGGTACAATGTCAACAGGGACCGGATCTTCAGGGTTGTCCTCAATGGTAAAATCGGCGGACAGGAGGTCATTGGTGCTTTTACCCCTTCAATTATGGCACCTACAATGCTTAGGGAAGTTCCGGAGGTGGAAGACGTTCTCAGGATGACAGGAAGAGGTCCCACAATTGTTGAATACAACGGGCAGACTTTCACCGAGGAGGCATGCCTTGAGGCGGACTCCTCCTTCTTCAGTTTCTTTACTATACCGGTAATAAAGGGTGACCCGGCTGCCATGCTCAATGCAGCGCACAAGGTTATACTGACAGAAAGTACAGCGAGGAAAATTTTCGGTAATGAGGACCCGATAGACAAGGCCCTGAAGCTGGGGACTGATACCGTCAGGTATATTGTCACCGGTGTCATTGGAGACATACCTCCGAAGACTCATTTCACCGCCAATATGATAACCTCGTTCATGACCAACCCGAGGCATGAGGATCCCACCTGGATGAACAACAGTTTCAGTACCTACCTTCTCATCAGGCCAAATGCCAGTTACCAGGATGTTGAGAGAAAAATCCCTGACATGCTGGTCAGATATGTGGGCCCTGAACTGGAAAGGTATATGGGAATATCTATTGATGAATTTACAGCACAGGGTAACAGGTACACATATTTCCTTCAGAATCTGACTGATATACATCTTGACCCTTCAGTACAGCAGGAATTCGGACAGGCAAGTGATCCGAAATACCTGTGGATTTTCGGAAGCATAGCCGTTCTCATTGTACTTATTGCTGCCATCAACTTCATGAACCTTTCTACGGCTCAGGCGGCGAGAAGGGCGAAGGAGGTAGGGATCAAGAAAGTATCCGGATCAACAAGGGGGATGCTCATATCACAGTTCATGACCGAGTCATTCATACTTGCGTTTGCCTCACTGCTCCTTTCATTGCTGATTATTAAGCTCTCGCTGCCATACTTCAACAATCTCCTTGGGACAACCCTAAGGCTTGGACTGTTTGACAACTGGTATACGGTTCCGGTACTTCTGCTGTTCACACTGCTGGTAGGGATACTCTCAGGGAGCTACCCGGCGCTCTTCCTCTCGTCATTCAATCCTTATATGGTACTTAAGGGAAGTGCCAGGAACAGCATGCAGAACGGCCGCCTGAGGAGGGTACTGGTTATTTTCCAGTTTGCCGTCTCCATACTTCTGATCGTAGGGACAATGATCATGTACAGGCAGATAAGGTTCATGCTGAACAAGGATGTTGGATTCAACAAGGAACAGCTTATCGTCATTAACAGGGCCGGTGCCATTGGCAACAGGGTGAATGCATTCAAGGAGGCAGTCAGGAATATCCCGGGAGTTGTGAATATTACGAGCTCAACCGCTGTACCGGGAAGGAATAACAACAATAACGGTTACGGACTGGAAGGGAGGGATGAGGAATCATTCCTGATGCAGACAAACTGGGTTGATTATGACTATCTCGACACATACGGGATGACCCTTGCTGAAGGCAGGTTTTTCAGCGAGTCACATACTACTGACCAGGAGGCATGCCTCATAAATGAGAATGCCGCCAGGGATTTTGAGATCACTGATATCTCCCGGGCAAGGTTCATAAAACCTGATGAGGGAGGCACCCCATTACACCTGCAGGTGATCGGCGTTGTGAAGAATTTCAACCACGAGTCGCTCCGCAACCCGATACAGCCCTACATCTTCTGCTTTAAGGGTGATGGCCATCTCTGGGGTTATCTCACGGTAAGACTCACCGCGCAAAGCTATCAGAGCACAATTGCCGGCATTGAAAGTGTATGGAAGGAGTTCACCGGAAACAACCCCCTGCAGTATTATTTTCTCGACGAGGATTTTGAGAACATGTATATACAGGAGAAACAGAATGCGCAGATGGCCGTCATCTTCTCAATCCTTGCGATCTTTATTGCCGCACTGGGACTCTTCGGGCTTACATCTTTCACCATTGAACAGCGGACCAAGGAGATAGGAGTGAGGAAGGCAATGGGGTCCTCCGTGGCAGGCATTTACGTGGTAATTTCAAGGGAAATAATCGTACTTGTTTCCATCTCAGCCCTTATCGCGTGGCCTGTGAGTTACTTCGTGGCTGACAGGTGGCTTGAGAATTTCCATTACAGGATAGAAGCCGGAGTATTTACATTCATTGCAGGACTGGCAATTGCCCTGGGCATTGCGATTCTGACCATAAGCTACCGGATAATGAAGGCTGCAAGGGTCAACCCCGCAAGCTCACTGAAGTATGAGTAGGAGGCTTCAAGGGTCAACCCTGCAAGTTCACTGAAGTATGAGTAAGGGGGGGTAAACGATCAGTACATTCTGTTTATCAGCTGCCCGAATTCATCTCGTTTACGGAGAGGAAAACTGTATGTCATACCGTCACGGGTAATGACATTCAACCCCTTGACCGAGAATAAACCACGTTTGAAATAAATGATCTCCAGGATATTGTCAAACAGAATTTCAAGGTTGAACCTGGCAGTATCATCTTTCATGGTCTTGAAGTATATTCTCTGGTTTGTTACTATCAGTTTTCCTTCAACGGTGGTCTGGTCTATTACCTGGCTGGTATCACCGGCCTTCAGCACCACTTCATTTGGTTTAAGACTAACTGTCATTGGTCTGTTATTTTATTGTGAATTTTCCCTTTTGTGTAAGTTCTCTCATTTTAAAGACGGTATATCGAATTATTTGCTGCACCGGTGGCGGCAAGAAAAAAAATGTCTATTAATTTGACACACTTCCGGATTTTTGCCGTCTTTATAATAAATGATTTGCAATGACAAAAGGGACGGTTCTGATTGTTGATGATGACGTTGACCAGGCCAGGATGCTGGCTGATACCCTCAGGGTCGAATATGAACATGTCATCGCCATTTCCACCCCTGAACGGATCAAGGAAACACTTCGAAGGAAGGATGTTGATGTGGTAATTATGGAGTCAAACTACAGATCTGAAATCAGGAATGGTAATGAAGGGCTGTACTGGCTGAAAGAGATACTTGCCTATGACGATGCCATCAGTGTGGTAATATTAACGACATCTGTTGATACTGATCTGGCTGTCAGGGCAATAAAGGAGGGGGCGGTTGATTTTATCCTGAAACCATGGGAGAGGAACAGGCTGGTCACCACTGTAAGCACGGCCATCCAGTTAAGGTTTTCAAGGCTTGAGGCCAGTTCACTGAAAGCTGACAACAGCCAGCTAAAAAAGGTAATTAACAATGGTCGTGAAAAGATCGTTCAGGGTGCTTCTCCCACAATGATAAATGTGATGAACATTGTGAGAAAGGTGGCAGGCACTGATGCCAATGTGCTTATAACCGGCGAAAACGGGACCGGTAAGGAGCTTATTGCCAGGGAGATCCATCGCCAGTCAGCAAGGTCGGCAGAACTGATGGTCAGTGTTGATATGGGATCCATTGCAGAGTCGCTAATTGAGAGTGAACTTTTCGGACATGTAAGAGGTGCCTTTACGGATGCCAGGGAGGAGCGGAAAGGGAAATTTGAAACGGCTCATAACGGAACACTTTTCCTTGATGAGATAGGCAATCTGTCTCTGCCCGCCCAGTCAAAACTTCTCAACGTGCTTCAGAACAGGCAGATAGTAAAGGTAGGATCAAACAGACCGGTGCCGGTGAACATCAGGCTGATCTGTGCCACAAACTGCGACATAATGAGTATGGTCAGGGAAGGCACCTTCCGTGAAGACCTTCTTTACAGGATAAACACGATTACAATTGAGGTACCGCCGCTGCGAGACAGGGTGGATGATATTCCCGTTCTGGCAAGGCATTTCCTGAAGATATTCAGTGAAAGATATGGGCGAACTGGTCTTAAAATAAGCCTTCTGGCCCTGGAGAAGCTGGCCAACCATGACTGGCCGGGAAATGTGAGGGAATTACAGCATACCATTGAAAAGGCGGTTATTATGAGTGAAGGGGATACCCTCCGTCCATCGGATTTCTCTTTTGCTCACTCCTCCGGAAGAACCCTGCGTACGGAGATGACACTTGATGAGATGGAGAAAAGATTGATTGCGGAGAGCCTCAGGAGACATTGCAATAACATCAGCATCGTTGCCGACCGGCTTGGAATAACCCGCCAGACACTATACAATAAGATAGCAAAGTATAATCTTTGACTGTTGCAGAGGCTGCTGCTACGGATACCGTATCCTGCCCGGAGTGAAGTCATATCTGCTGCCAGTTTAAGATTCTGAGTCATTCTCTCAGCCAGCCCCGACAAAATAAATCCCCCGTCTGCCTCGCGGCAAACAGGGGATTTTTCGCTTCTGATCCACCCCGGGGGCAGAACGTACTTTCTTCAGCTCATTGGTGAATCAACAATCTGCCCGTCAAACAGGTTGACGATCCGGTGGGCAAATCCTGCATCATGATCCGAGTGGGTGACCATGACAATTGTGGTACCCTCCTTGTTGAGCTCACTAAGCAGGTTTATTACCTCAAGCCCGTTTTTGGAGTCGAGGTTACCTGTGGGTTCGTCGGCAAGGATCAGTTTCGGATTGGCTACCACAGCCCTGGCTATAGCAACCCTCTGCTGCTGTCCGCCTGAAAGCTGCTGGGGGAAATGCTTTGCCCTGTGCCCGATCTTCATCCTTTCAAGGGCCTGTTCCACTTTTTTCTTCCTGTCGCCTGCCTTCATCTTCATATAGATGAGAGGGAGCTCGACATTCTCATACACGTTCAGCTCGTCAATCAGGTTAAAGCTCTGGAAGACGAAGCCGATGTTTCCCTTGCGGAAGATAGTCCTGTCACGTTCCCGGAGGTTGGCAACCTCGGTACCGTTGAACATATAGCTCCCGGCGGTAGGGTTGTCAAGCAGGCCGAGAATGTTCAGGAGGGTTGATTTGCCGCATCCCGAAGGTCCCATGATGGCTACATACTCACCTTCCCTGACGTGGAGGTTCACCTTGTTTAGTGCTGTTGTTTCAACCTCTTCAGTTCTGAAGATCTTGGTTAAATCATTTGTTCTGATCATGATTTCAAATATTAATGTTGCTTTTACTTCTTAAAGACAAGTTTTTCGTTTTTGCCAAAGGTGTCATATCCTGAGATGATAACTTTCTCTCCTGGCTGGAGGCCTTCGAGGACCTCATAGTATTTCGGGTTTTTCCTCCCTATTGATATATCACGTTTAGTGGCGAATGATTCTGTTTCATCGAGGACGAATATCCATTGTCCGCCGGTTTCCTGGAAGAAACCGCCGATTGGTACCAGGAGTGATCTCTTGGGCTGCCCGAGCTGGAGGCTGATATAGTATGTCTGTCCCGTGCGGATATTGTCCGGCACGTTGTTTTCAAAGGTCATATCAATCTCGAAGGTTCCGTTACGCACTTCGGGATAGACCCTTCTGACCACGAGGTCAAATTCACTTCCCTGCCGGTCAAGCTTTGCCGTGAGCTGTGTTCTTACCCTGTCAATGTAATGTTCATCTATCTGGGCGGTGACCTTGAATGATGTCAGCACATTTATCTGTCCCATGTTTGACCCCCGCTGGATTGATTGTCCGATCTCAGGTACCAGGAGTCCGAGCTGGCCGTCTACGGTGGCCCTTACGTTCAGGTTTTCCACACGCTGCCTGACAAGTGAAAGGTTACGGCGCATGTTTTCAAGGTTGTTCTCCAGGTTGTCAACCTGGACTGACCTGAACAGTGAATCCTGTTTCTGCCGTTCAATGAAGAGTTCCCTTGACTGCCTGGCCATATCCAGGTCTTCCTTTGAACGGATGAACTCCTCCACTGAGATGAGACTGTCTTTCATCAGCTCCAGGTTCTGGCGGTAGTTTCTCTCCTTGCGTTCAACGTCATATTTCAGGTTGAGAAGTTCACGCTTGATCTGCAGCCTGTCTTGCTCCATAGCCACAAGGGTGTTGCGGAGGAAGTTTTCCTTTTCAGCCAGCTGAGCCTCACTGTCAAGAATGTTCAGGTAGAGATCGTGATTTGAAAGTTTCAGGATGATATCTCCCTTCCTGACCATTGAACCCTCTTCAATGAGTATCTCTTCCACCCGTCCCCCTTCCTGGGCATCGAGGAAGACGGTGCTTATCGGTTCCACGGTACCGGGTACGGTAATGTAGTCATTGAACTGGTCTTCAATAACAGTCTCGATAATCAGCTTATCCTTCTCAACCCTGTAGGTGGAGGTCTTTTCCGAAAAGAAGGCCAGGTAGATCAGTAACAGGAATGCTGCACCTGCTATGATGTAAACAAGGTGTTTTTTCTGAAGCCCTTTCTTTTTGGGAATAGGTTTATCCATGTTATTCAGAGGTGTGTCCATTTTTTTAATGTTGATATTTAGTTTGTTACAATATTTTCATATTCCCCGGTACTGTAAAACTCAATGGTGAGTTTCCGGATGAGGAGTTGCAGTTTGGTTCTGAGTGCCTCTGTTTCAGCGGAAAAGAGAGTGGTTTTCGCTGCTGCGTAATCGGTCACGTCAACGAGTCCGGCCTCGAATTTTTTCTCAACTGCCTCAAATGATTTCTCATTGAATGCCAGGTTGGCTTCTGCTGCGATATACTCTTCCCTTCCCCTGTTGTAATTGAGGCAGGCGTCTTCGATCTCGGTGTAGAGGCTGTTTCTTTCCAGCTCAAGCCGGAGCCTGGTATCCTCTTTCCTGATGACTGCCTGTTTGATATTCCTTGAGGCTGTGTACCTGTTGAAAATAGGGATGGTTAGCGAGAGCCAGACTGCCTGGCTGTTATTGTTTTTAAGCTGTGTGGAGAATGATGCCTGGCTGGCCTCATCTTCGCCGATAACCTTGTAATATCCTGTATAGATGGCTCCTCCGACTGTGAGGTTCGGGGCAAGGGCGCCCCTGGCAACTGCCACCATGTTTTCTGAGGCCCTCAGTTCGTATTCGATGGCTTTCAGCCTTGGAAGGACATCTGATGCGATGCTGTAGATACTGTCTGTGTCATAGCCGCTTTCAGTGATGAGCATAGCGTCAAAATCAGGCATCAGGATATTGAAATCCGTACCCGGTTCAATCTGAAGCATCTGCCTGAGCTGTGTCAGGGCGCGGCTAGAAGAACTCTGCGCCGTGGTCCAGGTGAGCCTGTCAGCCGATACCTGGCTGGCAATTTCATACTCCCGAGCAACTGACTCCCTTCCGGTGTTCACCATCCTGGTTATCCTGAACAGCTGCTTTTCGGATAGATCAAGCTGCATTTTGGCTGCCGCCTCAAGCCCTTTGGCATAAATCACCTGGTAGTATTGCCCCATTATATTTACAATCAGGGTGTTTCTTGCTACCTTCTCAGCTTCTATCCCGGCCTTCATCATGAATTTATTTGCCGAAATGGTATTAAGCGTGGCAAAACCATTGAATACCTCGATCCCTGAACTTAATGTATATGAGTTGCTCAGGTTCTGCTTGAAGGTGATGAGGTTGGTGACAGGGTCTATTGACCGTCCGAACCCTACCCTTGCATCTGAACCGAAGTTAAGGTTGGGGAGCAGGTCCATCTTTGATTTCCGGAAGTCTATTTCGGCTGATTCGGTCCGGAGACCCTGCCTCTGCAATCCAATGTTGTTTGAAAGGGCATATGAGATGCAATCTTCAAGCGTCCAACTCTCCTGCTGGGCAGTAAGAAGGGCAGGAGGGGCGATCGACAGGATCAACAGAATTGGTATAAGCTTTTTCATCATAATCTGTCACGTTTGCCATTGAATGGGCCAAGGATTGTGCCATGATTGCAAGTGCCAGATTAACAGCGCTATGAATTATAACAAATATATGGAGATGTAAAAATAATAGACAGTAATTGTAAAAAAATGAGACAATATGTTATCGCAGCAGGCAGGTAATGGCATGTGACCCTTCAGACTTTAAGATTTCCTTCCGGTCCGGCAGTCTCTTCTCCTCCCCGGAGGCGCGATAGATGTGATAAATATTATGCTGTTCACTAAACTTTAAACGGAGTAAAGGGTTTACCTTTAAAAGAAAAAAACGATGTCAGAAAACCGCCCAAACAGTCGTCGCGAGTTCCTGCAGAAAATGATAGCCCTTACAGCGCTTGCAGGTGTTGCTCCCTATACAGATGCCTTCGGTCACCCATTCGGTGAGATAAGGAAAGGCAAGCTGCCCGTCAGGCCTCTCGGCAAAACAGGTCACATGGTCGGCATATTCAGCCTTGGAGGACAGGGATCCATCGAGATACCGGGCAAGGAAGATATCTCTGTGGATATTATCAACCGGGCCATTGACCTGGGGATAAACTATATTGATACGGCAGCCGCTTACGGAAGACAGACGCCGACGGTAGCACGGGCCGATGCCATGGGTACCAGTGAAAGGAACGTAGGGCAGGTGATGAAATACCGCCGCGAGGAGGTTTTCCTGGCCAGCAAGACCCATGACCGCACCTATGACGGATCAATGAGGCTGCTGGAGAAATCGCTGAAACAGCTCAACACTGATCATCTTGACCTCTGGCAGATACACAATGTAAGGATGCCTGAACTGGAGACTCTTGACAGGATCACCGGTGAAGGCGGGGTGCTGAAGGCGATGATCAGGGCCCGTGATGAAAAAATGATCCGGTTCATAGGTTTCAGCGGGCACGAGGGCCCTGATGTCCTGAATGCCCTCAACGAGCGGTTCCCGTTTGACAATGTACTTGTTGCAATCAATGCCGCCGACAAGCATCATGATCCGTTTATCGAAAAATTTCTCCCCAATGCGGTTGAGAAGGAGATGGGGATTGTCGGGATGAAGATCCCTGCCCGCGACCGTATCTTCGCCAACGGCGGAATCATCACCATGAAGGAAGCGATGGATTATGTCCTTACCCTCCCGGTAAGTACGATCATAATTGGCATTGACAAGATTGCCGAACTCGAGGAGAACATTAAGATTGCCAGGGAATTCACGCCGTTGACAGCCGACGAGATGCTGGCCATAGAAGCAAAGACGAAACCACATTACAGGGACCTTCTCTTTTTCAAGAACCTGTCAGAGTGGCCGGCGGATTGGTGAGCAGTCGGCAGTACCAGTCAGCAGTCGGCAGTACCAGTCAGCAGTACCAGTCAGCAGTTGATAAATAAGTCACTTACTGCTGACTGCTGTCCCGACACAGGTGTCAGGATTGATCCTCCTCCTTCGTGGCTTCCAAACTGCAGACTTACTTGGCAATCGGTCCGGCAGGTACTTCCTCAATCTTCCGTTCACGCCTGCCTGTAAAGCCAAAGAACCATATAAGCGAGACCGAGATTATCACCATTCCAGATATTGTAACCCAGTCGGCGTTCTCACCCGGCACGATCATCCAGCTAAGGATTGCTCCGAAAACAGGAATTATGAATTTCCAGAGGTTCAGTTCGCTGACTTTTACCTCTGGTCGCTTCAGGAGGACATACCATTTTGAGAAGGTGAATGCTGACATGAATGAAAGCCACAGAAGTACGAGCCAGTAGTTGAGCGGAAAGTCTGGTTTTGAAGGTACATCTTCAAACAAAAATGAAATAAAAAACATTATTGCTCCGCCTGCAAAGAGCGAGAAAGAGCTCAGTACCAGCGGATCCATGTTTTTACCATCTCTTGAGACAAGCACGTTGCTGGTGGCTGTTGAGATATTTGCAATGAATATCATGATTATGCCGGCAACCTCACCGGGGAGGCCGAAATGAAATCCCTGCCTTCCGAGGCTGACCAGCACTATCCCCATCAGCCCGAGGAATATGGTGATCACCTTCGCCCGTGTGAAGCGCTCTTCCTTGATCATTATTCTTGAAACAATGGCAGTTACGAAAGGCTGTGAACCCACTATGACCGCACCGATGGCACCGGGCACATAGTCCATGCCGATATAGAAAAGGATATAGTTGATCAGGGTCTGGAGAATAGTTACCCATATGGCAAGGCTTCGGTTTTCGATGATCATCCTGATGTAGTCACGGGGTCTCACCGTGAAAGGAAGGATCATCAGCCCGGAGAGAATAAACCTGGTACCCGCAAAATGAAGCGGTGTTGAATATTGCAGTCCTACCTTAATGAAGGGATACGCGGTTGACCACATCAGGCATGTTATTATTGCCCAGATGGTGGTGTTGGCATGGCGGTCAGTCATCTGAATCAGATAAGACTGCAAATATCGTTTTTTTTATTTCTCCTTCTTATTCCAGTCGGGAGCTTTTACGCCAAGCAGGTTTTCAACGAAGAAATCCATCCTGCGTCTCTCCCCATATGCCCCTCCGCTGCTGTGCTGCATGCCAGGGACGAGCAGGTAATCAAAGTCCTTGCCGGCTTTTATAAGGGCGTTGACAAGCTGGGTGGTGGAGGCAGGATCGACGTTATTGTCCATCTCACCGTTGATCAGCAGCAGCTTGCCTTTAAGCAGGTGGGCGTTCTCGACATTTGACGATTCGATGTAGCTCTGGTCAACGGGCCATCCCATCCACTGCTCGTTCCACCATATCTTGTCCATCCTGTTGTCATGGCAGCCGCATGATGAGACAGCCACGTCGTAGAATTCGGGGTGGAAAAGAAGAGCTCCGGTTGAGTTCTGACCTCCGGCCGAAGTGCCATAAATTCCAACCCTTTCAACGTCCATATAAGGGTACTTCTCTGCGGCCGCCTTCATCCAGAGGATCCTGTCAGGGAAACCGGCATCCTTTATGTTCTTCCAGGCAACATCATGAAACTTCTTTGACCTGTTGGATGTCCCCATGCCGTCAATCTGGACCACAATGAATCCGAGTTCGGCAATCGAGTTCATGTTGCCGAAAGTAGGTCTGAAAGACTTCGGAACGAAGCTGCTGTGTGGCCCTGCATATATATTTTCTATGACCGGGTACTTGCGTGAAGGATCGAAATTTAGGGGCCGAATGATTACACCCCAGATGTCTGTAACCCCGTCACGTCCCTTCGCGGTGAATACTTCCGGAAACTGCCAGCCGGTGGCCAGGAGGTCCTTTACATCTGCCTCTGCAAGCTTCATCACCTCGCTGCCGTCAGCGGCGCTTCGCACTACTGATACCGGTGGCATGTCAACCCTTGACCATGTATCAACAAAGTATTTTCCATTGTCAGAAAAAACGGCATCATGGTTGCCTTCGCCGGGGGTGAGGTGTGTCAGTCCGGTGCCGTCAAAACCGATCCTGTAGTAGTGAATCAGGTACGGATCGCCTTTTTCACGTCCAGATGCCCTGAAGATCACATGGCGCTCCTTATCATCAACGCTAACCACCCCACGCACAACCCATTCTCCCTTTGTGACCTGGTTCTTCACCATTCCCGTGTTGCCGTCATAGAGCCACAGGTGGTTCCATCCGTCACGCTCTGACGCCCAGATGATCTCTCCGGTACCCTTCACATCATACCTGTACTTCTTCCCGCTGTAATCAATGAAAGTGGGCGACTGCTCATCTATTACCACGCTCATTTTCCCGGTTTCGGCATCTATTCTCATGACCCTGTAAACCTGGTGACCGCGCCTGTTGTACTCAAATGTCAGGGATTTGCCCAGCGAATCCCAGCTGAAATTGTCTGCACTGTACTGGTTTGGGATCATTGCCTCGTCAACCGCGATATGCTTCCTGCCTTCCACGTCAAAGATCTGCGGATACCGCTGAGGAACAGCATCTCCCGGTTTGGTATACTCGTATGTGTAATATCTGGGCTGCACCTGTCCTTCAGGTGATGATTCAATATATGATATCATATGTTTTTCAGCCGGCTGAACAAGATATGCCATCAGCTTCCTGGAGTCGGGCGACCACTCTACTGAGGCAGAGTAGTACCTGCCAATTCCTCCGTCATAACTCAGCTGGTACTCTTTCTTCTCCTTCAGGTCCCTGATCCAGACATTGTAATCGCGGACAAAGGCGGTCATTTTTTTATCGGGTGATGTGTCGGGCCTACCGGCTGATTCATCACGGAATCCCCAGGGCCACCTCCCGTCGCCGCCCCACGAGTTCGGACGTCTTGCCTCCCTCTCTTTTGTTACGGTATATTTTCTCAGGTCACACCTGTAAACCCACCCCGAATACTCGAGGGTCATGCTCCTGAGATCATCGGCCATTGAAATATTGCGTACCGGGAGATCATCTGCCTTAATGGTGTCGCCGGTAACACTTCCCAGCGCTGCTGCAAGCTTCACTTCATCAAATGCTTTCCTGGTAGTCTTTTTTGTTGCATCAGCAAGAATGAAATTCTTTCCCGCAGGAGTCCTGTCTTCAAAGATCAGCATGTCGGTCCTGCCTATCCATGAAGGCCTGATTTCACTGTGCCATACCTTCCCGGAGAGCTGCCTGTCAAGATTATTGGCCCTCTCATAATCCTTTTCAGTACCCTGCGCCCTGCCAGGGATGATAACAAAACCGGCAAGCAAAAAAGAAAATAAACCGTTTACGAATGTTCTGTTCATTGCTGGACTGTTTTAATTTTATGCATAGTTAGGATAAATCGGGTGTATATTAAACACTTTTTCGATGTTTTATGACTTATTTTACAGAGGTTTCACATTTTTTAATAATCCGGCATAATTCCCGGAAAAGGTGCCTGGAGGACACCGGCATATGCTGATAGAGGATTTAATAGCAAAGCGATTGCGTGAGGCAGGGGTCACAAGGTTTTTCGGCATACCGGGAGGACCCTCGATCCCCTATATGGAGGCTTTCAGGAGGGCCGGAATAGAGTTTGTCCTTACGGCACATGAAGCATCGGCGGCAATGATGGCTGATGTCACAGCACGGCTGACCGGTGTGCCCGGGGTATGTCATGCAACCTTCGGGCCCGGGGCGGTGAACCTTGCCTCAGGGGTGGGAGGAGCATTGCTCGATCGTTCCCCGCTGCTTGCCCTGACAACGGAGATGCCTGATGAATGGCTGGGCCGGACTGCACAGATGAACATTGACCAGCAGGCGTTGTTCCGTCCGCTTACAAAGGCCACCTACAGGCTCAGTGCCGGTAATGCCGGTGAGGTCATGGAAAGGGCTCTGGATCTGGCGGGTGAGGAGTATCCGGGCCCGGTGCACATCGGGTTGCCGTCAGACATTGCAGGCCGTTCAGCAAGGATAACGCATGGTTCACACTCTGAGGCAGGCAGCCGGGTAGTGTTGGATGGCGACTCACGTTCTCCTGACGGCAGTGCACTGAATATGACCGGAGGTTCACCCCCTGCTCACGTAAGGAAAGAGGAATCAGAACATGCTGCCATCAGGGCCGGGGTACTTATTGCATCAGCCCGCCGTCCACTGATAGCAGCGGGACTAACTGCCCTGAGAACCGGTGCAGGACGGGCACTGCATGAATTCCTGGAAAAGCACGGCGTGCCGGTGATTGTCACCCCGATGGCCAAGGGAGTAATCCCATATGATCATCCCTGTTATGCCGGGGTGCTGTTCCATGCTTTAAGTGACAGGCTCGACAGGCTGATCCGTGAGGCTGATCTTGTTATCGGTCTCGGGTATGACCCTGTGGAGTATAATTATGAATCATGGTTGCCTCAGGTGCCACTGGTTCATTTTGATACCAGGCCATCAGACTTGCGGATAAAGGGTGCCATTGAGATTGTATCAGGGCCTGATGGATGGTTCAGGGCCCTTGCTCCGCTGAACGGTTCATCCTCAATGACCGAACTAGCAGCAGAAGCCAGGATGTCAATACGGGAAGGGATTTACAGGGAGGCTCCCGGGTTGAATCCTGTCAGGGTGCTTGCTCTCCTCAGGGAAGCGCTTCCCTCTGGAGCCACGGTAACGGCCGATGTTGGATCTCACCTTCACCTGCTTGGCCAGATGTGGGATGTTCAGAAGGGCAGGCTCATCATGACAAACGGGTGGTCATCAATGGGGTTCGGACTGCCTGCGGCAGTGGCTGCTGCCATGGCCGGCACAGGCGGGCCGGTGGTATGTGTAACCGGGGACGGCGGTTTTATGATGCATGCAGGGGAGATGATTACTGCCCGCCGGCTGGGACTGAAGATCACAGTGATTGTTTTCAGCGACGGGGAGCTAAACCTCATCAAGCTAAAGCAGTCATGGAAGAAGGTGAATCCTTACGGTATACAATTATACAGCGGATCCCTCTTCGGGAAGGGCAGTTTTCTTGGTGCGGCGGTTATCCGGGTGACTGATGAGGCAGGTATGCGTAATGCTCTTGCCCGGGCACTTAATCACCCAGGCACCGTAATAATTGACGCGGCGGTTGATCCGGCCATATACGATGGTCTGACAGTCAGAAGGTGAAGCAAGTATTAGTCTTCTTTTCCTGGTGCCGGCTTTTTAGCTTTTGATGCGGGCCTGGCTGCTTTTTCAGCACCGGCTTCCTTTTCACTTTTTTTTGCGGCAGGTTTTGCGGCAGGTTTTGTGGCAGGTTTTGTGGCAGGTTTTGCTGCGGTTTTGGCATCTGTTTCGGGCCTGGCAGTTTTGGCGGGTTTAGCTGCCCTGACTTCGGCAGGGGCTTCTGCGATAACGGTTTCAGGAATCCTGGCTGCTACCTCCTTCACTGGTACAACCACACTCTTCTTCGCTTTTCTGCGACGGCGAACGCCAAAGGATCCCAGTATTATCTTACCTCTTTTTGATTTCTTATCACCTTTGCCCATGTCTATTGAAGTTTAAATTGTGAACTCAAAATTGCACAAACAACAAAAGTAGTAAAATTTAGTACTTTGGTGCGAATTTCTGTTAATAAATAAGGGTGTGCATCCGGGGCGGTTACAGGGTGTTTTATTAAATTTGCTGATATGGCGACCAGGAAGCTATGGATTTACTCTCCGGATGTCACTCCGAGGCTCGAATATACAGCCGGTGTGATCTTCAGCACCATTCTCGGGATAAATTTTGAGATCACAACTGACCGGAGAAAGATAGGGGGAAGTCCGGCAATTATCTATTCCAATGAAAAGGTTAAGGATCAGTTTGTTATCCGTCCATCAGGGCTTCTTTCAGCCACCGGTATTGTACAGACCGACCCCCGGGTGACAGCCATTGACGGGATACCGGTGCTCTTTCCCGTTGAGGAGGGTACAATTCCTTTCGATCTTTTTTCTGCCTCTTTTTACATGCTTTCGAGATATGAAGAGTATCTCCCGTTTTCGCCTGATGCTCACGGACGGTTTCCGGGTGCCGGTTCAGCGGCGTTCCGTGGCGGATTCCTCCGGATACCGGTAGTGGAGATCTGGTCAAGGTATCTTGCAATTGAGCTTGTTAAACGGTACCCGGTGCTGACCATAAGGCACAATGAGTACCATGCTCTGGTTACGGTGGATGTGGATCAGCCTTTTGCATACCGGAGCCGGGGATTCCTGAGGAGTATGGGAGGAATTGTGAAGGGACTGGCAGGCGTGGGTGCCCGGCCGGCTGACCGTTTAAAAACGATGTCAGGCAGCATGGAGGATCCTTATGACAGTTTCAGCTATATTGAAGAAAAGCTGAAAGCAAATGGTTCAGATGCCCTATTCTTCTTTCCGACGGGTGACCAGGGTGAATATGACCATAATCCTCCATGGCGTGATCACGATTACGGCGAGATCTTCCGGAGGTATGACACCATGTTCGGAAGCGGCCTGCACCCGTCGTACCGTTCTGCCGGCAGGCCTAAAACACTCAGGACGGAGACAGAAAGGTACTCTGCCATCACGGGGCACCACCCTGAAAAAGCGCGTCAGCACTGGCTCCTCCTTACTATGCCTGACACCTACAGGGCCTTCGGGGAGGCTGGGATCAGGCATGACTACACAATGGGCTTCAATGACGAGCCGGGATTCAGGGCAGGAATCGCCCGTCCCTATCCATTCTATGATATCTCAGCGGAAAGAACAACAGGACTGACGATTGTCCCCTTCCAGGTTATGGATGGCACCCTGAGACAGTATATGCACCTTCAGCCGGACGCCGCGCTGGAGGTCATCGGTTCACTCATAACGGCCACGCGAAAGGTGGGGGGACTTTTCGTGTCGATATGGCACAATACATCCCTCAACGAAGGCAACGGATGGGAAGGCTGGAGGAGAGTATTTGAGGAAACCCTTGCCATGCAGAAATGATGATCAGTTACCTGAGGAACAATGAAATTGACCGTGGCCGGTGGGACGCCTGCCTGATGGAGATCCCGGCTGTCAGACCCTACGCCATGTCATGGTATCTTGATATCATGTCACCGGGATGGGAAGCTATGGTTGATGATGATTACCTTTCTGTCTTCCCGCTGCCATGCCGCAGAAAGTATGGATTCAGTTATATCGCCACCCCGGTCTTCCTTCAGCAGCTTGGGCTTTACAGCGCTGACGGTGACAGGAAACAGATCGCCGGTGAGTTCATCTCCTTCATGCCGGAGTTCTTCAGGCTGGTTGATCTCTGCATAGGGCAGGAGGTGAGTGTTCCGGGATTTACACTGACTCCCCGTTACAATTATGAGCTGGTGCTCGGTGACCCATACGAAAAGATATGGTTAAACTACATGACTGACTGCCGGAGGAATATCAATATTGCACACCGCTATCCGCAGGATATTGTCGGGGATGTGAATCCCGCTGAGCTGATCTCACTCTTCAGGAACCACACTGCCGGCAGGGCAGGCACCATACGGGAGAGGAGCTACCAGCAGCTCCGGGCTCTTATGGAGCACTGTATCGCATCAGGAACCGGAAGGATCCTCGGAGTGAGGTCGCCCAAAGGAAAACTGCTCTGGGGAATGTTTGTGATTGAGACCTGTGGACGGACAACGCTGCTCTTTACTGCCGGAAGCAGGAAAAGCCGTGAATTGCGGACCTCCTACCATGTCATCGATCATCTCATAAAAGGTTACGCCGGTACGGGTCAGGTTATTGACTTTGCGGGATCAACAGTTCCCTCCATAGCCATTTTCATGAGTTCCTTCGGGGGAGAAAGATGCACTTACTGGCGCCTTTATCGTAACAGTCTGCCCTGGCCGGTAAGGCTTTTCAAATGATCAGAACAGCAGTTCAATCACCTGATCATCAGCTTCAGCCTGGGTAAGCATCCCGTTTTCGCACTTGAGAGTCCTTGCGGGAAATTTCTTTACTAGGGTATGCTTATGGGTTGACATAATCACAGCCCTCCCTGTATTGCTTATACTCTTCAGCAGGATGTGGATCTCTTCCGAAGTCTCGGGGTCAAGATTTCCTGTTGGTTCGTCAGCCAGGATTATTTCCGGGTCATTCAGCAGTGCCCTTGCAATTACAACCCTCTGCTGTTCTCCTCCTGATAGCTGGTGAGGCATTTTAAATCCCTTATTCTGGAGTCCGACTTTCTCAAGAACCTCCCTGATCCGGTCTTCGGTGGCAACCTTGCTGTTCCATCCCGTTGCCCTCAGTGCAAACTCCAGGTTGTCATGCACTGACCTGTCAGTAAGGAGCTGGAAATCCTGAAATACAATCCCCAGTTTTCTCCTGAGCAGGGGTACCTCCCTCTTCCTGATTGTACGCAGGTTGAACCCAGCCACCCAACCTTCACCATCAGTCAGCGGGAGCTGTGCATTAAGGGTACGTATAAGCGATGTCTTGCCGCTGCCAACCCTGCCAACAAGGTAAACGAATTCACCCTTCTCCACCTTCAGGTTCACGTCGCTGAGCACAAGGTGATCCTGCTGCATGATGGTACAGCTCTTTAGTTCAATGATTGTATCCAGCGGAGTGGTCTCTTCCATTCGGAACGGTTTTTGTGCAAAATAAAAAAGAATTAACAATCAGCGGCATTGCTGTTGATAAAATGAGGTTTGAGCAGAATTTCGGGAGGCATTATAATTGTATTTTTACGGCTAATGAAACTGCGCCGGAAAATCTGGGCAAAGTGTTGTTAATAAAATAATTACCTGCAGCGAGTGCTTGCAGGCAGATCTTATTTGGGAGAGGATAGGGAAAGGACAAAGTTATGAACAGGAAGATACTGATGGTAATTATGGTCTCACTCATTGCCGCAGGAGCTGCAGTAAGGGGACAGGTTTCATTCTCGGGGGAAGAGATGAGCTCTTTGCTGAATAACGGTTACGAAATGTTTTCAAAGGGCAAGTATGCCACAGCGATCGGTCTGTTTGACAGGTGGCTGGAGACAGAGAAGACCGGCAGCAGGCTTCAGAGGGGTGACGCGGAGTATCACGCCGCCCTGGCCTCGATGAGGATCATGGCTCCCGATGCCGAGTACCGGATGCAGATGTTTATCAGCACCAACGGCGAGAGTCCGATGCTCAACCAGGCAAGGTTTGAGTCAGCCCGCTACTGTTATCAGCAGCGCAACTACAGCTGCGCCATCGATTGGTTCGAGCAGACTGACCGCAGCATGTTGTCTGACAAGGAGCTCCCGGAATATCTGTTCAAGCTGGGGTACTCTCATTACCGGAGGGGTGATACAAAAAGAGCCCAGATGCTCTTTGCCGAGCTTACCGATGTGGATACTGATTACACAGCCCCGGCAATTTATTACCATTCGGCAATTGCGTATGAAAACGGCTTTTACCGCACTGCCCTGGAGGGTTTCGAGCGTCTGAAGGGTGATGCGACATTCGGAAGCATCGTCCCTTTTTACATTACACAGATCTACTACATCGACAAGAACTATGACGGTATACTGGAGATGGCCCCGGCGCTTATTGACCAGGCCGGAAAGACAAGGGAGGCGGAGCTCTATCGCTTCATTGGCGATGCTCATTTCCAGAAAGGAAACTACAGTGAAGCCATCCCCTATCTTGAGAAATTCATCAGGGAGACGAAGCTGAGTGACAGGAACGACAAGTATGAGCTGGCATTCAGTTATTACCAGACCGGAGCAATAGATAAAGCCACCAGGCTATTCAATGAAGTGGTGGGACGAAGTGATATCCTGACACAGAATGCATATTTCATGCTGGGATCATGCTACCTTAAGGCAAATGACAAGAAAAAAGCCCAGATGGCGTTCTCAGCCGCCTCAGGGATGAATCATGACCCGGAGGTGCAGGAGGAAGCTCTCTTCAACTTTGCCAAGCTGGCATATGAAAACTCCTACGCACCCTTTGGTGAGGGGATCGATGCTCTCCACAACTATATCCGCACCTATCCCAACTCTGAGAATGTTTCAGAGGCATATGACTACCTCATCTCTGCCTACATGAGGATGAAGAACTACCAGGCTGCACTCAACTCGCTTGAAAAGATAAGTACACGGGATGACAGGCTCAGGGCTGCATACCAGAAGGTGGCCTATTACAGGGGTATTGAGCAGTTCCGTAACAGGCAGTATGCAGATGCGGTTGCGATGTTTGACAGGTCGCTTCTTCAGGGAGATATGAACCCGGACCTTCGTGCCCAGGCCCTCTACTGGAGGGGTGAGTCACACTATCGTCTCGGAAACAGTGATGCTGCAGCGAACGACTGGGAGAGTTTCAGGAAACTGCCTGCGGCTTCTTCAATGCCCGAGTATGACCTGATCGACTACAACCTGGGTTATGTATGGTACAATGAAGGGGAGTACGCCAGGGCCCTGCCGCATTTCATGGCATTCAGCAACAAGGCAGACCCGGTTGAAAGGCGCGATATGCTTGTTGATGCCCGGAACCGGATTGCCGACTGCCACTATATCAGGGCTGACTATGCCTCGGCAATTACATACTATGACAAGGTTATTGAATACGGAAAGCTTGATGCTGACTATGCCATGTTCCAGAAGGGGTTTGCCCAGGGACTGAGCAATAATAACCAGGCCAAGATCACAACCCTTACCGGTCTGATCAACTCTCTCCCCAGGTCGGCCTATGTGCCTAATGCCCTCTTTGAAAGAGGAAGGGCTTATGTTGCCACCGACCAGCCCCAGCGGGGAGAGGCGGATTTCACGAATATCATTGCATGGTATACCGGTAGTCAGTTTGTACCGCCGGCGATAGTCCAGCTCGGGCTCATATACTACAATGCCGGTGAGAATGATAAGGCCATAGCCCAGTTCAAGAAGGTCATTGAGAACTACAGGAATACACCGGAAGCGCGCAATGCAGTCAACGGTCTGAGGAATGCCTACACTGACATGGACGATGTGGAGTCGTTCTTTGCTTATATGAAGAATGTAGAAGGACTCGGGAACATTGAGGCATCAACGCGTGATTCAATGCTCTATATATCAGGTGAGAACCAGTATGTAAAGGGTAACTGCGAGAGATCGTCAGAGATATTCAGGAACTACCTGAATGAGTTCCCCTCAGGCAGTTTTGCCACAAATGCGAGGTTTTATCTTGCCGACTGTCTCAACAGTTCAGGCAAGACTGACGAGGCTCTCGATATGTATCTGAGGGTTATCAGTGTAGGCAACAACCAGTTCATGGAGCAGTCGTTGCTCGGGGCTGCTTCAATCAATTACGGAAAGGCAGATTACAGGGGCTCCCTGTCGCTTTATGAGCGGCTGGGCAGGGAAGCTTCCAGTCCTGAGAACCGCATGTATGCATACCTGGGGATGATGCGTTCAGCCTCAGCCCTCGGTGATGATGACAGGGTCATTGCTTCGGCTGATCTGGTGCTGGGTTCAGAAAAACTGACCGAGGAGCTGGCCCGTGAGGCCACTTTTCTGACGGCCAGGGCAAACCAGAGACTTGGCAACAATGCCGATGCGCTGGATGATTACCGCCGCGTGGCACAGGAGGTTGCCACGGCTTACGGAGCTGAGTCAAAATACCGTGTGGCAGAGCTGTTGTGGATGTCAGGAGACACCGACGGTGCGGAGAAAGAGGCCAATCAGTTTGTAGACATGAGTTCACCTCATGCATACTGGACGGGAAAAACTTTCCTTCTCCTTTCTGACATAGCTGTTAAAAAGGGAGATACGTTCCAGGCCAGGGCTACCCTCCAGAGTCTGATAGATTACTATACTGTCACCAATGACGGTATTATTGACGAGGCCAGGGCTAAACTGGCAGCCCTGACTACAGGACAGTCACAGGGATCTGCCGCAACCAACTGATTTACAAAGCAGAGAAATTCAGAAGAATAAGACAATGAAAGGAAGAATATATATCACCACTGCATTCCTGCTTCTGCCGCTGATAGGCGCCGGACAGACTGGAGATGAGACCATCAGGAGGAGCGTCACCCTTTACAATCCCTACAAACCGACACTTCAGGAGGCCACAAAGCGGGCTCTTCTCCCCTCAGCTGACGACACTACTACTGTCAGCATCAGGTTTGACTATGACTTTACTCCGGGTTCCTTTGTTCCGGAATTTGAGGTAAGCCCGATCAAGTCGGCGGTTCTCTCACCTGACCCGCTGCCGGAGCTTAAGAAAGGATATGTAAGCCTCGGCCTTGGTACCTACCTGTCGCCTTTCCTTGAGGTAAGTGTTTCAAACGGGCGTTCAAACAAGGGGACAATAGGTCTGTTTACCCGAACCTATGGTTCTGCCGGCAAGATCGAGCTGCAGAATGACAGAAGGGTTCATGCCGGTTTTCTTGACAACCAGGCAATGCTGTATGGCAAGAAATATTTCCGGAGAAGCCGTTTTGATGCTGATATCGATTTCAGGCATATGACCCGTCACGCATACGGCTACAATCCTGATGTTACCGGGTACGATCCTGAAAAGGAAGATATAAGATCACTCTATTATGACGTGACGGCAAAGGCAAGGTATTTTACCATGGAGCCCGATTCAAGTGACCTCAACTGGGACGTTGCACTGAAGTATAACCTTTTTACGAGGCAGGGTGACGGTATTCAGCATAACCCGGGGCTTACACTCAAGGCAGGGACGAATCTTTACGGGCTTTATGCCGGACTGGATGCGGGGTACGATCTTTATCTATTTTCAAAGGGGATTGACTACAAGGCGAGGAACCTGCTGATGCTGGCACCTTACCTCACAAAGGGAAATGACGACTGGAGGTTCCGTTTCGGCCTGAAACTGGCGGCTGATCTTAAGGAAAACCATGACCCGCTTGTTGGGGGTAACTCAAAGCTTTACATGTTTTTCTACCCTGATGCCATGTTCACCTTCAGGATAATACCTAAGTTCCTGAGGTTTACCGGATCCATCGACGGTTCGCTTGACAATAACCAGGCACGGAACACTGCCTATTTAAATCCATGGATGCTGCCCGGTGACACGTTGTACAACCTGAAGAGCACAGACAATGAACTCAGGATCAAGGCAGGATTTTCAGGCACCATGAATGTCACCTCGTCATATGCTATAGATGCCAGTTACACCCTCTTCAAGGATATGCTTCTCTTTATGAATGATACTCTTGGGGTGGGCAATTACTTCGTGCCTGTTTACTCTGACGGCAGCCTCCTCAGGATCCATGGCGAGATGAAACTCCCGCTCAACCGTCAGCTGACCCTTTCACTTGAGGGTAACTATTACGG
This sequence comes from Bacteroidales bacterium, assembly GCA_025454815.1. Taxonomy (GTDB): domain Bacteria; phylum Bacteroidota; class Bacteroidia; order Bacteroidales; family VadinHA17; genus SR-FBR-E99. The sequence continues at coordinate 6,279 of JALONR010000006.1, read as the reverse complement.
GTATAACCTGTCGGGGCAGGAATATGCGTGGCACAAACCGGAATGGGACGGATCTGCCAGGGCAGACTATAACCTCAGGAACAAGATTATCGCATCTGCTGACCTTACATTTACCGGAGACAGGTACGCCAGGATCAAGGCTCCCGGGGAGACCATACGGCTGCCCTTCCATCCCAACCTCAATATGGGTATCGAATACAGGTATACACCTGACATTTCATTCTGGATCAGATGCAACAATATTTCGTACAACAGGTATTTTGAATGGAACTATTATCCTTCCAGAAACTTTATGCTTCTCGGTGGAATTTCATACAGCCTGTAAAGTGTGGCAATTACCGGTAAACTGTTCATATTTTTTCATGAATAGTTATCATTTCACAACGCAAAACCGGCATATTTTGCTACCTTTGTGTGATTTTTTAAATAACATATTATCAAAGCGTTAAAGTATTAAAGAAATTACCATAAAATAACTTATATGACTAATGAGGAACTGAGGAAGAGGAGCAGGGAACAGGATGAGTATTCAGCTGACAGTATCCAGGTTCTTGAAGGGCTGGAGGCAGTCAGGAAAAGACCCGCGATGTATATCGGAGATGTGAGCGTCAGGGGTTTGCATCATCTTGTTTACGAGGTTGTTGATAATTCAATTGATGAAGCCCTCGCAGGTTACTGTACCCGGATTGACGTTACTATCAATGAGGATAACTCCATTACCGTGGTGGATAACGGCCGCGGCATACCCGTGGAGATGCATGAGAAGGAAAAGCGTTCTGCCCTGGAGGTGGTTATGACCGTGCTTCATGCAGGAGGTAAGTTTGATAAGGATACTTATAAGGTCTCCGGGGGTCTTCACGGAGTAGGGGTTTCATGTGTCAATGCCCTCTCTTCAAGGATGACCGTTGAGGTTATGAGGCAGGGAAGAAAATGGTCTCAGACTTATGAAAAGGGCAAACCTCTTGCCCCGGTAGCTCCCGTCGGAGACTCGGATGAGTCGGGTACCATTACCACCTTTATGCCTGACAATACCATCTTCCAGACCATTGATTTCAAATTTGATATCCTTGCGGCCCGCCTCCGTGAGCTGGCCTTCCTGAACAAAAACATCCTCCTCACCCTTACTGACAGGCGTGAGCCGGCTGAGAATGGCAGCAGTGAAGAGCAGGCCCATTTAACCGAAAATTTTTATTCAGAGAGGGGTCTGATAGAATTTGTGGAGTACCTCGACGTAAACCGTGAGAGACTAACCGAGAAGATTATCTACATCAATTATGACAAGGGGGATGTGCCGGTAGAGCTTGCCCTTCAGTACAACACCTCCTTCTCCGAGAATGTACATTCATATGTCAACAACATAAACACCATTGAGGGAGGCACTCACCTTGCCGGTTTCCGCAGGGGTCTGACCCGTACCCTCAAGAAGTACGCGGAAGATTCAGGGCTTACCAGCAAGCTGAAGTTTGACATCAACGGTGACGATTTCCGTGAGGGGCTCACCGCGGTTATATCAGTCAAGGTGGCTGAACCCCAGTTTGAGGGGCAGACCAAAACCAAGCTCGGGAACTCCGAGGTAATGGGATCGGTTGATGTGGCAGTCAGTACGGCTCTCACAAATTATCTTGAAGAGAATCCGAGGGATGCAAAGTCTATTGTCCAGAAGGTAATACTGGCCGCCACTGCCCGCCATGCCGCCCGCAAGGCACGTGAACTGGTGCAGAGGAAAAATGTGCTTTCAGGTTCGGGCCTTCCTGGCAAACTGGCCGACTGCGCCGACCGGGATCCGTCCGTTTCCGAAATATTCCTGGTTGAGGGTGATTCAGCAGGCGGAACGGCAAAGCAGGGTCGCGACCGCCGGTTCCAGGCAATCCTTCCCCTCAGGGGTAAGATCCTGAACGTGGAGAAGGCAATGCAGCACAAGATCTTTGACAGCGAGGAGATAAAGAATATTTTTACCGCACTGGGCGTTACCATCGGTACCGAAGACGACAGCAAGGCGCTTAATACCTCCGGGCTGAGATATGCCAAGGTGATAATCATGACTGATGCCGACGTTGACGGTTCGCACATAACAACCCTTATTATGACCTTCTTCTTCAGGTATATGAAGGAGCTGATAGAGAACGGTCATATTTACATTGCGACTCCGCCGCTCTATCTTGTGAAGAAAGGCAAGGCCGAAAAGTACTGCTGGTCAGACGAGGAACGTGATGCAGCCATCCGGGAGATGGCCCAGGGTAAGGAATCGAGCGTGACAATACAGAGGTACAAGGGTCTCGGTGAGATGAATGCCGAGCAGCTCTGGGAGACCACCATGAACCCTGAAACACGTACTCTGAGGCAGGTGACTATAGACAGCGCTGCCGAGGCAGATCATATCTTCTCGATGCTGATGGGAGACGAAGTGCCCCCGAGAAGGGAATTCATCGAGAGACATGCGAAGTATGCCAATATCGATGCATAGCAGGCAGTTGGATCAGGCATTAGGCAATAGGCATTAGGCAATAATATGGAGATTTTTCAGACTGTTTTTGAATGGTATATGGCTAATCTTAACTATTTTACCATATTCCTTCTTATGTCCATTGAGAGTTCATTCATTCCGTTCCCGTCAGAAATAGTTGTGCCATTTGCAGCATGGAAGGCAGGTGAAGGTTCGCTCACCCTGTGGGGTGTCATTCTCGCCTCTTCAGCAGGAGCCATGACAGGGGCTATAATAAACTACTACCTGGCGATGTGGATCGGGAGACCGGTACTCTACAGGCTGGCTGATACAAAATGGGCACACCTACTGCTCATTACCCGGGAAAGTGTTGAGAAATCCGAGAAGTACTTCGTGAAGCACGGAAAGGCATCGACATTCATAGGCAGGCTGGTGCCTGCAGTCAGGCAACTGATCTCCCTTCCTGCAGGGCTTGCCAGGATGAATATAGGACATTTCCTTTTGTATACCTTCCTCGGTGCAACTATCTGGAACGTTATTCTTGCGTTGGTAGGCTACTACGCATATGATAAGCGCGAATACATAATGCCATATATAGACTGGATAATGTATGCCCTGGGAGCCCTTTTTGTGATCTGGCTTTCATGGAAAGGATACCAGATGTACAGGAGGAGGAAGAAAAGCCCTACTCTGTAAGCTCTCCGGCGAGCAGCCTGAGTCCGATTTCAGATATTTTTGCCTGGTAAAGTGCAGTCAGTCTTCGGTTTATGGCATTCAGGTAGTTATTCTGGTACTCCCTGAATTCCAGTCCTGAAAGTGAACCCAGGCGGTAACGTTCCATGGCGATTTCAAGCGAAGCACGTGCCACCTCTGCGCTCTGTGTTTCGAAATTGGTTACTATCCTGTTATTCCTGTAGATATTGTAAAGAAGATCAAGTTCTCCAAGTATCTCATTCTCTATGTCAAGGTATGCAAACCTGCTGCTTTCCGCCTCAATTTTCGCATTTGCCAGGCGCCGGTTGGTTTCAAGCCCGGAGAAAATGTTCCAGGAGAGGTTGAAGCCCCAGTTCAGCCCGCTGGTCTGGTTATAGCTGTTTGCCTGCCATGGATACTCATTACGGGAGAAATTATAGCCGGTACTGAAGTTAATTGTGGGATACCGGTCTGCCCTGACCGACTCGATATCATACAGGGAGAGCTTCTCTCCCTGTCGTGCCAGGATCAGCTGGTTATTAAAGGTCAGCGTGCGCTGACGTAGCGAATCGATATCAATTTCCGGTGCCAGGATTATGGTATCATTTATATTGAAATTTACCTCATGTCCTGCGTTGAGCAGGTTGGTCATCCGGATATAGGCACTGATAACGGTTTCCTGCTGTGTCAGAACGGCTGAGCTGTCGGCATTCAGGTCTATTCTTGCCTGCTGAAGGTCAAGTCCTGAAATAACCCCCAGCAGGTATTTCTCCTCGGCGTTTTCATATCTTGCCCTTGAGAGTGTCAGTGAAGTCAGGGCTGACTGCAGTCGGTTCTGTTGTACGATGATATTGTAATACTCCGAGCAGACTCTCATGATCAGGTTTTCAACATTGATTTTTACTCTCTGGCTGCTCATGGCTAAAAGCTCTTTCTGCCTGCTGTAGTCGGTGAACATGCCGAATCCGTCAAATAGTCTCCAGTTAAGACTTAATCCGGCAGCATAGGCATTTGTCAGGGACCTGTCCTCCCCGGCTGATGAGGATTCGGTATTGTTATTGGTTTGAGACTGCCTTCCGGTTCCTGTGACGGAAGGAAGGAACGGTGCAAGGGTTACATTGTTCCCTGCAATGGTTTCATCGTTCCGGGTAATCTTAAGGGAGTAATTACTCTCAAGGGCCTGCAGTATGGCCTCATCGAGGGTCATGAGCTTCTGTGCCCCGGCTGCCAGCGACAGAGCTGACAGCAGCAATATTGTTTTAAGCCTGAGGTTGATCATTGATGTTTTTTTCTGCTTTTTTCCTTCCGGCCAGGTAGGTATATACTGATGGTACGACGAACAGGGTAAGGAAGGTTGCGAAGAACATTCCGCCTACCACTGTTACACCCATTGAGACGCGGCTCTCAGATCCTGCGCCGGTAGCCAGGGCCAGTGGCATGATACCGAGAATGGTTGTAAGACTGGTCATGAGTACCGGGCGGAATCGTGAGACGGCAGCCTCACGTGCGGCATCCATTATTGTCAGCCCGGCCTGCTGCCTCTGGTTTGCAAACTCCACTATAAGTATCCCGTTCTTTGCCACCATCCCGATCAGCATGATCAGGCCTATCTGGCTGAAGATATTGAGCGTCTGGCCGGTTATTACCATTACAAAGAGAGCACCTATAAGTGCCAGTGGCACAGTAACAAGTATAATCACCGGGTCACGGAAACTTTCAAACTGTGCTGACAGTACCAGGTATATAAGCACTATGGCAAGAACAAAAGCAAACAGGAGGCTGGAGGTACTCTCAACAAAGTCTTTTGAATCACCCGACAGTGTTGTGCTGAAGTTCTCATCAAGCACTTTTTCGGAGATCCTGTCCATCTCCTCAATTCCTTCGCCGAGGGTATACCTTCCGGCAAGGCCTGCAGAAACAGTTGCAGACACAAACCTGTTATACCTGTAGAGCTGCGGCGGGAGGCTGCTCTCCCGGATCTCAACGATGTTGTCAAGCTGGATCAGTTGTCCCCGGTCATTCCTGACATATGTACTTGTAAGGTCATACGGGTCATTGCGCTTTGATTTGTCAAACTGGCTGAAGATCTGGTACTGCTTTCCGTCGAGTATATAGTAGCCTATCCTCTGTTCGCTCATGGTAAGCTGAAGCGTCTGGGCTATATTCTGGACATTTACTCCCATCATCGAGGCTTTTTCCCTGTTGATGAGAACGGTCAGTTCAGGTTTGGTGAACTTCAGGTTCACATCACTGGCTGAGAAGTATGGGCTTTCAGACACCTCTGCCATGAAGTCGGGGAGTACTCTCTTAAGGTCGTCAAGGTTCTTTGCCTGGATCACATACTGCACCGGCAGGCCCCCGCGGCGTGAGCCGAAGGTTTGCTGCTGGGAAACAATCGTACGTGCTCCCGTGTAGTCCCTGAGGACGGGGGAGAGTTCTGCGGCTATCTCCTGCTGTGACCGTTTGCGCTCACGACGGTCTGTCAGACGCACCCTCATGTTTGCGCTGTTGGTTCCGCCCATACCAACCATCATCATGATGTTGTCACTCTCAGGTACCTCCTGCTGGACCACGGGGTATATTGTTTCCATGTAACCTGTCATATACTCGTAGGAGGTACCCTCAGTGGCCCTGGCACTGATATTTACATAGCCGCGGTCTTCCAGCGGGGCCATTTCTGACGGCAGGAGGGTCCAGAACAGTCCTATCAGCAGGGCGGAGACAACCACAATTACCAGGGCCCAGTATCTCCTTTTCAGGAAACCTGATATCAGTTTCCGGTAGAAGTTGATCATCCCGCTGAAGAAAGGTTCGGTATAACGGTAAAAACGTCCCTCCATGGCGTCATGCTTGAGAATCCTGGATGAAACCATCGGAGTAAGGGTAAGAGCGATAAAGGATGAGATTATCACGGCTCCGACTATCACCAGGCTGAACTCACGGAAGAGTCTTCCGGTCACCCCCTGGAGGAACACTATCGGGAAGAAGACTGCGATAAGGGCTACCGTGGTTGCTATGATTGCAAAAAAGATCTCACGTGATCCAAGCAGGGCTGCCTCCATGGGTTTAATTCCCTTTTCGACCTTGGTGTAAATATTTTCAACCATGACGATTGCATCATCGACCACGAGTCCGATGGCGAG
>JALONR010000071.1 GCA_025454815.1 Bacteroidales bacterium | reverse complement strand
GGCCTTTCCCGGGCACTTCAGTGGTTGTTATGAGTGAATATCATCATCTCCGTACCTGCCAGGAGAAATGCTCCAACACCATATACCTCAGTCATATCAGGTGTGACAACTTTCGGGTCCTGGCCGACAGGCTGCACCCAGCCGAGTTTGCCGTCTGCAAAGACAGCACTGACAAGCGCCTTCCAGGCACGTCTTACCACAGGAGTGAAGATCTCTTTATCCAGCAGGCCTGAATTTACCCCGTAAGCCAGGGCATAGCAGAAGAATGCTGAGGAACTGGTCTCCGGATTCGGAAAACTCTGGTGGTCGAGCATGCTGGCATGCCAGAACCCCTCTTTACCCTGGCACGATGCCACTTTTTGAGCCATTTCGGTAAAAAGTCTCTCATAGAACGGCCGGTAAACACTGTCATCTGGCAGTTCCTTCAGCAGGGAAACAAGTCCGCCCATCACCCACCCGTTCCCGCGACCCCAGAAAACCTTACTGCTGTTTGCTTCCAGCACTTTTTCAGGGAAGTAGCGATGATCACGGTAAAACAGGTGTTCTTCCTTATCATACAGGAAACCCCAGGTGGCCTTGTACTCCCTGTCCATGAATTCCAGGTATTTATCATCACCTGTAATGGCTGAGAGTTTTGCATAGACCGGTGGCGCCATGAAGAGGGCATCGCACCATGACCACCTTTCAGTGGTTTGCGGATCGCTGTAATCAAGCAGTAAACCTGCCCCGGAAGGATGCGATATCACATAATCAAGCCTGGCCTGCGTGGGGGCAAGAATCAGATAACTCAACCTGTCAGATTTCTTCTGCCTGTACATTTCGAGATACATCTGGCAGACGGCAATATCATCAGCATGATATATGTTCCTGTGCGGTTGCCACAAATGAGTTCTCCCGATCCTGTAAAGCCAATCAGTGTATTTCCTGTCCTGGCTGATCTTTGCAAATTCCATCATCCCGGCATAGAGTGCGCCATTTGTCCAATCGAGCTGATGGTGCGGCACAGAGGTGAAATTGTCAATCTGCCAGCCGGCCACGGCACTCATCACTTTCATGATGTCCTCTGAATCCAGATCTGCTGAGAATTTCCCGGCAGCCTTATTACCTTTAATGGCTGTGCTGTAATTTGTATAGTGCTCATAATGATTTACATGCATCCATAATACGCGGGGAGAAAGGGAAGCCGGGGAATCTCTTACCACAAACGGACGCACATTGTCCTTCAGTGATTTTGACGTAATGGCGGCCGCTGAAAAACTCTTAACGGTCATTCACCGGTCTTGAAAGGTAGACCCGGTAAGGATCATTATGGTCAAGCACTATGCCTCCTGAGTAATGGGGTTCAGGATCTCTCTCCTGCTTCGGCCTGCTGAACCTGGGGAAGGCGCTTCCCCCACTGCAGATTCTGCTGTTTTTCCATTCTGTTCCTGTCCAGATACCCCAATTGTAGAAGTGCGAGGTTTCCTCAGGGAGTGTCGTGTAAGCAATTACGGGCCTTCCATCGCCGGTAATGGCGATATCCCAGATCCATGCCCTCTGGTTTGCAGCTTCACCGTCATATGCTCTCGGTAACTTTTCCTGTACAATCGGCAGGTTCTTCAGGTCACTCATTTTACTACCGGCAGCGTCATAAAAACTCCCGCCTTCATATTTCAGATAGTATATTGAGTTGAAGCTTTCATCCCTCGGGTGTCCGTCAGTAAAGGCAAAATGGATAGCCGATTTGCCGTCAGAGACTATTTTGGTATAGGGACGGTTATGGATATTGCTGACCTTTTTTGACACGATTGTCTTTGGTTCAGACCATGTTTTGCCATAATCATCAGATGTGACAAAAGAAGGTTTCCAGTCGTATCCTCCCCTGAAGAAGAGGTAGATCCGGTTATTTTCATTTCTAAGTAAAACGGGGTTGGTATAACAGGCCATTTTCCCCAGATCGAGTGAATCAACATTTGAAAACCGGCCTATCTCTTCAGGCTTCTCCGAGGTAGCGTAAAACAACTTACCTCCGTGCCTGGAGAAAAACACCATCAGCCGTCCGTCAGGCAATATCAGCAATGACGGATTTACATGGTCATCTGCCTGGAGTCCGGGGTAAATCAATGTTTGCTGTTCATCTCCGGAAAAATGGTCCCAGGAGGCAACCATTATATCTCCTGAGGATGTGACAAACCCGGTATATGTACGTTCGTGGATCCCCTTGTAATAGACTGCCCTCGGGTCAGAGAACCAGCACCAGGCGCCGTCTTCAGCAATTGTTATAAGATCTTCTGCCCTCTGTGCAGATATTGTATAGATGATGAATATGCACTGGCTTAACAGGAGCAATCTTTTGTACATCGGGTCTGGTTTTAGGATTTATTCCAAATTATTGTAAAGGAAACAAGATGGAGGTGCAAAAACAAACCCGGATCATTATATTTTATTCCGGATGTTTTAAAGCCATAGGTAAATGGAGGCAAAGCGGGACTCATGTACAGCTGCTACCCGGAATTGGAATGCCGGCCGGTTATGGTCTTTACCAGGGTCCAATGCATCCTGCCAGGAGAATATTGTAAGATTATCGGACATTCTCCGTCAACAAAACAATCGAAATAGTGGTTTATAGGGAAAACAGTATTTTTGTTTATACTTTTTATAACAATGACAGACATACTTACAATTAATGACGATGAAGATATATGATTTCAAAAACCTGAAGGGAGATCTTTCCGGAGGGCTGGTTGCAGGGATAGTAGCGCTGCCTTTGGCTCTTGCTTTTGGCGTTCAATCAGGGATGGGTGCAATTGCAGGACTTTACGGAGCAATTGCCCTTGGTATACTGGCCGCAGCTCTAGGGGGAACCCAAACACAGGCAAGCGGACCTACCGGGCCGATGACAGTGGTTTCTGCCACCTTTATCGCCATAGCAATCGGTTTTGCCGGCAGCCTCGGGAATGCAATGGGAATAATTGTTGCGACATTCATATTGGCCGGCCTGTTCCAGATCTTTTTCGGGCTGGTTAAAATCGGAAGCTACATCAAGTATTTTCCATATCCGGTAATATCAGGATTTATGAGCGGTGTAGGGCTTATCATAATTTTGTTGCAGATATTCCCGTTTGCAGGGGTTTCAGCACCCTCGTCCACAATCGGAGTGGTAAAGGACATTCCCCGGCTGGTTTCAGAATTCAACCTGGCTGCCCTTGGGATTGGAGGGATAACAATGCTTATCTTTTATTTATTTCCGAAAATCACCAAGGCCATACCCAGTGCTCTTGTAGCACTTCTGGTTGCATCTCTTATTGCTTATCTTTTCAAAATGGATGTTCCCCTTATCGGGGATATACCTACCGGGTTACCATCCCTGAAAACTGAGGGGCTGTTCAATATTGATCCCGCTGCGTATGTAATCATTGTGGAATACGCATTTCTTCTGGCAGTATTGGGATCAATTGATTCCTTACTGACATCTGTGATTGCAGATAATATCACCAAAACAAAACATAACAGTAACCGTGAACTGATTGGTCAGGGAATCGGAAATGCAGTGGCAGGCCTGATTGGCGGCATACCGGGAGCGGGTGCCACAAAGGGAACGGTAGTAAATATTAATTCAGGAGGAAAGACCCGTCTTTCCGGAGTAATTCATGGTTTGTTCCTGCTCGTTGTTTTACTTGGAGCCGGCAAGTATGCTGCTTATATCCCCATCCCTGTCCTGGCTGGAATACTGATCCCTGTCGGGTTTAACATAATTGACGCAAAGGGATTGAAACACCTCCTGCTAGTCCCACGATCAGATGCGTTTGTTCTGGTGCTGGTTCTGCTGATAACCACTTTCGGAAATCTTATTTATGCCGTTGCCATTGGAGTGATTTTAGCCTCTGTACTCTTTATGAAACGCTCAGGGGACATTGCGGAAAAAGGCACATCGGGATCTACGCTGGCAGATTTTAAGGGAGAACAGCCATGGGATGACGAAAAAAGGCTATTCGAAGAATTCAAGAACAGCATTTACGTAAAGCATCTGTACGGGCCTTTGTTTTTTGGGTTCACATCACATTTTCTTAAGCTGTTTAAGAACCTGGATGAAAGGATAAAGGTTTTGATTATCAGGATGGACCGGGTGCCGTACATTGATCAAACCGGGTTATATGCCATGGAAGAGACTCTGTTTGATCTGAACAAGAAAGGATTAAAGGTAATTTTTATCGGATTGCAAAGTCAACCCAGGCATATGTTTCGGTCGATAGATATAATACCGGATCTTATTCCGGAAGAGCATCTCTTCGAAACTATGGATGATGGGTTCATGTGGTTAAGGAGTAATCTCCCCAGGAACAGGGTAGAGGAAAAGTAACAAAATATTTCAGTCAGAAGATCATGGAAGCAAAAAAGAAAAGTTTAAAAAGGAAGCCGGATAATCCCGGCAAAACCGTAAAAACAGTAATCAGTGCCGAGGAGAGGGATAAGTTAACACCTGATCAGATATTGCAGGATTTCCTGGAAGGGAATGAGCGGTTCAGAAACAATAATCTGACTCATCGTGATCATTCCGAACAGATACGGAAATCAGCATTTGGACAATATCCCAAGGCTGTGGTAATCAGCTGTCTTGATAGCAGGGTTCCTGTTGAAGACGTTTTTGATCAGGGGATCGGAGACGTTTTCGTTGGTCGGGTCGCTGGCAATTTTGTAAACGATGATTTATTGGGCAGCCTTGAATTTGCCTGTAAAGTTGCAGGAGCAAAACTGATCATAATAATGGGGCACCAGCATTGCGGAGCCATTATCGGAGCCATAAACAATGTTAAACTGGGGAATCTGACCACAACACTCTCAAAGATAAAGCCTGCTATAAAAATGAGCCAGGATTATAAAGGTGAGATGACCTCCGGTAATGAGGAATTTGTCAAGCTTGTTTCTGTCAATAACGTGCGGCATGCCATTTCCACTATCAGAACCAAAAGTCCCATTTTGAAGGAAATGGAGGAAAACGGCGAGATCAGAATAGTAGGTTTGTTCTACACCTTAACCAAAGGGGAACTAATAGTGATTGACTGAGATTTAAAGACAGCCTTGTCAGCGGCTGTATACTCTTCCTATCAGTCCTTCAAGCATCATCAGGTCTGCGAGCACCAGTGCCGTTGCAGCTTCAACAACCGGAGGAACACGCAGTGCGATACATGTGTCATGTCTTCCCTCGATTTCAAGGTCTGTCATCTGCCCGGTTGCAATATTGATTGTATGCTGCTTCTGATGGGTACTTGATGTCGGTTTCACTGCCACGCGAAATACCAGGTCATTGCCATTGGTTATGCCGCCGTTGATACCGCCCGCATTATTGGTAAGGGTTTTGCCGTCAGTGGAGACAAACAGATCATTGTTTTCACTGCCACGCATCCGCGAACCTGCAAAACCTGATCCGAATTCCACCCCCTTGACTGCAGGTATTGAAAAGATGATGTGACTAATCAATGATTCAACCGAGTCAAAGAATGGTTCGCCGAGTCCGACCGGGACGCCGGCCACCGTGCAACCTACAACCCCTCCGATGGAATCGCGCTTTTGTACAGCTTCTTCAACCGCAGCGTCAATGTCAGAAGAGCCGCCTGCTTCAAGCAGGGTTGCTGTAACAACCGCCGGTTTAATGAGTTTTTTTGCAATCACACCGGCGGCAACCAGTCCCAGTGTCAGCCGGCCGGAAAAATGGCCGCCCCCGCGGTAGTCCTCAAATCCTCCGTATTTCTTCATTCCGGTGAAGTCGGCATGCCCCGGCCTGGGTGTTTCGCGCAGTTTCAGGTAGTCCCTGGAAAGGGTATTTGTATTGCTGAACTCAATGGTCAGCGGAGCTCCGGTGGTATGATCGTTGAAAACGCCGGTTTTAATAACCGGCAGGTCAGGCTCTTTTCGCGGAGTGGTTCCTTTTGCCCCGCTGCCTCGCCTGCCAAGGTCACCGGTGAAGTCAGAAATGGTCAGGGGCAGACCTGCCGGGCAGCCGTCGATGGTAATACCCACACATTCCCCGTGTGATTCACCGAAGATGCTGATCCTGAATTGTCTTCCGAAAGCGTTCATGTTACAAGGTTTCCGTTCAGTTAATTTAAAACTACAGTTCCCGGTTTAAATATGCAAATTTCAGGAATTGAATTGCATTTCTGCAAAATTTCCAATTCATTTCTGCGTTAAAATTATAGCCATGGTAATGTAAAATTTAAAACCGGATGAAATGAGAAATAAAAGGTTTTTACAGGTGCTGCTTTTTTCCATATTCGCATTTACTGGATTGGTTGTATCAGGGCAGACCAGGATGCCTGAGGAACTTTCCACTGCCACAATAAAAGACCAGATCCTTTATGTGGAGGATCATACCAGGATTTATGAAAACTTCAGGGCAATAAGGGAGGACATTTACCAGAAGCTTAACAGGAATATCCTCGATTCAGTTACTGCTGAAAAGAATAAGGTGACGGAACTGAAAAACCTTACAGCTGCTTTAAACGGCAGGACCGATTCACTGAATGTACTGCTTGCCTCAACCAGGGAACAACTTAATGAGGTAACCGCCACAAAAAACAAAATCCGGGTACTTGGCCTTGAGATCAACAAAACAGCCTATAACACCATAATGTGGACTTTGCTTGGTGCAGTACTTCTTTTAATGGTAATCGGTTTCCTTATTTTCCGAAGAAACCTGGTAGTACTCCTGCGAACCGAGAAAGACCTCAAGGAACTCAGGGAAGAGTTCGAAGCCTACAGGCAGTCATCCAGGATTGCCCGTGAAAAGGTTGAGATGGATCTCTTCAGGGCAAACCAGAAACTTAAATCGCTTCAATCATCGACTTAAATAAGGCATTCTTCTACTTACTCGCCGGGATCAGCTCGTAAGTGTGGCTGGCCTTGTAATCCATCGTCCAGAGGAACGGGAAGAGAAAGAATATCCCTCCAATAATGGCACCAACATTCGCTTCTTCATTTCTCTTCAGCAAGGTGTTGTAGTCTTCGTAACCATCCATCACAAGCCTTATGGGGGTAGTGCTTCCTACAATTTTGGTGTCAGTGTAGGTGTAAGGGGTATTGCCGACCGGCTCGCCGTCAATGTAGATTTTCGCACCGTTGGGCGACGAGTTGATAATTGTCGTGGATGCACAACCAGACAACAGGAATGCGCCGGCCAGAATCAGCGCGGTGAATTTCAAAATGACTTTTCTTTTCATAGTCCGCAATTTTAATGAGAGATTATTTAACTGCTGTTGTTTTGTAGATCAAAAAGAAGGCCATAATTGTTGAAAGTTACAACATTTTAATAAAATTCAGATCCTGCAAGAGATGTAAGTTTTTTAGGCGGGTTCCGGCATTAACCTTCCTGAAAAGGGCAAATAGAGGCGGAATGGAATACCTGCCGGTGAGTGCTCTGAGGTGGGACCATCTCCATTCCTGGCATGATAAGGGTAACCTCACGACTTAAACTAAATTTCGAACGAAAGTTATTTTACGAGCGGCAGTATCTCTTCAATGTGCCATAAAGAACAATAATACAATGTCATAAGATGGCATAATATTTACATTTATTTTCGACCGGATAATAACGGGATGTATTTTGTTTAACATAATTATTTATCTTCGGCCCTTGTCATAGCAGAAAAAAAAATTCAAAAAAAGACCAATCATGCTACTACATCAGCAATTTGTCAGGATGGCCAGGGCGAATGCCTCGAAGCTGGCAGTTATAGACAAGACAACAGGCAAGAGTGTAACCTATTCAAGGGCACTGATCGGAGCCCTTATCCTGAGCTCGAAATTCAGCAAGTACGAAAGAGGATTTATCGGGATAATGATACCCACCTCGGCGGGCGCTGCGCTTGCAACGGTGGGTGCTCTTATGAGCGGAAGGGTTCCCGTTATGATCAACTACTCCACAGGAGCTGAGACAAACGTCAGGTATGCTCAGAAGAAGTGCAAATTCACCACTGTAATTACCTCACGGTCGCTGCTTGAGAAAATCAACTGCCCGCTGGTTGAAGGTATGGTAATGATTGAGGATCTGATGGCCGGAGTCACTACGGGTGACAAGCTCAAGGCCGCACTTAAGACAAAACTGCCCCTTGGGATGCTTCTGAAGATGGTCAGCGGGGGAAATGAGGATGATACTGCAGCAATGCTGTTCACCAGCGGCAGTGAGAAGGACCCCAAGGCAGTCCCTCTCTCTCACCGTAATCTCATTTCTAATATAGAAAGCTTCAGCAACTATGTGGGGATCTCCGGATCTGACAAGCTGCTGGCAAACCTTGTCTTCTATCATATTTTTGGCCTTACTGTTAACCTATGGGTGGCATTTTACCATGGCATGACAATGGTGACATATGCCAATCCGCTCGATTTTCAGAAGGTAAGCAACATTGCACGTGAAGAGAAACCGACCTTAATGGTTGGCACTCCTAGCTTCTTCTGGGGCTACCTGAATAAGTCAGAGCCGGGCGATTTCAAATCGCTCCGCCTGATGGTGGCAGGTGCCGACAAGTGTCCCGATGCCTTGCGTGACGGATATATGAAGAAGCATGGTGTCACCCTTCTCGAGGGATATGGTGCCACTGAAACCTCTCCGGTAATATCTGTCAACTCGCATGAGTTTAACAGACCCGGCAGCACAGGAAAAGTAATCCCCGGTATCCAGGTAAGGATTGAAAACCTTGACTCCGGAGAAGATTGCAAGGTACGGGAGGTAGGAAAGATACTAGTCAAGGGGCCTTCAGTCATGAGAGGTTATTATGATGATCCTGCACAGACGGCCGAGGTTCTCAAAGACGGATGGTACAATACCGGCGACATGGGCTACCTGGATGAAGAAGGCTATCTCTGGCACGCCGGCCGTTTCAAGAGATTCACAAAAGTGGGAGGCGAGATGGTGTCACTGGTAAAGGTGGAGAATGTGATGGAGAAGTATCTGCATCATGGGGTATTATGCTGCGTAGTGGAGGTTCCTGACGAAAAGAAAGGTTCGTACATTGTTGCTGCAGTATCCGCGGAGGTGAACAAGACCGAGATACTGAGGAGGATGATGGCTGATCTGCCGAGTATAGCACTGCCAAGACAATTTGTGGTCATTGAGAATCTGCCCATGATGGGTACGGGCAAGATTGATTTCCGGACAGTCACGAAGATGGTCCGGGATATTATAAATGAAACCGGGTTCGCGGGATAACCAGTCAGGGCAACGTCTCAGACTGACCGTTTGCGGTCTCGCCTGTCCAGCCATCTGATAAGGAGGTAACTGGCCAGCCCGATTGCCACCATCATGATTGCAAACAGGGGGTATGAGTGACGGATATTTTCCTCCCCTCCGGTTATGACCGTCCATTCACTCATGCCAAATATTCCTGCCAGAAGGGTCAGCGGCATGAATATGGTTGTTATGAATGTGAGTCTCCGCACTGTGGCATTGGTCTGGTTTGAATCGCGTGCCATCTTGTTGTTAAGCATTGAAGCGTAAAGTTCCATAAGGCTGGTTACATTATCGCGGTTGCTTTCGGTCATCTCAAGGAAGTTTGAGATATGGTCGAAGATGTCACGGTAGTGTACAGTTGCTTTTTCAGGAACAAATTCGCAGTCATTGCGGCTGATCTTGATCAGAATCTCCCGCTCATAGAAAAGGCTTTTGCGAAGGCTCAAAAGGTTGCGTCTAAGGTATGTAAGCCTTGAAGGGTCGAAATCAGACGGAGAAGCAAGTATTTCCTCCTCCGCCCGGTCAATGTCAACTTCTGCCTGTTCCACAACATCCGCCATGTTGTCAACCATGTGGTCCATTATAAGGTGCATCAGCCATGCCGGTCCTTTCCTGACCGAAGGATTGTTCCGCTCAATGACAGTCATTATTCCGTTAATCGGATACCTGGAATAATCGGCATACCCGCTTACTGTAACCAGGAAATTGCTACCTATGAAGAAATCAACCTCATCTGAGACAAGTTCTTCCGGATCATACCTAAGTGCATTGAAGACGATGAAGGTATAGTTAGGGAACTCATCCATCTTGGGGACCTGTGTCTCGTCAGTGCAGTCCTCAAGTGAAAGTGGGTGCAAACCCAGCGGACCGGATAATCCTGTCAGTTCCTCCCGGGAGGCTTTGACAAAGTTGAACCATACAAAGCCAGGTTCTCCAAGCTTATTGGTTGCACTTTCGAAGGAATCAAGTGATTCAAGGGTTCCATCAGGCAAGACCCGTAAGAATTCAGACTTCATCATATTGGTAATTTTTCCCGGAGTTTATTTGATGGCATCCATTATCATTCCTGTCACCTCATTGAATCTGGAGGGGTTGACCCAGCGCAGAACGATAACAATGTCTTTTACCTGGTCAACAACTACAAAGTTGCCTCCCATACCGGAGGCATAAAAAAGGTTGCTGGTAATACTTTCACCCTCTCTTCCATCTCCCGTTAGCCACCACATATAACCGTAGTTTTTATTGGCAGGTGAGGGTTTTGTTGCCAAACTGATCCATTCACCGGAAATAAGCTGTTTCCCATTCCATAACCCGTTGCGTGCAAACAACAGTCCAAACCGTGCATGGTCAAGTGTGCTGATGACAAGTCCTCCCCCGAAATGGGCCCCTCCGCTGACTGACTGTATCATCTGTCCGTCAATATTTACCCAGGAATTGTCATACCCGTTCCATCTCCATGTGGTTGAGGCATCAATCTGATCCATAATACGCTCCTTCAGTACAACAGGCAGTGGTTTTCTCAAAACCTCAAGAAGAGAATAACCCAGGAGATTCACCCTGACGTCATTATATTCGTAGACAGATCCCGGTTCATTCAGTTCACGGCGCTGCCACTCCTCCGGGGTGCCTGTCCGCGGGGGCCTGTCGGCCCAGTCAGCCATACCGAAGAGGGTACCTGACCAGTCGGAGGTCTGGTTGAGCAGGTGTTCCCACGTTATCCTTGAGTTATGGTCTCCGCTGAAGGTTCCGTCTGTAACGTATCGTGAAACCTTATCTGTGACATTGAAAAACCCGTCATCCCAGGCAAGTCCGGCAACAGTTGAGAGATAGCTTTTTGTTGCGCTGAAGGTAAGGTCAGGCTTTTCGATATCTCCCCATGAAGCAATAATGTATCCATTTTTTACTATTACTCCGGCGGGGCCT
>JALONR010000034.1 GCA_025454815.1 Bacteroidales bacterium | reverse complement strand
ATGATTCAGCTCGCTTCGGATAATGGCTTTGTTCTCCTCATGATTCTTCCTCAGCGGTACTATCAGCTTCAGGTGACCCGGATCAACACCCAGGCCCAGGCATATGCTCTCCAGCCTGTCAGTTGCCTGCGACTTCTGACCGCCGGTCATGCCTGTGGTTGAATTATCAGATATGATCACCGTTATCGGTGAGTCTTTGATCACCGCGTCGAGCAGGCCTGTCATCCCTGAATGGGTGAAGGTGGAATCCCCGATTACCGCCACTGCAGGAAAGAGCCCGGCATCTGCCGCACCGACGGCCATGGTGACTGAAGCTCCCATGTCAACGCATGAGTTGACCATATTATATGGAGGAAGCGCTCCCAGGGTATAGCAGCCGATATCTGAGAATACCCGTCCGGGACCGGCTTCAGCCATCACTTCTGACAGCGCGGAGTAGAGGTCGGCATGTCCGCACCCCTTGCAGAATGAAGGAGGTCGCTGGCGAACCAGCGATGGCACCTCACGGCCATGACCAGCCTTAAGCCCAAGCGCATTGGCCACTACTGCAGGGTTCAGCTCACCATCGCGGGGAACCGTACCATCAAGACGGCCATATACCTTCACATCCCTGTCCAGCAGACCCCTGAGTTGCTCTTCAATGATGGGGTATCCCTCTTCCAGGACAAGTACCCTGTCGCACCTCTCAACAAGCGTCTCAACTTTCTCCCTGTTCAGCGGGTATGCCCCCACAGAGAGAATATGATATCCGCCGTCCTTGTCCGCAATGTTCTCCATGAGATAGTTGTAGGCTATCCCGCATGTGATGACACCCGTACCCCTTCCGTTACCGCTGATCAGACGGTTGCGTCCGTCAAGAAGTTCATCGGCATGCAGTTTTTCATAGAGAGAGGTGAGTGCCCTGTATTGCTTCCGGGCTATTGCCGGGAGAAGCACAAACTGCCGCGGATTCGATGGCAGAGCGACATTGTTCTGCACTACCGGCTCCCTCCGGGCCACAGCTGAACGTGAGTGGGCCAGCCTGGTGGTGATCCTGAAGAGCACCGGTAACCTGTACTTCTCGGAGAGTGTGAATGCATCAAAGATCATGTCATAGGCTTCCTGCTGGTTACGAGGCTCCAAGACCGGAACAAGGGCAAATTTTCCGTAAAAACGTGAATCCTGTTCATTCTGGGACGAATGCATTGAAGGATCATCAGCTGCCACAACAACAAGACCACCGTTGACGCCCGTCACGGCAGAATTGATAAAGGCATCAGCTGCCACATTCAGTCCTACGTGCTTCATGGCCACCATGGCCCTTTTCCCCGCGTATGACATGCCCAGTGCAGCCTCCATCGCAGTCTTCTCATTCGATGACCACTCCCTGTGTACTTTGCCGGCAACAGCCTGTGCAGAAGCCTGAACATATTCCATTATCTCGGTTGAGGGCGTTCCCGGATAGGCATACATGCCACTCATCCCGGCATCCAGTGCAGCCTGCGCAATGGCTTCATCTCCAAGCAATAAGAGTTTTTGCATATAATGTCAGCTTTTTGTTGTTAGAGTTACGGTGATGGTAAAGATCATTAAAGTTTAGTTAAAATCAAGAATCAAATATCATTATTGTTTACTTTACATCGCAAAATTACTTGTCGTTGAAGAGGTTTTTGGTGATTTGTGTCATGCTGGCCTTTCCGGTGTCATGGCTGGGTGCCCAGGGCGGGGAAAGAAAGTACATTCAGATTGACGGAATGACCGCTGACGAAAGGGGATACATTGTTCCTGATGTTAGCATCTATTCTAAACATCTGCGTCGCGGCGCTGCCAGTGACCACCGGGGAATATTTTCCATAATAAGCGCCCCGGGCGATACTGTATTTTTCAGTGCTATCGGTTACAAACCGACCCTGCTGACAATTCCCGTTACCACCACCGGAGACCACTATATAACCGATGTGATTATGGTCACCGACACCATCCAGATTGGTGAGGTACTGGTGTTGCCGTGGAAGACCTATTCGGAATTCAAGAGGGCTGTGCTGGAGAACAGGCCGACTGACCCGCTGATGGATAACCTTGCCTACAACCTGGCCATGGTGCAGCAGCAGATCTGGAGTGACATGTCACCCACCGCAGGAGAAGCATACCGCTTTACCATGCAGCAGATGTCTGACAATCTGTATACCAGGGGCCAGTTGCCTGCAAATAACCTGCTCAATCCTTTTGCCTGGCAGAAGTTCGTAAAAGGGGTAAAGGACGGAATGCTGAAAAATGAGCCTTCCAGGGTCTCCAAACCGAAAAAAATAAAGAGCCGCAAGAAAAAAAAGAGTGACTGATGACGAGGTCTTCGGCAATAAGACTCTTAACTTTTTTATTGTTGTCAGCGATTATGCCCGCCCCTCTTCTCATGGGGCAGGAGAAGATGATAAGCGGCACGGTCACTGACACTTCTGGTGTTGCAGTCAATGGGGCCGCAGTATTCCTCCTTTCAGCGGCCAGGGGCACCGTCACCGGTGAAGATGGTACGTTTGTACTTTTCCTGGATAAGGATAAACCTGGGGGTGTTACAATTGTGTTCTCCTGCCTGGGTTTCCTTTCCGACACGCTCACCCTGACCACTCCCGGGTCATTGGAAGGAATAAGGGTGGTACTCCGGCCCGGGACAATCGGAATACCAGGAATTGAAGTTAAGGCGGTACGTCCGGATAATGTTACGGTAACCGGAATCCCTCCTGTGGCAGGAGTCGTGATACCTTCGGTAAGCGGTGGCATTGAGGCGGCTGTTGCCACACTGCCTGGCGTCTCATCTTTCAGTGAATTGAGCTCGGCCTATTCGGTAAGGGGCGGCAGTTATGACGAAAACCTGGTATATATCAATGATATTGAGGTATATCGCCCCTACCTTATCCGAACAGGCCAGCAGGAGGGTCTGAGCAGGATCAATCCTGACCTTGCCGCCTCGGTGAATTTCTCTCCGGGTGGATTCAGCGCTTCATACGGAGACAGGATGTCATCGGTGCTTGACATTACGTACAGGGAACCGGAGGAAAAAGAGGGATCGCTTTCAATAAGTCTTCTTACATCATCTGCTCATGCAGGGGCAAGAAGTCAGGATGACCGGTTTTGGTTTATCGCCGGCGCCAGGTACCGCTCCAACGCCATCCTGCTTGGCAGCCTTGACGCCAGGGGTGCGTACAGGCCTCATTTTGCAGATGTGCAGGCAACCGGCGGATACCAGCCTGACCATCGCACCAGGCTCAGCCTCTCCGTCTGGGGCTCAATGAACAGATATACCTTTATCCCCAGGAGCCAGACCACAACCTTCGGTACCATTGAGAACGCATATCGCCTTTATGCATTTTTCGAGGGAGGAGAACGTGACAGGTATGACAGCGGCGGCGGTGCTATAAGCCTTGAAATTAAGCATAACGATAACTTCAGGTCAAAGATGATCCTTTCGTCCACTATAACGGGTGAAAATGAAAGCTATGACATAAGAGGAGCATACAGTCTCTCCTCACTTGACAGGAACGAAGGGAGCGAAAACAACCCGGATACACTGCTCAACGCCGGTGCCGGCAGCTGGCTGTCGCACGCCAGGAATTCATTCCGGAGTGCGGTTACAGTCATCTCATACCGCAGCTCAGTCACCAGAGGAAGGAACGGACTTGAGTGGGGAGCCACAGCCAGTCAAAGCAATTATGACCTGTACCGCAATGAATGGCTAAGGGTTGACTCAGCAGGCTATACCCTTGGAGATACAGGTGAAGGACTGATGCTTACCAGCAGCCTCCGGTCATCCCTGACAGCGAGAAGCCTGAAAGCCGGGGGGTGGATCATCAGCCGCACCGGATTCAAGATTGCTGGAAGGTCATTCGACCTTAACGCCGGACTCAGATCATCATATGACACCTACAGCAATGAACTGCTGATCTCCCCGCGATTATCGCTTAAGGCAGAGATGACTGGACGGTTCTCAGTCTATCTGGCAGCCGGTTCCTACCATCAGCCTCCTGGCGGACGTGAACTAATTACCGGGGAGAATGAGGCCGAAACACGGCTCAGTGCACAGCGTTCATGGCACCTGACTGCAGGTGCCCGGTATGACTTTACGGCATGGGGCCGGCCATTCAGGTTCACAGCAGAAGCATACGGCAAACTGTTTGACCGCCAGATACCATACAAGACAGACAATGTAAGGCTGATTTACTACGGAGGCAATATCGCAGAAGGCTACTCGGCCGGAATTGACATGAGGGTCAACGGCGAGTTCGTCCCGGGAGTCGAGTCGTGGTTCAGCCTCTCTCTCATGAAATCAGAACTCCGTATCCCCTCCCTGAACACAGGCTGGTACCCAGCCCCCTTTGACCAGAGGGTGCACTTCAGCATTTTCTTCCAGGATTACCTGCCGGGACGCCCCGACTTCAGGGCACATATTAACATAACCGCAGGAACCGGCATACCCACATCCCCTCCCGGCAGAGAACAGTGGGATATCTGGTTCAGGATGCCCCCATACCGGCGTATTGATATCGGGTTATCCAAAGTAATTAACGCAAATACGGAAAATAAAAGAGAGACCTTCATCCGTGAACTGGTGGCAGGGATAGAGTTTTACAACCTGGCAGACATACGGAACACTATCTCCTATACCTGGATACGTACTGTGAGGAACAGCCAGGGCCAGTCAAGGGAATATGCCGTGCCCAACTATCTCACAAGAAGAAGCCTGAACCTGAAACTGACGGCACAATTCTGACGTATAAGGGAGGGCAGAGTAACATTTATTCTTAATTTCGCCCCTGATGAACAGGTTTGAGATCACTTTTACTGCAATTATGGCCACAATCATCATACATCTGACTGTGGCTGTGATCTTTATGTCTGTAAAAATCTCAGCCCTGCAGCGTGAGATAGCTGCCGAGATCATACTCACCTTTGATGAAGAATTGCCTGATCCGGAAATGGAGAAGGCTATGGAACTAGCCAAAAGCGATCAGTTTCAGGGTATCAGTCCGGAAGAGATGCTGAATATAATAAAGAACATCGCCGACAAGCCGTTGGACATCGATCCTAAGGAGTATGAGAACATGGTCAAGGAGGAGATGATCAAAAGCGGCCTCCTGAATGAAAAGAATTTCATTGACCAGGAGAAGTTGGCAGAAGAAGCCGGGATGGAGGAGATAGCAGGGCCAAAGGAAGAGATTAAGCCGAAAGTCACGGAGAAGGATGAGAAGCCGCAGGAGCAGGGCACATTCAGGGGTCCTACCAGGATCTTCTATGATCTGGCAGGGCGTCATCACGTTTATTTGCCGATACCCATCTACAAATGTGAGGGAGCCGGTCAGATAACGCTGGCAATAGTTGTTGACCGCGGTGGTAATGTTCTCAAAGCGGAGCCTGCATCGAAGCTCTCAAGCACGAAGGACCCATGCCTGATTGAGACGGCTGTGGAGCATGCCTTCAAGTCAAGGTTCAATGCAGACCAGAGTGCTCCCGAAAGGCAGGGAGGATTCCTCACCTTCGTCTTCGTATCACAAAACTGAATTTATCAGAAAAGGGTTCCCTGTACAGGGTAGTTGTATGGCTGGATCAGTTCCGGCCTGTTTCGGTCAGCCCGTGCATTTGTTATAAGAGGGCTGACTGTATGCGCCGAAAGCATGCCTGACTCCACCGGTTCCATCAGGGCAGCAAGAGCATCATCCGCCGTCCCTTCACTGAGCCAGAGTCCTTCAAGAGAGGCAGGAAGAATGACCGGCATCCGCCTCTTTGTATTGTGGATCTCCTCCATCAGCGGGTTGGCACGGGTGGTGACCACCGAGAAGGTATTCAGCGTCATTCCCCCCTTTAATGCCCATGAATCCCAGATGCCTGCAAGTGAAAAGATCTCCTCCCCTTCCAGTCTGATATACCACGGTATCTTCCTTCCGCCGAGATGTTGCCACTCGAAAAAGCCGCGCACCGGGACCAGGCACCTTCTGGATGCGAAGGAATCCCTGAAGGCAGGCTTTGTCGAGATTGTCTCTGAGCGGGCATTAAAGGTCTTCAGCATTATGTCGTTTGCCTCACTCTCGTCAGCCACCCAGGAAGGTATCAGTCCCCACCTGAAAAGCCTTATGCCTGAATTGCGGTCAGAGCATACCACCGGCATGGAAGGCAGGCTGTAGGCATGGTAATAGTAACTCGGCCGGTATTTGTCGTGATCTATCAGTTCACTGCCGTAACGCTCTTCGAGCTCCTCCCTGACAATATTTACGTTAACAGTAAAACACACCTGGCTGGTTGTTAGAAGCTTGCAAAAAAGTTGTCTCTTTTCAGAATCTGAGTGGCACCGGTGCAGAATAGCTGAACAGGTCCGTTTCTGGCCACTGGTTGACTCTCTGGAGGAACCTGGACATCATATTATCTATGTCAGATGTAAGTTCCGGGCCATTCCATCCGCTGCTGTTCATAAGTACTACCCATGCAGTGCCGTCAGGCATTCTTTTCATCATGGCAGTAGTGCCGGGAAATGAACCGGTACGCCACCACGTTCCGTTGGTAAGTGTGGCCCTCCACCCTATAGGGGCAAAGCCGTTGTATACATCCGTCATGTATTCAATGCTCTCAGGTGAGAGTATATCACGCGGATGATCGAATCCGTCAACCGCCAGCAGAAGCCTCATCAGGTCAGGGGCTGTTGCCACCCAGCCTCCTGCAGCGCCAAGTGCTTCAATATCATTCCCTCCCCTGCTGGCTGGCACCATCCTGTCTGAGCCGTCCACTGCCGGTTTAAGGGGAGCATTATCCACCTCATGGTAAGAAACTTCCAGCGGAAGCGCCTCCTCGGGGAAATTATGACCCAGTGCCATATCATATATCCCCAGCGGTTCAAGTATCTTTTTCGTGCAGTAGGTCTCATAATCCATTCCTGAAGCCGCTTCAATGACCAGGCCCAGGATGCTGTATCCAAGATTGCTGTATGATTGCCCGGTACCGGGTGTGAAATGAAGGTTCTTGCTCAGGGCAAACCTTATGATGGCCTTGAGGTCAACGGGCATGGGAATATCAAGTGTACGCGATACCACCTCCGGCATAAACATCTGATCTCCATAACGCTGTGACCATCCAGCCTCATGTGACAGGAGATGACCCACCGTGATATCAAAAACCCGGCGATCCTTTGGATGGGCAAACAGGGTATCGTCCAGGATCGCGCCGGGGCCAAAGACTTTATCGTTCACAGAGAGCCTGCCCTCCTCCTGGAGCTTCATTACTGCCACAGCCGTAACAAGCTTTGAAACACTTGCCACACGGAACCTGTGATAAGGCTCCACCGGCAGGGAGTCTGAAAGGGAAGCATAACCGAATCCCCGCGCATAAAGAAGCTTTCCTTCCCTCGCAACAGCCACAGATGCACCTTTTATGTCCCAGTTCCTCATAAACCACTCCACCCCCTTTTCAGCAGTTTCAAACATTTCGCTGTCAGTGAGTGTGTTGTCAATCCGCAGATTGGATGGAACCCAGTGGCCGCCTATTATGGCAACCTGTTCCGTGCCAACCCTGGGAACGAAAAGAAACAGCACAAGGGATATGATTATAAGAATTCGCATTGGTTTCGCCAGCCGGTTCATAAAGTAATTCACAGAATTAAACGGCGGTAAAAATAGGATATTATCCCACTCATCCCTTCTCTCTGAGCCAATTTTCTCAACCGGTGAAAAAAAATATCAACATGATAGGCGGGCTGAGAAACAGAAACTAAATTTGTAATTATGACTCCTTCACCCAGGAATGCACTGATAATTGCGATTTTGCTGGCCTGCAGTCTTAACGTCAGGGGACAGACAGATTCACTTGCGCTGGATTCTATAACCAACAGGATCAAGGAGATACTGGAGGAGTACAACTCCTACATTGTTTTCGTCGATACTTCCTCCTACCTGCAATACGAAGATGAAGCAGACAATCTGAACTTGCAGATTGCAGCATCACTGGGTGCATGCAATGAAATCATCCGATTGTTTATCAGGGGTGCGGATGTGAATAATTTCACGGGAAGAACGGCAAGACCGCTTCATTATGCTGTGAGCTCAGAAAAATGGGAGGCAGTTGAAATACTTCTCCTGCTTGGAGCTGATCCGGATCTGGATGACATGTACGGCAATACACCTCTGATCACTGCCGTCAGGGCAAACTACCTCGTCATAGCCGAGAAACTGATCCGTTACGGTGCGTCAGTCATCAGGGGAGACAGACATAAATCGGCACCGCTGCATCACGCTGCAGCTCTTGGCAACTTCGGGATTACCGATATGTTGCTTTACTATGACTCCCCTACGGAATTGTATGACAATGAAGGTAATACTCCGCTAATGACAGGGGTATTCTTAGGATATCATGATATTGTTGATCTCCTTCTGCAGTCGGGTGCTGATCCCAATACCAGAGACCTCAGGGGATATACACCCCTCATGTCAGCTTCGCAAAAGGGCGATACCCTTATGATGGGTATGCTTATTGACGCGGGAGCCGACCTTTACGCCGTAAACAATGAAGGAGCAGACGCACTGGGCTGCGGTGTCATCTCCTCGCAAAAGGAATCTGTCAGGTACCTTCTTGATAAGGGTAACCGCTGGAATACCGGGACCCGGACAGATGCCGGTGCTGTAAACCTTGCAAATACCTTCGGGCAGCATGACATACTTCGCATGATGCAAGACCGGGGGATTGAAGCGAAGAGAATTTTTTCATTCAACGAACTCTCTGTCTCGGCCGGGGGCCTTATCTCTCCTGTTTACAGTATGGCCGGAGCCGCAGTATCAGTAAAAGACCCGGGAATGCGTACAGGTATAACCATAGGCGCTGCTGCCAACCCGTTGAATCAGCGCCTGCTTTTACGCGGAGATGACGATGTTTATTACCAGTACCAGTTCAGATCCACATTGATCTGCACTGGCATCTTCATGGAAATCCCTCTGAGTCCGCAACCCAGTGAATTGATTATCAGATTTGTACCGTCCCTTGGTATCGGATACAGGTTCCACTCCCTTTATGAAGGGACTCAGGACCGCCCTGATGACGGGTTCCACCTGATTCCGTCTGCAGACCTGGGCATAGGCATCCGCAGCCTGGGACTCAGTGCAGGCCTGTCATACATCAGAATGCCATTTTACAGGGCAGGACCAATCTGGATATCGCTCAGGGCTGCCTATTCCTTTTCACGCCCCGGGGACAACTTCTCAATAAAAAAGCTCAGACTGTACAACTATGAGCAGAACTAGCATTTTACTCACAATAATGATACTGATGCTCTTCTCATGCGAGGAAGGGTACCTGACTGATTGCACCCAGTGCTACACCTCTGAAGACTATAATATAGTCCTCAGGATAGATATTCGTGACCAGGATCGCTTTATGGAAAGCCCCGTTGTAACGCTGTATGAAGGCCCGGTCAGTGACGGGATCATCATTGAAAAATACAGCATCATTGATCAGAACGCTCTGATTTACTACCGTGCGATTCTATACAAGGATTATTCAGCAACGCTTGAATTCAGGTACAACGGACGGAATTATGTCTCCACTGCCGGAGCCTGCCCTAAAATCAGGTATGATGAAACAACCTGTGAGGAGCCATGCTGGTATGTCTATGACAATATCATAGATCTGAGTTTAAGGTACGATTGACATCAGGTATGTACCTGCGGCAGGAACTGACGTGAAATAGAGGTCAGATCCGGAGCGTCAGCAGCAGCTGCCGGAGCTCGTTGGGTGTCACATCCTCCTGTATCTTCCCGGCATCGGCAACGGATATCCGTCCTCTCTCCTCGGATACAATGATGACTATGGCATCAGTCTGTTCGGTAAGTCCGATTCCTGCCCTGTGCCTCATCCCGAACCGTGCCGGCAGCCCTGTCTGATCCGTTGATGGCAGCGGACAACGTGCAGCAAAGATCTTACCGTTCTGTATCAGCACAGCCCCGTCATGAAGAGGTGACCCCTTGTAAAATATGGTCTTGAGAAGCTCATCGGTGACAAGGGCATTCAGAAGCTCACCTCCGTCAGAATAGATATCCAGAAGGCTGGTCCGTCCGATTGCTATGAGTGCGCCGGTACGCGACTGTGCCATTGACTCAACGGCATGGACAATCTCCTCCACGATCTGGCTGGCTGACTGGTCAACCCCGCCTGAAGGAAAATACCTGTCAAAGGAAAACCTGTTGCGGCTCATGTACCTGTTGCCGATGGCAAGCAGGAACCTTCGTATCTCCTGCTGGAATACAATAATAAGCGCTATTACCCCCACCCCTATCACCTGGCCGATAATGGCGCTGATAAGTTCCATATTGAGAGCCTTGACAACCAGCCAGAAGAGATAGACAAAGAAAATTCCCAGGAATATGCTGAATGCCGCTGTTCCCCTGATAAGACGATACAGCTGGTAGAAAATTATTGCTACCATAAAAATATCGATGATATCCAGGACTGTGATCTGAAACATTTCTCAGCGTGAGGTGACCGACAAATTTAAGAATAATGATCAAATAGGCTACCTGCCGGGAACATCTTTTCAAAAAGGGTTACTGCCTGCCGTGCCTCCCGCACATCATGAACCCTGAGGATGGATGCCCCGTTCATCAGTGCAGCCATATTGAGCGCGGTGGTTCCGTTGAGCGCCTCATCAGCCGTAATGTCCAGTGTCTTCCAGATCATTGACTTGCGGGAAAGGCCTGCAAGCAGTGGCAGTCCTGCAACCCTGAACTCTGAAAACCTGCGCAGCATGGTGAAGTTATGATCGGCATTCTTTCCGAAGCCGAATCCTGGGTCAAGAATGATATCCCTTACTCCGGCAGCCCGGAGAGGTGCAATCCGGCTCCCGAACCATGAAAGAATCTCTGAAACCACATCATCATATGCTGGGTTTTCCTGCATGGTCCGTGGTGTTCCCTGCATATGCATCAGGATATATGGCACATTCATACTGATCACCAGGGGAAACATGGCCTCATCCATCATACCTCCGGAAATGTCATTGATTATTGCTCCCCCTGACCCTTTCACCGCAGCTTCCGCCACCGATGCACGGTATGTATCAACCGAAATCACCGCATCAGGAAACCTTCCCAGTATAAGCTCCGTTGCCCTGCAGGCCCGCTCTCTCTCCACAGGCTCCGGCACCTCCTCAGAACCGGGACGTGTGGAGCATCCCCCGATGTCTATGATGTCCGCCCCCTCATCCAGCATACGCCCTGCAACCATAATTATGTCCCTGTCTTCCCTGTACCGGCTTCCCGGATAAAAGGAGTTGTCAGTAATGTTGATTATTCCCATCACCCGGGGCCGCGAGAGATCCATTAATCTCCCCCTGACATTTATCATCATGCTTAAACCTGATTTTACCGCAAAGATACTCAATGCTGCGGCTCAGCCGCCTCTGACACCACTGCGATGAAGCCAAAATAAGTATATTTGCTTTCTGTAATTTCAATGACTTCAAATGAACAGCATCAACTGGGCAGAAGAACTCGGAGTGGCAATAACAGTATCTGACAGGTCGGGAAATATAGTCTATATGAATGGCAAATCAGCCTCCACCTTTTCTGAACAGGGAGGGAAAACCCTGGAGGGCTCCAGCCTGAAGGATTGCCACAAACCTGAATCATGGAATAAAATACTCCGGATACTGGATACAGAAAAAGCCAATTGCTACACGATTGAAAAGGGGGGCGTAAAAAAATTGATCTTCCAGGCACCATGGTATGAAAACGGATCTGTTGCCGGGCTCGTGGAACTCTCAATGGAGATACCATACACAATGGAGCACTTCGTCCGCGGCTGAAAATTTACCTGATAATATGAAACTAATTGTAATAGAAGGACTTGACGGCGCAGGCAAATCTACCCAGATCTCGCTTCTAAAGGAGTGGTTTGCAGAGCGGAACCTGCAGTGCAGGTATATCCACTTTCCGAGGACCGACGCCCCCTACTTCGGCGAACTTATCGCCCGGTTCCTGAGGGGAGAGTTCGGCAACATTGACAGTGTTGATCCTTACCTGGTTGCAATGCTGTACGCCGGAGACAGGAAAGATGCCGCACCCATGATAGAAACATGGCTCGAAGAGAAATACTTCGTTATTCTGGACCGTTATACTTATTCCAACATCGCCTACCAGTGCGCAAAGATGAACAGTGAACCAGAGGTGAAAAGACTGAAAGACTGGATAATGAACCTGGAGTTCGTCCACTTTGCAATTCCAAAGCCTGATATAAACATCTTCCTGGATGTTCCTTTCAGGTTTACTGAAGAGAAACTTAAGAACAGGAGGCAGGGAGACGACAGAAGCTACCTGCTGGGAAGTGCAGATATTCATGAGAGCAGCCTCGCCTTTCAGAAAAGGGTTCGTGACATCTACATTGAGGTCGCCGCAAATGACGAAAAACTTCAGGTAATCGACTGCCAGGATTCAGAAAACAGTATGGCTGCGCCTGAAGTAATTTTCGGATTGATACTTGACAAACTCAGAGAAAAAAATATCCTAAGATGAAGTTACTGACACAAATTGCCAGGATTGTCACAGGAATAGTTTTTGTATTTTCAGGTTTTGTGAAAGGGATTGACCCAATGGGCACCGCCTTTAAGCTGGGTGATTACTTTGCAGCTTTCAGGATGGGTTTCCTCGATGATCTGGCGCTTCCCCTTTCAATCCTCCTTTGCCTTTTCGAATTTGTCACGGGGATGATGCTCCTTTCAGGTGCACTGGTGAAGCCCGCCTCCTGGATGGCCGCCATCTTCATGGCCCTCTTCACCCCGCTTACCCTTATCCTTGCCCTCTGGAACCCGGTGTCTGACTGCGGATGCTTTGGGGACGCAATCATACTTACCAACTGGCAAACCTTCATCAAGAATATCATCATAACGGTCCCGGTGGTATTTGTCTTACTGCGCAGGGACGATATGACAGGCGTCATGTCCATGAAGACAGGAATGAACTTCACTATAGCCTGTATTTTCATTTTCCTTCTGTTCATCAGAATGAATATAGCCTGGCTTCCTGCGATTGATTTCAGACCCTACAAAGTCGGAACGAATATTGCCGAAGCAATGGCGGTGCCGCCAGATGCGGAACCGGACAAATATGATATCAGATTCATCTATGAAAAGGATGGCGTGCAGCAGGAGTTCACCCTCAATGACTACCCCGCAGATGATACTACCTGGAAATTTGTCGACCAGAAATCGGTGCTGATATCCAGGGGATATGTTCCGCTGATACACGACTTTACCCTTATTACCCAGCACGGAATTGATATGACTGACCAGGTGACCAGGCATCAGGGCTCCGTTCTCCTGATGGTTGCCCGCAGGCTTGAGGATGCGGACCGCGACGGACTGATGAAGGGGTACAACCTCGGCATGGAACTCCAGAAAAAAGGAGTTGATTTCCATATAGTTACAGCGACAACGCCAGCTGAGGCTGCTCCGCTTGTAACCGGCTTCAGCTCACTTTATGCTGATGAAATTACCCTGAAAACCATAATTCGGTCGAATCCGGGATTTGTGCTGATAAACAACGGAACGGTTGCGGCAAAATGGTCATACCACAATCTCCCGGACAATGACAGGTTTGTGGGTGACCTCAATGCACTTGCGTTTCGGTCGCAGGAAGCTGCCGGAAACAGGCTTGCTGCAATCGCGGCAATCCTTGCAGTGCTGCTCTTTGTCGCCCTCACCCTTCCGTTCAGGTTAAAAACATGAAGAACTCACAATTTCAAAACTCTAACAATAAACCAGCATTATGAGAAAGAAAATAGTTGCAGGAAACTGGAAAATGAATATGAAACTGAATGATGGTCTGACACTTGCAGAAGATATCAACAGTCACTTCATCACCAATCCGCTCAATGGAAGGAAAGTGATTCTCTGCACGCCATTCATTCACCTCAGCCTTGTCAGCAAATTGCTGACAGCAGAGGGATTGAGTTCCGGTGCCCAGAACTGCAATGATCACAGTTCAGGTGCCTTCACCGGAGAGGTGTCAGCGGCAATGATAAAAAGCACGGGAGCCGGAAGCGTCATAATAGGTCACTCCGAGAGGCGCACATATTATGGTGAAACAGACGGGCTGCTTGCCGCCAAGACCGCAGAAGCACTACGGAACGGACTCATGGTGATATTCTGCTGCGGAGAGGTTCTTGCCGAAAGGGAAGGGAAAATTCACTTTGAAGTCGTCAGGCGTCAGCTGGAAAATGGACTCTTTGTACTCTCCCCGGAAGATTTCAGCAAGTGCATTATCGCATATGAACCGGTATGGGCCATCGGAACCGGCGTAACCGCCAGCCCGGCACAGGCACAGGAAATGCATGCTTTCATACGAAACCTGGTCAGAGAGAAATACGGTACCGGAATGGCGGACGAAACAACCATTCTCTACGGGGGCAGCTGCAAGGCATCAAACGCCGCCGAGCTTTTCGCCAATCCTGACGTTGACGGAGGCCTGATAGGTGGAGCTTCACTATTGAAGGAGGAGTTCTGCAATATTGTTAAAGCCCTCTGATACCGATATGAGGAAGATCATCATCACCTTCCTAGCTGCTGCTGCCATCTCATTGGAGATGTCAGCCCAGATTACCCAGCAGTTCTCCGGTGACACCGCAACTTTCACAGCAGAGCTGACGGCATTTATGGGAACACTGGTTAACAAGTCGCAAAAGGCTGAGGTGGATCTTTTCATATCGCTGTATGACAGTACCACATATTCAGGACCCGTAAAGGAGAGAATCGTCAATGTCGCCAGCCAGCTGAGAGGGCGCAGGATCAGCCAGGTGCCTGGGTTTATTTTCTTCGCAAGGACACTGACTGACTTCATTGAGACTGATCAGAAGCAGGATGGCATTGATGCATGGCTTGACGGCCTCAGTGAAATGGTCTTTGACCCGCGATTCCCGAATGCATCAATTGAAAAGTATATCGAAGTAACAGGTCTTCTGCTGGTTGATAACACGATCTATTCCGCAGGTTCAGTGCGGTGGAAAGCCCGTGACGGAAAAGTGGAATTTGCACGTGACACAGTACTGAAGGTTGAAATTGAAGCTGTCACCCTCACCGCTTTCCTTGGCAAGGACAGCACTTCCATCCTCAACTTCACAGGAACCTACTTCCCGGATCTTTTTCTCCTCCATTGCCGCGACGGACTGGTTACCTGGGAAAAGGCAGGATATGACCCATCTGTCGTTTATGCCAGGATCTCCGATTTTAACATTGACGTCACAAAAAGCGAGTACACATGTGACTCGGCACTCCTGACACATCCCACCTACTTCAGGGAGCCGGTCCCGGGCCGCCTGACAGACAGGGCTGTTGAAATAATTTCACCGGAAAAGGCAACCATGCCCCGTTTCGAGACTTATGAGACAAGGTTCTTTATTGATGAGATCTACAAGGGGGTTGACTATGAGGGCGGACTGGCACTTGAGGGAGCCATTGTCCGCGGTACCGGTTCAAACTGGTTCCCGGCAAGCGTAAAGCTTCACCGTAATGATACCCTCGCCGTCAAAATCACCTCGCGGAACTTTATCCTATCACAGAATTCAATAACCAGCAATGAGTCATCTCCCACCTTTTACCTGGGAACCGATTCAATATACCACTCCAACCTCGGCTTCTCATACAACACCCGAACCAGGGAGGTAAGCATGTCACGGACCACCAGTCCACTGTCACGAAGCCCCTATTTTGATTCTTACCATGGCATGGACCTCTATTTTGAACACCTCTCATGGAATATGAATCAGCCTTATATTACGATGTCAAGATCAAGGGGATCATCGATAGGGGCGGCAAAATTCGAATCGGTATCCTTTTACAATGAGGCAAATTTCTTCAGGCTGATGAGGCTGGATGATGTTCATCCCCTGTACCGTATACGTGACTATGCCAGGGAATATGGCTTTGACGTTTTCCCTGTGGAGGGGTTTGCAAAATGGATGCGGATGCCTGTAGAGCAGGCAACAGCACTCTGCATTGAGCTGGCAAACAACGGATTCCTCTTTTATGACAGAAATTTCAACGAGGTGGCCATCAAACCCAAGGTGGATGACTATATCGCATCATTCGCAAAAAAGAAGGACTATGATGCCATCACCATTCACAGCGAGACAAGGGATGCAGAGGAAAACGCCATACTCAACCTGAAAGACAATACAATAGATATCTGGGGCGTGCGGGGAGTATCGCTGAGCGACTCCCAGAACGTCGCCATCCGTCCATACAGAGGCCATCTGACCGTTGGAGAAAACAGATCCATCAGCTTTGACGGAATAGTGCAGGCCGGACTCTTTACGATCTACGGGAAGAAATTTTCATTCAACTATGATACCTTCAATATAAGGCTTGAAAAAATAGATTCAATCAAAATTGCTGTGGAAACCGGCGAACGTGATGCTTTCGGAAGACCTGTGATAAGGAGAATTGACAACATCATTGAACTTGCCTCCGCCAGGCTCCAGATTGATGAACCAGGGAACAAGTCAGGCCTTAAAAGCCTGAAGCAATACCCCATAATCAATTCAACAACAGATTCATATATTTTCTATGATGAGATAACCAATCTTGATGGACTATATCCGAAAGAAAGATTCTATTTCAAACTTGATCCGTTCACCTATACAAACATTGACCACTATACCAATGATGACATGTCCCTGGCCGGTGAGTTTATCGGAGGAGGAATAATTGAACCTATGCGCCAGACCCTCACAGTCCAGCCTGACACCTCACTGGGATTTTCCATGACAATACCATCTGAAGGGATTCCTATCTACAACGGGAGGGGAAGGCTTTTTAATCACCTGAGCATGAGCAATTCAGGACTGATAGGCAGCGGCAGGGTTGAGCATATGACTGCCACTGCCGTGGCTGACACTTTCCGCTTTTTTCCTGATTACATGCTGACAAGGGCACACAAGTTTGACATGAAGCCTGACCCTGCTGGCAGATTTCCCGTCCTTAACTCCGAAGATGTTGATATACAGTGGATGACCGACAAGGATGAATGGTACGCGATGAACAGTGAAGGAAAGAATTTCTCCATGTTCGGCAACGGCACCTCAATGGAGGGTACACTTATCCTTACACCTGAAATAATGAAAGGCTATGGCGAAATAAATACAGATGATGCACGGATCACTTCCGAAACCTTCTCCTTCAGACCCATGTCATTCATTGCTGACTCATCAGACTATTACCTTAAAGCCCTCAGGGGAAGCGGGTACGGATTCGTGGCAAGCGATGCCAGAACAAATGTTGATTTCGCAAGCCGTAAGGCCACCTTCAGACTTAACACAGATTCTTCATTTGTGGTACTCCCGGGAATTGAATACATATCGAGGATGACAAACTTCGTTTATGATATGGAGAGGAAAGTCATGGATATGTCACAGGCAGGAAGGGAGGCTGTGCCCCTGATGTCACCTTCCGAATTGCTGAAGGTACCACCCGGAAGGGAGGAAAAACCAACATTCCTCTCTACCAACAATATGAAGGATACTGTTAAGTTCCAGTCGGGGACAGCCTCATATTTCCTTAAGGATGAGTATCTTATGGTGAGAGATGTAAACTATGTCCCCGTCGCCGATGCTCTTATACAACCGGGAGGAGGTGTCCTGTACATTGATCGTGGGGCAAGGATCAGGCAGACTGACAGTGCCATTGTTGCTGTCAACAACAGACACCTTATCCATTCTGCCAGGCTTAACATCGAGAGCAGTGCAAACTACAGCGGTTCAGGCAGGTATGACTATATTGGCGAGGATGGCAGCAGCCAGGTGATCGACTTCAGCGAGATAAGGGTAGATACAATGGCAACAAAAGCAACCGGGTATATCTCTGTCAACCGTAATTTCACACTTAGTCCTGCCTTCACATACACCGGCGATGTGACCCTCAGATCTGACAGGGAGCATTTGCTCTTTACCGGTGCTGCTGGAATAGTGACTGACTGCGAAAATATAAGCAGCCGCCAGGTTAAATTCACTTCCCAGATTGACCCGAAAAATGTCCTTATCCCCATCAGCAGCAAACCACGTGACATAAATGACAACCTGATCTTCTCCGGAACATTCGTTACACTTGATTCTGCAGGTGTTTACGGCACCTTCCTCTCGGAAAGGAAATCCTGGAGTGACAATCCTCTCCTCAGCTCAGAAGGCTACATGTTCTATGACAGGGGAAGCGGGAGATACCGCATAGCCTCAATGGAGAAACTCGCTGACCTGAAAAGGAACGGAAACATGGTGACATTTGACAGGAACATGTGCCTGCTGCTCAGCGAGGGAAAAATAGATTTCGGGGTCAACTATGACCTGCTCAAAGTAAGCAGTTCCGGCAACATAACTCACAACACTGATTCTGCAAGGGTGGAGGCACGTGCCATCCTGGGATTCTCATTTCATTTCAGCCCGGAAGCCCTCAGGGCAATGGCTGATGATATCAGATCAAATCCCACATTACGGACGGTCAACCTCTCATCCGAATTCAACCTGAAGGCAATGCGCGATCTGCTCGGTGAAGAGGCTGCCAGTAAGCTTAATGAGGAGTTGCAGCTCTTCGGCGTGGCCAGGTCATTGCCCAGGGAGTACACCTCACAGCTGCTCCTGAATGATGTCACCCTGCAGTGGAACCCCTATACCCTCTCCTTCATTTCAAAGGGAAAGATCGGAATAGGATTCATTGGCGATCAGCCGCTGAATGTTTATGTCGACGGATGGGTGGAACTTCAGAGAAAGAGATCGGGCGATCTTCTCGATATTTACCTGAAAGCCCGTGACAACACCTGGTACTGGTTCTCCTATTTCAGGGGAATACTCATGAGCTACTCCTCCAACCTGACCTACAATGATATTCTGAGTGATACCAAGGAGAAACTGCGCCGCGATCCCAAAGCAAATTCAAGGGTTGATTTTGAATATATCCTGGGGGTGCCAGACAGGGTGCAGAGATTCATCCGGAGGATGGAAAGCGGCGGCATTAGTTTCGATGAGTATTGATCAGTTGCACTGCAGGCATCAGCTTCGATGAGCATTGATCAGAATCCCTGGCTGCGGCCCCTGCTGCCGAACTCGATTACCTCCATGTCACTGATCTTCTCCCCATCTATCGCGAAGCGGAGCATCGTCATTACCTTGTGCATCCCTGTCCGGCCTGCCGCACCCGGATTTATGCAAAGCATCTTAAGGTCCCTGTCGTATATCACCTTCACGATGTGCGAATGGCCGCAGAC
Organism: Bacteroidales bacterium; assembly: GCA_025454815.1. GTDB lineage: Bacteria > Bacteroidota > Bacteroidia > Bacteroidales > VadinHA17 > SR-FBR-E99. The sequence goes on along the minus strand of JALONR010000034.1, from coordinate 11,985 downwards.
AAAAATATCAGGCCTCAGGTCCCTGATAAGTTCCATCGCACGCGGTGAATAATGCCCGGGGTAACCTCCTATGTGAATCATAAGAACCTTCTTTCCTGACGCACCGAAGAACAGGTACTCCTTCGTGACTTTCCTTACATCAAATCCGTCAATGTTACCCCAGACAGCCCTTAAGGGCCTGAAAGCCTCAAGTTCCGTTATCACATCAGAAGTGCCGGCGTCACCGGCATGCCATATCTCATCAACACTGGCAAAGTGCTCATAAACAGCCGGATCAATCCAACCGTGCGTATCTGATATTATCCCTATCTTCATTATCAGGCAGAACCTTTTTTGCCAATGCTAAAATCAATAAATTTGTGCAAACATGCGACAATATGCAGATTTTTTATTCGGCAGAGGTGGATGACGGCAGGGCTCTCTTCAGCAGGGAGGAGTCAGGCCATTGCCTGAGGGTGCTGCGTATGAAACCGGGAGACAGCCTAACCTTTACCGACGGGAAGGGAACACTATATGAGGGAGTGATCTCCGGAGACGATCCAAAAGGGATGATCGTGACTGTAACCTCTGAAAGAAGTGATCCCTCGCTGCGTACCTACAGGCTTCATATCGCCATATCACCACTTAAGAATGACGACAGGCTCGAATGGTTCATCGAAAAAGCGGTAGAGACAGGCATTGATGTCATTACCCCTCTTGTCTGCAGCCGCTCGGAGAAGAAGAAAATCAGGAAGGAGAGACTGGAGGGGATAATGGTTGCAGCCATGAAGCAGTCGGCCCGCTGCCTCCTGCCCCGGCTTGAAGAACCGGAAAGCCTGGGACGTTTTCTTTCCAGAGCCTGTGAAGGGAAAAAAATAATCGCCACCTGCGATCCTTCATTTGAAAGGATCGCCATAACGAAAGCCTTCGGCAGGGGCGATGATGTGACCATTCTCATCGGACCTGAAGGCGATTTTACCCCCGGTGAGGTAAAGGGGGCAATCAGTGCCGGTTATCTGCCGGTCCATATCGGAACCGGACGGCTGAGGACAGAAACAGCAGGCATTGCTGCCTGCTGCTCCGTCAGTCTAGCCAATATCTGACATCAACTGCTTGTAAAGAAATCAAATACACTCGTGATTTTCCTTGCCGGAACGTTATAGAACTCGGTATAACTGCATTTCTCGCAGGTCATGGCAGTGTACTTCCTGGCCTGAATATCAAACAGCTGGGTGAAGAGGCTGTATGCTACCCTTATCTCACTTAGCCTGTATTTCCTGCCGCCGCATTTCGGGCAGGTATACTTTATCATCGGCATTTCACTTTTCATCTTTCTTCTGATTTGTTTTTTCCCTGTTGTCACGAAGCCTGCCGGACTTGCGCAGTGCCTGGTCAAGGATCCATTCAATCTGACCGTTGGTGCTGCGAAACTCGTCAGAGGCCCATTTCTCAATGGCACTCAGCTTATCCGGATCAATGCGTATGACGAAAGATTTCTTCTGCATGACTACTGATGAAGCGTTCCGGCATTGATTATAGGATTCGGATCCTTGTCGCCGCACAGCACCACCATAAGATTACTCACCATAGCAGCCTTCTTCTCTTCATCCAGATCAATGATATGCTTCTCTGAAAGCTGCTCCAGAGCCATTTCAACCATCGAAACAGCCCCTTCAACAATCTTGAACCTGGCAGCAACAACAGCGGCTGCCTGCTGGCGGCGAAGCATGGCGCCGGCAATCTCCTCAGCATAGGCGATGTAGTTGATTCTTGCCTCAATGACATTGATGCCTGCTATCTTTAACCTCTCACTGATCTCCTTTTCAAGCTCATCATTGACCTCTTCGCCTCCGCTGCGCAGGGTAATCTCCTCCTCATGCCCCTCCCAGTTGTCATATGGATAGAGTCCGGCAAGCTTTCGTAAAGCAGCATCACTCTGAACAAGTACAAAATGCTCGTAATTGTCGACGTCAAAGGCAGCCTTGTACGTGTCTTCCACCTTCCAGACCAGAACCAATCCTATCTTGATGGGGTTGCCGTTCTTGTCATTAACCTTGATGGGCTCACTGTCAAAGTTGCGGGCACGCAGAGAAATCTTCTTCCGGGAATAAAACGGAATGTTCCACCAGAACCCGTTCTTCTTGACTGTGCCCCCGTAAGCACCGAAGAGCACCATCACCATCGATTCATTCGGGTTGACAACCATTAACCCTGCAAAAAGCAGGATGTCAACCAGGATCAGGACGCTGCCCAGCCAGTAAATCCCGCCAATGAAGGCAAAGATGGTTGCAGCAACGGCAAGGAGTGCAATAATCAGGAAAAGATATCCTGATGATGCCTTGAAAATTCTTTCTTCTTTCATGGTTTATGATATTATTATGATATCACAAAGATATCACACAAAAACATAAAAGTCAAGAAAAACGGAAAAAAAATTTACTTTTGGCCCATGCATGAGCGTCATACTGACAGGGAACTTTATTTCAGGGAGCAGGCACATACAACCCGGAAGCATGTTCTTCCGTTCATTGAGACCGTGATGCCCGTCACCCCTGCCGTGTCCGTACTCGAGATCGGATGTGGTGAGGGGGGAAACCTGTTGCCGTTCCTTGAGGCGGGCTGCTCGCGTGTAACAGGAATAGACATATCGGAATACAAGATCGTAAATGCACGCAGATTCTACTCGCTGATTACAGGTGGAGAAAAGGTGGAATTTATTGCTGCTGACATATATGATTGCGGCTCTGCGGGGAAGTTTGACCTGATAATGATGCGTGATGTATTTGAGCATATACATGACCAGGCACGCTTCACCGCCTTCGTTAAGAGCCTGCTGGCACCTGGCGGAGTGCTGTTCATCGCCTTCCCTCCCTGGTGCAATCCCTTCGGCGGGCACCAGCAGGTGTGTGACAGCCGGGTACTTTCAAAAATGCCATGGATACATCTTTTCCCCCGGTTCATCTACCGATTTCTTCTTCGTGCAGCCGGGGAGAGTCGTGCACGGATAGAAGGACTTATGGAGATAAGGGATACGGGGATAAACCTTGGCAGGTTCTACAGGATAATAGAAAAAGAGGGATTCTCAGTTGTCAGGAAATCCCTCTGGTTCATCAACCCAAACTTCGAAATCAAGTTCGGACTTCGTCCCCGCCTGCTGCCAGGGTTTATGGGCGCAATACCATTCCTGCGCAACTTCCTGGCAACCACAGGTTATTTTATCATTACAATACCTCAGGGAAAATCCTGAAAGGAATGACCGGTGGCATCTGCAAGTCACTACTTTTTTCCAGTGCCATAAGGAAAACTAGTTTTCTTATTTGTATATGTATTGTTATTTCTCACCGACAACCTGAGAAGCGTAATACTTTGCCGTCAGCTTTTCACCTGTCGCCCTTTCAATCATATCATTCCACTCATACCGCATCCCGGGCATGAAGACCTTCGTTCTAAAAAATTCTCCAAGGGCCTTCATATCAGCTCCTGTGTCACCTGTGACCAGGTTGCTGCTGATATACCCTGCGAACTGTGATGCCAGCAGTTCACCGAGAAGGTAGTTGTGGTAATAGCATGGATAGAGGGCCACGTGTATCTTGGTTGCCCAGTCAGGCATGTCACGGCCTTCAGGTTTCTTCATCATCTGGTATTTTTCAACCGTATCCCACCATAGCTGGTTGAGATCCTGGTCCGGGTTCTCATACATTGCCTTCTCGAATCTGTACATAACCTGTGCCCAGCGGCTGAAGACCAGCTGCTGCAATCTGAATGCATTGAACGCATCACCGGCAATCTTCCCTGCCTGATCTGCATCAATTATGCCCATGTATTGCATCCAGGCGGGATCAGTTGCATACCTGCCGAAGAAGTTGGCGACAGCTTCCGTGGTGAATGTGTGTGCAGCATCCCTGAGTGCAAACGGCAGCGACCTGTCATTGTAGTATGAATAGACTCCGTGACCAAGCTCATGCATGATTGTGTTCATCCAGTAGGAATCGGGCTTGATATTGTCAAGGGTGCGGACATCACCCTCCCTGTCTATGTCGGTTGAAAATGCGTGCTGGTTCTTGCCGGGCTTCTCATAAAGATCGCTGCTGGCAAGGATGGAATCAACCGGCAATCCGATTGATGCATAGTAAGCGGAAGCCAGCTGTACCGGGTCCTTATCGGCATAATAACTGTCAAAATCGACCGAATAAATTTCCGGTGCCTCCTGGAAATACCTGTTCTGGTAGTGCCACGGCATCAGGCTTTCGGCCGGAATGCCGTAACGTTTTGAATGGTAATTGTCTATTTCACCTTTAAGAGCAGCAAATGAACCTCTGGTCAGGCTGTCTAGCTCATCAAAAATTCCGGTCACCTCCTCAGGATCCTGTCCTGAAAGCTTCAGACTCATCTGGTGGTAGTTGCTGAATCCAAGCTCCTGCGCTATCCTGTTCCTGTGCTTCACCAGCCTTATTATGTCATCAGCCACGGCCGGGCCAATCATCTTGTGACCTTCCCATGCCGCCTTAAGCTCAACGGAGTTGGTCGAGTTACGGAGAATTTCCTCCACCTCATTGTCACTCAGCATCTTTCCGTTAACATCAGCCCTGAATGAGTTGAACTTCTTTGTTATCTCCGTTTCCATCCTGACCTGCCCGGCAAGAAGAGAGGTGTCAACCTGGCCGGCGAGGAACTGGTTGTAAATTACATCGAGTTGCCTCGCAAGAACTGAATCCTTCACCATGCCTGACTCTTTCAGTTCCTTGAGTTCGGCGAATGCCTCCTTATCCGTAAAGTAACTGATATATGCCAGTGAGGCTTTTTCACTTCTTGCCCATGCCTCATCGGTGCCTGTAACATTTGCATCCCATGACGAAAGGGCTGATTCCTTGTACAGAGGGATTACCGTTTTCTCGTAAGACGAAATGAAATCATTCATTCTGTTCTCCATCTTTTCCTGTTTTGAAGTGCATGACCACAGCAGGGTCACAAGTGCTGTCATGTAAACAATCGTTCTTTTCATAAATGCCTGAATTGGGTCGGGCTAAGGTAAAAAAATCATGGAAGATTGACCATGACAGCCGTCAGATAAAGGAAGAACCGGACAGGATTTGCCTGCCGGTTCCCCGACTAACTATCTAAAAATTGAGGAAAGTCGTTCAGTGCACCGCCCCCTTCCTGATCTTCTCGAACAGGCTGGCTATCACCTCCTCTGAAGGTACATCATCCATGTCAGGAAGAAGAACGCTCAGGGCGGCATCAATGCCGAAAGCGTCTGCTATCAGGTCTGACGGGGTGTTGGTGATTTCAAAATATGAAAGTAAGAGGGTAGAATTCTTATCCATAGGCGTTTCTGTTCTCATAAGAGAAAAACGCCCTCTTACTCAAAAAATTGTATCAGCCGATTGAAAGGGTTATATTTTTTTCTGTCATGATTTTCCGCATATTGATGAGGGCATACCTCATCCTTCCCAGGGCGGTGTTGATGCTCACTCCCGTCATGTCAGCTATTTCCTTGAAGCTCATTCCCGCATAGTGCCTCATGATGACCACCTCACGCTGATCCTCCGGAAGGCCGTTGATAAGACGCCTAACATCACGCATTACCTGCCTGCGCACCATCACATCCTCCACGTTGTCATCAGTCAGCTTCTTCGAGTTGAACAGGTCTGTCTCATAATCGTCATTGAGGACAATACCCATCTGTTTTTCGTGCCTGAAGTGATCAATGATAAGGTTGTGTGCTATCCTCATCACCCAGGAGATGAATTTACCGTCATCCTGGTAACGGCCAGCCCTTATTGACTGGACCACTTTCAGGAATGTGTCCTGGAAGATATCATCTGCCAGGTCTCGGTTTCGGATGTAAAGGCTGATATAGGAATAGACTTTACTTTTGTGACGCAGGATGAGCAGCTCTATGCTTCTCTCGTTACCGCTCATGAAGCTTGTAATAAGCTCATAATCGGTCATTTTGCTCTTCATAACTTACACTCGTTTTGGTTCCGGGTAGAGTTATACGATAGGCGGCCCTCCTTTGTTGCGTTGTTGTTTTTTTTCTGTTAACTGTTGACTTATACGGGATCGGTTCCCCGTTTGTTTCATTTCTGCTTCAGACAAAGAAAACAAAAAATAGTAACTTCAAAATGATTAATTTTGGCAACTTATCAACGGAGGCTGAATGAAGGGTAACATTGAGATAAAGGGAGCGCGTGTTCACAACCTCAGGGAGATCTCCCTCTCGATACCCAGGAACAGCCTCGTGGTTATCTCCGGCGTGTCCGGTTCAGGGAAGTCTTCACTGGCTTTTGACACCATCTATGCGGAGGGGCAGCGGCGGTATGTTGAGAGTCTATCCTCCTATGCCAGGCAGTTCCTGGGGAGGATGAACAAACCCGATGTTGATTTTATAAACGGCATCCCTCCCGCCATTGCAATTGAACAGAAGGTCAATACCCGAAACCCGAGGTCAACCGTCGGCACCTCAACCGAGATACATGATTATCTCAGGCTGTTATGGGCCCGCGTGGGGAGGACCATATCCCCCGTATCAGGAAGGGAGGTTCGCCGCCATACGGTTGATGACGTTGTTAACTACATTGCCACTCTGACACCGGGAACACGGGTGGTACTTACAGCTCCCGTGGCTGTCCCGGAAAATGTGAATCCGGCTGAGTTCACCAGGTTTCTCATTCAGCAGGGGTACAACCGGATCAGCACCGAAAAGGGTATGGTACGCCTTGATGAGGAAGGTTCGGCTGAATTAATGGGAACATTGCGGACAGCAGACATAATTATCGACAGGTTTGCCGCCGGCAACACCCATGAAGACCTCAGCCGCACCGCTGACTCCGTGCAGACCGGCTTCCTGACGGGAAGGGGTGAGATCAGTCTCACGGTGACCGACGAAGAGACAACGCAGACAATAAGATTCTCCGACAGGTTTGAGGAGGACGGCATTGCCTTTGAAGAGCCGACTGAGCATCTGTTCAGCTTCAACTCTCCGCTGGGGGCATGCCCTGTATGCGAAGGATACGGAAAAATAATCGGTATTGATGAAAACCTGGTCATTCCCGATGAGAACCTCTCGGTGTATGATGACGCAATAGCCTGCTGGAGGGGAGAGACGATGAAGCAGTGGAAGGAGAGGCTTATCTTCAGTTCTGACAAATTTGATTTCCCCATTCACAAACCATGGTATAAGCTCACTCCCGAACAAAAAGCACTGGTATGGAACGGTAACAGGTACTTCTTCGGCCTGAACCGCTTCTTTGAGCATCTTGAAGAGAAAAAGTATAAAATACAGTACAGGGTTCTGCTGAGCCGTTACAGGGGCAAGCGCACATGCCCCTCATGTGAGGGTAACCGGCTGCGAAAGGAGGCTGGTTATGTAAAGGTGGGTGGCAGGTCAGTGACCGAGATCACCTCCATGCCTGTCAGTGAGGCACACAGTTTCTTCGATCATCTGGTACTTAACGGTGAAGAGAAGGAGATTGCCGGCCGCCTGCTGAAGGAGATACAACAGCGCCTGGGTTTCCTCGTGAATGTGGGCCTCTCCTATCTTACCCTTGACAGGCTCTCGAACACGCTCTCCGGCGGAGAATCACAGCGTATCAACCTGGCCACATCCCTCGGCAGCAGTCTCGTAGGGTCACTCTATATCCTTGACGAGCCCAGCATCGGGCTCCACCCGCGCGACACCGCATTGCTGGTCAACGTGCTGAAGGAACTGCGTGACCTGGGTAACACCGTCATCGTGGTTGAGCATGAAGAGGAGATCATAAAGGCATCTGACCAGATCATCGATATGGGTCCTGCAGCAGGAATCCACGGTGGCGAGGTAATTTACCAGGGCAGTGTCAGTTTTCCGAAGAAGACCACTTCGCTCACAGCTGCCTACATGACCGGTGCGATGCGAATAGAGACCCCTGCCCTCCGCCGGAAATGGCATAGTTATATAGGTGTAAGGGGTGCACGGGAGAATAACCTCAAGGATATTGATGTCAGGTTCCCCCTCCGCACTATTACAACGGTGACAGGGGTAAGCGGTTCAGGCAAAAGCACACTTGTGCATGACATCCTCTTTAATGCACTATCTGCCAGGCTGGGAGCCACCGGCACCAGGCCGGGCCGCTTTGCAGCACTGGAAGGAGATCTGAGCAGCATTACAGCAACAGAACTTATTGACCAGGACCCGATCGGCAAATCAAGCCGCTCAAACCCGGTAACCTACCTGAAAGCTTTTGATGATATCCGCAAGCTGTTTGCAGAACAGCAGGCGGCCGTACAGGCAGGATTCAGGCCTGCCCACTTTTCATTTAACGTTGAAGGCGGACGGTGCGAGGAATGCCAGGGAGAAGGTGTAATCAGGGTGGAAATGCAGTTCATGGCCGATGTTGAACTGACCTGCGAAGCGTGCAAGGGAATGCGGTTCAAAAGAGATATCCTTGATGTAAAATTCAATGGCCGGAATATCTATGAGGTTCTCGAAATGACCATAGATGAAGCCATCGGATTCTTCAGTAAATACAAAGACAAAACATGCCTCAGGATTGCAGCTAAGCTTCGCCCCCTGGCAGATGTGGGACTGGGATATGTACGGCTTGGACAGTCGTCGTCAACCCTCTCCGGCGGTGAGAGTCAGCGTGTTAAGCTGGCTTATTACCTCAGCCAGGAAAAGAGCACCGAGAGAATGCTGTTCATCTTTGACGAACCTACAACCGGTCTCCATTTCCATGATATCAGCAAGCTTATGAAATCACTGAATGCCCTGGTTGAACACGGGCACTCGGTTATCCTCATTGAGCATAATGTTGAAGTGATCAAATGCTCAGACTGGGTGATCGACCTCGGACCGGAAGGGGGAGAAAACGGAGGTTATGTGGTATTCCAGGGGACGCCGGAACAGCTTGCTGAATGCGGTAGTTCCTATACGGCCCGCTTTCTTGCAGGGAAGCTTGGAAAAAGCTCCTCCTGATCTCCCGTCCCCCGGCATCACGATCAACTATTCGACTCTTCCGGGTTGCCTCCGGTTGCGACCCGCAGCACCTGTCAGATCATCCCCGAGATCCTCCCGGGCCTCATCAGCAAGGCCTTCAAGTCTCCTGACCACATCAGGATAAATGGAACTGACATCATATCTTTCACCCGGATCCCTTACAAGATCGTAAAGTCCTCCATCAAACCATTGATTTTCATTAACATCTCCCGGCCTGCCGTCATTACCCGGGAGAAATCCTTCATATGTCCTTCCCTTATGAGGAAAAACCAGCTTCCACCTTCCGTCAGTAACCGCTTCCAGGTTATTCCTCCGGTAATAATAGCAAAAGGTTTTTCTCGGATTTGCAGCCTGATCTCCCCTAAGCACAGGCATCATGCTGACACCGTCAATTTTCCTCTGCGGAAGCGGTGCCCCGGCAGCCTCAGCTATTGTCGGCAGGAGATCAATACCGGCAACAAGTCTGTTGCTTACGGTACCGGCCTCAATGGTCCCCTCCCATTGCATGATGCAGGGAACCCGTTGTCCTCCCTCATATGTTGTACCCTTCCCCTCACGCAATCCTGCCGTGCTGCCGGCATGATTTCCATAATTTATCCAGGGACCGTTATCTGATGTGAAAATTATCAGCGTGTTTCTTTCTATTTTCATCTCCCGGAGGGTCTCAATTATTCTTCCTACACTCCAGTCTATCTCCATCATTACATCTCCATAGAGACCCTGCTCCGATCTGCCTTTGAAGCCATCAGAGGCACCCAGCGGCACATGCGGCAATGGATGAGGCAGATAGATGAAGAAGGGCCGGTTCCTGTTGCTGCGGATAAATTCAACTGCCCTGATTGTAAAGGCTGAAGTAAATTGGGAATAATCAGGATTTGTCGCTATGACACTATTGTCTTCATATAGGGGAAGAGGCGGAAAATAGTCTTTTATTGCCGGGTGTTCAGGCCACATGTCATGGGAATATGGAATGCCGTAAAACTTATCAAACCCATGATTCAGTGGGAGAAACCGGGGCTGGCAGCCGAGATGCCATTTGCCGAAGATGGCAGTGACATAACCCTTTTTCTTCAGCACCTCGGCAATTGTCTCCTCATCATCACTGATTCCGTATGAAGAGCGGTGGTCTAGAGCACCGCTGAAGCCAATCCGGTTGGGGTAGCATCCCGTGAGCATCCCTGCCCGCGATGCACTGCATACCGCCTGGGGTGAATAATAGTGGGTAAAGAAAATACCCCTGTCTGCCATCCGGTCTATATTTGGGGTACTGAAACCGACAGAACCGGTCATTGAAAGATCTCCGTAACCCATGTCATCAAGATAGATCAGGATTACATTCACCGGCCTCTCCTTTCCAATATTGCCATTACCGGCATTGATGAGAGAAGATGCCAGGACAACCAGGACAAAAGTAGTTAAGGTCTTCATCGGTGTTGACAGCTTTATTGGATTTGCCCGCCGGCATCTGTTCCCAGGAGGAATATCAGAGGCATTTCCAACCTTGCAGACCATGATTGTTCTGAATGATCTGCACCTTCGAATTTCATGGTAATCCAGTTCTCTTTGCCGTACCCGGCGGTGGCCATGATCTCATCAACGAGAATCTGATGAGGTTCATAGAACGAATCAAGAGTAGCGGTTCCATAGTCAAAATATACCCGGTGCCTTTCCGGATCCGGCAGGTTTTCAGAAAGGTACCGCCTCATGCCTGCAACGACAGGGACTTCGGTTGCGGATGTTGTTGAGTCAGGGCTGATCATCGGCCAGTGAGTTGAGAGGCAGCCTGCCCTTCCGAATATTTCAGGGTACTCGCAGAGGGCATAGAGAGAGATCAGACCGCCCATGCTGGAGCCCATTATAACCGTATTTTCCGGATCTGTAAGTACAGAATAATGTGAATCTATATAAGGTTTCAGTTCTCCGACAAGGAACTTCAGGTATTCGTCAGCCAGTGGCCTGTCCTTCAGAAAATTCCGGACAATTTCACCCCGCGCCTCTTCATCAAGCCCTCCAAGGGCTTTCTCCGGAAAGTATTCGGTGTGCCTGTATTCACCATTGTTCCATATACCCACTACAATACAGGGCTTAATCTTTCCGCTCCTGATCAGTTCCGAAACAACCTCATCAACTTTCCATTCCTGTCCGTTCCATGTTTTTGTACTGTCAAAAAGCATCTGACCGTCATGCATATATATGACTGCATATCTTGAGGAAGGGCTATAGCCGTCCGGGAGCCAGATATCAACGTTCCTCGGATCCACAAAGGAGGACTCAAAATCACGGAGCCTTTCAACCTCTCCTGAGGAGACAACGGGCGTCGGTTTGTTGCACGAAGCAATCATAATGGTCAAAATAACGAGCATAATATTCTTCATCGGTATTGATTTTTCCCGCCAATCTGGCCTGGTCCTTCAAAGAACCGGGGTCATCAGGCGATGTATTCTCTGCAATAGGAAAACTCAATGTATTGGTGAATACCTCCACATGTCCTTTTCATACGTTTCTCCAAATCCGGCAAGAATGTAAACATCTGCACCGAGAACGTATGCCCTGGCTCCGCATCGAGGGGTGCCCGGGAAATCCCCGATTCTGGTCCATGCATCAGTTTCAGGGTTATACTCCCAGAAATCCTTCAGGTAAACCTGTTCAGGCTTACCAAGTCCCATACCTACATATCCCCTCCCGTTTGGCAGTGAGAATGATGTGGCATTATCCCTTAGTTGTCCGGGAAAGTCAGCTTTTTTTGTCCAGGTATCAGATACAGGGTCATACTCATAGAAAGCCCTCACGTCCATGCCAATGTCATGAACCCATCCCACTCCCAGGTAGCCCTTGCCGTTGATGGCGAAAGCCGCACCTCCTCCGAAATATCCCAGTTCAGTTGGATAGGACTTTTCCGTCCAGGTGTTGCTTGCCGGATTATACATCCAGAATATACCTGCAGAAGGGACATAGAAATTCCCGTCAATGACAAAACCCGGAGAATCCATTGTCGACGAGGATCCCGGAATCGGTGCCATCTTGCTCCA
>JALONR010000033.1 GCA_025454815.1 Bacteroidales bacterium | reverse complement strand
TCATCTGCCCAGATAAGGAGCGATCCGAATCCTGTCATGAGGCTGCACTCACCCTTTGTGTCACAGGCAAGCCTGGAGAGAGGATAGAACTCGGCATAGTTGAAAAGCATGTACCCGGCCGAGGCTCCGGGTACCGGCATTCCTGCTTCATCGGTAACCCTCACCTTGAGCTCTTTCGTTTCTGCATACCTGTCAAGGGTGTTGATCTCAGTAAAACGGTGCTCACGCTTTATTGTCTTTTCATTCCCCCTGTAATTCCCGAAGGCCTTTGTATGCACCAGCATAGCCCTGCGGGCAGGCTCTGTGAACCAGCCTCTGTCAGGAACAGGCTCCGGTTCACATGCCCCCAGGTAGTGCCATGATCCGTCAACCCAGAACTCCACCCATGCATGATTGTCATCTGTATGTGCCCACCTGGGAGTATATACCTGGCGGGCAGGGATGCATACTGCCCGCAACGCCGAAACGGTAAAGGTCGATTCCTCACCGCAGCGCCCGCGGGCTGAAAGCATTGTAGCCAGAGGTGCCGATGTCCGTGAGTCGGCCCCCTGGTAAGCCACCTTTTCATGACACCAGCGGTTTACCTCCAGGGCTGCTTCCATGGCAGTGAGTCCTTCAACACGCCCTCTCAGCTCACCATAACAGGTGACCCTGAAGTCATCAGGGTTTTCGTTATTGACCCGTACAGGCAGAACAAAATTCAGGAATATTCCGGGAGGCACCTCCGTTCCCCATGGCATCTCACCCCTGGCCCGGAGGGCAGCAGCCGCATTGTCATACAGGTAACCTGGCCCATAAACTGCGAGATCACTCAACGGCATGTAGGCAAGCAGGAAGGTAACGGCTTCCCGAAGCGGAATGTCATCTATGGTATCTGTAACGCCGAAAAGGTCGTCAGGTGATTCTGCGAAGATCTCAGACCTGGCCCGGTAGTCACCGGCTAAAGTTTCGCGCATTGACTTGTCATCAATAAGATGACGGCTGCTGCAAGAGAGCAGCACTGCCATGCACATGAAGGCCGGCAGCCTGATGATCCGTGTCATATCGGGTTATTTTAAATAAGAGCCGCAACTGCTCCTGACCAGAAGTTCAGGAGACATGTTGACCTGGCGCTTATATTTGCTCTTGCCCTGGTTCTTGACCTCTGACCAGATAATATTCGCCACCTTGAGCGCCATGGCTGAAAGAGGCCGGCGCAGCCTGGTGACCGGGGTGGTCAGCAGGTCAAACCCGATACCGTCTTCCATTGATACCAAAGCCACATCCTGAGGTATCCGGATGTTCTTTTCCTGCAGTGCAAGGTAAAGCGGGAAAACAAGCGGTGAGTTGAGAACAATGATTGCATCACTCCTGTGAGGCGGCCTCAGAAAATTCTCAATCGCCGAAAAGTCGAACTTCTCTCCCGCCTTTGGGACTCCTGCAACAGTAAAATGCACTGAATCGAAGTTTTTAGATTTCTTCGTCATGTTCCTGAGCTCATCCAGCATCTCCTTGTCGTATGAGGCGGTGTCTTCGCCGGATATGATAAGCAGGTTCTTCAGCCCGAGAGAGGTCAGATGCTGGGTCATTATTGCAGTGCCGGCAATCCTGTCAGTACATACGGTATTGAGACGCATCCTCTTGATGTTCTTCTCCAGCAGCACTATCGGGTATGAATCCCTGTTAAGCCCCCTTACCACGCTGTCATCAGCAGCATTTCCAACGAGAATCATCCCGCTGAAGAACTTCCTCAATGACGTTGTCAGCCTGTTGAAACGCATATCGTCCGGATCCCTCGTAAAGACCGAGAAACCTAAACCTATGCTTGAAAATGCCTTCTGCAGGTACGGAGTGATCTCATAGATGAACGGATCATTCATCGAGGGGACCACCATCCCAATGATACCCGGTTTCTCCTCTGCAGGCGCAGGTTCCCCCTTCTCCGCCACTGCATTGAAATAGCCCATCTGCCTCGCAACCGCGAGGACCCTCTCCTGTGTCTCTTTCTTGATTCCGTGCTGATCAGCCTTGCCGTTCAGCACCAGTGATACCAATGTGCCCGAAAGACCAAGTCTTGCGGCAATGTCTTTGTTCTTAACCTTTTTCCCCATTTCATTTAAAATTAAAGCTCGAAATTAGCTTAATTTTTTTAGAAACGGCTGCCTTTAGAGTTAAAATGTTAATAAATGCTGAAAAGCAGTTTTTCAGACTATTTTTTAGGCAGGGAACGACCGCTGCGCTTTGAAGCCTCCTCCAGGCGCTGCTGCCATTTCGACTTTTTAACGGGCTTTTTCCTGTTTTCCTCAATCTTTTTAAGTATCTCATTTTCACTAACAAAACGACGGGAGACCTGGACCTGGATTATTGATATCACGTTTGCCAGGAAATAGTAGTAGGTCAGCCCTGATGAGAAATTGTTCAGAATAAGCATGAACATCACAGGCATTACGTACATCATTGTCTTCATTCCCGGCATCTGCTCCTGGCCTCCGGCAGGACTGCTGATTTTTGTGGAAATTATTGTGGAGACTGTCATGAGAAGGGTAAAGAGACTGACATGATCACCGTACATGGGAATGGTAAAGGGCAAATTGAAGATGCTGTCATAGGTTGACAGGTCCTTTGCCCAGAGGAATGACTGCTGCCTGAGCTCGATGGAGGTCGGGAAGAACCGGAACATTGCAAAGAGGATAGGCATCTGAAGCAGCATGGGCAGACAGCCACCCATGGGGCTGACTCCTGCCTTTTTATAAAGATCCATTGTAGCCTGCTGTTTCTTCATGGCATCTTCCTGCTTCGGAAACTTCTTGGCAAGCTCATCAACCATCGGCTTCATGACCCTCATCTTGGCCTGGCTGATGAATGACTTGTGCGTCAGCGGGAAAAGCACGATCTTGATGATCAGCGTCAGGATAAGAATAATTATCCCGTAATTGTTGATGAAGTTATCCAGCAGGTTGAAGATGGGAATGATAACAAACTGGTTGATCCCCCTGATAATGTTCCTTCCCAGGAATACGAGTTCTTCGAGCTGCAGGTCATACTTCTTCATGATGGTGAAGCTGTTTGGCCCGAAGTAGAACCGCATGTTCACCTCGCTGTTATCACTGTGCGCAAACGGGATACCTATCTCTGATTCAAATAACCTCAGGTACCTGGATGCAGGATCGGCATTTGTTGAGGATACTGATGCATTGAGAAAAAAATCATTCGAGATTATCACCGATGAAAAGAACTGATCCTTGTATGCTATCCAGTCAGTTTTCATCAGGTTCTCGGAGACAACTTCCTTTTTCTGCCGTTGCATTTTGGTGCCGCCAAGGTCTTCAACCCCCTCCTGGTAAACCTTGTATTTCAGCCCTGTATACATATCCTCGTTCTGTCTTCCCTTCTCCTGCTGCGGGATATACATCTTCCAGTCGAGCGCCATGGATGTTGTATTTGCAGGGATCACCGAAGCAAGCGAGCTGAATTTTGTTGAGAAATTCACCATGTAGTCACCCGGCTGCATTGTATATATATATTCTATATATGCGCCGTTGGCAGCCTCGAGTCTCATGGTGAGGCTTGCCGGTGAACCGGCAGCCATTACCGGGCCGTTATAACCCACCGGGGTAAACCAGAGCTCATCTGTCCGTATGGGTTTGTTGTCGGTTGTAAAGAACTTGTAACCGAACACTGTTGAATCACCGTCAAAAAGGACAACAGGACGTCCGTCATGGGTATTGTACTCTTTCAGCATCACGGAGTAGATCTTCCCTCCCTTTGCAGCTATCTTCATGACCATCAGGTCATTTTCAATAGTATACCAGGCCTCCTCCCCGGTGGCCCTCTGGCTGAATATGCCGTATGCAGTACTGTCAGTAACTTGCTGAGGTACAACGGCCCGTTGTTGCACAGCAGTGTCAGCAGGCAGTTCAGAGACGGCAGGCTGCTGCGCGGATCCAAGACCCAGTTTGCTGTTCAGTTCTGTTACCCTGTCAGCAGTCGGCTGGTCCTTTGGCCTGTAATTGAGTGCCCTGATGTATGATTTGCGGGCTTCATCATAATTGCCCGCCGCATAGAGTGAGTCGGCATACTCCTTTTCAGCTTCGAAGAATTTTCCCGTCCTGTGATTGTTGTAGAAGCTGAACCCAAGAAAAATCAGGAAGATGAGTATGATGCCGATGATTGTGTTCCTATCCATTATTCTGTTATTCCCTGTTTGTTTTAGTTTTCATTTACTAATGCAGGCTTTTACAAATCCGACGAACAGCGGGTGGGGCCTAAGCACCGTGCTGCTGTACTCGGGGTGAAACTGCACTCCCACAAACCACCTGTGGGAAGGTATCTCAATAATTTCCACCAGCCCTGACTGAGGGTTGGTGCCGCAGGGTATCATCCCTGCATTCCGGAAGTCAGAGAGATATCTGTTATTGAACTCATACCTGTGACGGTGACGTTCAGAGATTTCCTCTTTCCGATAGCATTTCCATGATTCCGATCCGTGAAGGAGTTCGCACTTGTAGCTTCCAAGCCTCATGGTGCCACCTTTCTCGGTGATGCTCTTCTGCTCCTCCATCAGGTCTATGACCGGATGCTTTGCCTTCTGGTTGATCTCGGTGGAGTGTGCTCCCTCAAGCCCCAGTACGTTCCGGGCGAACTCGATCACGGCACACTGCATCCCCAGGCATATGCCAAAGAATGGTATGTCATTGGTGCGGGCATAATTAACCGTAAGTATCTTTCCCTCAATTCCCCTTGATCCGAATCCCGGGGCAACAAGGATACCGTCAAATCCTCCCAGCAAGTCCCTGTAGTTTGCCTCTGTGATCTCCTCAGAGTGAATCATTGTGAGCTCGACGGCAGTCTCATTGGCTGCTCCGGCATGGATGAAGGCTTCCGAGATGGACTTGTAGGCATCTGCCAGCTCAACATATTTTCCCACGAGGGCAACCTTTACCCTGTGTGCGGGGTTCCTGAGCTTGCGAAGGAAGTCCTTCCATTCTGCCAGTGGTGGCTCTTCACCCGCAGGCAGGCCTAGCTTGCGAAGCACTGTAAGGTCGAGCATCTCCTTCTGCATCCTGAGAGGCACCTCATATATGGTGGAGACATCTATGGACTCCACCACCGCACCTGGTTCCACGTTGCAGAAGAGAGCAACCTTCCTCCTCAGGTCCTCGGTAAGAGGATGTTCTGTTCGCAGAACCAGCACATCAGGCTGTATCCCTTCCTCAAGAAGCATTTTTACGGAGTGCTGCGTGGGCTTGGTTTTCAGTTCGCCGGAGGCATGAAGAAACGGAACCAGGGTCAGGTGAACCACGATGCAGTTCTGCGGACCGAGTTCCCAGCGCAATTGCCTTACGGCTTCAATGTATGGAAGTGACTCTATATCGCCTACCGTTCCTCCAATCTCGGTAATGACAATCTCATAACTGCCACCTGACCCTACCATCTTGATGCTTCTCTTTATCTCATCAGTGATGTGCGGGATGACCTGAACTGTCTTGCCAAGATAGTCACCCCTGCGCTCCTTGTTAATGACCGACTGGTATATCCTGCCGGTGGTCACATTGTTGGCCTGTGAGGTGGGAACGTTCAGAAAACGTTCATAATGACCGAGGTCAAGATCGGTCTCGGCGCCGTCAGATGTTACATAGCACTCTCCATGCTCGTACGGATTGAGGGTTCCGGGATCAACATTTATATAAGGATCGAGCTTCTGAATGGTCACCGAATATCCCCTTGCCTGCAGCAGCTTGGCCAGGGAGGCCGAAATAATCCCCTTGCCCAGCGAGGAGGTAACCCCGCCGGTAACAAAAATATACTTTACGTCAGTCACTGTTGATCCTGTTATATTATAGACTGAGAGCGGTCTGTTATTCCTCGTACATCGAGTTGTCTATGAGCTTCACCTTTTCCTCAAGGATCTTTATATTCCTCCTTGCCTCTGCTATCTTCTCCTCCACTTCCCTGATCATGCTGTCAGCATTGGCGGATTTGGCAAAGAAACCTATGTTGTTTTCCCACAGAACTATGTCACTCTCAAGTTGTTTGATCTTACTGTAGAACTTTTCGCGCTCACCTCTTACCTTTCTTGCGGCACGGGGATTTGATTTTGCACTGTCTACCTTGCTCCTGTACCTGAGGATATTCTTGTCCTCATCATCCAGCTTCAGCTTGTCAAACTGTTTATTCAGGATCTCCTTGTAACGACGGGCTATCTCCTCCTTCCTGTTGAAGGGAACATAACCGATCTCTGTCCACCGCTTCTGTATCTCTTTAAGCTGTTCAAAACCTGCCCTGAGATCCTCGCCCGGATCAAATGCCTCAAGCTCATCGAGGATCGCCACCTTGGCCTTGAGGTTATCTTCGTAGGAGGTATCACGGCCGGCGAAGAACTCAGATTTCCTTGTAAAGAATGTGTCACAGGCTTTGCGGAACCTTTTCCAGATCTTTTCGGAGTATTTCTTCGGTACGGGGCCTATCTCCTTCCACTCTTTCTGAAGCCTGATGAGCATCTCGGATGTATCTTTCCAGTCAGTGCTCTCCTGAAGGGCTTCAGCCTTCATGCAGAGCTCTGTCTTCAACTGCAGGTTCCTGACCTGGGTCTCCTTGTTCTCGGCGAAGAATGAGCGTTTCTTCTCGAAGAAACTGTCACATGCCGTACGGAACCGCTGGTATATCTTGTTATTGTGTTTCTTCGGTGCAAATCCTATGGTCTTCCAGAGTTTCTGGCATTCAAGGATGGCATCTGACTTCTCCCTGAAATCAGCAAAGGTCAGGATCTCTCCTGCAGCAATCTCCTCCACCTTTTCGCACAGGGCGGTCTTGGCATCGAGATTGCGCTTCTGGTCGTCCTTCTGCTTCTCGAAAAACTCATGATGCCTCTTGTTGACCTTTGTGGTAGCCTCGCGGAAACGCTCCCAGACGTCGTTCTTGTTCTCATGAGGAACCGGGCCTATCTCACGCCACTGATTGTGATAGTCCTGCAGCAGCTTGAACGCGTTGACCGCATTGGGTTCAAGAAGCAGTTCCTCAGCCTTCTCGCAAAGTGATATCTTGGCTTCCAGGTTCTTTTTAAGATCAAGGTCCCTGAGCTCCCGGTTGATTTTTATGTAGTCATAGAATATTTCAACACTGTGATGGTAATTCTCCCACAGGTCCTTGACGGCAGACTGCGGAACGATACCGGTGGAGTGCCATTCATTCTGAAGATTCCGGAACTCCTGGAATGTCTTGTTTATGGCCTCCTCACGGTTGACAAGGTCTTTAATCTGTTCTATTATTTCAAGTTTCCTGCGAAGGTTATCCTGCTTTTCGCTCTCCTGTATCCTGTTGAAGTCGCTCCTGCGGCTGCGGTAGGTTTCAAGAATGGTCTTTATCCGGTTTTCAAGTTCATCGGGTTCAGGCCTGTATTCTTCAATATTCCCTCCCTCCTTGGCAAAATTGAGACGTTTTTCGTTGAATTCAGCCTTGGTTTTCTTGTAAAAGAACTCCTTGATCCTGTTGACGTCATCAAGTATCTCTGCCGGAGGCCTGTTCTCGACAATGAGAGCCAGGGTCTCCACAAGCTCCTTTCTTGAAAACCCGCTGTAATCTACAGGAGGAAGCTCAATATCATCATAATTGACATGCTCCTCTGCCGGTTCTCCGGGCTCATCAGATTCACCTGATGCAGCCTGTTCTTCAGCCCTGGTCTTTTCCTCTGGTTCAGGAGCAACGGATTCAGTTTCTCCATTTACATTTTCACCTGTCACAGGAGTTTCAGATTTGTCCTCTGCCATTACGGCTTCAGCGGGGATCTCGTCATTCTTTTCAGCTCCGGCCGTATCAGCCGGCCGGGCAGTCACATCATCCCCTGTAGTTGTCTCTTCCGCAGATTCGGCGGACTTTTCAGTGCCGTCGAATTGTTCATCACGAACAGAATCTTCCGGATTTTTTGTTGTCATCATTAATCCTTTCTCTTGAGTGCTTCAAACAAAGGCGGACGGCCAGCAGCCCCCCCCCTTTTTTCAAACCACGAAAATAATGGATTAATTGGTAAATCTCAAACCAACTCAACATTTAATGAATTGGCTGACTATCTGAATGTCAAAATGGTTAATTTTGTGGTTCGGATATCAGGACTCTAAAGTATGGAAACAAAAGATATCATTCTTCTTGTGGCACTCTTTGCACTTTCAGGTTACTCACTCTACCGCAGGTACACGAAAAAGAAGACGGGTACCCCGGGAAAGCCTCAGCCCGGTTCTTCAGACAAGGGTAGCCTGAAAGGTCAGGCTGATGACTATGAGCCATATTCAGGAAGCAAAGACAAGACTGTCTGATTACCTGTATCAGGTACCAAGCTCAAGCTGGTCCCTTATCAGCCTGTAATAAGTTCCCTTCATGGCTGCAAGCCCGTCATGGGTTCCTGATTCAGTCACCCTTCCCTTTTCAAGTACGACTATCCTGTCTGCATGGCGTACAGTGCTGAGCCTGTGAGCTACGATCACCACTGTTCGTCCGGCATAGAAACCAGCCAGGTTTTGAACAATCATTCTTTCGTTGGATGCATCCAGGGCGCTTGTGGATTCGTCAAGGAGAAGCAGCGAAGGCTGCCTGTAAACGACCCGCGCTATCAGTATGCGCTGTTTCTGTCCCTGGCTGAGCCCGTGTCCTCCCTGCCCTATCCGGGTCTGCAGTTCAGAAGGAAGTATTTCCAGGAGTGGTCTGAGGTTTGCCACCCTGACCGCCATAGCCACCCTTTCCATGTCCGGATCATCCTCTCCGGGGGCTATATTGCCAAGGATGGTATCAGGGAATATATATCCCTCCTGCATCACCGTGCCGGTATTCTTCCTGAGTGAGGAGATGCTGATTTCGTCAAGCCGGTGCCCGCCGATGTAAACAGCCCCTTCCGCAGGCGGATAGAATCCCATCAGCATTTTCAGAAGCGTGGTCTTCCCAGACCCGCTCTCACCCACCACTGCGGTTATTCTGCCGGCAGGGAGTGAAAGGTCAAGGTTGCGAAGCACCCATGGTGAGCCTGGCCCTTCATACCTGAATGAGAGATTCCTGATTTCAATATCTGCCTTCTCCGGCATGGGTATCAGTCCTGTTGGCCCGGTCTTCTCCTCAGGCTCCATGGCATGCACCTCTGCCAGCCGCTCAAGACTGATCCTTGCATCCTGCGTAGCCCTCATGAAATTTACTATCTGTGAAACCGGGCCGTTCAGCTGACCGGTAATGAACTGTACGGCCAGCATCATCCCCAGGGTCATTGATCCGTTTATCACAAGGGTTGCAGAAATGACCGTAATAATGATGTTGACCGATTCATGGATAAGAGTCCCTCCTGCTGTCTGAAACTGAAGAATCCTGAGTCCCCTGATGCGTGTTCCGTATATTTCCTTTTGCTGGTTTTCCCATTCACGCCTGTTTGCTGCCTGGTTGCCGGCAAGCTTGATCTCCTGCATGCCGTTCACTATATTGATCATCCGGTTGCCCGCATCTGCCATCTGCATGAACCGGATGTTGTCAAGTCGCTCCCTGGCCGGCATGAAAAGGGTTACATAGAGCACATAGAGTGACGTGCCGGCAAGGAAAACAAGCAGGACAGGGATACTGTAAATGCCGAGGACCACACCGAAAACAATGAAATTGAAAAGTGAAAAGAGAATCGCAAGGCTTGATGAAGTAAGGTAATTCTCAATACGGCTGTTGTCATCAATCCTCTGGAGAATGTCCCCGTTGAGTTTGGTGTCAAAGTAGGATATCGGCAGATTCATCAGCTGCGCAAGAAAATCAGATACTATCCTGATATTCAGCTTTGACCCCATATGGAGCAGGAGCCATCCCCTGCTGAATTCCACTGCCAGGCGGCCGGTAGTCAGGGCAAGCTGCCCGGCCAGTATCAGCCAGATGAATTTTATGTCACGGTCTGCAATGCCCCTGTCAATTATTGCCTGGGTCAGGAACGGGAAGACAAGCTGTATGGCGCTTGATGCCAGGAGCCCTGCCAGAAGTAAAATAATCTGTCTGCGGTATGGTTTCAGGTATGGTGCCAGGAATTCAAATCCTCCCCTGGGCGGCGGGTCATCCTTCAGCCCGGCAAACTCAGGTCCGGGCTCAAGCAACAATGCCATGCCAGCCGGCTCACCGGCTGCCTCTCCCGAGACCCATCCCTCCCGGAACTGATCGTATGACATCCTGAGCCTCCCTACAGCCGGGTCACTCACCCACACCTTTCCGTCATTAATCCTGTTGACCACTATAAAATGATTCTGCCGCCAGTGGACTATGCATGGCATGGGAGCTTCTTCAGCCAGTTTCCTGAATGGTATTTTAACCGCCGCAACCATGAACCCCATGCTTTCTGCAGCTGACTTCAGGCCAAGGAAGGATACCCCTTCCCGGGTAATCCAGGCCCTTTTCCTGATTGTCTCCAGGGAGAGCCTCTTGCCATGCCGGAGTGCGACCATGCTTATACAGGCCGGCCCGCAATCCATCGCATCATACTGTCTCACAAAAGGGTATGTCATTATGCAGGCAGAAAAGGGAAAATACGGTGTAAATATATCCAATAATTGCCGACTCTGTCATGGAACCGGGAAATGTGTTGAACGGCACTTTTCAGAATTCGGTTCCGGAAATCGTATATTTGTCAATTAAACCGCTTGATTGGGCTTATTCAGGAAGTACTCGGACATTGACATCATCGATGGAATCAGGAGGCAGGACAACCGCATCCTTGCTCACCTGTATGATTGTTATTTCGAGATGATCCGTGACCACCTCAGGAAAAACAGCGGAACCGATGACGACGTTCATGAGGTACTCCAGGAATCGGTTGTGATGCTCTACAGGCAGGTTACCGGTGATGGTTTCTCCCTTAGAGGAGACCTTAAGGGGTATTTCTTCGGTATTGTAAGGAACGTATGGAATGCTCAGCTCAGACACCGGTCAAGGCTGGTGCCCCTGAATACCGACCATGCTGACAGTTCAACGGCAGAGGAGGTCAGCAAAGCCACACTGGAGCGGATTGTGGCCAGGTCATTTGCCCTGCTGGCCGGGGATTGCCAGATGGTTCTTACCCTTTATGGTGAAGGTTATTCATACGAGGAAATTGCCCGCAAGATGGGGCTTAAATCCGAAGCATATGCGAGGAGAAAAAAGTACCTGTGCAAGGAGGCTCTGATGGAGATCATCAAAACCGATGGGGAGTATCAGGACCTCGGACCCCTGTAAACAATTGCCACAAGAGCCGTTGTCACAAGCAGAAGCAACAGCAGTGCCACGTAAATTATTACCCGGTTGTACCACAGAGGCGTATCATCACCGTAAATGACCAGGGCTGACCAGTAATAGGGATGAGATTTGCCCTGGCTGGCCGTTCTCAGATACTTTAAACGTGCATTTCGCAATGCGGAGCTTTTGGTCTGCCCACCTCTCATGTTCTTGTAGAAGGAATGGATCACCTCCGATGCAGATATGTCCTCAACCTCCCACATTGACATGATTGCAGAACGGCTTCCGGCGTAGAGAAATCCCCTGGCCAGGCTCAGTATCCCCTCGCCGTTTACAAGCATCCCGGCACCCGTATTACAGGAGCTGAGCACCACCATCATGGCATTCAGCGGTATACTGTATACCTCATAGGTATTCAGCAAGCCGTCATTGCTCCCTTCCGTCCCGTTGGTGAAAAGCATTTTAGAATAGGCCGGATGGCGATCATCCAGCAGAGTGTGCATTGCAAGATGAATTATATCAAAGCCGGGGGCCTCGCTCTTGAAGGTATCCTCTCTTGCTTCCTCTCCCAGGAAGGCCCTGCCTCCGCACTGACTGACGGCATCCTCAGCCTCAAGCAGCGCATAGGGAAGCTCTCTTATTTCTCCTCTCAGGCTTGGCCAGCCGATAAGCAGCGTGTCGTCAAGCTCCACACCCTCATAGGTGGGTGCAAAGGCTATGAGGTCATTGTTCAGTCTCCTGGTTCTTTTTTCACTCTCCGATGAGAGAGTAACACTGTAAATGTATGAGAAGCGGTACTTCTTGAGGGCAAAGGGTGCCTCACGGTACAGCAGATCAGGACTGCGGAACTCTTCCGTAACAAGCGTCTCGAAGGGAAGGTAGGAAAGGATGTTGTCAGGTGAAACTACGATCTTATCGCCTGAAAGATATGGCTCAGCAGGCTCGATGAGAATACGGTACAGGCTGTATGCCAGATCCATGTATTCATTGAAGGGCACCCGTGAACCACTTGTCCTTGGCATGGTGGTCAGCATGCCGCGGAACCGTTGCAGGTCCTCAAAAAAGGTTGAATCAATGTCACGTGTTATCACTTCACTTCTCCTCCTGCCGGCAACAAAGATATAGAGCCTGTCATCGGTCAGTACATAACTGAGCAGGTTTGCCCTGCGCCCTATGACTCTGCCCACGCCTGACAACGGGATTACCTCATTCCTGAACTTCAGGTTATAGAACAAAGGATATTGCTCCTCAAATACCCGGTTCAGGGAATCACGCGCCCTGAGAAGCCTGAAGATGGCACTTTCCCATTTTATCATCAGTTGTGAGTCAGGATTCTTCTTCATCTGTTCCCTGGCCATAAGCTCCCTGTAAAAGCCTGTCTGCCCCCGTATCTCAGCGTCGAGTCTTGTGAGCTCTTCCGGAAGTGAAAAACGGGCAGCATTCAGCTCTCTCATTGAAGCAAGAAAACCTGCAACCTTGCTCCTCTCGGAAAATTCAAACAGCCCCTCCAGTGATTCACGGCCGTTGTCAGACTCATGGAGAATGGCGTAATTTCCTACCAGTCCCGTATATAAATCCCTGGAGTAGGAACTTAAACTTGTCCTGCTCTCCTCTTCGCTCATTTCCAGCCTCTGGCGGTCATAAAGCATTGCCAGCTCTCGTCCTGTTGCAACGGCAAGCCTGAGGTAATCACTGCCTCCATCACCTGCTGCCATTGAATTCAGGGCACGGTATCTTGCCTCAAGCAGGTTGAGTTCATCCTCAGATATCCCTCCGGCTGCTGCCAGACTTCCACCTGTCTCAGTCCTGCCTTCTGATACAGTTACAGTTGGGTATGACAACGAGTCTGCCTCAGCAGTGACTTTAAGCACCTCGTGGTATCTTCCTGCGTCTAGCAGGGCCTCCACATAATTCGAGGCAAAGAATTTCATCATTGAAACATCCCATGGATTGCTTCGGACATAGCTGAAACACCTGTCATACAATTCTATTGACCTTTCCCGGTCTCCCAGATTGCTGTTCACAAATTCGGCAACGGAAGCCAGCATCATGTAGTACTCCCTGCTTTCATCCCCGTAGACGCTCCTCACATTATCCAGGCCGGCCTCCAGCACCCTCTCTCCTTCACTGACCTTCCCCTGCTGCGCCAGAAATCCTGAATAATTGATGTACAGAAGAAACTTGTCCTGCGTGTTTGGACCATCCCTTATGGCAAGTCCCCTCCTGAAATGCTCCTCGGCAGAAGCGGGCTGCCCCAGTCTCCTGTAAACCTGGGCAATGTTGTTGTACATCAATATTCTGGAATCGACTGAGGCCAGCGGATCCTTTTCATAGATTTTCAGAGCTTCCCGGCAGTAGACAAGTGACTTGTTATACTCCTGGGTCCGGTAAAGGCTAAGGCCAATGACATGATACAGGTCAGCCTTTACCTTGGGCAGGACCGCGTCAGGATAAATCCTTGCTATACCCAAACCAGCTTCCGCCAGATCAACTGCCTTTCCATGGTCATTCAGTTCCAGGCAACTGCTGGCGAGATTAAGATAGTTGTTGGCAAGAGCTGATGAATCATTTCCTGATATACTCCTCCTGACAGCGAGAGCCTTCACGCCATGACTGTATGAACCCTGAAAATCGCCGGCCCTGTGAAGTGCGGTTGCCATATTCATGAGACCGCTTGAGTATCTTTTATCAGATATGGAAAGCATCTCCCTGTAACGTGAGGAAAGAGAAAATAAGTCGTAAGCCTTACCAAAACTGGCGGCCTGATAAAAGTGGATGCCGGCAAAATAAAGTGCATCTGAAAGAAGCAACGTATCCCTTATTTCACCTGCAGAGATTATAGTTTCTATACCTGTTGCAAGCAGTGAGGGATCAGCCTCACCAAGTTTTCCCTCAATATAAGCAGACAGAGAGTCTGTGAGCTCCCTGAGCCTCGCTTCCCGGGATGGATCTACGGAAATACCCACTGCATCTTCAGAGGTGCCTTTTAAATCATTTCCCGGAGGGGCAATGGTTCCCGCTGCGGCATTTGAACCAGCGGAAAGACCCTGCCTGTGGTCTGAATCCGGAGAAACGGTTACAGATGCAATTAGCAGCAATGGCGCAATGATAATGCCGGACCTCAGACTCATCAGGTGGTTCTTCTTTCTTCCGCCGGTAAAAGTATAAAACAATCCTTTACAGTAACAGCAGCTTTTCTTACTTTATACATAATTGTATTTCAATGTGTTGCATTTTTTTTGAAAAAAAGTTGATTTTTTCGTGTCACAAATCGGCACTTTCTGACACGTACGGTATAAATGACAATTAAACCCTGATTTTAAATTTTAAAAATTATTACAATGAAAACCCTGAAAATTGAAAACTTCGCTGATTTTGTTCTTTCAAATGAGGAAATGATTAATGTACGTGGTGGCAACGGTGCAAAAAATGATAGTTGTGGTGATCCTACCAGGCCGCCGGTGATCATCGAGATCTGATATCGAATTTAAGAGCCGGTGTTTCCCGGCCAGGATATATAAATAACAGGAAGTATTTAACATAACCGGGAGTTGCACATACAGGTGCAGCTGTGCCCCGTGAGTCTGACGGCGTGCCTTTATGCCGGTGACAGTGCCTGTAAAGGCATGAGATTGATTGTAATTAACTATTCGATTGGTAGTTTTTTATAAGTGTGAAATAATAATCTTGAAAATGAAGACAAATGATGTCAACAATGCCATTGAGAACTGGCTTGGCGGCCGTGCAGACAGGCCCGCTGAGGAATGGCTGATGAAAGAAATGAAAAGGAATGCCGAGCTTGAGAGAGAAGTGACCCTGAGGAAGAGGACAGATGAGATCCTTGCCGACCGGGATGTGATTGACCTGAGGCTGAAACTGAAGGCCATGGAGATGAAAAAACGGGCTGCGGGCAACGTCAGAAGAACAATGATCAGGAGTGCCAGGTATGCTGCAGCCGTGGTTCTCGTTGCCATTATCTCAGGTTCCCTCTACTTTGCACTGAGACCGGGTTCATCTCCCGATGAACTTTATTCCTCATACTATTCAAGGTATGAATCACCCGGCGCTGTAAGATCTGTTGTCAGTTCCGGCAATACCCTCATGGAGAATGCCCTTGCATCCTATGCTGCAAGGGAATATGACAGGGCCATTATCTACCTCGAGCAGGTTATCAACACCGGTCAGGAGGACATGGAGTCTGTGTTCATGCACGGTATGGCCAATATGGAGGTAAAGAATTACCCTGTAGCCAGCGGATCATTCACAAGGGTTATTGCACACAATGATAACCTCTATCTTGAAGATGCTGCATGGTACCTGGGCCTCTGTTACATGATGACGGGCAACAATGAAAAGGCCGTCAACCAGTTCAATGCGATAGCCAGCTCCAGAAGCAGATACGGGAAACAGGCTGCAAAGCTGGCCCGCAAATTAAAGTGATATCTGATATTAATATACTGTTCATATGTTCGAGATTCTTCGCAGTGCCTACAGGGAGACGGGTATGACAGCAGCGAATGTGCAGGAAAAACTGAACAAGATGATCAATAAACCTAATATACTTGCAGGCGTATCTCATGAGGTGCGTACCCAGATGAATTCCATTGTCGCCTTTTCTTATCTGATGAACAATGAAAGGTTCAGTGACACAGAAAGGCGGGAGTTCTCAGAGCAGATTATTACCTCATGTGAACAGCTGATAGGGTTGTTTGAAAATTTCTTTGACACCGCTGCCCTTGAATCAGGGTCAGCCAGGGAGAACCTCCGCGAGACTGACATTACAACACTTTTTGAGTCACTTACCTCAGATTTCAGGGTTTTCATGAGGAAAAAGGGACGCGATAATGTCATTCTTATACATGAGGACAATCTGCCTGACAGGCTGATGCTGAAACTTGATACAGCCCGGACCACGAGAATTGTCAGCAACCTTTTCAGAAATGCACTCGACAACACATTTTCAGGGTTTATAAAGGTTGGGTGCACCTACAGCGATGAGACAATAACCTTTTATGTAAAAGATTCTGGCCAGGGTTATCCCAGAAGCAGTGACCTGCTGCTTTCCGACAATCCTGAGATCCAACATTCCGACAGTCAGGATACCTATTCCGCTATGAATTTAATCCTGGCCAGAAATCTTATTTTGGCAATGGACGGTAAAATCAGGGTTGAAACCAACGATGCCGGAGGCACATCAGCTTTTGTCTCACTGCCTGCAAAGGAAAGTCCTGGTTTGAAATTGCTTACCGGTACCTCTTCAGGGAGCAGGATAGCCATCTGATTCTCTGAAGCTTTAGACTGTCTGTTAAGTGAAGTCAGGAGGGTGGTCCACGGACCCCCTCCTTTTATTCTGTTCCGGTGTTTCCTTTCCCGGACCATCGCTGTCAGGAGGGCACGGGCGGTGTTATTTCCAATCCACTCTCTTAAGCGGTTCCGTTAACAGCTATTTGTTCGTTCCCTCTGACAGGATTGTGATCTCAGTCCTCCTGTTCAGCCGTTTTCCGGCGGGTGTCAGATTGTCTGCAACAGGAGAGGTCTCTCCGTAACCGTGTGAGAATATCCGTTTACTGTCAATACCCCTTTTCACCAGGTATTGCCTTACAGATTCGGCCCTTCTCTCTGAGAGCCTCTGGTTATGTTCCCCGGTTCCGTCTGAGTCGGTATGTCCTCCAATCTCGATCACAACAGTATTATTCACCAGGAGAAACTGAAGCAAGTGTTCAAGCTCCGGTATGGATGTTTCCAGCAGTTCCCAGGAGTCAGTGTCGTAAAATACGTTGTACATCCTCATGAATTCCCCTTTCCGGACCTTATTCAGCGCAATGGTCCTGGTAAGAGGCTCAGCGGAGGTGTATCCCTCCGCAAAGTCAAAGTTTTCCGAAAAAATCATATAGCCGTCAGCAGTCACATTAAGCCCGTAGCTGCTGCCCTGAGGGAGGCATACGAAGAAGCCTCCCCTGCCGTCGGTGACGGAACTGATCACATCGGTTCTGTATGTAAGATCAGTAAGTTCATACCTGGCAGTAATTGGTTGACCTGATTGCTTGTCAATCACATTGCCCCTGAAATAAAGAACCTGTTCCGGCTGAATTCTCTGAGGAAGATCAAGATAAAATATGTCCTTCCCCTTTTCCTTTTCACGCAACGAGGAAAAATAGGCTCTTCTGCCCGATGACTCAATTACAAGGCCGGTCTCGTCAGCCGGCGTATTCACCGGCGGTCCGAGGTTTTCAGGAGTGGTCCAGGTGGAGTCACGGTTCATTGTGGTCACATAAATGTCGTGACCTCCGAAAGATTCACGGCCGTTGGAGGAGAAATAAAGAGTCTTTCCGTTGAAGTAAATGAACGGAGAGAACTCATCACCTGCGGTATTTATAATCTTGCCCGGGTTTAACGGCCTTCCCCACCTGCCGTCACTTCCCTGGTTGGAATACCATATATCCATACCACCCATTCCTCCGGGTCTGTTGCTGACAAAAAAAAGCATCCTCCCGTTTGGACTGATCGATGGCTGTGATTCCCAGTAAGCAGTGTTCACAGGCTGGCCGAGGTTAACGCCGGGCGACCACCTGTTACCGTCAAAGGATGAAAAATATATATCGCATCTTCCCTGCCCGTCGTTCCTGTCACATGCCGTAAAGAACATTGACCGGCCGTCAGAGGAGATTGACTGTGCTCCTTCGTTGCCCGCAGTATTGAGCGGAGCCCCGGCGTTGCGCGCTGTGCCCCAGAATCCATCCTTTACCCAGCGGCTGATGTAGAAATCTTCCTGTCTGTCGCGGTTGAAGTCCCTGCCGTACCCTGCAGCACGCTTCACCTCACGTGTGAATATCAGCTGCAGACCGTCTCCGGTCACTGAGGGCCAGTATTCGTCGAGAGCGGTATTGACCGAGTCTCCCGCACTTACCGGCTCTGTCTCAAACAGCGATTCCGGAAATGAGAGCGCAAACCGGCAGCTGGCCAGCATTTTCTCAGCCTCACTTTTCAGTCT
Organism: Bacteroidales bacterium; assembly: GCA_025454815.1. Lineage (GTDB taxonomy): Bacteria > Bacteroidota > Bacteroidia > Bacteroidales > VadinHA17 > SR-FBR-E99. The sequence continues at coordinate 13,557 of JALONR010000033.1, read as the reverse complement.
TGCGCTTGCTCCCGGTTGCTTCAGGTATAACTCAAGGCTGTTGGTTGCCTCAGCGTATCTTCCGGTACGGAATTCGGCTCTTCCGAGACTGTAGAGAGCAGGCGGAAAGAAGAGCGGGTCAATATCCTTTGCAGTACGATAATGCCTTACAGCCTTCTCCCAGTCGCCTGTATCAGAATAAAGCTGCCCGAGTAGCAGGTGAGCCTCCAGGAAACCGTTGTCCTCACCTACGGCCGCTTTAAGGCTGTTTTCTGCCCTTTCATAATAGAGAAGTTCATAATCCCTTTTGCCCTGTTCATAGAATTTCAGTGCCCTGTTGGAACGGGTATGCAGTGACTGGCCTGTTACCGTACAATGGTTCATCAGCAGAAGCATGAGGGTAAGTATGTGAATCCTTATTCTCATTCAGGGAATATGCATGAATTTATGAGCCTGCAGTGAAACCCTCCACCGGGGATTCTTCTTGACGTACTCTGTTATTGCTGATATCATCTCCCTGTAGCGGCTCCATTCCGGCTGAAGCAGCAGCTTGCAACCGGGTCCCACTTTATGGCTGTACTTCTCAGCCTCCTCAAAATCAGTGCCATCCTGAATAACCACCTTGAGCTCGTTCGCCACATTCAATATTTCAGGCAGTGGCGGTGAGTTCTTCTTGGGTGACAGGGTTATCCAGTCCCATTTACCTGTCAGGGGGTAAGCCCCCGATGTTTCCAGGAATGTTTCCGTTCCACCTGACCTTAGCAGGTCACACAACGGTCCCATATCCCACATAAGGGGTTCACCTCCGGTTACCACGACCGAATCAGCGCCTGCTGCTGCAACATTGGCCGCTATTGACTCAATATCCACCATCGGATGGAGCTCGGCATTCCATGAATATTTTGTATCACACCAGCTGCAACACACATCGCACCCCCCAATCCTCACAAAATAGGCTGCCCTGCCTGTATTGATCCCTTCGCCCTGGACAGAGTAAAACTCCTCCACCAGCGGTAGCATGTGACCGCTAATGTCCGTACCTGTGGTTTTCATTTCCTCTTTTTATCAAGGGAGAGAAGCCTGAAGAAATCATGAAACAGGTCAGTGTTTTCCTGGATACCTGTAAACTCAATGGCTCCAGGTCCGTATGCAAATACCGGTACCATCACCCCAGAGTGCCCCTTGAAACTGAATGACCCTGTAACCTCCTTCTTTTCAAGATCTCCCGCTGTTATGCTCATTCCCCCGGTCTCATGGTCAGCGGTCACAACAATCAGGGTATTGCCATTTTTCAATGCGAAATCATATGCTACAGCCACTGCCCGGTCCAGGTCGAGTACCTCTTCGGTTACCATCGATGTGCTGTTGCTGTGACCGGCATCGTCTATCTCTGACCCTTCCACCATGAGGACAAACCCTTTCCGGTTTCGCGACAGCACCTCCAATGCCTTAGCTGTGGCCCTGGCAAGATACTGAGGATCTCTTCCCTCAAACAACCTTGGCATATCTTCGGGTGACAGCAGACCGGCTATCCTGCCCGCACCTGATGAGAGGAAAGATCCAAGATCATAGGTAACATCATAACCCGCCCGCTTCAGCATGGATACCACATCCTCAGACCTGTCATAGTTGCCTGACGAGTCAACTTCGGGCTCAAAGTATTTTCTTCCTCCTCCTACAAAGACTTCGGCAGCGCCGCTGACATACCATTCTGCAATATCACGGTAATTATATCGAAGCGGAACATGTGCGGCAAAGGAAGCCGGCGTGGCATCAGTCAGAGAACTTGTACATACTATTCCAGTAGATTTTCCTGCAGCCCGTGCATGCTCAAGGAGTGTTACCAGCACAGTGCTGTCAGGACGCATTGAAATCATCCTGTTGTTTGTCTTCTCACCTGTTGAAAGTGCAGTACCTCCGGCAGCCGAATCCGTGGAATAGCTGTTTGCCGAATGGGTTTTGCTGAACCCGGTGACCGGAAACGAAGGGAAAGTCATCGTGTTACCGGATACAGTCATTGCCGCATATACATGTGATACCCCCATGCCGTCACCGATGAACAGGATAAGGTTAAGGGGCTTCTGCCTGACACTACCGGCAGAGATAATGGTAAGAGCAATTGCAAAGAGTATGGACAGCCTGTATAATACCTTCATATATTTCTCATTGTCAATTCTTCCCAAACAGCATCACACTCTCCCTTTCTGCGGCTTTTTCAGCCCATGATGAAGGGATGATTCTCCATTCTCCGGTCTCAACAGGGTCAATGGTCCCCTTTTCCCTGATCCATTCAGTCATGTAGTGACGCAGATCCCTGTCAGTTGCAGAGATAATCCTGTTTTCAAGTTCCTTTGCCGTTATGCCTGCGGCAGGAAAGTGCCCTCCGCCTCCGCTTGCACGGTAGGAATTAACCGCAACTGTATACTCTGCACTGTAACTAAAGGGTGTACCGTCACTCAGGGAAGTTATGTCTACCATCGCACCACGGGGCTTGCTGACATCAACAGTGTAGCGTATGCCAAGAGCGGAATCGAAATTATAGGAGGGATTCTGCAACCTGGCCGTGCCATTGACAATTAACGGGGCTCCTGTGTCATCAAGCCTGTATCTGAGCATCAGGTCCGTGCTCCTTGTCATGGTCTGAAACCACTGTCCGGCAGCATGCTCCAGGTGACGGTCTATCTCACCACCTGTCATCCTGACGGTGTACAGGAAGTTCTCGAACCTGTAGAGACGGTACATATCCCTTACCCTGAGATCACCTTCTTCAATCATCTGGTCAAATGAGAGCGGCGCTGCAAGGGATATCTGCGCACCTGAGATTCCAAGCTGCACCTGATGTATTAGATCAACGAAAGCTGAAGGACCAAAGAAGGCATCCCTGGTGGTGGCAGTGGTAGTGGAACGTCCTATTATCTCCGAGGTATATTCCTTAACGCAGTCAGCAGCTTCACGGTATCTTTCCAGGAACAGAGCCGATTCAGGAAGAGTGTTCATGGGTATCAGCCTTCCGCTCATTTCAGGCCGAAGGCTCCCATCCTCATTTCTCTTAATCATGACAGTGACATTCATAAGCACCTCCGCACGGCTGCCACCGTCAAGAACCAGCACCTTCTCCCCGGAGTTGCTTATAACCTCCCTGACATCCTGCCTGTGATCATGACCACAGAATATTATATCAAACCCAGGGACATTGATTGCCACTGAGAGTGTACTGTTTTCATCGTCTCCACTTTCCCGTTCATCTCCCATTCCTGAATGAAAAAGTCCTATTACCAGGTCCGGATTTTCAGCCTCCATGGCAGGCATCCATTTCCTTGCAGTTGAAACCATATTCTCAAACCTTATTCCCTCGTAAAGCGACTCTGGCAACCATCGGGGAACCGACGGGGTGATAAGGCCAAAGACAACCACTTTCAGCCCCTTTTTCTCAATCACGGTATAGGGTTCAAAATAAGGCTCACCCGTTCTTACATCAACGGCGTTTGCAGCAAGCATAGGGAAATTGTATTCCCTCCTTATCCGGTCATAGACAGGATGGCCCGCCTCAATGTCATGATTCCCGACTGATGCTGCATCATACCCCAGGTAATTGAGTATATCGGCTATGATATGTGTTCCTGCAGTATCAATGAAATTGTAGTAGTAAGCGAGCGGATCACCCTGCAGAATATCACCGTTGTCAAAAAGGAGGATGTTCTTATTTCCCTTTGATTCAACTATTGAGGCAAGGTTGGCAAGTGACCGGTCAACTCGCTCCCCCTCTGTATTGTCAAAGGGAAGAAGCATACCGTGCAGATCGGTAGTTGCATATATCTCGATGGTGCCCTCTCTTCTTCCGCATGAAAAGGCAAGCAGGGCAGCAAGCATTATTACAGTTAAAGATACTGTGGGTTTCATACCGGAATATTTCATTTTTTATTGACAGGAGGAACGCCAATCCTGTTCCTGCCATCCTTCTTTTTGGTGAGCATAAACTGATCGGCCACGGCGCCGGAGGCATCATATGCCCTGTAGGTCAGACGGTTTCCGTCAACAGATATCGTCTGCCACAACTGCGTGTTTATAAGTCCTGATTCCCACCACTGATCTGCATCCTGTTGATACATTTTTGAGCCGCTGACCGAGACAACGTAAACGGTCCCGGCCTGGTTCCCTTTTCCTATCACCCCCTCCGGCAGTGTCATGCCTCTTGCATATGTATGGTCATGCCCTGTCAGCACCAGGTCAACCCCGTATTTGTCAACCAGCGGTTTCAGACTCTCCCTCACAACCTTGTTGTCTCTCCTTGCAGACGTTGAAAAGAAAGGGTGATGGAATGCCATGACTGTCCACCTGCATGGATTGTCCTTCAAAAGTCCTTCCACCCATGCAGCCTGGCTGCGGGCCAGGTCCTCACTCCTTAACATTTCATCCGAGCTTACAATAATGAACCTGACTCCCTGGTAATCAAAGCTGTATGCGGTCTCCTCCAACCCGGCCGGACCGTTCCCGGGAAGGGTGAATCCGGGTCTCCAGAATCGGTTCAGGTCACGCTTCTGCCGCACCTGCGGGTCGTAGAATTCATGATTGCCGGGTGTTGCCACCACAGGTACTTCTGAAAATATAAATCCTGCAGCCCTGTGCCAGTCACCCCACTCATCGTCCTGCAGCTTTGCCGAGGATCCTCCGTCAACAAGGTCACCGGTATACAGGACAAATGCGGCGTCAGGTGTAGTCCGGTAGGCATGTCTTATGACCCTGGCATATAATGAAATGGGTCCCTGTGAGTCTCCCAGCCAGAGAAAGGTGAAAGGGTCATTTCCCGCTTCGGCGGTTTTAAATGTGAACCATTCACTGGCACCGCTCCCTGATCCTACACGGTATGCATAGGTGGTTGCCGGTCTGAGCCCGGTGAATATAACGGAATGAAACCTCGCAGTCACACCGTCAGCAGTTACATCCTGCCAGCTGCCCTTTACCGTACTTGCAGAATCAGCCGGGAAAACAGTAGGCAGATTGAAAATGATCTGTGCCAGGCTTTCGGTGACAGTGGTGTCTGTACGCCAGGTAACAGCCATTGTGGCTGCCGGATCACCGTTTATGTTCAGGACTATCCTTTCCGGCTTGGCCGAAGGAATATAATTTGTTATCCTCTCCTGCGCCCCGGTCTCCCCGGAGATCAACAACAGCGCGGAAATAAGTGCAATAGCAAATCTGTTCATTATTAAGTTTTAACCCGTTAACAATTTTCCCCGGCGGGAAGTTGTAAATATATTGATAATTTCCTTGCAGAGCGGCGACCGGTTCTTGCTGCCGCCGCTCTTTTAACTATTTTTGCATCTGTATGAAAGTGCTATCGGGACTTGACGTTGTATCCCGTGATTTGCCGGCCGGCCTGCGCGGCAAGAGGATAGGCCTTCTGTGCCACTCGTCAAGCATAACATCAGACTACAGGCATATAACCGAAGTATTCGGAAACAACGATCAGTGCGCCCTGACTGCCCTTTTCGGACCACAGCACGGCCTTTCTGGCCAGACCCAGGATAATATGATTGAGTGGGAAGGGGCGGTTGATCCTGTACTGGGCATACCTGTGTACAGCCTGTATGGAGAACACCGGAAGCCGATTCCCTCCATGCTTGACGGCCTCGAGGCATTCGTTGCGGACCTCCAGGATACAGGTGCCAGGCTTTACACTTATATATGGACTGTAAAACTTTGCATGGAGGCCTGTTCAGAAGCCGGGATACCGGTTTATATCCTTGACAGGCCCAACCCGATAGGAAGGATACAGGCTGACGGCCCTGTGCTTGATGAACAATACTTCACATTTGTCGGAGGAGCATGCATACCCCTCTGTCACCGTATGACCATTGGCGAGATGGCTTTATGGATGAGGGAAAGATACTTCCCCCGTTGTGATCTTCATGTGATCAGGGCCGAAGGCTGGAAGCGAAGCATGATGTACGGCGATACGGGTCTGCCATGGGTCCTTCCCTCACCGAATATGCCTACCCCTCAGACTGCGGCGGTTTATCCCGGAACGGTGCTGGCAGAAGCCCTGAACCTTTCTGAGGGACGGGGAACGGTGATACCCTTTGAACTGACAGGGGCACCATGGATTGATGGTCACAGGCTGCTGAAGGAGTTGCGGAGGAGGAACCTCCCGGGATGCAGCTTCCGCATGCATGACTATATTCCCACCTTCCATAAATATGCAGGAGAGTTCTGCAGGGGCATACAGATCCATGTAACCGATGCTTCGCTTTTCAGACCCGTGGCAACCGCAATGCACCTCTTTGATGCAATCATACGCACATCACCGGCTGGTTCACTCCGGTTCAATCCCCCTCCATATGAATACGAATACCGCCTGATGCCCTTTGATATCCTTTCAGGTGACAGCCGGATGCGTGAAGTGCTGACGGATGGCCTCTCCCTGAAGGAGGAAGAAGAACGGTGGAAGGCTCAGACAGAACCTTTCCTGTCGGAATTCAGGCAGATGGCCCTTTACAACGAATAGGATGCTTACAGCCGGAAACATTATTGCCCTTTCACTCATAATCTTCATTGCCTCAGTAGTCAGGGGATTCACCGGCTTCGGACTTGCACTGGTGGCGGTACCTCTGATACAGTTTTTTATGCCGGTCACTGACACGGCCGTCTTCATAGCCCTGATAAACCTGATATTCTCAGTCCTGTACTACCGGCGTTCCCGCGAGCTTATCAAAGGACAACCCCTCGGAAGAATGGCCCTCTGGACCGGCATCGGCGTGGCAGCAGGTGCAGTGGTACTGAAATTCGTAAACCCGGCCTATATTCAGCTGGTATGGGGACTGCTTATCATTCTTATCGTCATCACACTTGCCCGGGGGATCAGCTTTTCCCTGCACTCAGACGCTTCAGCCATGACCCTGAGCGGACTGCTCGGGGGGCTTCTTGCAGGAGCAACAGGCATTACCGGACCACCTGTGGCAATAATCCTCTCTGCACTGAAGACACCAAAAGAAAAGTTTAACGCTACTATCTCCGTCTTTATACTCTTTGCCGTTTCGTACGCGCTGTTCTTCTACCTTCTGTCAGGACTCGTCACATGGCAGACTGTCCTGCTTGCTCTCTGTTCTGTTCCTGCCCTGCTGGCCGGCCTCAGGACAGGTGATATCCTGGTTTCGAGGATCAGCCAGAAAACCTTCACCAATGTGATATATATAGTGCTCATTATCATGGGCATAATTACACTTTACAAGGGTGCGAATACACTCTTCGGATTTTGATTTTCAACATCTTCGCCCTGCCAATGCTTTTTTCAGACACATATAAGACTATCGGAGGAGTTTCAAAGGGGCTTTTCAGGGACCGCGGAAGCAGGTTCATTGCACTGGCTTTCCCGGTCTCATCCCAGGATGAGATAAAAACAAGGCTCGCAGAACTGAGAAAGGAGTATCATGATGCCAGGCACCACTGCTATGCATGGGTCCTGGGCCCTGACAGGCAGACATACAGGTTAAATGATGACGGTGAACCGTCAGGAACAGCGGGAAGGCCCATTCACGGGCAGATAAATTCACGGGAACTCACTGATATTTTGGTAGTGGTCATCAGGTACTTCGGAGGGACACTGCTCGGGGTAAGCGGCCTCATCAATGCATACCGCAGTGCCGCTGCTGACGCACTTGCAAATGCCGCCGTGATTGAGAAACAGCTCATGGAAAAGTGGCTCATTACCTTCCCCTACACATCAATGAATGACGTGATGAAGGTGCTCAGGGATGAATCCTGCAGCCAGTCAGACCATCGGTATAGCGGAAATGATGTTGCCATTGAGATCACCTTAAGGTCATCAAGGGCAGATCAGATCTCCGGAAGGCTTAACAAGATCGGAGGGCTGCAGATGAAATGGCTCAGCTCCATCTGAAATCTTATTTTTTCAAATAGTTTTAAACATTATAAATTTCACTGGTCAGTTGTCATAACTTTGCGACAGTGGAGGTAAACAAAAACATAATCTAATGAAACCCAGAAGCTTAGTTTCAATTGATGATCTGACCACCGAGGAGATCATTAAGATTCTCAGGCTTGCCGCGGAATTTGAAAAGGATCCGATCCGGGATATCCTTCGCGGCAAAGTAGTTGCAACGCTCTTCTTTGAGCCTTCAACCCGCACACGTCTCAGTTTCGAGAGCGCTGTCAACAAACTCGGAGGAAAAGTGATAGGTTTCACTGACTCTTCAAGTTCAAGCGTCACCAAGGGAGAGACACTCAATGACACAATCAGGACGGTAAACAACTATGTTGACCTGATTGTAATGCGTCATCCGATTGAAGGAAGCGCACGATATGCAAGTGAAATAGCAACGGTTCCGGTGATCAATGCAGGTGACGGCGCCAACCAGCACCCCACCCAGACGCTCCTAGATCTCTACTCAATCCAGAAGACCCAGGGTAAACTCGAAAACCTGAATATCTGCATGGTGGGTGACCTGAAATACGGACGTACGGTTCACTCCCTGCTGATGGCAATGTCAAGGTGGAAGACCTCCTTCAATTTCGTGGCACCGGAAGAACTGAAGATGCCCGATGAATACAAGCTCTACCTGAGGAACCTCGGCCTTGATTACTACGAAACAGCAGATCTGAACGAAGTGATCAACATGGCAGATATTATTTATATGACCCGCGTTCAGCGTGAGCGCTTCTCAGACCCGATGGAATACGAAAAGGTCAAGAATGCCTATGTGCTGCATGACCACATGCTTTCGGAAACTAAACCGGGCATGAAGATACTCCACCCGCTTCCAAGGGTTAACGAGATCAATACAGATGTCGACTCAAATGAAAAGGCATATTACTTTGAGCAGGCTCTTAACGGGGTATTCACCAGGCAGGCAATCATCTGCACATTACTTGGATTAAAATAAGAAGCCATGAAGAACGAAAATGATCCGAAGCAATTACTGGTAAGCGCAATTGAAAGCGGAACAGTTATAGACCATATTCCTGCAACTACCCTTTTCAAGGTAATAAAGATACTCGGGCTTGACAGGATAAGGACACAGATAACCTTCGGCACCAACCTCGACAGCAAGACTCACGGCAAAAAAGCGATCATAAAGATAGCCGGTAAGTTCTTTGAGGATGATGACATCAACAGGATTGCCCTGGTGGCACCCAATGCCAAGCTTAATATAATAAGGGATTATAAGGTTATAGAAAAGCGTGTGGTGGAGGTTCCTGACACTATCTCAGCCATTGCCAAATGCATGAACCCAAAGTGCATCACCAACTTTGAGAAGGTGACAACACGCTTCAGGGTAGTCTCAAAGAAGCCGGTGGCACTCAAGTGTCATTATTGTGAGAAGATTACCGACCAGGAAAGGCTGGAGATTATCTGAGGCGGTCATATGACCTCACCCTTATTTCATCCTTCAGGATTGCCCGGTAGGCAAGCCATGCAAGTATGGCTGAGATAAGCGGGAAAAGGGCCCTGATCCTCCAGATGATGGTTACATCTATCTTCCGGTCAAACATCAGCAGGTAAAAGGCACCAAGGATAATCGTGCCAAGTGACAACAGCAGAACCATCATCGTGATCCTCATCTGCAGAGTCCTCTTCCTGTAAAGAAATACTGCAACAAGCGCAAGAAGTGGAACCACGGCAAGGATTGCCGTCATGGGCCATAACCGCTGTATGATTTCGCCTCCCTCCTCTCCCAAACCCAGGAAACTCATGCTGAACACGGTACCATTGCCGGCCGTAAGCCTGATCAGGTCGCCTGACAGCATTAACCCCGAAAACAGTACAACAGCAAGCAGTAATAATGTCTGTATTCTCTGTATCATTTTGTGAAACAATTACTTCGACCTGAATACCTTTCTGAAATTCTGGTAGTCAAGGTAGTATAAAATTTTCAAAGAAATACTGTTGGTCTGGGGCATGGACAGCAGATCGGCAAAATTATCAAATCCGCTCCGGATGATAACATCACCCTCTGACCAGATGGAGTTCTTCCATACCAGTGAGAGTTCGCTTCCCGGTGCAAACCTCCAGGTGTATACCATGTCAATATTCAGGAAATTGGTATTGACATCCCTGTTATCAACCGCCGTTGTCCTGTCAGAAAGACCACCATCTGACTGAAGCATATAGTAACTGCCGTCATAATCAGCCTTTGACCAGTAGTGCCTTCCGCGGAGTGTCAGGTAGGAATTGGATGAAAAAATAAATGCACCCGAAAGGGTGTTTGTAATGGTGGTCAGATTGCGTTTGCCGAATGTAATTCCCTCAACGGGGTCAGTTGTTACAAAACCGATGTCATTGAACATCTTTTCAACGGCAATGGCGTAATCGAAGGAAAAACGCCTGCTGGCCTTGAATTCAGGCTGAAGTGACCAGCTGTAACCATACTGGCCGTAATCAGACCAGGCATTCATAAATTCTCCGTTCACCTCAAGGTACAATCTCTTGCTCTTGTCTGTGTCACCCCTGAACCTGGCTTCAAATGCGGGTGGCCGGTGGTAGAACATTGACATATCCCTGGTGCGGGGCTCAAAATAGTCATTCTCTCCCCAGGGGGTGAACTCGAGGTTCAGTGAGAACGACCAGTAATTCATAAGCAGCAGCATTCCGTCAAGTTCAACGCTGGCCGAAGTATAAGCCCTTGGCCTGTAGAGCTGTTCGTAACTTATTTCCAGCGAGGTGCGGGTTGACATAATATTCCCGATAGGCTCATAGGTGTTATAACCAAAGTCAACTGAATGGCTGATCTCATTATTGTTCCTGAGGTAGCCCATGTCATTGATGTCATAGGTATCACTCATGAGCATGAAGTTATAGTCTGTCCTGAATTTTCCGCCTGTCTTACCGGCATTGAATCCAAGTATGTGACCAAGTGCCGTTGGCAGGGAAGAAAAGTATTTCTGGCTCAGACCGCCAGATCCGGAAACTGACCAGAGCCTGTCACGTGTCTTTACAAGGGCTTCGAATGCAGAAACATTTGCAGTATAAAATTGTTCCGTGTCTTCTCCCGATCTGATCACACTGGTGTTCATCATGCTCACATAGGAGTCGTTTTTAAGGGTCTGGTCAAGCACAAGCATGTTGTAATTGGTCAGTGGTTCGGTCATGATACGTCTCCGTTCACCGGTGACTCTGTTTTCAACCTCGGCCCAGGTGCCGTTGGTGACAGCATTGAAGATACCTATCCCCAGCCCGCCGCTTGTCCTTCCGGAAATTTTCGTGGCATTCAGGAGACTCACCTCTGACGGGTTGTGAGTAACAACTTCGTTCTCCCCTGTCATATCATAGACAGACCTTACCAGGTGTGGAGTACCGCCGATCCGGCGTGAATAGAATATGCCTCCCTTATTGAAGAGCTCGGTACCCTCCATGAAAAAAGGCCTTTTCTCATTGTACTTGACCTCGTATGGTGAGAGGTTGAGCACGTGGTCATCACTCTGAACCTGGCCGAAATCAGGAATAAGGGTGGCATCAAGGGTAAAGCTCTCGGTGAGCCCCAGCTTGAGGTCAAGCCCGCCGTTATATGAGGTTCCCACTCCCGGTTCATCAGTCACATGCTCAATATACCCGGAGACATAGGGGACCAGTGAGAGCCGCAGAGGAGGCTTTACGTCACGTATCCCCTCAAGCAAACCCATGTGTGCAATCGCTGAACCGAACTCCTTCGTAACGAAGTTCCATGATGACTTTTCCCTGGTACGGCGAACCTCACGCCAGAAGTTTATCCCCCATAACTGTGAGGCTGACCTCGGAAACCGGAGTGCCGAATAGGGTATCTTCAGTTCTGCCACCCATCCATCCTGGTTTATACTGGTGCGGCTGGCCCATACCGCATCCCAGGTGTCATTGTGTCCCCAGCTTTCAGTGGTGGTCATCTTATTATCAATCTGGACGTTCGATGCGGATACCCTGAACATCTCACCGTTCAGCCCGTCATTGAACGGAGAGATCTCTACCCAGAAGTGGTCAGCATTTATGTCTCCCTCGTCGCGCTGCCCCAACTCCGCAAAAATGCTGTCCGGAGCGCTGTCATACATTAAAGCACCAATATATAGAGCATCATCGTCATAAAGTACACGAACCTCGGTCCTGTTTGCCGAAGGCTTACCATTATATGGATCATAAATTATAAACTCAGTTGCGGGAGAAGCGGCCTGCCAGGACGGCTCGTCAAGAATTCCGTCGATATGAATCGTCCCTGATGCGCGTGATGCCTGCGCCCTCCTGGTGTCCTGGGTGGTGCCCATGGCATGGTTAATCGCTGAAAAGATAATCAGAACTATAGAAAGCAGCCGTATTGCCGCTGATTTGTTCCTGATCCTGGTGTACATCAATATCCGGTTAGGGTTTGGCAGCAAAGATATTCCTATCCGGTTATCCCCAAGATTGCAAATATCAAATTAACAATAATTAACTGCTCCGGACCGGCTGCACGGCAAAGGGGCATTGATGACATTTTTTGTATTTTAGCAGCCTGATATTCCGGTCATGGAGCCTGCATGGAAAATATTTCACGAAATGACCAGGTTGTTTTTTATGCATGTTCCACCCGATCACAGAAATACTAATCTATTGACTCATGAAAAAGACTGAACTTATAACCAATGCTGACGGCTCGGTGTTTCACCTCCATCTTCTCCCCGGGGAGATAGCTGACAAAATTGTGATCGTTGGTGACCCTGGAAGGGTTGAAATGATAGCTGAGATGCTTGATTCAGTAAGGGTACGGAAGAGTAACAGGGAATTCACCACTGTCACCGGCTTTTATCGTGACACTGAAATAACGGTCATCTCATCGGGTATCGGGACTGACAACATTGACATCATTTTAAACGAGCTTGATGCACTTGCAAATATTGATCTTGCGACAGGTGTGGCGGTGGAAGAACCAAAGTCCCTTACCTTTGTGAGGATAGGCACCACGGGAGGACTTCAGGCTGACCTGCCAGCAGGTTCTTTTGTGGCAACAGCAAAGGCAGTGGGGTTTGACGGTGTGCTTCATTTCTACGAAGGGTATGAATGGTGCCTTGACCATATGCTGGCTGATTCACTTGCAACACACCTTGAGTGGCCTGACGTGCTTGCTTATCCGTATGCAGTGGATGCTGACGCAGACCTCCTGGATCTGCTGGCAGGGGGAATGACAAAGGGCATTACCATCTCCACCCCGGGGTTCTATGCACCGCAGGGGCGACAGCTCAGGCTGGAGCCATTTGACAGTGAGTTGAATGACAACATCACGGCATTCCGCTACCGGGGCGAGAGAATAACCAACTATGAGATGGAGAGTTCAGCAATCTATGGATTGTCAAAACTTCTTAACCATAAAGCTCTTACACTCTGTGTGGTGATAGGCAACAGGGTAACCGGCGAGTTTCTGAACGACTACAAGCCGGCAGTCAGGACCCTGGTCAGACAGGTTCTTGATGGCCTCAGCTCCTGAAAACAGCAATTATCTCCCTGAGAATCGTAATAGCCGCCTTGCCGTCTCCGTAAAAGCCCGGATACTGAAGAGTCTCCCCGCCTGCAATGAAGTAATCCCATGCTGACCTTATTTTTTCTGGGTCAGCATCTGCCAG
>JALONR010000104.1 GCA_025454815.1 Bacteroidales bacterium | reverse complement strand
CCGACTACGAAAAATGTTCCACCATCATATACCTGCAGCATGGGGGAAATTGACAGGCCCCAATACCTGCTGAAGGGGAATTCAAATTTCGGATTAACAACTAAACTGACTGAATGGTCAGTCTCATAATCCCATGTATAATTCTCTGTCATGAAACCATCTGTCTTCTGCCAGTTCACCGGTTCTTTCGTAGATACAAACCCAAGACCGACTGACAGATTCATCCTGGCAGTTCCCGCGTCGTTGAGTTTTTTTATAAATCCGAAATCAAGATGAATGCTTCTGAAATTGTCAGATGGTGTGTTCATCCCAAGCGTCAGTATTCCTACGATACCCGGCGAGTAGTCAGAGGGGATTGATTTTGCAATCCTGGTATTGGTGGTATAACCCAGTCTTACGGAGTACTTCTCCTGGTACAGGTAGTTGAGGCTGATGTCTACACCGAAATAGCCTCCGACGTTGAATTCATTCCCAATGTACAGGGCATTGTTTTCTCCAAATTGCGCATTAACCGGTAAGGCACAACTGACCAGGAGCAATATTAATACTGTCTGTTTCATCTGCAAGTCACGGCCGGCATTTATTTCACAAGACAGATCACGACCTATTCTTTCCAATGATTTTTCTGCCGGTCACTGAGATCCATATCAAAGTTACGCCATGGCGTGGGCCGAAGTCAAGGAAATGGGGATAAATCTTTCGCCAGCGGGTTGTCCGAAACCAGGGAAATACAGATAAATCTTTCGCCTGTGCGTTGTCCGAAACCAGGGAAATACGGATAAATCTTTCGCCAGCGGGTTGTCCGAAACCAGGGAAATACAGATCAATCTTTCGCCCGGGCGGAGAATGGGTACGAAGAAGATACCTGGTTTGGAAGGGTATGATATCGGGAAGGGGTTATCCTTACCGGGTTTCAGCCAGGCTGACGGTCTCCGGCTGAGCCATCAGGCTGGTTCTGTATTTCAGGCTGTCAGATCCGAACAACTCAAACTCTTCCAAGGCTACCAACCTGCCGGAACTTGAGAATGTTTTGCCGTCCTGATGCCTTGTCCACCAGTCGGGATTGAGGCTTAACTTCCTGGTATTGAAGTTTCGCACATCGGTGACGAAGATATGCCAGTTGGTAATGAATATTGCCCTGGTCCCGTCATCACTCCAGTATATCTTTTGTGCCGCTTCAATATCCTCGGGCAGTATGGCGACAAGCCTGAATTCACCGGTTCCTGTGAGTGAAATGAAAAGGCTCTGGTTGGGCGGGTCAATAGATGGATTTTCAATCACATACGCTTCATATGTCACCTGAGGGGAACTTACTGACATGACCGTTTCCGGCCTGGTGTTGAATCCGAAAATGAAAAAAACTGCCAGTGCAATGAGAATTACTGTGATCAGGGCAGTGATCATTGCTGTAAGGATTTTGCCTTTCATGGTTCTGTGCATTTCTGTTATATGACTGAACGATACAAGGGGGTGGGCAAGAGCATAACCGGTTCTTTTTATCCCGGTTAAAAGCCCTGACAGCAATTTACGAAGAAGAATCCGGATGTTACCTCACGGGTGAATACATTAACACAAAAGCGACCAGGTTTTTCTACCCTGCATTTTCATACGCAAGTTTCAGCCAGTCTATCACTTCCCTGTCAATTTCCCCGGCGTCAGCTATATTGATCCTGTGAGAACACATGGCGTTTGAGGCGGTGACAGCTTCCAGTTTTCCCTGCGGCGTCTGCCCTTTAAGGTTTACAGATATTTCAAAACGGGTTTTGGTGGCCGGCTGGAGCATTGCAAACTGCTTTTTCCGCCGCAGGCTTACATAGGCATTTTTGGGAGCAACTTCTATGTCACCGCCAAACTTCAGAATCTCGCTCAACAGTCTGTCATACACAGGCTTAAAGTGCTCCTTGCCCTGATATTGTTTTTCAATAAGGTCATCCTTGTTCTCAACTGAGCCCGCATCTGACCCTTTTAACCTGTGAGCAACGAGGTTGGCATAGCCGTAAGTAAGTCCGTACTTCTCCTTTAGAAATGAGATTATCTCCCCATGTTTTGCGAGGTTCTCCTTCTTCACAATGGCAATCCACTCATCAAGGGTTCTGCCTGTGTTTTTGTGAAGGTTTTCAATCATTGTCTCTGTAGCCTGATCCATATCCTGAGTTTTTATTTTCCGTATCTCTTATTCAAATAATCAATGGTTGTCTTCATCAGTTTTTTGAGGGCTTCCTGGTTTATGTCTGAGAGCTTATTGACATAGATGCAGGCGGCCCCCTTTTTGAATTTACCCAGGCCTTCCAGCAGATGCTCATGTTCCGGTGCGCCGGTGAACACATACAGGGAGATAGCCGCTTTTCGCGGCGAAAAACCTACCAGCGGCCAGTCGCCTTCCTGGCTGCTCCTTTCGGATTTGTAGTGGTACTGACCGAATCCGATTATTGATGGGCCCCACATCTTCGGCTCGAAACCGGTGAATTCGCGCATCAGCTTCAGCAGCTCGAAACTGTCCTTCCGCCTCTGTTCTGTCTGGGCAAAGGAGTTGATGAATTCAGTCACATCAGCATCGTTCTTCTTTGTCTTCAGTTCTGCCATGGCAAGTTAGTTTTTATCAATAAGGCTTTTGCAGGCAAATTGTTCAACAATGTATTATTTATCAGTACTATGATGGTGGCTGAAATGAAAGCCGCCGGTAAGTCCTTCAAGAACTTCACCGGCGGACATTATCGTAATGATCACCATGCCCTATACTGCAGCCTTCCTGCGAAGATAAACAACTGCTTTACCGGTGGCTATCCGGGATATGATCATAACGGTTTTACCGGTACGCAGATATCAACTACAAATTTTCCGTCCTTCGGTTCTTCGGGATACATCTCGAAGCATGGCTTCTCGTCGGGCTGGTAACCGCTTGCAGGGAACCATTCTCCGTAAAGCCAGCAGGGAACCATTCTCCGTAAAGCCAGTCCCATGCCTCCTGGAACTGCTGTGCGTTGACCTCAAACCGGGCAATGACATATTTTGCCGCCTCCAGTACCATCTTCCCGATCTCTCCCTCAACCTTCGTCTCCGGCGGAACAGTGATGCAGACGCTCATCCTGAGCTTGTCCTCGATGGTGACTCCCGGATCATCATGATAGATCACCAGCGACCTGAAATCCCTGCCGCCAATCAGGCCCCGGGGACCCGCCCATGCAAACAGCCTGTTCCAGAGACGCTCGAAAAGCTTGTCGTCACCCTTGTACGGGCCAATGTGCCTGATGTAGGCAAGGGTCATCTTCGGGAGTTCCCTGATCTCCACGCTTTTGTTCAGTTTCATATTTGTCCTCCATTTAATTGTTTGTAATTCAGGACAAAAATATGGGATCGCCTTCCCCTCGGGTTGACGCCTGTTGCTTTCCGTTTGACTTAAATTGCTATTCTTTGATTTATTCGCCCGGTAACGGGTAGGGGATACCCCGAAGAAACTTTTGAAATTGCGCGAAAAGACTGAAATATCAGGAAATCCGCACTTAAGCGCCACTTCGGAAATGGTCATCTTCCTGTTTGTGAGCATCAGCATGGCTGCTTTTTCCATCCTTACCCGCTGTATGAACTGGAACGGCGTTTCATGCACTATTGAGTGGAATATCCTGTTGAAATGGTACTTGGAGAAGCTGGCCACGGCAGCCAGTTCCTCCAGGGTAATGGGACTGTCAAGGTGAGAGTCTATATAGTCAAATGTCTTGTTTATCCTGGAGATATATTCTGATTGTAAGTTTCCGGTTTCGCTCATTGCAATAAAAATTAACACTCCGGTATCATTGTTTTTTCTGTTTTTTTCTTCAGGCCCGGCGACGGATACATTCATCCTTCCTGCCAGGATGATCTGATATACGCAAAGGTACTTAAATCAGGTCTGTTTAACCCGGAGGGATCTACTCCCTCTTCAGCGTTTCCACGGGGTTGGTTCCGGCAGCCCTGACAGAGACCAGGCTGGTTGTTATGAACGCTATCGCCAGGGTGATGACCAGCGAAGCCAGGAATGGCATCAGGGTGGCTGCAACGAAAGGAGAGAGCCCGAAATCCATCCTGTAGGCAAAGCCCTGCAACCACTTATCCATGAAGTAGTACGCCACCGGCCAGGATACAATATTGGAAACCAGCACCAGGATAAGGAAATCGCGGTTAAGCAACCATGCAACCTGCTTCACCTCGGCACCCATGATCTTCCGTATTCCGATCTCTTTCGACCGCTGTTCGGTTACGTATGATG
Organism: Bacteroidales bacterium; assembly: GCA_025454815.1. GTDB lineage: Bacteria > Bacteroidota > Bacteroidia > Bacteroidales > VadinHA17 > SR-FBR-E99. The sequence goes on along the minus strand of JALONR010000104.1, from coordinate 936 downwards.
TAAGACCCAGCAGCCCCAGGCAGGCAATGAATATGGTCAGTATTGAAAATATATTGAACAGTGAGTTCAGTTTGTTTTCTGCCGTGTACATCTCATCAAGCTTGTCGGCAAAGAAGAAATAGTTGAAAGGAAGGCTGTTGCCCATTTCGGTCATCTTCCCTGAAACGAATTCAACCGATGCGGGGATGTTCTCTTCTGCTATCCTGACATAGAAGTTTTGATTCGGGTTTTCAGTTACGATGAAGATAAAGGGTTCAATCTTGTTATGTATTGATGAAAAATGAAAATCCTTCACAACACCGATAACCTCACCGTCACGGGCAGCCTGGCCGGTGTTTGGATTTATGCCGAATCTTACCTTCTTGCCCAGTGGATTTTCACCCCATCCGAATGCCTTTACCGCCTCTTCATTTACTATGAATGCCGCAGTCAGGTCTGCAGGCCTCTCCCTGTCAAAGTTCCTTCCCTGGAGGATCTTTATTCCCATTACATCAATAAACTCATGGTCAACCACCGAAAAGCTTACAGCAAGTTCAACCATTCCCTCTTCCTTCTCAATCTGAAAGACCACCTTGCTTGCCATCAGCGGAGGCACGAGGGCTGAAGAGGCCACACCCTGAACGGCCGGGTTCTCCTTCAGCGCATTCTTGAACGGCTGAAGTTGCCTGTTGATGAAGGCTGTGTCCCTCATCGGGATTATCATGACATTTTCCTTGTTCAGTCCCAGATCCTTTTTATGGATATAGTTCTGCTGTCTTGCCACTACAATGGTGCAGATTATCAGAGCACCTGCCACGGCAAACTGGAATACCACCAGGATTTTTCTCATAAGCCCTTTTCCCTGGTGCCTGTTGCCATTGCTCTTGAGGACCTGCACCGGCATGAACGAGGAGAGGTAGAAAGAGGGGTAGCTGCCTGAAATCAGCCCCACCACAA
>JALONR010000032.1 GCA_025454815.1 Bacteroidales bacterium | reverse complement strand
AGCAGCAATCCTGTTCGGAACGGTCAATCCTAAATGGGCAGAAACAACAGTTACATTTGAATACGGCCTTACAACCAGTTACGGGACAAGTGTGCCAAACTACGAAGGTCTGCTTCCTGCAGGAGACTATGACGCTACTGTCTCCGCAAATATTGATGGTCTTGAACCAGGAAGGACCTACCATTTCAGGGTCAGGGCAGAAAACTCCCTGGGGGTAACCTATTCGACAGACAGGTCATTTGTGACACCATCGGGGAAGTAGAAATGTCAGAGTATCCTTATTGATTTACTCAGAATGGCATAAAGTAATTGCGTCAGCTTTTAATTTACCCCCTTGAACATTTTGCCAAGCAACTGCTTAAGCAGCCAGTAGGGCATTACAGAACCGGCAAAATAGGCAGCTCTCATGGAAAATCCGGGGATGATAACCCCCTTACCGCGAAACATCCGGTTAAGTATTATCCTTGCAGCCCGTTCCGGCTCCATGGAGAAAACCCTGGCAACAGGACCGACTTCTTTAAGTCTCTCCCTTACCTTCTGGTTGGTTATTATCCCGCCGGGCATTGCCACACTGACACTCACCCCGTTCCCCCGGAACTCCTCTCTCACGGCAAGGGTGAAATGGTAAATATATGACTTGGTTGCTGAATAGATGCTCTTATACGGCACAGGCAGAAAACCTCCGAAACTGCCGATGTTGAGAATATAAGCCTTTCCCCCTCTGTCCAGCTCGCCGGCAAAAATATTGGTCATCAGTGTGGTGCATCTTATATTCAGGAAAACACTCTCTTCAATGGCTGCTTCGCTGTATTCTCCAATCCCGCCACCATGACCTATCCCGACATTGTTTACCAGAATATCAATCGCGATGCCATTCTTTACCGCAAATTCGAGGATTTCACGAGGAGCCTCCTGCCTCATGAGATCAATTTCCATGTATTTCACAACAACATTGTGCTGTACCTCAAGGCTGACCGAAAGCTCCGGCAGGCCCGTTCCAGGCAGCGCTGCCAGCAGGAGATTATGACCCCGTCCGGCCAGCTCCTCCGCAAGTGCCCTTCCCAGCCCCTGGCTGGCACCGGTAACAACAGCAAAATTTTCAGGTTTTCTGTTCATTTGAGGTTCCCTGTTTCCTTCAGCCATTCTAGAGTGATTTTTGCCCCTCCGGCAAAAGAGACCGGATGAAGACCTAACTCCTCCATCGCCTTGCGGCTGCTCAGGCTCCAGTGATTAAGGTACTTCTTTACCCAGGGTGCGGTGATCAGCGGAGCTATACCAGTAATACCTGCCTGCCATTCCATCAACCGTGCCGCAATTGTCATAAGGCTCACCGGAAATCTTACAAGCCACCTTCTCCTGCCTGTAAGATTTGCAAGAGTATCAAAAAACTGAATAAAGGTAATGTTATCACCTCCAAGGATATAACGGTGCCCCGGCCTCCCTTTGAGCGCTGCCTGTATGTGGCCCCTTATGACATCATCAACAAACACATAATTTCCCACGCAGGTGCCGTCACCCGGAAGAATCCGCCATCTGCCCCGTGCATACATCGATATCATCCGTGTCACTGAATTGCTCTCATTTACCGGACCGGGGCCGTAAACCCTCGTAGGATTGACGATGACACACTCCATGCCATCCCTGCTGTATGACCTTACAAGTTCTTCGGCGGCCGCCTTTGTCTCTTCATACTCGTTGAAGAATGGCACTGCCCTGGGAAATTCCTCATCTATCGGGTCAACTCCCGGAGAAGGACCAATGACGGCGGCAGAAGAGGTAAATACTAACCTTTTCACTCCTGCTTTTTTTGCAGCTTTCAGTAAATTTTCCGTACCGGTTACGTTGACCCTGAAGGGAAGACTTTTATCCTTTGACCATGGCTTGGCAAATGCAGCCAGGTGAAAAACAGTGTCACAACCCCTGGCGGCCGCTTCCAGTATGTGCCAGGAATCAATGTCACCAATTACCGGGGTGACCCCCGGTAAACCCGACAGGGAACTGAACTTTTCAGGAGATCTTACCAGGCACCTGACAGTATGCCCTCCGGCAGAGAGCTCCTCAACCAGCCTTATACCTATAAACCCGTTGGCACCGGTCAGAAAACAGTTCATTGCAAACCAAGTTCCTGTATCAAAGATACCTTAACAAAGCCTGATAGCAAACCTGTTTTGTTTATTTTTTTCAGAATATGTTCAGACTGAACTTTACAGTTTCACCTTCCTGGTTGCGCTTGACCTGAAGTTGCCGTTGCTTTCAGAAACAGCAGTGAGGGTGATATCAGCGGCAGGGCTGCATCCGGGCTGTGACCTGACATAAACGGCCACCCTCACATCCTCTCCGTCATCAGGGGCAACTATTTCATTCCGGAGATGTGCCTCCCATCCTGTACCCTTCACATCAACCTTCAGTCTGCAGATGTCATCACCCGAAACCATAAATTTTACTATACCCTCCTTACCTGTCTTCACTGCTGATTTTGGGGCCGAAACCGTGGCGGCCTTCCTTACAGTGTCTGAATCGAGTGACCTGACTCCCAGGGTATAAGAGAGTATGCCTTCTTCATTCATGTTAACGTCAATTACATAGAAATGAAGCCGGTTGTGAATGTCAACATACTCAAACTCAGATCCGGAATTGAGCCCTGCATGAAAGAGGGCATCATTCAACTGCCGGTAGTCGGCCACGGTACGCATTACCTTCTCACCGTCGGGTTTGGTATAATCGACCATATTTATGTCTTCAGGGTGAGCATCGATGACCCAGTTGAAACAGTTGAACTGGTTGGGGCCGCCGTTTCTTCCTTCACCGTCGGTGTTCAGAGCCAGAAGGACACCGTTGTCAGGACAGAAGGAATCATATCCGATACGCTGTACCACTTCCAGCGAATAGTAATTGAACCTGGGTGTACCCGGTGAGAGCGGGTCTGTCGCCGGATCGGCGAACGGGGTACGGTCGTGGGGCTCAGCACCGTCGAGCCGTACAATCATTCCGGCATACTCTCCGGGAAGAGGTTCAACAGCACGTGCAGTGATACGGGCAACCACAGGAGCAGAGGACGAAAGCCCCTCCCTGCTTACGGTAATAAGATCACTCTCCTTTATGAACTCATTTATCAGCCTGTTACGGACCATCAGGCCGGCCGGCATGCTGGCACCAGCCACCGGCGGAACCACCCACCTCATGTGAGGGCCGCCCGGGCCGTTGAAAGAACCCCGGTCCATCATGTCCCATGTCCCGGAACCGGCACGGCGGTAGGGCTGAACATAGGGATTATTGTTATTGTCACCGATACGGAAGGCAAAATGACCCAGTTCATGAGTGATGGTGCCGGAATTCTCTCCCTGCCTTATGGAGGAGAGTCCCCACATCATCTGGCCAGCCTTCCACGAGGTCCACTCAACATATCGTGTAGGGACCCACCGTGGCATTTCGGGATTGGGATTGCCCCATTCAGGAGTAATTTCATCCCGGTTGTTAAATTTCATCTCCCCGAATTCCTGCCACACCCCAGTCTCGTCATAACCGGCATATACCCTCAGAATGGCGTCATAGTCACCCTTGATATCCCCCCTGTCAGCCCGCCAGAGTGAATCGATGTCACTCTCCATACGGTATTTCGCCGTGCTTCCGTCAGGAGTCGACTGATTCTGCCGGTGTTCATTCAGTCCGTAAGCCCATAATGGCCGCGGCATTCTGTAAGGACCAAAGGCTTCGAGCTGTGTTATACCGAATTTACCCCTTGACTGTTCCATCCAGTAGCCGTTGATGGTCTGACCATGATTGACCGAAGAAGGCTTAAGCCAGAAGTCAGCATAGAACTGCGGTATCTCTTCCCGGCTGACCGGGTCAATCTGCGGATTGCCGAAGGGATCTGATCCTTTCGGAAGAGTCATCACGAACGGCTGATCTGAGAAGTCAACAGCCACCAGAGCCATACGGAACCCACGGTCAGGCTTCAGGTCCGGATCAGCCCAGTTCCTGCCGGGTATCGGCTTATAATCGGCCCAGGTCATTTCATCCTGGTCCTGCACCACCTGCGGATCAATCGGCTCAAATATCAACTTCTTCCCTTTACCCGACTGGCTGTATGCAACAAGCACAACAGCCACCAGGACCATCCCGGCAATCGCAAATCCCAGTTTTTTCATCCCCCCGAATTCATTTCCAACGCTTATTTTTCCTCTGCGTAGAGTCCCTCTCTTGAAAGCAGATGATCAAGATTGGCAAGACCATAGACAATAACAGCGGTGACAACAGATGTATGCTCCTGGTATTCAGCAATGCTCTTGTCATAGGTGTCGCGTTCCGTGTGCCAGATCTCACCGTAGTTAAAGTTGTACCCCTTCACGTCAGGCTCATCAAACCTGAGAGTGGGAACACCATTAATTGCAAAATAGGCATGGTCAGACCCTCCTGCCGTTGCCGGACGAGGACGCGGAGCCTCGGTCCGCTTCTTAAGTGTGAACGGAAGTTCAGGATTGATACTGTTGAGCGGCTTGCATATCTTCTCAAAATCTTCATACATCGCTTCTGGTACGGTTATCCCCATCGTGGGTGTGGGTCCGCCGTCACGGTTGAAATAATTCGAAATCTTCGGAAGCTTCTCCTTGTTGGTCTCAACCCAGTGCTTTGATCCCAGGAGCCCGAATTCCTCACCCGCCCACAGGCAAGCCAGGATGGTACGGTCAGGCTTGCCTCCGGCTGCCATGATCAGACGGGCAGCCTCCATGGTCGGACTGAGGCCCGAGCCGTCATCAACACCTCCGGTGGCTACATCAAAGGCATCGAGATGCCCTCCCATCATGACATATTCATTCGGGTATTTCTTCCCCTTGATCACGCCAATTACGCTGTAATATTTAACCGGACCGGGCCTGAAATGATTCCGGATGTCAAACTCAAGAAGGAAATACTGTCTTTCCCTTGCCATCTCGGCAATTATCTCATACTGGTCCTCATCAAGTTTAATGTCACATACGGTGGGGAGGTTGTCAAAGGTCATCCTGTCGAGATTCTTCCTGTCATAAAGAGCCCTTATGGGTACTTCAGATGACTGTATGACTCCCAGGATGCCTGCCTCGCGCATCTCGCGGTAGAAAAGAGCCGGCTCTTCCTTAAGCTTATGGAACTCTTTCGGCGGATTGGCCCTGTTCATCATATTCTCACGCATGATCTCCCTGTTTATGCGGGCTACAGAGTCATTGTAGGCTATTACTGCGGCCCTGGCACTGTCAGCCTTCGGTGACCAGTCAACCGGCCAGCCTTCATTTTTTCCTCCGATGAGCACCCAGGCTCCCTTAAGAGCGCCTTTCATCCTGTCAAACTCCTCCTTGCTCTTCGGCTCGAGCAGGACATGACCCCGCTGAACACCCTTAGTCCCTGCAGTGTATGAGGGGGTGGCAAAGTGAAGAATCATACCGTTGTCAGAGAGCATGCGGCCAAACCAGGGACCCCGGTTGAATCCTACGGGTACTGTTCCGGCTTCATCCATTATCACCTCCATCCCCCAGCTCCGGAACTGTGAAGCGCACCATTCGGCTGCATTATCATAGGCATTGGATCCGACGAGCCTGCCGCCGAACCGGTTGGAAACAACATCAAGATGATGCATCGTACGGTTATCTGTCTGACCCAGCTCAATGATTCGGTCAGCAACCTTGCTTTGCTGAGCCTCAATGCCCGTTGCCAGCAGAACCAGCATTAAGGGAAGGATTACTCTTTTCATTCGCTTTATTCTTTATTTTATTGACCGGATGCAACTTGCAAATAAAAGGTGTATCAGTTTCATTTGGGGCAACTGCCCCGTGCAAATATCATCCGACGGGAAATTTAATGGCCCCAATCTATGAATAATGGGCTAAAAACGAAAGGACCCCTGCAGTGTAATTGACTGGTGAATAGTTAAAAAAAGTTATCGGATCAATTTCAAAACATCTTACTTTTTAATTAGATTTGACTGAAGACTTAAACGGTAACAGGCAATACATGTCAAAAATTGTAGTTCTCGGTGCAGGCATTTCAGGCCATACCGCAGCAGCACATCTGCGCAGGAAGCTCCCGAAGAAGCATGAGGTGGTTGTAGTCAGCCCCTCTGAATATTACCATTGGGTACCCTCAAATATCTGGGTCGGAATAGGAAAAATGAGGGTTGACCAGGTAAGGTTTAAACTCCCCCCTCTTTATAAACGGTGGGGCATTCAGTTTGTGCAGGCAAAGGCGCTCGAACTTCATCCTGAGGGAGGCAGTAACGGTGAGAAGTCTTTCGTGACCGTTGAATATACTGACCCTGAACGTAAGGGGCAAAAGGTGAATATTGACTATGATTATCTTGTCAATGCCACCGGTCCGAAGCTAAATTTTGAAGCAACCGAAGGGCTCGGGCCGGGGCGTTTCACATGGTCAGTTTGCACTTATGACCATGCAGCTGAAACATGGGAAGCGCTAAAGGAGTGCTTCGAGAGAATGAAGAAGGGCGAAAGGCTCACCCTGCTCTTCGGTACTGGTCACCCGGGAGCTACATGCCAGGGTGCTGCCTTTGAATATGCACTTAACGTGGCCTGGGAAATAAAAAGAATGAATCTCCTCGACAGGGCAGAAATGGTCTGGTTGACAAATGAATACGAACTTGGCGACTTTGGCATGGGTGGAGCTTTCATCAAAAGAGGCGGTTATGTGACTCCCACCAAAGTGTTTTCAGAATCAGTCCTGGCAGAATACGGTATCAGGTGGATCAAGCGGGCCGGTGTCACGAAGGTTGAGAAAGGGCTCGTACATTATGAAACCCTTGAAGGTAGCCAACTGACACAGCGGTTTGACTTTGCAATGCTGATACCTGCCTTTTCCGGGGTTGGAATGAAAGCATATAACAGGAGTGGCGAGGATATAAGCAGCACCCTCTTTGCGCCCAGCGGATTCATGAAGGTTGATGCTGATTATTCGGGCAAACCGTTTGAGGAGTGGGGAACTGAAGACTGGCCGGAAATCTATCGTAACCCTGCTTACCCAAACCATTTCGCCTCCGGGATAGCCTTCGCCCCGCCACATCCTATCTCAAAACCCATGAAGAGCCCCTCTGGCCTGTCCATTACACCGGCTCCGCCACGTACAGGTATGCCTTCAGGGGTTACCGGAAAGATAATAGCCCTCAACCTGGCTGACATGATCATCAACGGGCGTACTGAATTAAGGCATAAGGCATCCATGGGCAGGATGGGTGCGGCTTGCATAGTCTCAGCAGGGTATGGGCTCACCCGCGGGCAGGCAGCAACCATGACGGTTTTCCCCATAGTGCCCGACTGGGAAAAGTATCCGCAGTGGGGACGGGACCTGAGCTATACCGTGGGAGAGATAGGGCTTGCCGGACACTGGATTAAACTCCTTCTGCATTACCTCTTCCTTCATAAGGCAAAAGGATACCCCTTCTGGTGGCTCCTGCCTGAATGATTTCTGAAAACAAAAACAAGAGAAATGGCAAAGAATATTGTCCGCGGTTATTATGACGAGTCATACCCGCCTATACCGACTAAAGCGACGAAATACTGGCGTCGCAGCATTCTGAAACAGGTAATCATGTTCTTCGTGCTTAACCTGAGAATAATGAGAATAGTGGTAGGCGGCCACTCCTGATCAGGAGGCAAGACACTTCAGTTTTTCCGCCAGGATGGCTACCCCCTTGCCGGCCCCTTCAGCAATGTAGTCTACCTTGTGGTTTGTGTAGACGGTGACAGGTTTCGGGTCAATCAGGAAAACCGGCGTTGTGGCCGGAACATAGTGTATAAGTCCTGCAGCGGGATAAACATTGAGAGAGGTTCCTGCAACCACGAAGATATCTGCCTTAGATGCAATGTCAGCGGCTTCCTCCATCGCGGGAACAGCTTCGCCGAACCAGACTATGTTTGGTCTCATAGGACTTCCGTCAGGGGCTTTTTCACCCTGTAAGATTTCCCGGTAACCTATGTCAATTAACAGTCCCGGATCCTTGCTGCTGCGGGCCTGGGTCAGAAGGCCGTGAAGATGCAGGACCCTTTTGCTTCCGGCACGCTCATGGAGGTTATCAACGTTCTGTGTAATAATTGATATATCAAATGCATTCCCGAGATCTACAAGTCCCCTGTGGCCGGCGTTGGGCTCTGCTGCCTCAAGCTGCCTGCGTCTCTCATTGTAGAACCGCTGTACAAGGTCAGGGTTGCGGTACCAGCCCTCTATGGAGGCCACCTCCTCAACCTTGTATTGTTCCCATAACCCTCCGCTGTCACGGAATGTTCTGATCCCGCTCTCAGCGCTCATGCCGGCACCGGTGAGTACAACAAGCTTCTTGCGCATGTCACTCAATTTTGCTTATAAAAATACCAAAAAGGTTTAAAAGCCAGACCTGATAATAAAATTGACATCGCCTGCTGTATAGCATAAATTTACATTATAAAACACTGGTATCAAGCCTTCTGATGAACAATAGGAGGACACAAAACCATATAATCCTCAGACTCCTGCTTCCGGCCAGAGGGTTGATTCCGTTATGCATACTGCTGTCAGCTGCCCCATTGTCAGCACAGGAAAAACTTGTCATACCCCGTTTACAAGAGGGACTGATATTCGACGGAGTGCCTGATGAGGATGCATGGAAAGCCGTAGATGAACTTCCTCTTCTTGTATATGTGCCTGTATTCGGGGCTGAGCCTTCAGAAAAAAGCAGCCTGAAAATAGCCTGTGATGATGAGTGCATTTACCTGGGTGCTTACCTGTGGTATAAAGACAGGACTGACATGCGCGCCGTGGGTAAGAAAAGAGACTATTCAATGCCCACCACTGACTGGCTGGGTTTATTCCTTGATACATACTTTGACAGGGAGAACACCGTAATGTTCTGGACCAATCCCAACGGGGTAAAGACAGAGGGAACAACAAAGAATGACATGGCTGAACCTGAGAATGATTACAACTTCAGCTGGAATACATTCTGGGATACCGAAACGAAAATAAATGACCACGGATGGTCAGCTGAGATCAGGATTCCATTCTCAAGCCTCCGGTTCCAGACGGAAAATAACATTACATTGATGGGACTTTCAGTATTAAGATACATCCCGGCAAGCGGAGAATTTGTATCATTCCCGGCCATATCACCGGAAATACCTTTTGCCTATATGAAAGCCTCCCAAACCTATCCGGTTGTACTTGAGGGCATCAGGCCGGAGAAAATGTTTTATCTGACGCCTTATGTTACCGGCGGAGTAAGCCAGACATACGATCTCAACGACAGTGGAACAGGTTATGAAATGCACCCCAAAGCCAGGTACGATGCGGGGGCCGACATTAAGTGCAGTTTAACGAACAACCTGACGCTCGATTTGACCATAAATACGGATTTTGCACAGGTAGAAGCCGATGACCAGAAAATCAACCTTACGAGATACTCCCTTTTCTTTCCCGAGAAACGGGTCTTTTTCCTGGAAAAATCAGATGTTTTTGATTTTTCTTTCCTTGGCGGGAACAATCTGTTTTACAGCCGCCGGATAGGCCTCGCTGAAGGGATGCCAGTCAGAATATATGGAGGTGCAAGACTTACCGGGAGAATAAAGAACTGGGACATTGGCTTTCTGGATATGCAGACTGCTGCCTCAGAAGACAAATCCGGTGAAAACCTGGGAGTGTTAAGGGTAAAGAGAAATATTCTGAATAAAAACTCATACCTCGGATCTATGGTAACCAGCCGTCTCGGTGCCGGCGGAACATATAACCTGTCATACGGCCTCGACGGGCAGTTCAGGGTAACAGGCGACGACTACCTTACACTCAGATGGGCACAGACATTCGAAAATGATTCTATAAACAGGGTATTTGACCTGTCGCCGTCACGGCTGCTGATAAACTGGGTGCGCCGCAAACAAAAGGGGGTTGCCTATGACCTCTCCTATACATGGTCAGGAGACCGGTTTAACCCAGGCCTGGGGTTTGAGGCAAAGGATAATTACCAGGGATGGCGGATGATTACCCAGTACGGCTGGTTACCGGGCGAAGATGCTATTCTGAGGTATCATAAATTAATGCTGACAGCATATACTTTCTGGAATACTGTCACCGGTCTCCGCGAGACCGTAAGCGGAGTTTTGAAATGGTACTACGAAGGAACAAGGGGAAACTCCGGAGAATTTGCCATTAACTGGTTTGAGGAGGATTTACAGGAACCGCTGACACTGGGAAATGATCAGGCAACAGTGCCTTCCGGAAAATATTCGTTTGCGTACCTCAGTGCAATATATAATACTGCATACTCACATTCGTTGTCCGCAACGCTGACAGCAGAGGCAGGCAAGTTCTATAACGGAGCAAAAATCTCATTTTATGCTGCCCCAACACTTAATATAGGTTCGGATATCGATATCGGACTGACCTATAATTTTGATTTCGTCAGGTTCCCGGAACGTGACGCCGGCTTTGTCAATCACATTGCAGGCTTCAAGGGATTATGGACATTCACTACAAAAACCTCCGTGATAGGGTTTGTGCAATACAATACTTCCGTCAGCAAAGTGGTCTCAAACCTCCGTTTCAGATACAATCCCCGGGAAGGAAACGATCTGTACCTGGTATGGGATGAAGGACTCAATACTGACATTGAACGCGAATCACCACGCCTTCCGGTTTCATCAGGCAGAACGGTGCTGGTGAAATACACATATACCTTCAGATTGTGACTTTCGGGTGATTTCTCCCTTTTTCGTCCTTAAAAACAGTTTTTTTACGTAATTTGTATAGCTGACATTCAGATATGAAGCTGTTGATAATCATATTTCTGGTATCGTCGGGCATAATTTTCCCATGCCAGAAGGATCCGTTTCAGGTTGCCCGTCAGCAAATGGTGACCAGTCAGATTGAGGCACGGGGAATAAGCGACCCTGAGACATTGCAGGCAATGAGAAAAGTGCCCCGACACATGTTTGTCCCCCCCTCACAGGCACATAATGCATACAGTGACCGTCCCCTGCCGATAGGTTACAGCCAGACAATTTCCCAACCGTTAATCGTTGCCTATATGACTCAGCTGGCAAAACCGGCAAAGGGGAAAAAAGCACTTGAAATAGGTACCGGTTCAGGATACCAGGCTGCCGTACTTGCAGAAATTGTAGACACTGTATACACCATTGAGATAGTACCCGAACTGGCCAGGGAAGCTGCTGCCAGGTTAAAGATACTCGGTTACGGAAATATTGTGGCAAAATATGGCGACGGGTACAAGGGGTGGCCTGGGAAAGCACCGTTTGACATAATAATGGTTACTGCCGCCGCTGACCACATCCCGGAACCCCTGAAGGAGCAGCTTGCCGAGGGAGGCCGCCTGGTAATGCCGGTCGGGGATCCTGCCACAGTCCAGCAACTGATAGTACTGACCAAAAGAAAAGGCAGGATCACGGAGCAACGTCTTGAGCCGGTACATTTCGTGCCGCTGAAAAGATTAAAATAACTGATATTGCCTGACCCTGTACGGCTCAACAGGTTTGCCAATCAGGTCACAGAAATATTTGTTTAATATCTTAATTTTTTTCATGTACATTTAACATTTTTTAACATTTATATATCATCATACTGTTTGCCAATCATTTATATAACTTCTCTATCATGTAATACATATGTAAATTTTGATTTTTGTATATTATTAATTTCTTTTTATTGAACATTATTTTCGTCATGATGTTCTATGTTCAAAATTCAATAACCAATAAAAACTGAACATCATGAAAAAACAGAGACTTACTTTCGGACTGATCGCCCTGATGGGGATCTTCATACTTACCGGTTGTGAAAAAGAAGAAGAGCAGATGAAGCCGGTAGCTGACATGACAATTGCTGAATATGCCAGCTCTGACGCAAACTTTTCCATACTGGTACAGGCCCTCGCGAAGGCTGAACTTGTAAACGTACTTAACGGTACTGGAAGTTTTACGGTATTTGCTCCCACGAACGCTGCTTTCAATGCCCTTTTCACCGAGCTTGGTATAAGTGGTATTGACGCCCTCACCAAAGAGACCCTCACTCCCATACTTCTTTATCATGTTCTGGGAACCGAGGCAAAATCATCAATGATCACTACCGGATACTATAGTACTTTAAGCCCTGCCCAGGGTTCAAACCTCAGCCTTAAAGTTGACGTATCTTCCGGCGTGAAGCTGAACAAATCCACCAGCGTTACCGCTGCAGATGTTGATGTGAAAAACGGAGTCATCCATGTCATCGACAAGGTTCTGCTTCCTCCCACAGTTGTTGACCTGGCTATTTCGAATGACAATTTCAGCATTCTGGTTCAGGCAGTTGTTAAGGCCAACCTTGTTGGTGCACTCAGTGCAAGCGGTCCTTTCACAATTTTCGCTCCCACAAATGCTGCATTCCAGGCTCTCTTTGCCACACTCGGAATAACCGGTATAGCTGATCTTACAGCTGAGCAGCTCACCCCGATACTTACCTACCATGTGGTCAGTGGCAACGTCCGCTCAACACAGCTTCAGGCAGGTAATGTCACAACTCTCAACGGAAGCACCATCAGTGTGTCACTCAGCCCGTCACCGACAATCAACGGCACCTCATCAATAGTGGCAACTGACGTGCAGGGTTCCAATGGTGTTATACACGTCATCAACAGTGTACTTCTGCCGTAAGGCATCCATATATGATCCATGAAAAGAGGCGACGCTCACAACGGGCGTCGCTTTTTTTTCAGGGTCTTGATGTGCGCTGTGAACAATGAATTATCTTTAACAACGGAATCTTCCATCTTATGGATCGTTACACGATAAGTGACCTTGAAAAGCTCACCGGCATAATGGCCGGGACAATAAGGATCTGGGAGCGGCGCTACAGGATCATAAAACCGCACCGCACTGATACCAACCGCCGGTGGTATGATAATGACGATCTTAAACGGATACTGAACATTTCAATCCTCTACCGGAAGGGAATCAAAATATCAACCATAGCCACTTTCAGCGGAACCGAAATCGAGGAGAAGGTTAAACTTCTTACAAAGGAATCAACCGATATTGAGACACATCTCGATGAACTTATCGTAGCAATGTCAGACCTCGATGAGGACAGGATAAACGATATCCTCATGCGCTCAATTATAAACAAGGGCTTTGAGGGGACATTCACTGAAGTGGTATTCCCCTTCCTTAGGAGAGTGGGTATAATGTGGCATACAGGCTCGGTGGATATCGGTTCAGAACATTTTGTTTCGAACATCTTCAGGAAGAGGCTGATCACAGCCATCGACTCGCTTTCCCCTCCCCACAATCCCGGGAAGAAGAAGTTTGTCCTTTACCTGCCCGAAAACGAACTTCATGAAATGGGACTCCTGTTTTATACCTACATTATCCGTAAGGCAGGTCACTCCATAATGTACCTTGGCCAGTCGACACCTTTTGTTGGTCTCCGCGATCTGGTAGAGCGATGGCATCCTGACTACCTGGTTACAGGGGCCCTCACCAGCCTTCCCTTCGGAAAGCCGGAAGATTATCTCAGGAGGATTGGAGGCGCATTCAGGGAACAGGTGATACTCGTATCCGGTGTCCTGGCTTCATATGCCGGCAAAATCTCAATGAACAATGTAGTCGCCTTTGAGTCGGTCAATGACCTTCGGAAATATCTCTGATCAGACTTGCTTAAGCACACCCCGCCGCGTTGTAACTAAATTGCGCCGCCTTCGGACATGACCATTGCAGATTTGCTAACTTTGCACTCATGGAAAAACTCAACCTCTTTTTTGACCGGATAAAGGATCTGAACTTCTGGCAGAGGCTCTTCCAGTGGAGAGGGGTTCGCAACCTCAGCTTCGATGCATACGAGGAGTTCCGGGCTATGGCCCGCGAAACAGAGGCATCAAGGGAGGCTTCGGTCAGGTTGCAGAACCGGATAACGGAATTGTCGGCACGAAATGAAAACCTATCCCACAGGGTGAGTGAAATGGAGGTTCAGTCAGCCCGCAAGGATGCAAGCCTGGAGGAGTTGAACGGCAGGCTGAGAGAGCATGCTGCCACGATCAATGAACTGACAAAAAAAGTGGCAGCCTTCGAAGCCACCAGGGAAGAAAATGTCCGCAACTATAATGAGAACATCGCACGGCTCAACCAGACAAAGGACAGCCTCGAGGCAGAGCGGCGCAGGCTGAACGAGGAGAAACTTCGTGAGGCGGAAGACAGAATGGAGGCAATGAAAAGACAATGGTCTGAGCACGAAACAGATGTGAAGAACTCCATCATCCGCATTTGTGACCTCAACCATGTGAACTATGTCGAAAAGGTTCCCTTCAGGGGAAATCCTGACAATACCATCGAGATCAGCGGTGAATACATAATCTTTGACGCCAAGAGCCCGGCAAATGATGACCTCTCCAATTTCCCGACCTATATAAAGAACCAGGCTGACAACCTGAAGAAATATGCCAGCCAGGATAACGTGAAGAAATCAATGTTCCTGGTTGTCCCCACCGGCACTATTGACAGAATCAAACAGCTGACATACAAACTGGGCGACTATGACGTATTCGTCATCACCAAGGATGCGCTTGAACCCGTCATACTGTCGCTCAAGAAGATCGAAGAGTATGACCTGGCGGATAAACTGAGTCCCGAAGACCGTGACAGCATTTGCCGTATTATCGGCAAGTTTGCACATACTGCCAAGCGCCGGATACAGGTTGACCAGTTCTTCTCTGAAGAATTCATTGACATTGTCCTGAAAAGCCAGAAGGAGCTTCCTGAAGACATTAAGAAACAGATCATTGAGTTTGAAAAGTCGGAAAAACTGAACCCCCCTACAGAGAAGAGGGCAAAGATTATATCAATAGATGAGCTTCAGAAGAAGAGCGAGGAGATAGAAGCTGAGACCCAGTCCAGGAAACTTTCCCTGCCCGGTACGGAGGAAATAAAATAAACTGATCGTGCGCCGCGAAAAGGATTTCATAGGAGACAAACTGCTGGATGAAAATGCTCTGTACGGCATTCATTCGGTGAGGGCAAGCGAAAATTTCCCGGATGAGGGCAGATTCCATCCTGAATGGTACAGGTCCCTGGCCGTAACAAAGCGGGCCTGCTACCTTACGGCAGCATCCTTTTTTTCTGAGGCGGCAAAAAAGTATGACCTTGCCAGGCTGAATATAAGGGTGGTCAGTGCGGATAAGCTCGCTGCACTTTCTGCTGCCGCAGAAGAATGTGCTGCAGGCAAACACTTTGATCACTTTATTGTACCTGCAGTTTCAGGCGGCGCAGGCACCAGCATAAACATGAACATAAATGAAATCATCACCAACCGTGCCCTGCAGATAACAGGCCGGCAGCCGGGTGAATATGACTTCATTGACCCTATTGAGGATGCAAATATCTTCCAGTCGACCAATGATGTTGTTCCCACAGCCCTCCGCGTGGCAGCCATGCATCTCCTGTCGGAGCTGGATGAATCGATAAATGAACTCAGAAAAAAGACCGAAGAGCTTGAGCAGAAATACCGGAATACCCTCCGGATTGCCTATACCCAGATGCAGGAGGCGGTGCCGTCAACCTACGGCAGACTCTTCAGCGGCTACAGTGATGCGCTGTCGAGAGACTGGTGGAGGGTATCCAAATGCCTTGAAAGAATAAAGGTGGTTAACCTCGGGGGATCGGCGACAGGCACCTCAATAGCGGTTCCCAGGTACTTCGTTGCCGAAGTGGTTCCAAAGCTCCAGCATCTGACAGGCTTGCCGGTTACCCGGGGAGAAAACCTGTCTGATGCCACTTCGAACCTTGACCCCCTTGTGGAGGTCCACGGCATAATAAAGGCTCACGCTGTCACCATGGAGAAAATGGCGGGAGATATTCGCATTCTGGCTTCCGACGTCCACCGGTTACGCTCGCTCTCCATTCCGGCAAGGCAGGCCGGCAGCTCCGTGATGCCAGGTAAAGTCAACCCGGTGATTGCGGAATTTGTGATCAGCTCCTCCCATAAAGTATACAGCAATGATCTTCTCATTTCAGGTCTTGCAGCCCAGGGATCACTTGAACTCAATGCCTACCTCCCGCTGATAGGCCATGGATTGCTTGAAAGCATCAAAAGCCTTATTGCCGCTGACCGTTCAATGGCCCGGAATATGCTTGCAGGGATAGAGATTGAGGCAGGCGAAGCGGAAAAACAGGTAATGTCAAGCCCAGTGATCACTACAGCATTACTCCCTTATATCGGTTATAAAAAGGCTGCCGTCGTTGCCGGGCTGATGAAGGAGGAAGGGCTTAACATATTCGAAGCCAATGAGAAACTGGGATATATCAGGTCAGATAAACTCATTGAGATACTTAAACCTGAAAACCTGGTTCAGGGCGGTTACCGGATGAAGGATCTTGAAGAGTGAAAGGATGACAGCAAAAGGGAGGGATACCAAACCCCATGTGGGAATATTCGGCCGGAGAAATGTTGGCAAAAGCTCACTGATCAATGCGCTGGTAGGACAGGATATAGCTATTGTTTCAGATGTTGCCGGAACCACCACTGACCCGGTGAAAAAGAGCATCGAGGTACACGGTCTTGGGCCTCTGATCTTCCTTGACACAGCAGGCATTGATGATACCGGTGACCTGGGCGAGCTGCGTATCAAAAAAACCATGTCAGCCCTTAAGCTGATCGACCTTGCAATACTGGTTATTTCCGAAAACAGGTTTGGTGATCATGAAGTAAGGCTTATCCGGGAATTTACCAGGCTTGACGTTCCCTTCGTTATTGTGCATAACAAGAGTGACATCTCACCGGCTACCGATGAGCTCCGCGAAAAAATCAGGACCCTTACCGGAAGGGAAGTGGCAGTCTACTCCGCACTGAATCCGGAGAAATACAACCCTCCACTGTTGCGGATCATAAAGGAGGCCATGCCTCCAACTGCCCTTAAGATCCACGGACTTATCGGTGACCTGGTCAGCCCGGGTGACACGGTTTTACTTATCACCCCGATAGATATCGAGGCCCCCGAGGGGAGACTCATTCTCCCCCAGGTACAGGTCATACGTGACATCCTGGACAATGACTGCACGGCAATCGTCCTCAAGGAAAGGGAGGTTGATGCCTTCCTGCGGCGAACGGGAATCAAACCTGCCCTGGCGATTACTGACAGCCAGGTCTTCCTCAAGGCTGACGCATCCATACCGCGTGATATCCCCCTGACTAGCTTCAGCATTGTGCTTGCACGTCAGAAGGGTGATTTCGCGGAGTACCTTCGGGGAACCCCGAAGATAGGGGAACTGAAGGACGGAGACAGGGTATTGCTGCTCGAGTCATGTACCCACAATGTCTCATGTGATGATATTGGAAGGGTCAAGATTCCGAGATGGATAACAAATTTTTCAGGGAAGAAACTTGATTTTGACACGGTGGCAGGGCTTGACAGCCTCCCAAGGCCGGTGGAAGATTATGCCCTGGTTATTCAGTGTGGCGGATGCATGGTGACACACCGCCAGCTGCTGAACAGGCTGCGCGAACCGAAAAATCATAATATCCCGATAACCAATTACGGCATGGCAATAGCTTATGTCCACGGCATATTCAACCGAGCCACCGAACCTTTTACCGGCACAAAGGAAAAGGGGGCAGACCTTCTCTGAAACCTGGAGAAAGAGACAGGGGCAGACCTTCTCTGAAACCTGGAGAAAGAGACAGGGGCAGACCTTCTCTGAAACCTGGAGAAAGAGACAGGGGCAGGCCTTCTCTGATAAATACAAAAAGGGATTGTGGCACTCCTTCTCTGAAACCTGCAGAAAGGAAAAGGGCTCCGGCAATCAGAATGCCGAAACGAACCCCGCGCTCCACTTCCCGTATGACTGAGAGCCGAATACCTGGGTAAATTCCGTCACCAGCCTCACGTTGCGCCTGATAAGGTATCCGGCATGAAGTGTCGCAGAGCGATAGTCCAGGAAGTCCAGATCCGATTCAACCCAGTTCAGCAGGCCGGTAAGATACCAGTTGCTCATATCCCCTCTGGGAGAGAAAATGACCTCTGCGAAGCCGCCATGAGTCTTCACATCTTCTATCATTGGCTCCTCCCAGTTGAAATATACATCTGAATCGGTCCTCCACAGGTACTGCAAGCCGATTATAAGCTTCTCGTTGAAATCGAGGACCAGGTCAGGGCCATACATCTTCACAGAGCTGACAAAGTTGCCAGTATTGTTTTGAAGTACCTCCTTCCCGGTGTAACCGAAGAAGCCCAGGCTTGCATATTCACCGATATCCTGGGTGAGTTTCAGCAGCATGTTCTTGTACTTGTCCTTGTCAAATACATACCAGTGATCTGCTTCACGCAGTCCGGTTCCGCTTAACACCTCAAACACCACTGATGTTCCGGTTTCAAATCCCTTGTCGAGCAGGATCCCCTTGTCATATTTCAGATTTATTGACGATTCACCCGGGGCTGTTGCGTATATTTTGTAGTTCTCAATAGTATATCTCATCTCACCCTTGAACATAGGGTCTGACGCTGCAAACTGGCCCAGGTAAACATTGATGCCTGTCCGGAACAGGTCTTTGTACATGATAAAGGCATCCTCAAGTCCGGCAATCTCTCCTCTTTCGTCAAGCATGAAGTAGAAATAATATGAGAGCCTGTCAGAGAGCTCTCCGCCGGAGATGATCTTAAGCACAAACGGCGCTGCAAAATCAACGCTTTTTTCACCATTGAAGTTTGCTGTGACGTGGCCGTCAAACCTGAATGCAACCGGTAACTCGCGGAAAAGCGAAAGCCGGTCATCACCCGTAGGAATGAAATACCTGGGTGATTCATATTCTGTCATCCGGAAACCGTCACCGGCAAAATCATCACCGAAGGCCTTAAGGCGGGGCATTGCCGGCGTGTGACATACCTGGCAGCTTATCTGGTATTTCCGTGCAAAGGCGGGTATTGCCTCCGCCGTTTCAGCCGGCACAACCATTAGTACAACTGCTGCCGTTATAACCATCTTCAATATGTGTGAACCTTTCATCTGTAATATGTTTTTATTCAATTGTCAGAACAGTTCCCGGCCTGCTGCCCGGGGGAATTTCACTTTCAGGTCTGTTGAGGTTCTTTGTCAGGGAAGTATCTCAATCCTGGTGCTATGGTCATTTACCATCATTATTTCAGACTCTTCGGAAGGAACCTTCAGGAAGTCAGCCACCGGCTTGACCAGCAACTGGTAGTTGAGCACGGCTCTGACCTTCATTTCACCTGGTGCAACTTCGTAAGGCAGCCTGAATGTGAATTTTTCCACCTTCGTCTCCCTGGGGCCTATCCTGTAGTCAACCCCCAGTGAGCGGGTATTCCATTGCATGATGGTCATGTTCCCGTCCTCATCGAAATATGGCATACGGAATATCCTGTTTCCATATGGGATTCCGTCGCGCTGTACTCCCTTAAAATCCTTAATCTTAAGAGGTATGCCCATATCCTGGTAGGCAAGGTAATCACCTGAGATGGTATATTCCTCTCCCTCAAATCCCTTTTTATCCACATTAAGATGATACTTGTTCCCCTTTGCGTCGGTGGCCTCAACATCAAGCCAGGCAATCCGGTCTTCCACTGATCCCGTGGGAAATTTGTGGCCTGTTTTCTGATTAAAGAGTGCTACAGTGAACACAACTGTCTCACCTGGTTCTGCCAGGCGGATGTCCGGTTCTATCCTGAGCTCTATGGTTCCGCGCACCTTTCCCGGGTCATGGGCACCGTTGAAGAGATGAAGCCTCATGTCATCATATTTCCTGCCCATCAGCGCCATCTGGTATTCGCCCCTCGGCATATGGCATTCGTGGCATGCCACTCCCTCCTTCCCGTAGGGCCCCTCCTTCCACTCAAGCTGCGTGCTTTTCACCCAAATCCCGAAAGGATTCTTCTCATTATGACAGTTACCGCAGAATTCCGTCGTCTTCAGGAAATCATTCCTTACTATTTTATGTGCGGGCGATTGAATCTCGGGCTCCCGTCCGGTATACTTTGTACGCCCCGGCTCGATGTAATAGCTGTAGTTCACCGGTGGATCAGCCTGTGCCCTCTGAACCAGGTGGCATACCTCGCACGAGACAGATTCGTTGGCCATGCTCTTCTCCTCAGGCCTGGGCGGCGGAAGTGGGCCTCCCATATAGGCGAGAGGCGTATGACAACCGTTGCAGCCATCAACCGGTTCCTTCATTGACGGATCAACTTCAGAATGGGCAACGGCAAGGTCAAAATACTCAATCTCATCCCAGTGATGCGTGTAGGCCTGTGACATCATGGCCTGTGACCATTGTTCATAAATGCCGGGATGACATGAACGGCACTTGAGCGCAGTCTCAAAATCCTTGTACTCGTACTTCCCTTTCAGGTCGATGTACGGCAGTGACTTTGCAATGGTGAAGGCGGTCAGAGTAAACACGGTAACGACAGAAACCGCTAAAGCCGTCTTCAGAGTTGTTTTTCCGGGTCTCATAGGCTGATTAATTACCCCTAAAAATTATGAAAAAAATCAATGCGTAGCTGCCATAAGTGACAAATCTGTTGTAAAAGACGGTTACGAACAGGCGTTAAAAAAGAATGTCTTTAAGAATCGTCATTAGGCAGATTCAATTCTTTTAATATCTTTGGTGCTGTATATCTGTATCATGGCACGCAGCTGGACACTGGAATACAAGATCAAGATCAACCGCTCCGGGTTGTATTGATGATCTTTTGCAAGGCGATATACCAAAGCGGTATCGCCCGGCTGACCCTGTTTTTAAAATTCCAGTTTAATATCAAATGCTAAAACATTAAAAATCTTATATCCATGGATACATTAATCATTACCGGTTCAGATCTTACCGTCAATGACGTTGTCAACGTTGCCCGCCACCGTCAGAAGGTGGAACTTCATCCCGATGCACGCAGGAGGATTCTCGAATGCCGTGCCATGCTTGAAAAGAAGATCGTTGCTCACGAGATCATGTACGGTGTAAACACCGGAATAGGCGAATTCTCTGAGATAGTGCTCAATGATGACCAGATCAAGGATTTCCAGAAATATCTTGTATACAATCATGCTGCAGGAATTGGTGATCCGGCTCCTATTGAGATAGTCCGCGGTGCCATGCTGGGCCGTATCAACGTTCATGCCCATGGCAACTCAGGCTGCCGCCTTGAGATCACCGAGACGCTTGTGGAGATGCTCAACAAGGGCGTGACTCCCTTTGCATGCCAGAAGGGTTCTGTGGGTGCATGTGGTGACCTGGCACCGATGTCACAGATAGCACTGCTGCTGATGGGCGAAGGCAAGGCCTACTACCAGGATGAACTGCTTGAAGGTGCTGAGGCAATGAAAAGGGCAGGCATCCCCGTACCGGGACTTCAGGCACGCGACGGACTGGCAACCATCAACGGTTCAAACATGCTTACCGCCATGAGCGCCATCTGGCTCGTTGACGCCAACAACTGGCTCAAGCAGGCAGAGATAGCCGCAGCCATGTCACTAGAGGCTCTCAAGGCCAACATGAAACCATATGCTCCGCTGCTGCACGAGGCCCGTGGCTTCAAAGGTGCAATAAGGAGCGCCAATGCCATCAATAAATGCATCTCCGGCGGTGACCTTAAGGAAGGCCGCGTCAAATCAAAGGTGCAGGACGCCTACTCCATGAGATCAACACCCCAGGTGATAGGCTCAGCCCATGACATGCTCGCATATGCCCGCAGCCAGGTTGAAATTGAACTCAACGGCGTGGGTGACAACCCGATATTCTTCCCCGACAAAAACCTGCAGCTCTCCGGAGCCAACTTCCAGGGCTCTCCGGTCAGCGTGCCGATGGATATGGCCGGGGCCTGCGTCACAATGGTCTCAGTAATGTCAGAAAGAAGGATGAACCGCCTCAACAACCCGGCACTGAGCGTTGGGTTGCCCGACTTCCTTACCAAAGGCGCCGGGATGTTCTCAGGCCTGATGCTCAGCCAGTATACCGCTGACATGCTTATAGTTGAACAGCGGATACTCTCAATGCCTGCTTCCATCCAGTCTATACCGGCTGCTGCAGACCAGGAGGACTTCGTCTCAATGGGTATGAACACCGCCATCAAGAACAACCAGATACTTGACAATGCATACGGAATACTGGGTATCGAGTTCATGGCGGCAGCACAGGCACTCGATTTCAGGAAAAGCGAATACAGCTTCGGAACGGGGGTTCAGACCGCCAAGGATGTTATCCGCAGGCATGTTGAGTTCCTTGACATCGACAGGCCGTTGTACCCTGACCACACGGTAATGAAGGAGCTTGTAAAATCATGCGAAATCCTGCATGAGGTGGAGAAAACCGTGGGAAGCCTGGAGTAGGCAGCAGGCGTACCGGTCGGCGGTCAGCAGTTTGAGACGCTGACGAAGGCGAAGTCCCGTATCCGCCGGTTGGCGGATCGGGGAGCAGGGTCAATCCCGTATCCGCCGGCTGGCGGACCGGGAAATCAGTCGGCAGCTGGCAGAGTAGCCACAGATGTTTGGTGCAATATTTGTTTGTTATCCGTGTTGTATAACAAAGGATAATTAAAACGTTCCGCCATGAAGAAGTACTTTATTCTGCCACTGCTGATTACGGCTATGGCATCATGTGCCACCCAGGAGCTTTACCTGAACGTGACGCAGCCGGCACCTGTAACCATTGCGCCGGAGATAAAGACAGTGGGAATCATTGACCGTTCAACACCCACTGACCAGACAAAATCACTTGACAACCTCGATAAGCTTCTGTCACTTGAAG
Source organism: Bacteroidales bacterium (assembly GCA_025454815.1). Lineage (GTDB taxonomy): Bacteria > Bacteroidota > Bacteroidia > Bacteroidales > VadinHA17 > SR-FBR-E99. The sequence goes on along the minus strand of JALONR010000032.1, from coordinate 18,680 downwards.
GGGCTGACCTTGACTCAATAGGTACCCTGGAGGCAATCAAAGGGGTCACACAGGAGCTAACAGCAAATGACCGTTTCAATGAGGTAAAACTGCTCAGCGGACTGAAGTTCAAATCCAGCGGCCTCGGGGGAATGCCCGCACCCCTGACCTGGGAACAGGTCGAGGGGATATGCACCGAAAATGGTACGCAGGCCCTTTTTGCCCTGGAGTTGTACGACACTGACACAAGGGTGAACTACTCCACTGAGCCGACAAAAGTAAAGACTCCGCTCGGTGAAATCCCTGCATTGCTTCATAAAGCCTCGATGGAAACACTGGTCAAAACCGGCTGGAGATTGTACTCACCGTCAGACCGCGCTGTTCTTGATGAGTATATAGTAGCTGAATCAATTGTCTTCGGGGGACAGGGAATCAACCCTGTGGCAGCAGTGGCCGGCATGGTCAACCGGAAGGAGGCCGTGAAGGAGGTAAGCCGGAAGGCAGGTCATATCTACGCACTCCGCCTGATACCTTACAGGCTGAGGGTGACACGCGACTATTTCGTCAAAGGAACGGACAACTTCAAGATTGCCAGAAGGCGTGCTCAGCTTGGCAAGTGGGATGAAGCTGCCGAACTCTGGCAACTGGAGACAACCAATCCGAAGATGAAGGTGGCCGGCCGGGCGTACTATAACATGGCTATTATAAACGAGATAAACGGCGACCTGGAGGCAGCAGTCTCATGGGCCCAGAAGGCCTATTCAGACTACAGGAACAAACGGGGACTCCGGTATGTAAGAATCCTGGAAAACAGGAAATACAACGAAGAGGTCCTGGAGTACCAGGAGCAGAGATAGCAAACAAGCCGGCAGTACCAGTCGGCAGTTTGAGCCTACCGCTCCGGCGCAGGGTCAATCCCACATCCGCCGGCTGGCGGATCGTGTAGGCAGTACCAGCCGGCAGAATTCTCCCTGTTTTTTTACCTTTACCGGTGCAAAAAAACAGTTATGACCAGAAAGTATCCTGCCGCACTTCTCCTTGCTATGGCCACAATCCTTTGCCATGGCCAGGACCCGGATCCGTTAAAGTATGTCAACCCTTTCATTGGTACCGACAAGATGGGCCATACATACCCCGGGGCCTCGGTGCCGTTCGGGATGGTGCAGCTTTCACCCGATACCGATACTCTCCCCTATGAAGTTGACGGAAAATACAACAGGGATGTATATAAATACTGTGCCGGATACCAGTATGAAGATCCTACAATAGTCGGCTTCTCCCATACCCACTTCAGCGGCACAGGGCACTCTGACCTGGGTGATATCCTTCTTATGCCGACTACCGGCCCGTTGCAGCTTAACCCCGGTACGGCTGATGCACCCGGAAAGGGATACCGCTCGCGCTTCTCCCATGATAATGAAATAGCATCGCCCGGTTACTACTCTGTACTCCTGGATGATCATGACATTCTTGCCGAACTGACGGCAACTACACGCACCGGGGTCCACCGCTATACATTCAACAAGGGAGGTGATGCACATGTGATCCTTGATATGGTTCATGGTATCTACAATGATGCCGGGAAAAATGTCTGGACCTTCATCAGGGTGGAGAATGACACCCTCATCACAGGATACAGGCAGACCAGCGGCTGGGCGCGGACCAGGTCACTGTATTTCGCAATCGCATTCTCCCGGCCGTTCGAATCATACGGTTTCAGGGATGATTCTCCGGCACGCGTTTACAGGGGCTTCTGGCGCCGCTTTGACCAGCGGACAAACTTCCCCGAGGCTGCAGGCAGAAACATCAGGGGCCATTTTGATTTCGCCATGCAACCCGGAGAACAGATCTCCGTCAGGGTGGCAATCTCTCCGGTCAGTACGGCCGGTGCTGTGGCAAATATGATTGCCGAAGCACCCGCGGCAGACTTCGGCAGAACAAGGGCAGAGGCTGAAAAGATGTGGCGCTCTGATCTTTCCAGGGTCAGGGTCTCCATGATGAATGAGGGGCAGATGACCAGCTTCTACACCTCCCTCTATCACACCTTTCTGTCACCAACGATTTATATGGACACAGACGGCAACTACAGGGGCCTCGACCAGAATATCCACAAGGCGGTTGGATTTACTAACTATACAACCTTCTCACTATGGGATACCTACCGTGCACTTCATCCCCTGTTTACAATCATTCAGCAGCAGCGGACCGCAGACATGGTAAATTCAATGCTGGACCATTATGACCAGAGCGTCCATAAGATGCTCCCCGTCTGGTCACACCATGCCAATGAGAACTGGTGCATGATAGGGTACCATGCCGTGCCGGTGATAGCTGATGCGACAGTCAAGAACATAGAAGGATTTGATTATACCCGGGCGGTTGAGGCATGCGTAACCACAGCCCGCAACGGCTGGTATGACGGACTTGACGATTACATGAACCTCGGTTATGTCCCGGATGAACGAACGGGATCATCCGTATCCGTCACACTTGAGTATGCCTATGACGACTGGTGCATCGCTCAGGCAATCAGGCAGCTGTCTTCCGCAGAATCAGCCGCTTTGCCCTCTGCCGGCGGAACAGGGCCTCATGGTGATTTCCGGAACCTCTCAGCCAGCCACCTGAATAACGGTGAACTCTACAATGAATTCCTTCACCGGTCACGTAACTTTCTTAATGTCTGGGATCCGGGAACAGGGTTTATGCGCCCAAGAAAAAGAGACGGCAGCTTCAGGGAGGGATTTGATGTGCTCAGCACCCACGGGCAGGGATTCATCGAAGGGAATGCATGGAACTACAGCCTCTATGTGCCGCACGATCCGGCTGAGCTGATAAGCCTGCACGGTGGCAGGAAAAGATTCATACAGCATCTTGACTCCCTTTTCACCATGTACCTTCCCGACAGTTTCTTTGCTGAAACGGAGGATATTACACGTGAGGGGATAATAGGTAATTATGTGCACGGAAATGAACCCTCCCACCATGTGCCTTACCTGTATAACCATGCCGGAGCACCACGGAAAACGCAGCAATGGGTGAGGTACATAATGGACCACAAATATCTTCCTGCACCAGACGGACTGAGCGGTAATGACGACTGCGGGCAGATGAGCGCATGGTATATATTCAGTGCTCTCGGGTTCTACCCTGTTGCTCCCGGGTCAGACCGGTATGATCTTGGCAGTCCGCTGGTTAAGGAGGCCACCCTGACCCTTGAGAACGGGAAAATATTTACAGTCAGGGCAATCAACCAGGGGCCGGAGAATGTATATGTAAAAAGAACAGAACTAAACGGCTCAAATCTTGACCGCTTATGGATCACCCATGATGAGATAATGGAGGGTGGCACTCTCGTTTTTTACATGGGTAAGTAGCTCCTCAGCCTACCTCTTCAGCACCGGTTTGATCCAGTCGGCCGGCAGCCCGCTATAGCGCGACTCTCCGTCACCGTTTTCCACCGCAAGCTCGAGTTCCTTCACCCCTTCCAGGGAAACCCTGAATTGTGAAAGCGGATCATCTGGTCCCATTGCAGCGCTGCGCCACAGCTCCCTGCCATCACCCCTCACAACAAACACCACTGTCTGACCGGGCCTCACCCTGCGGATGTTGTCGTCCACTGCCACCTCCCCGTCAAGTCCTGTGAAGACCCCGCCCAGGACATATTTCCTTGCAGATCCGCCATACATCCCGAAGCTGTCAGGGAAACGCTTCCCGTCAACAATAACCGGCCATGAGAACCTCGACCTGGAACCTGTCCAGCCCAGCCCGTTCAGGGAAACCTCGGCGGGAAGCAGGTCAGAGAGTGTAAAAGTCAAATCATACTTCCTGGTATCATTAGGATTACGCTGATTGACTGTGCCGTCATCCCAGACTGTACGGACATCAACGCAATACTCCTTCTGCGGATCCAGGTTGCTGATCACATAGAATGAGTTTGGTGTATATCCGAGCAATTTGCCGTCAAGGTAAACCTGGTAGCCCACATTGAGGTAGTACTGTGACCTCCATGTAACCCTCGCCGTATTGAGACCCTCCGGCTCAACACTGAGTCCCTCGGGCTGCCTGACGGTGTAACTGTAGGCATAGTCCGGCTCAAAGGCAACACTCCAGCTGATATCGCCTGAGACGGGAGCCGTAAACGATACCTCTGACCACCCCTGGTGAGAGCTGACAGAAACCTCAAGATTCTTCTTCCCGGCAATGGCAGTTACACTCTTCACCCTGTAATATTTTCCCCTGGGATACGCGAAGTGCAGTTTATAGTCATTCCCTGCCGGCAGGGTGCTGACACCGCTGATGACGGTGCCCTGGTCATCTGAGCGGAGCTCCCTCAGGTCTACCCATCCCTGTGTTATATGCCTGCTGGTGCTCACCAGCTGAATATTTCCGTTGTCAGGCAGGAGAGTCAGTACACGCACACTGGCAGGCATGATCTCAAGGCTGATCCCTTCCTCCCATGCTCCCATATACTCACCATTCCAGTAGTCAAAGACATGGACCGGTCCGCAGGCCTCAATCCCGAGCTCCTTCCAGTTCAGACCAAGCGTAACAGGCTTTGAGGCATCGAAATTGAAGAGACCGGTGACATCATAGTCGCGGCCCAGGTGGTTCACCTTCAGGTCCCATATCCTTTTGCGTGAACCTGCCGGGAAGAGGTCGAGAGGCCGGATGTCAACAGCCGGATAAACCTTCCGCATCATATCTATCCTCTCTGCGGAAAGATCTGTCAGCCTGTCGGATGACATGAGCGCCTGGCCCGTCAGCCCCTGCAGCGTTGCCCATACACGAGCCTGCTCAACCGTGAGCGGCTGACGAAGCAGCATCACGTCAGGATCAGTATACCATACTATATTATGCTGCCAGTAGCTTTCAAGCGTGGGATCAAGTGCGGTGAAAAAACCATCCCATCCCAGTACCACATCGCCCCCGGAGCGGGAACCGTCCATTATGCCGGCTCCTTCTACCGGCAGACCCCAGCAGCCGAGCAGGTAGCTCTCCTCCCCTATCGCATCCCTTGCGATATCCAGAGTTACCCTGTAGAGTGAGTCGGCAGCACCGCCCGGAACAGCCATGAACTGTGAATGTTTTCCATACTCGTCAACAACAATCGGCTGGCCGTCTATCTTGAAATACTCGTAACCCCAGCCCCTCATTGTTGCAAACAGGTCATGGAAGTACTTCTTCCCTTCATTAGATGTCGGATCAAGCAACCAGTCGCCTTCCCAGGTTCTTGAAGGTGATGTGCCGTCAGGCTTAAGGATGAATACACCGGGGTTGTTGTTGACAACTTCAGCATTTGACTGGCCGTGCGGAGCTATCCAGATTCCCGGCACCAGCCCCTTCGATTTTATATAAGAGGCAAGGTCAGCCATCCCGCCGGAAAAATTCGGGTCAAACCCGGTCCAGTCGCGTGATCCTTTCCTCCCCGAAGAGGAAAGCGCTTGCCACCCATCATCAATTTGTACATACTTTGCACCGTATGGCTTCAGGTTGGCAGCGATCCAATCTGCGTTCAGCCTCACCTCCCGGTCAGTGATATGCTGATAATAATAATACCATGTACAGAGACCAGAGGGCGGTAACGGAAATATATCCTTCGGAATGGGTGCATAGAATTTTACATCAAGCGTGTCACGGTAATAATTTTTAATAACCGAACCATCCTTCAGTCTCACCTCGTCACGGACCGGGTCAAATTCACCCTGTGCCAGTGGTGTTGTAACCTTGCCGAGGGTCATTACAAAAAGATCCTCATTCTTACCGTCTTTGATCCTTGCAGGTATAACCCTCGGCCATTCGGTTACAGGTCCGGCCCACACATCAACCTCAAGCCGGGACTCAGGCTTAGAGTGAATCTTTTTCTGGGCAGAGACAGGTGCAGTCAACATGGAACCAAGTGTAACCGCCAAAGCCATTACCGTACTTACAATCTTTCTCATGATCTTTAAATGTATTTTTTACACTTTAAAACTTACGGTAAATTTACATCTTTCCACGGGAAAAGATACCCCTGATATTGAAGAACACATTTTATCCGGAAATTGATAGTCTAAAGTATGTTAGTCTGAGAAACGGGAATCTTTGAATACTGCGAAAATTCCAGGGAAAAATTTGGCTTTATGGCAAAGAGGTAAATAATTCAGAAACGGTTTCAATCAAAAAAACGAGACTATCCCTGGAAAGCGGACCAGCCTAGCTTAATATTTTCAATTTTTTCTAATCGCCTGTTACGGGATACCTTCGCTCACCTGTCATGACCTCTGGCGTGCACAGGACTATCTGTTCCTGATTGCTTCCGTTCACCTTTAGGTGCGAACAGGATTATCTGCTCCTGAACGCTTCGGCTCCCCTGTCAAGCCAGTCGATGTAGGCCTGGATGTCAAAGTCAGTACCCCTGGTTTCTATAAGCGGTTTGCCTTCCGGGTCAACAATGGCATAGAGCGGCAGGGTATTGGTGTTGAACATGGAGATCTCAATATCCTCGTTCTTCTTACCCATGGTTTTCTTCTCCTTGCCGTCAACCTTTGAGACATATACTTCGTTTTCAGGAAGCTTTGTCCGGTCATCAACATAAAGGGCCACCAGCACGAAATTTTCCCTCAGCCTCTGCTGCACACCGGCATCTGACCATACGCGTGCATCCATCTCCTTGCAGTTGGCGCATGCATGTCCCTTGAAGTCTATAAGGACAGGCTTGTTCAGCTTTCTTGCACACTCCAGCCCCTGCTCAAGGTCAAAGTAACCCTGAAGGCCGTACCCGAAGTGCAGAAAATCGCCATATTTTGGCTCATCGCAGATATTTCCGCCGGCTGTTCCGGCAATGCCCGGACTAACTGCACCCGGGGCCACACCCCTGTTTTCACTTATAGCTTTCAGCAGGTTGAATCCTGAAGTTTCCCTCGGAGGCAGAAGAGCTGAAATGCGTGTCAGCGGAGCTCCGAAGAGACCGGGAACCAGGTAAAGGGCAAAGGTGAATGATGCTATAATAAGTACCAGCCTGAAAACTCCTATATGAGGCACATCACTGTCATGAGAGAATTTGATTTTGCCCATCAGGTAAATGCCAAGCAGTACGAAGAGCACTATCCATATTGCAAGGTAAATGTCTCTTGAGAGGATGCCAAGGTTATAAACCGTATCGACAGTTGAGGCAAACTTGAGGCTGAATGCAAGCATGATGAATCCAAGCACCACCTTGACCGAGTTGAGCCATCCGCCTGACTTGGGCATCTTCTGCATCCACGAGGGGAACAACGCAAAGAGGGTAAAGGGAAGGGCAAACGCCAGTCCGAATCCGAACATCCCGATGGTGGGACGAAGAACATCGCCCGAGGCTGCCTCAACAAGCAGGGCGCCGACTATAGGGCCGGTGCATGAGAATGAGACAAGTACCGTGGTAACACCCAGGAAGAATGCTGCCAGCGCTCCCCCCCTGTCAACCTTTGAGTCAGAAGAGCTGACCCATTTTGAAGGAAGAACAATCTCAAACGCTCCGAAGAATGAAGCTGCAAATACCAGAAACAAACTGAAGAACAGCAGGTTCGGAATCCAGTGGGTGCTGAGCGTGTTTGCAAATCCGGCGCCGGCGCTGGTGAGAGACACTATGATGCCAAGCGAAGAATAGAGCAGTATGATGGATAATCCGAAAATCAGCGCCTTCCCTATGGCAGATCCCTTGTTGCCGGTACCCTGTGAAAAGAAGGCCACCGTCATCGGTATCATAGGGAAAACACATGGGGTAAGAATGCCTGCAAAACCGGCCAGCATTGAAAGAAGGAAAAATTTCATAAAGCCTTTTTTAGGCTCTGCTGGAGTTTCCGTCGCTGGTTCAGTGGTGGTTCCCGTCGCTGGTTCAGCGGATGTTTCGGCAAGACTCTCTTCACCGGTGGCCGTATCTCCTGACTGGAAGGCTGCTGCTGCAACATCTTCTGCACCACCCAGCCCGGTTTCTGCCTCTGTAGCCTCTGGTTTTCCGGACTCAGACTGTCCGGTTGTCTGCACCGCCGTCTGCCCTGTAGCTTTCGGGTCAGCAGCAGTTGTTACAGCAGGTTTTCCTGATCCTTTCACTTCGAGTGAAAATTCAACATCTCTCGGCGGCAGGCATTGCTTGTCATCACATGACATAAAGGTGACATACCCCTCTACCTTTGCAGAAGGACCTGTCAGTTTTATCTTCTGACGGAACTCGGCAGTGCCGCTGTGCATGCCGATATTCATACCGAAGCTGTTGTCAAACTTGACCTCCGGTTTTGTAACCTCATAAGCCTTCCCGGTAAGGGTATAACCCGTAACCGGCTCAAAGGTGAAGCTGGTGGCGATGGGGCCTCCCTCTTCGATATCCATGGCATACAGATGCCATTTGTCATCAAGGGTAGCAGTCATTACAATCTCAAAATTGCTATTCCCCTTATCATCCACACGGAATGACCATGCAACGGGCTCAAGCACCTGTGCGTGTGACAGGGCAGCTGAAAAAATCAAAACCAGGGTTAAAAATATCTTCCTCATAACTGTTATTTTCCTATAAAGACACCCAATCCTTCCAAAAGTACTACTTACAACCGCCAAATCGGCACTAAGTTTAAAACAGGGCACAAAGAAACAAAGATTTTGCATTTCTGACTCCGCTTCACCTTTATTGATTCACAAATATTTGACACAGGTTATTTTGTGTAATAACTTTGACTGACATCCGGGGTGGACAGGCAGATAAAAATGGTGTTGGGAATTCATCTCTGAACTGACGCCGATTCACCTGCCAGGATGGAAAATACTGCTTTACCCTCCAGATACACCTAATGATCTGAAATATGAACCGCCACAAAATCGGATTCCCGACAGCCGGGATCACCGGAGATGCCGTTCTTGCCAGGCTCCGGGAGCTGAAATCAGGCGATGTCCCGTGGAGAAACGGCAGAATGTTTGGTTATATCTATCACCCCGGTGACCGCGAAGCAAAGGTGATTGAACAGGCTTATCACATGTTTTGCAATGAAAACGCCCTCAATCCCTCTCTCTTCTCCTCTCTCAGGAAACTGGAAAATGAGACTGTTGCAATGGTGGCAGACCTGCTCCATGCCGGTGAGGATTATGCCGGCAACATGACCACCGGAGGGTCAGAGAGCATCCTGGTGGCAGTAAAGACTGCCCGCGACTGGGCAAGGAAAAACAAACCACATGTAATGGAGCCGGAGATTATCGCACCGGTGACAATCCACCCCGCCTTCTCCAAAGCATGTGCCCTGACGGGAGTCAGGGTCAGGTATGCCCCCACAGGAGATGATAAAAGGGTTGATGTTGCTGAAGTGGAAAAAATGATCAACAGGAACACCATTCTGATTACAGCTTCAGCTCCCTGTTTCCCGTACGGTGTCATTGACCCTGTGGAGGAGATGGGAGTAACTGCATTGGATAATAACCTCCTCTTTCATGTCGACTGCTGCATGGGAGGATTGATGCTCCCCTTCCTCGAAGACCTCGGATACCAGATACCCCTTTTTGATTTCAGGGTAAAGGGAGTCACCTCAATATCTGCTGATGTTCACAAGTATGGATATGCCCCCAAAGGGGCATCAGTAATCCTTTACAGGAACAGTGAACTGAGAAAACACCAGTACTTTGTCATGAGCAGCTGGCCCGGAGGACTTTACGCATTGAAAACCATTGGGAGGGATGGCTATGCCAGAATGGCTGATGCCGTCATGAAAACCACAGAGGCAATGAAATCAGGTATCGAAGCCATCCCGGGACTGAAAATCATAGCTGAACCGGTTATGAGCGTCTTCGCATTCACTTCCGAAAAGCACGATATCTACCGGATCGGAGATGAACTTGCAAAAAGGGGATGGAACCTCGATAAGCTTCAGTTCCCCTCTGCCCTCCATATGACCGTCTCCTACCACAATACCGGACACGAGGATGAATTCCTTGCTGCCCTGAAGAATGCGGTAGCTGCCGTGGAAGGACATAAAATACAGGAAGTATCATCACACGTTCTTATCTCAATTGTAAGGACAATGTCAAAACTGCTTCCGGTCAAATGGTTCCGGAAACTGACTTCCGGGTTTACAGGATCAGTAAACAATCCTGAAAAGGGAACCGCAACAACAGGAGCAGCAGCCTACGGGATGATGGTGGCCATTGATAACCGCGAGAACGTTGACGAAATCATGCTGAACGTACTCGACAAACTCTATTCTCTTTAGAAACATGTGACCCTATCCCCCGGGGAGCGGTTTTCTAACATGATTAAAGAGAGAAAATTTTTGTTTTTTGATTATTCCATACTATCTTTGTTTATTCCTTGTTAAGAATCATTCTTATCTAATGAAGTCTGAAGATTACAGTTCAAAGCTCAGGGCCAAAGGGCTCCGGGTCACTCCGCAACGACTTGCGGTTTTTGAGGCAGTGGATCTGCTTCATGACCATCCGACTGCTGAAGAGGTAAGCCAGTTCATCAGGAAAAAACACCCCGATATTGCATTGGGAACAGTCTACAAAACCCTTGAGACTCTGGTTGACAGGGATATCCTTAAGAGAGTAAAGACTGACAGCGGGCTGCTCAGGTATGATGCGGTCAAGGAAAATCATCACCATATCTATTGTGCACTCTGTGACCGGATAGAGGACTATTATGATGTCGAGCTTACACAGATTCTGTACAATTACTTTGAAAAGAAAAGGATACCCGATTTCATGATAGATGATATCAAACTGCAGATTGTGGGAAGGTATACTGATGACCGGAAAGCGGTAAGGAAAACAGGAAAGCATACAGACACCGGTAACTCTTTCAGGGAAACAGACATACATACGGACAAAAGGAACACCACCGGAAAAAGCGGTGAGAATGGTGATAATAGAATGAACGTGAGCAAAAAATGATAAGGCTCCTGCTCATATCAAGCGGAACTGTTTCACTTGCCCTGGGAATCATCGGTATTTTTATCCCGGTGCTCCCCACCACCCCTTTTGTACTACTCTCCACCGTACTTTATGTAAAGAGCTCACCGGAACTTTACAACAGGGTTGTCAATGGTCGTCTGACCTCAAGATACCTTACCTCCCGCTCACGAAGGAGAGCCGGCTATTACGCACTGACAATAATGTGGTTAATGATAATCCTGTCAGTTATATTCCTGGCTGACAAGACCTGGGTCAGGCTTCTGCTCGTTACAGTCGGGATTACCGGTACCCTTTTCAAGATACTCTACTTTTTCCGTGGCAACAACAATTCAAAAATAAGCAATCATTAAAAACCTGTAAACATGAAAAAGAAGAAGCTTACAACAGCAGCCGGCAGGCCGTACTTCGAGAACGAAGACAGCATGACCGCAGGTCCGAGGGGACCAGTTCTCCTTCAGGATTATCATCTCCATGAGAAACTGGCTCACTTTAACCGTGAACGTATACCCGAGAGGGTTGTCCACGCCAAGGGTACCGGTGCATTCGGAACCTTTACCGTTACCGGCAACATCACAAAATACACGAAGGCGAAACTCTTTAGCAAGATCGGCAACAAATGCCGTGTCCTGGTCCGCTTCTCAACAGTCGGAGGAGAGAAAGGGAGCGCTGATACAGAACGTGATCCGAGAGGTTTTGCCGTCAAGTTCTATACCGAAGAGGGAAACTGGGATCTGGTTGGTAACAACACCCCGGTCTTCTTCATCAAGGATGCCAAGAAATTTCCGGATTTTATCCATACCCAGAAGCGCGATCCGAAGACCAACCTCAAGAGTCCTACAATGATGTGGGACTACTGGAGTCTCAACCCGGAGAGCCTTCACCAGGTGATGATCCTGTTCAGCGACAGGGGTACACCTGACGGATACAGGTTCATGAACGGATACGGCAGCCATACTTTCTCTATGTACAACAAAAAGAACGAACGGGTATGGGTGAAGTTCCATTTCAAGACACAACAGGGTAACAAGACCCTCACAGGCCCACAGGCCGATGAGCTTCGCGGGAAGGATCCTGATTACTCTCAGCGCGATCTCGTTGAGGCAATCAACCGGAAGGATTTCCCGAAGTGGACCCTGAAGATACAGGTGATGACGGAGGCCCAGGCGAAGAAATTCAAATGGAATCCCTTCGACCTTACAAAAGTATGGCCGCATAAAGAGTTTCCACTAATCGAGGCCGGTGTTATGGAGCTGAATGAGATTCCTGCAAACTACTTTGCCGAGGTCGAACAAGCTGCCTTCGCCCCTTCGAATACTATCCCGGGTATCGGTCTCTCACCCGACAAGATGCTGCAGGGACGAATTCTGGCCTACCCTGATGCACATCGCTACAGGCTGGGTGCCAACTACGAGCAGCTCCCGGTAAACAGGCCTGTTGTACCCGTGCATAATCACCAGAGAGACGGGTTTATGGCGCTCAACGGAAACGGAGGATCAGCTCCCAACTACTTCCCTAACAGCTTTGACGATATTGAAGCCGACAAGGAATACAAGGAGCCCCCGATGAGCCTTGAATCCGAAGTGGCTGACACATGGGACCGTAATAAGAATGACAATGACCATTATTCGCAGGCGGGAGCCCTCTTCAGAAAAGTCATGACCGACAAGGAGAGAGCCAATACCGTGGCCAACTTCGTCGGTGCCCTTAAAGGAGTATCTGGCCCGAAAAAGAAGGAGATACTGATGCGTCAGCTGGAGCATTTCCACAAGGCTGACAAGGAACTGGCACAGATGGTGGCCAAAGGCCTCGGGATCAAGTATCCCCCGGCAAAGTAATTCAATGAAATCCAATTAAATACTAACCATTAAATTTAAAATTACCATGGCAGAAATCGGAAGATCAATTGTAAAGATGGATGTTGAGGAACTGCTCACTCTCCTGAACAAGGCACTTGCTGACGAATGGCTGGCATATTACCAGTACTGGATCGGTGCCAAGGTTGTAAAGGGGCCGATGAAGGATGCAGTCATTGCAGAACTGGAATTGCATGCGACAGAAGAACTGACCCACGCACAGCTGCTTGTTGACAGGATCGTTCAGCTGGGCGGTACACCTGTGCTCTCCCCGGATGAGTGGTCAAGGATCACAAACTGCGGCTATGACGCCCCGGAAGATCCCTTCGTATCGGTGGTGCTCGACCAGAACATCAAGGGAGAACAATGTGCAATCAGGGTCTACAACAAGCTCCTTTCAATTACCAGGGAAGCTGATCCCATAACCTACAACATCGTTCTTCAGATCCTTACCGATGAGGTTGAACATGAGGAGGACCTCGTTGCGCTCAAGGAGGACTTTGATCTGATGATAGAGCGGCGCAGGTAAGGATTGGTCTCAGGTATTTGCCGAAGCATTTGCCTGTATATCATTATTATATGAATTACCAACAATAATGTATAATTATAAAAACAAATTCAATTATGGAAGAAAAAATCAATGCAATGCCGCGTATTGGCGACAAGGCTCCTGAATTCAAGGCTGTAACAACCCAGGGTGAAATCAATTTCCCTAATGATTACAAGGGAAGCTGGGTCATCCTCTTCAGCCACCCGGCTGACTTTACACCTGTCTGTACTTCCGAGTTCATGACCTTTGCCACCATGGCAGAGAAATTCGAAAAGGCAAACACCAAACTCGTAGGTCTGTCAGTAGACGGTCTTTACAGCCATATCGCATGGCTGCGTACCATAAAGGAGAAGATCGAATACAAGGGAATGAAGGATGTTGAGGTGAAGTTCCCCCTCATTGAGGATATCACCATGGAAGTTGCAATGAAGTACGGAATGATGATGCCGGGTGAAAGCAACACCAAGGCGGTCAGGGCCGTATTCTTTATTGATCCCAAGGGTATCATCCGCACCATCCTTTACTACCCGCTGAGTCTCGGCCGTAACTTTGAGGAGATCTACAGGGTGGTCCTCGGGCTGCAGACAGCTGACGCATTCTCAGTGGCTCTGCCCGCAGACTGGCAGCCTGGTGACGATGTCATCGTTCCCACAGCCGGATCATGCGGCGTTGCAAAAGAACGGATGGAAAGCAAGGAAGAGATGAAGTGCTACGACTGGTTCTTCTGCACCAAGAAGCTTGACAGGCAAAAGATACTTGACACGGTGCTTAAGAAATAGTTTTTTGTAAGTTTGATCAGATCAGAGGGTGGCTCACAGACCGTGGTCACCCTCTTTTTTATCAGTATGAACTCACGTGTACGTTTCGAATGGCGCGGCCCGAGGGCTCATTCTGGTTACGGAACGCCTCATCCCACGCCAGGGCTTCAGCCGTACTGCATGCCACTGAGGGTACTGACGGAACGGTCATTGCAGCTGTCTCCGACGGGAAGTGCTCCGAGAAGATTGAGCGGTAATAATACTCCTCCCTTGTAAGCGGTGTGTTGACAGGGAACCTGTAACGGGCCGTGGCCATCATCTCATCAGTTACCTTCTTCGCTGTCAGCTCCTTCAGGGTGTCGATCCAGTTATAACCCACTCCGTCAGAGAACTGTTCCTTCTGCCGCCAGGCGATGTCGTGCGGAAGATAGTCCTCGAATGCCTTCCTGAGAATCCATTTCTCCATCTTTCCGTTTCCGGCCATCTTATCGGCCGGATTGATCCTCATTGCCACGTCAAGGAACTCCTTGTCAAGAAACGGAACCCTCCCTTCAACGCCCCATGCTGCCAGTGACTTGTTTGCACGGAGACAGTCATAGAGATGTAGCTTGGATAGCTTGCGCACCGTTTCCTCATGGAACTCACGCGGACCGGGTGCCCGGTGGAAGTACAGATACCCCCCGAAGACCTCATCAGCTCCCTCCCCGGAAAGTACCATCTTCACTCCCATCGACTTGATCACCCTGGCCATCAGGTACATGGGTGTTGATGCCCTGACAGTTGTAACATCATATGTCTCAAGATAGTAAATGACATCACGGACTGCGTCAAGTCCCTCCTGGACCGTAATGTTTATCTCATGATGTACCGTGCCTATATGTTCAGCCACCCTGCGGGCAGCCGCAAGGTCAGGTGATCCCTCAAGCCCGATGGCGAAGGAGTGCAGCTGAGGCCACCATGCTTCCGCCTTATCATCAGTCTCAATGCGGCGTGCAGCATACTTCTTCGCAACAGCCGAAATAACCGAACTGTCAAGGCCTCCGGAGAGAAGAACTCCGTACGGCACGTCAGACATAAGCTGGCGGTGTACGGCCTTTTCGAGAGCCTCGCGAAGGAGTGCAATATCGCTGGGATTTTCCGCAACCGCATCAAAGGATGTCCAGTCGCGGTGATACCATTTTTTCATCACACCGTCCCGGCTGAAATAACAGTGCCCCGGGGGAAATGTCTCAATCTTCCTGCAGATCCCTTCCAGAGCCTTCAGCTCCGATGAGAAATACAGGTTCCCGAACATGTCCCACCCCATGTAGAATGGCACTATGCCAATGTGATCCCTTGCTGCAAGAAAGCAGTCGTTCACTTCATCATAGAGCACAAAAGCAAATATCCCGTTCAGCTCATCCAGGAAGTCACAACCACGATCTGCATACAATGCAAGAATCACCTCGCAATCAGACTTTGTGGTAAAATCATACCTGTCACCGTACCGTTCCCTGATTTCCCGGTGATTGTAGATCTCTCCGTTGACCCCGAGGATCAGCTTCCGGTCACGACTGTAAAGGGGCTGGCCGCCCGATTGCACATCAACTATTGAAAGCCGCTCATGAGCTATTATTGCCTTCTCTCCGCAATAGATGCCTGACCAGTCCGGCCCGCGATGCCTCAGTTTTCCGGACATACCCAGAACCTGCTGACGCAGATCCTCTGCCTTGACTTTCAGGTCAAAAACACCAACAACACCACACATACAGATATAAATGTTTTATGAGTTAAAGGGAGCAAAAATAGCAATTTATATCGCATGCGGACCATTTATCTTATATTTTTTAATTATATATATTGTTATTGTGTATTTTTTATACCTAAGTTTTCCGTTTTCTATTGTCTGAGGCCGGGCTCACAAATTCGCAAATTAAGTCTGCAACATAAGAGCAGGTTCAATCCCGCACACGCAGTGCCGGGACGCAAATTCAACTGTTGCCTCCTGAGATTGTCCTCGCCTGCAATCCGGCTGTTCGCTAAAAATCCACCCGGGGCATTTTATTTACGCTCGCCCCCTACTGCCTGGTAGAAATCATTCCCCTTGTCATCCGTCAGGATGAAGGCAGGCATGTTCTTCACCACAATCTTGCGGACGGCTTCCATTCCCAGCTCCTCAAAAGCAACGACCTCAACTGACAGAATGTTTTCGGCAGCAAGTATGGCTGCCGGTCCGCCTACTGAACCAAGGTAGAATCCACCATGCTTCCTGCATGCATCAATAACCTGTTTTGAGCGGTTGCCTTTGGCCAGCATGATCATGGAGCCGCCATGGCTCTGGAAAAGATCAACGTAGGTATCCATACGGCCGGCGGTGGTGGGGCCGAATGATCCGGAGGCCATCCCCTCCGGTGTCTTGGCCGGGCCGGCATAGTAGACCGGGTGATTCTTAAAGTAATCGGGCATCGGTTTCCCTTCGTCAAGCATCTGCTTGATGCGGGCATGTGCCATATCGCGTGCCACTATCAGGGTTCCGCTCAGGCTCAGCCTGGTCTTCACCGGGTATTTCGTCAGCTCTGCCAGTATCTCCTTCATCGGTTTCTCAAGATTGATCTCAACCGGCCTGTCAAGCTCCGGGGCCTTTTCAGGCACGAACCTGGCCGGCTCAGTATCAAGCTGCTCAATGAAGATGCCTTCTGCAGTAATTTTCCCCTTTATGTTACGGTCTGCACTGCAGCTGACACCTATACCAACAGGGCACGATGCGGCATGACGCGGCAGGCGGATGACCCTCACATCATGCACGAAGTATTTGCCTCCGAACTGGGCACCCATGCCAAACTCCTGGCATATCTTTTCAACCTTCTCCTCCCATTCCCTGTCGCGGAAAGCGCGGCCGGCTGCGTTGCCTGAGGACGGCAGATCATCAAGATACCCGGCCGAAGCCAGCTTTACCGTCTTGAGTGTCATCTCCGCCGAGGTGCCGCCAATTACCAGTGCAAGGTGATACGGCGGGCACGCAGCCGTGCCCAGGTCTTCAATCTTCTCGCGAACGAACTTCCTGAGTGAAGCTTCATTCAGCAACGACTTCGACTGCTGGTACAGGAATGTCTTATTTGCCGATCCCCCTCCCTTGGCAATGAAAAGAAACCTGTATTCATCTCCAGGACATGAAGCAATGTCTATCTGCGCGGGCAAATTGCTGCCGGTATTCTTCTCCTCAAACATGGTAGCGGGAACAATCTGCGAATAGCGGAGGTTCTTTTCATTGTACGTCTCCCAGATACCCCTGCTTATATGCTGCGAATCATCCGTACCCGTAAAAACATCCTCCCCCTTCCATGCCATGGCAATGGCAGTGCCGGTGTCCTGGCACCATGGCAGCTTTCCCTCCGCCGATATAACCGTATTGCGAAGCATCACCCATGCCACAAACTTATCATTGTCAGTGGCTTCCGGATCATCAAGTATTCCGGCCAGCTTTCCGAGGTGCGAGGTGCGCAGGTAAAAGTTGACATCAATGAACGCCTGCCGTGCAAGCATCCGCAGTGCTTCAGGCTGAACCTGAAGCACCTTCCTTCCGCAACACTCGGTCATCCTGACATGATCTGAAGTTAAACGGCGATACCTGGTTTCATCCTTCCCGTGCTGGAAAGGCTTTTCATAGATGAATTCTCCCATGGTTATATCATTTAAGGGCTTTGCTCTCTCAAAGATATGAAGGCAACAGGCAATAAGCAAGAGCAAGTTGAAGATCCGACAAAGAAGGAGATTCAATCCCGTATCCGCCAACTGGCGGATCAGGAAGGCAATAGTGAAATATGTTATTTATAAATCGTCTAAATAAGCAGGAGTCATAAAATTTATCCCTCAGGCCGAAAACGTTTGAAATAACTGAAACAACGCAAATGCCCGAAAAATCGGCATTTAGACGCCTTAAGCACCTATTGCGGAACCGAATTTTCAACTAATTTTGAATAGGTTAACGGAACAGGGTAATAAAACTAACAGCAACCTTACTATGAATGTGATCTACAGACGCAAACCGGGGCTGTCTTTCTGGCAGATCTGGAACATGAGTTTTGGTTTCCTGGGCATCCAGTTTGGCTTTGCCCTTCAGAACGGCAATGTGAGCCGTATCTTCCAGACACTTGGGGCAAAGATTGATGATATTCCGATACTTTGGATAGCAGCCCCGGTGACAGGCCTTCTTGTGCAGCCCATAGTGGGTCACATGAGTGACCGCACCTGGAACCGCCTCGGACGCCGGCGTCCCTATTTCCTTACGGGAGCCATCCTTGCCTCTCTTGCACTGGCGATCATCACCAATTCCCCAACATGGATCTTTGCCACGGTGATGCTGTGGATCATGGATGCTTCCATCAACATCTCCATGGAACCCTTCAGGGCTTTTGTGGGTGACATGCTCTCTTCTGAACAGCGAACTTCAGGATTTGCCATGCAGAGTTTCTTTATAGGCATAGGGGCAGTTGTGGGCAGCTTCCTGCCCTGGATCCTGGCAAACTGGTTCAATGTGCCTGAGGTGCCTGCCGAGGGCAAACTGATACCCTTCAACCTGAAGCTTTCATTTTATATCGGGGCGGCAGTATTGCTCATGGCAGTACTCTGGACCATATTACGAACAAGGGAGTATTC
>JALONR010000070.1 GCA_025454815.1 Bacteroidales bacterium | reverse complement strand
GGGGCTGATCAATAGGTGCATAATCATCTTCCTTGCTGCAACTTGCAACAAATACTGAAAGAGCGAGAAACATTGCTGCCGCAATTTTTCCTTTTCCTGCAAAAAAGTTTGATGTCTTCATAGGTGTTTATATTTTAATTACGAAACATAAACAAAATACATTTTGAAAATGTTCATGAAAACACAAAAAAAAATTTGAGGATAGATGTGTAGTAACAGACTATCAGTCAGTTATGAACAGGTAGCCATTGTTCTTGAGCGTGATTATCCTGATTTTGTCGTCTTCGCTGAAGATGCGACGGAGTTTTCTTATGTACACGTCGAGTGTCCTTGAATTGAAATATGAATCGTCACCCCATACAGTCATCAGAATGTCACGTCTTGCCGTTACTCCGTTCCTGTTTGCATATAGCATGGTGAGAATCTGCATATCCCTGTTTGACAGTTTGGTCACCGATAAGTCTGAACTGAGTTCATATTTTTCAGTGTCAAGCATGAATGATCCTATGCTGATTATCTCCCGGGCAGCACTTTTATTGCCGGTATCACCGGCAAGTCTGAGCTGGTTTTCGATCCTGGCCACAAGCTCGCTGATGCTGAACGGTTTCCTGAGATAGTCGGTTCCTCCTGCTTCAAATCCTTCAACAACCTGTTCCGTTGAAGTGCGGGCAGTAAGGAAGATAACTGGCATTCGCGGATATATTCCTCTTATTGTTCTGCAGATGCTTAACCCGTCAACGCCCGGAAGCATTATGTCAAGCACACACACATCAGGCCTTGCCACTTTCAGTCCTGTGATCACCTTCGCACCGTCAGTTTCCCAGGTGACCTCATAGCCTTCCTTCTTCAGTGTATCACAGACGATCCTTCCGAGTGAGGGTTCGTCTTCAACGTAGTAGATAGTTGCCCTGGTCTTCATACAGAAGGAAGGTATATAATAAATGAGCAACCAGGATTGTGATTGCGGATCTCAATTCTTCCCCCATGAAGTCTGACCACAAGCTGGGCAAAGCTCAGACCGAGGCCGTATCCTTTGACATTGTGTACGTTGTGGGCCGGGAGTCTGAAAAACTTCTCAAACACCTTTTCCTGATACTCCCGGGGAATACCCGGCCCGTTGTCTCTGACCTCAATAACAGCATACCTGCCTTCCTGTCTTACCAGGAGGTTTACTTCAGGGGTTGTACCGCAATACTTCAGACTGTTGTCTATGAGGTTCAGCAAGACACTCTTTATGTATAGCCTGTCACATACTACCTTTATATCAGTTGCAAACCTGTGGAATGTAACAGATCCTTCAGCCAGCCTGATCTTCATAAGGTCAACAGCATCGCCGGCCAGCGAGTTGATCTCGGTTTCCTTCATGTCGGCAGTACTGCCGTTGTTCTCAAGCAGGGAGTGGTCAAGGACACGGTTGATCAGTTCCTCGAGCCTGGTTGTCTCAAGGGATGCCAGCCGGAGATATTCCTCAAGGAGTTCTGGTTCATCCCTGAGACTGTACTTTTCCAGTGCCTCGAGGGCCACCCTCAGTGTAGCCACCGGTGTTTTCAGCTCATGTGTCATATTGCCGATGAACTCATTCCGCAGCTCGTTCAGTACCGCATGATCACGGAGGTACCGGTATGCAAGAAGGAATGCCAGTGATGAAAGGAGTACCAGGAACAGTCCGAAACCCAGTTGCGGAAGGATCTCCATCATGATGTATCCTTTGAATCCGGATATCTCTGCCCCGGGCAACCTTGATCCGGGCATCGGCTCCATCATTATCACCCTTCCTGACCCGCCCCCAGCGGAATCACCCGGAGCCTCAGTCCACCTGAACCTGAAATTCATCCCCTCCTCATTCATTTTCAGATGGAACCGCTGGTCGAACATGGCTGAGTCAATGGTGAAACCGGTACCGGAAAAGTGTGATTTAAGCCTGATTGTTGAGTCGTCAGTATGTGATACTATCATCCTGACAGACCGAAGGATCATTTCCTCCGTTCCCCCGGTGGTGGTTAATGAATCAGGCCCGTGAGCCAGGGAATCGTTATCTGAACCTATATTGACGGTAATTACTTTACCTGAAATAACCGGGTTGACGAAACTTTTGAAAACCAGCGTGTCAATGAGCTCATCCTGTGTCCGGATATATATTTCAGATAACTCGTTTTCAAGTCTTCCCTTTGAAGAAAGGTATTGGGTACGGAGCCAGTAAACCACAAAAATGGTCAGTATCAGCTGCGTTACTATCATCAGCAGCATTATCCGCCTCTGTTTCGTGTCTTTTTTCATCTTTATGGCAGTGGCAAAGATAAGAACCGGTATTTCACGAAATTAACCGATTAACCTTAATTAACCTGAATTAGCTTTTCATTAACCATGACCTTCTTTTTCGCTGCATATTTTTGGCTGAAAAAATAAGGACATGAAAAAGATCTTGTTGGCATCAATTGCCTTAATGGGGATGGTACTTGTTTACGGGCAGGAAAACAATGCCCCGGAACAGGCATCAGGTAAAATAACCTATGAAGAAAAGGTAAAGATTGAAATTTCCCTTGAAGGGGATGCTGCAGCCCTTGCAGGTATGCTCCCGAAAGAACGTACCTCCGTAAAGGAGCTGCTCTACAGGGATGGCATTACTCTGTTCCGGGAAAGCCGGAGCACAGGTGAAAATATTACCATGGAACACAGTGAGGGAGTAAGGATAAGGATGGTAGGCTCCGGTGAGAACGTCATATTTACCGATGTGGCCGGTGGAATCATTACTGAAAAGCGTGATTTCATGAACCGGATTTTTATTGTTGAAAGGGAACGGCCTGTCAGAAAGTGGAAGATGACAGGAAACAGCCGGGAAGTGCTGGGCTATAAATGTCTGGAGGCAGTCAGCTCCGACACTTCAGGAGTGATGACCAGGGCATGGTTTGCTCCTGAGTTTGGTGCAAAGGGAGGGCCGGGATTGTTCAGTGATCTGCCCGGGATGGTCCTGGAGGCTGAAATCAATGACGGTAAGTGGACTTTCATTGCAAAATCCGTTGAACCCCTTTCAAAGGAGGAAATGAAACTGGAGAAACCTGCTGACGGAAAAAAGGTCACCGAGGAGGAGTACAATGCCATTGTTGAGGAGAAGATGAAGGAGATGGGTGTTGAAGGAGGAAGCGGAGGCAGCGGGACACAGATGCGTATAGTAATCAAAGGTTAAGATGTTGTTTCATGAAAGCTGCCATTTTCAGTTTGCTGCTTCTGGCATCACTGTCAGTTTACGGTCAGGGCTTCACCGTAAAGGGAGAACTCCTGGATGAAAACGCAAAACCATTGTCATCAGCTGCTGCGGTGCTGCTCGATCCTTCAGATTCAACACTGATGTACTTTTCCGTTACAGGTCAGACCGGAAGGTTCATGATGACAGGTGTCAGGGGCGGCGATTATCTCCTTCAGGTGTCACTGATAGGATATAATACGTTTTACAGGAAGATCTCACTTCCCGGGGAAAACGGGGGTGACCAGGGTATGGTTTTCATGACCCCGAAGGTATATGATGTGGAAGGAGTTGTTGTCTCGCGTGAAAGGATACCGATGAAGATGAATGCCGATACCATAGAATATGATGCACGGGCATTCAGGGTAAATCCGGATGCTGTGGCGGAGGAACTCCTGAAGAAACTGCCCGGCCTGGAAGTTGACCGGGCGGGAAATATCAAAGCCATGGGGGAGGATGTGAAGAATGTGCTTGTTGACGGCAAGGAATTCTTCGGGAATGATCCCAAGCTGGCGACACGGAATCTTCCTGCCGATGCTATTGATAAGGTGCAGTTATTCGATAAACAGTCTGATGAATCTGACTTTACAGGAATTGATGACGGTGAAAGGAACCCGACGCTCAATTTTGTCCTGGATGAGGATAAAAAGAACGGTATTTTCGGTGATGTCACGGCCGGAGCGGGGACCGAGGGGCACGTCAGGACATCAGGTAAGGCATACCGTTTCACGGACAAAACACAGATGGCTGCCCTGGGGATGTTCAACAACGTGAACGAATATGGATTCTCGGTGGGAGACTACATTACCTTCAGCGGAGGGATCCAGTCTCTCTCATTTGGTGAGGGTCATTCACCGGTCGGTTCCGGTTCCTCCTTTCCGGTTAATTTTGGCCAGCCTGTTTACGGAACCGGGTCAAATGGCGCTGCAGGACTCAACTTTTCGGTTTCAAACGGAAAAAAGAACAGGTTCTTTGTCAGTTACCTTGGAAACGGTTCGGTCAGGAACCTCTCGGATCTCACTACCACCAACAATTATCTTCCTGAAGGTGATTTCCGTATTGAAGAGAATACCTCCCAGGTTAAAAGAGACACCTCACACAGGGTTAATGTGGGTCTCAGAAAGCTGATAGGTGAGAGCCAGAACATTATTTTCAATGGCAATTTGTCATACAACACTGCATCAAATCCGTTGAATTCACTCTCGGAAAGCTATAACGGCGACTTGATGGTCAACAGGCTTGCCAGGAACAACACCGAGGTGGCAGGACGACTGGCAGCAGACGCTGATGCCTCTTACCTGCTGAGGTTATCTGAAGGGAGGTCAGTCCTCAGGCTGGCAGCCAGGGCCTCATATTCAGGAAGTGACTCTGAAACACGCTTTTCAGGGCGGACCGAGTATTTTAATCCGTACAGCATTACCGAAACGAACCAGTTTTATAACCTTGGTTCAGAGTATCAGAACTACCAGGGAGGGGTGAATTTTACACAGAAGATATCGGGGCTTTCATCCCTTGACTTCTCCATTAATGCGGTTTACAACTCCGATAATATTGAACGGAGGCAGGGTGATCTGTCAGGTGAGATGATACCCGACGAGGAACTGAGCCCTGATTTTGTCAAGGAGGAAATCTATTTCCGTCCGGGTATCGGATGGAAGCTAAGTACCTCCAGGTCGCAGCTTGGTATGACGCTGCTGGCCCAGACCGGCTCTTACGGCACTGTGATGAACGGGGAAGCCGGCGATGACATGAAATACTTCTACCTTACCCCAAGGGCGTCATGGGAATATGAATACAGGTCAGGGCGAAGGCTCTCAATGAGCTATACATCATCCGTGATCAGTCCGCGTGCCGCTCAGCTTCTCCCTGTGGTAAACAACCTGAATGCCCTTTCACTCTTCTACGGCAACCGGGATCTCAGGCCAGAGTATGTTCATACCGGAAGGGCTCAGTGGTGGCTGTTTGACCAGTTCTCCTTCACGACCCTGCTTACCGGCATAAATGCCAGCTACACACGTGACAAGACAGGATTTGCCAGGACGGTTGACAGCAACCTGGGCCAGACAGTTACCCCGGTGAATACAGATAAGGCTGTTTCTGCAGGGGCTGACATCGATTTTACGACAGCAATCAGGAAGCTGGGGATTCGGGTCAGTCTTTCAGTCGCCGAAGCCTTCAGTCGCGGTTCAGGGTTTGTAAACGGAGTGGAGAATATAACTACCGGATTCAGTCACCGCATTTCTCTCACTGTTGATAACCGCAAGAAGGACAAATGGGATATTGAGACAGGTACTGCGCTGAATCTGTCAAGCTCGGAGTATTCACTGCAAAGCACTCTGAGCAACAGGTACAGTGATATTTCATGGTTTGGAACAACTACCTACACACCTGGTGAGAGGTTGAGTTTCAAGGCATCGGCTGATATTACGAATTATTCAGCAGGCAGTTTCAATGAATCACAGCTGGTTCCCCTTCTTGGCGCAGAAATAAACTACTATTTCCTGAAAAACAGGAGGGCTACCCTCACACTCACAGGGGTGGATATTCTTGACAGGAACAAAGGGGTGATCAGGGAAAGTGACCTTAACTTCCTTTCTGAGAAGCGCTCCTCAATGACCGGCCGGTACGTTTTACTTTCATTCAGGTACAGGCTTAACAGGATAGGTGATATGAACAACGGTGTCAACGTCACCATAAAGGGGAGGTAAATGAGACCTGGGGCCATCTTTCAGTATTTGCCTCAACTGGCATTATTATGTTGATTAGCAGCTGACTATATTGCCTGGCCGGACCTGATTTGATCCTGTGAAGTCTTTTGTCTATTCAGAACCTGTATCCTTCAGACAGCGTACTGACAAGCCCATACCCTTTGAACCCCTGTCGTAATAAAATGAATCAAGGAAGTACATTATATGGTGGGCAAAGGCATTACCGCTGCCGGCATCAGATGATGTCCACCAGTATGTATGCTCGCCCAGCTCCATGAATTCTCCTCCTGAATGCCTGTACCCTGACGGCTTTGCCGAGAAGCCTGTGGCATTTATCTTTGCCGGATAATCATCATTGCCAACAGCCCCTGTATTATCTGATACAGCCCATCCCTGTGGAGCTGAAAGCGCCTTTGCCAGCTTGTTTTCACTCTGGACTGAATACAGGTCACCGTCGTAATTGAATCCGTTGGCGATGAGGTACATCTTGAAATCAGTCCATTCCGTATCAGTCGGAACATGCCAGCCTGCAGGACACAGCTTTCCCGTATTCACTGCATACCAGTTGTACAGGGCACCATATGAACCATTACCTTCCTTGTCATTGTCATACCAGCAGTATGCCGGGGTGGTGAGACCGTTCCAATCAGCAGGAGAGGTGACCTCTGGGATGTCATTATCGGTAAGGAGCTTGGTGCCATCGTTCAGCTTCGTGGTTGCAAGGTTTTCAGCCATCCAGATCCAGGTACCAATCTTCACCACTGAATATTCATTGCCGTCTATATCTGTTACCGTCAGCGCATCGGTTGTAAAGGTGACTTCATCGCCGTAGGCTGTGCCAGCCACGTTCACAGCATATGCCCTTGCATAATATACTGTCTGTGCATCGAGGCCGGTAATCGCACTGTCGAACTCACCCGGCCCGGTACCGTTTTCTGTTTTACTGTCACCGTTTGTGGGAGACCCTGTCTTATTCCAGCATATACCTCTCATTATTATGTTCCCACCACCGTCATCCGTAATGTTTCCTCCCGAAATGGCTTCTGATGAAGTGACACCACCAGGGGCTTTTGTGGTCAGCGTGGCTTTTACGATCTCTCCGGTCGTAAACGACTGCTGGTCACCATAGGCTGTCCCGAGTTCATTTATTGCGTATGCCCTTACGTAATAAGTGGTTGAAGGCGACAAATCTGTTATAACCTCACTGAAAGCTCCTGTTCCCGATCCGCTGATGGTCTTGCTCCCTGAAGTTGACGGATTCTCCACCGTTCCCCAGCAAAATCCTCTGGAGGTGATATCCAGTCCTCCGTTGTCTGTAACTTCTCCGCTGACAGATGCCGTTGTGCGGGTAATACTGGTGACCGTGCCTGTCACCACCGCCGGCAGAGTCTCTTTATTCTTTTTGCAGCCGACAGATAAAATGATGATTAACAGGATCTTAAAAGCATGGTTGATTTTGCGGAAGTTCTTCATGATCAGCAGTATTTTTGTGTTTCGGGGTTAATGGCTAGTGTCAGAAGGCAAAATATAATTTTTATCTTTTTTTTACTTCATCATATTTTGTGTTTTATAACATTGATATATTCGTTGCCTTTAATTCCCTTTCCCACCGTTTCCGGGGGATGTGCCCCCCTTTTCTGCAGGCTCCGGAGGTTCACCGGGGCGCACTCACCGGTTTCGCGAAGCAAGAATTTCTGAAAGCCGGCGGCCGTTTTTCTCAGGCATTCTGCCTCATTATTATTATCTTGTAGGGTGTTGTCTCAAAAAATATCGCAGTTATGACAGAAAATGAGAAACTTGACAGGATTGCCATCAGTGTCCGGTCCCACCGTTTGCTGAGGGTGCTTCTCAGGGAGAATCCGATGCTTGAAACGATAATGCGTGAGTCGAAGAATGAGATCGAGGCACAGATAGGAGTAAGGAACTGGATACACTCGGAGTACAACAGCCGTAAGGATGCTTTCCGCTTTCAGACTGACAGGGTCACCCGGCGTGAAAACTTTGATAAGCTTACATGGAATGATTATGCCATTATCAGAATTCTCGACTATATAGAACATGCAGGCATTGAATACCCTGATCCCAATCTTCGGGGTGAGATAGCGGTAAGCAATCCCATCCGGTTTATCTGGCTGGCCGTGATCAAAGGGACCGGTGGCGCCAAACCTGAGTTTTTCATTGACATGATAGAATTATTCAGGCAGCTCAGGGGTGAGAGCAGACAGGTTATCCCTGACAGGGATACGGTTGAGAAGTGGATGGAGAATTACCCTTCGGGAGTTGATCCAAGGATAGTGGAACTCCGCAGGGAGAACAGGGAGAGGATCATCAGTCTGTTGATAGAAAAGATCGATTCCGGAGAGATCAGGGATGAGAAATATTCATTTCCTGACGGTACTCCGAAGGAAGAGAAGCAAAGGATGATGAATGAGTGGTGGGACAATTACCGTTTCCATGTTCATTTTGCCGTCCGCTCTCCCGATCTTCTGAATGAGATGCTGGGACACTCGCTTGATCCTGATACGATGAAGATACTGTACGATGCGGAGAAGGCAGGGATACCCTTTTTTGTAAATCCCTATTACCTCTCATTGCTTCATGTGCGGGTACCCTATTTTGCCATAGGGGCTGACCTGGCCATCAGGCATTACATTGTCTACAGCCGTCAGCTTGTTGATGAGTTCGGACACATTGTTGCATGGGAAAAGGAGGATAAGGTGGTTCCCGGGGAGCCCAATGCTGCAGGATGGCTTCTGCCCTCACATAACAACATCCACCGGCGTTACCCCGAGGTAGCCATACTTATTCCGGACACCATGGGGCGGGCCTGCGGAGGACTCTGTTCTCCCTGCCAGCGAATGTACGATTTTCAGAGCGGTCATCTCAACTTTGACCTTGAAAAACTTAAGCCTGCCGAAAGCTGGCCGGAGAAACAGCGCAGTCTCCTGAAATACTTTGAGGATGATACTCAGCTGAGGGATATCCTCATCACCGGTGGTGACGCACTTATGAGTTCTGACAGGAGCCTGAAGGAACTCCTTGATGCTGTCTTCGAGATGGCGCGCAGCAAGCGCGAAAAGAACAGGCTCAGGCCTGAAGGGGAAAAGCATGCGGAGATACAGAGGGTAAGACTCGGCACAAGGATGGTTACTTACCTGCCACAGCGAATTACCCCGGAACTGGTGAAAATCCTTGGTGATTTCAGGGAACGGGCGGTTGAGATCGGGATATCACAGTTTCTCATCCAGACGCACGTTGAGTCACCCATGGAGGTTACCCCTGAATCAACACTGGCAGCCCGCAGGCTGACCGGTGCGGGATGGCTGATCACAAACCAGCTGGTATTCACCACGGCGGCCTCGCGCAGGGGGCACACAGCCAAGTTAAGGAAGGTGTTGAACGATGCGGGCATTTTACCCTACTACACCTTTACTGTTAAGGGTTACATGGAGAACAACTTCAATTTTGCACCAAATGCACGGGTTGTACAGGAACAGCTTGAAGAAAAGATAGTAGGAAAGATTGAACAGGTCCATTATGAAACCGTACGGCAGTTCTCGGAGAATGCCGGATCGATTACTGAAAAGATTGACGCCCTTCGTCGCTCCGCAGACCTGCCGTTTCTGGGCACTGACCGTAACGTCCTTAACCTGTCGGGGGTGGGCAAAAGCCTTACTTTTCGCGTGGTGGGTATAACCAGGTATGGCAGAAGGATTCTGCAGTTCGACCATGATATTACACGATCTCATAGTCCTATTATCAACAAAATGGGCAAAATGATCATCATTGAATCAAAGTCGATTCACGAATACCTCCGGCAGCTGGAGGAGATGGGGGAAGATATCTCCCAGTATGAAGGGCTTTTTGGATACAGTATTGGACAGACTGAACCGCGGGTGCCTATTTATGAATATCCTGAATACAATTACATACTGACGAAGGAGATAAGCAATCTTGAGGTATAGACGCTTAAAAGGCATTCAATGGGTTACCCCTGCAGCGATTCACCAATGACCTGGTAGTCTACCTGCTGGTGAAGAGCTTTCCGTCTTCTCTGCATATCAGCTTCATCAGCCGGCGTGCTGACATAACTGAGGTAGGCAGTCCGCCGCCCGGTTCAACCCATTGCCCGCACATGTAGAAGTTATTAAGCCCCGGTATGGTCTGTGACATTGGCTTCATCATTGTATGGGCATTTTTCGGGGTGATCAGCCATCCTTCAAACGACCCTTTCCAGTTGCCGGTAAAACGCTCGAAACTCAGGGGTGTCGCAACGTCAGTGACCTCCACCTGTTCTGCAATACCCGGGAATCGCTGGTCAAGCAGCCTGATAATCAGCCCTGCAATCTCGTCCTTCTTCTGCACATAGACACTCCTGTCTTCAGCGAGCTTCTTCCAGTAGTAATAATCTGATTCAAGCATAATGGTTACGGAGGTCCTGCCCTCCGGGGCAAGGGTGGGGTCCTGGTTATAGATA
>JALONR010000069.1 GCA_025454815.1 Bacteroidales bacterium | reverse complement strand
TCGTCAGTGCTTCAAACTGCCTGCTCTCCTCCGAGCCTCCCATGGGAGTTGAACCCACGACCTGCTCATTACGAGTGAGCTGCTCTACCACTGAGCTAAGGAGGCATACATACAATAAAAAAAGCAGGGCGCGTAAGAAATAAGTGTGGAATAATTATGTCTCGCTGCATTTCCTCGTGCTTGAGGGAATAGCGCCCTGCCGGTGCAAATATAATAAATAAATCAATTCCAAATCTATTTTACATCGCCATCCCGCCGCAGACACTGATGGTCTGGCCGGTGACATATGACGAGAGATCGGATGCCAGGAAAAGAGCCACATTTGCCACATCTTCAGGCAGTCCACCCCGCCTCAGCGGTATCTTCGCAATCCAGTCGGTTTTTACATCCTCCGGAAGCTTGCTTGTCATCTCGGTGATGATGAAACCGGGGGCAATGGCATTGCACCTTACACTACGCGAACCAAGCTCCTTCGCCACACTCTTGGTGAAGCCCAGGATCCCTGCCTTTGAAGCCGAATAATTGGCCTGTCCGGCATTTCCGCTTACCCCAACCACCGAGCTCATGTTAATGATTGATCCGCTCTTCTGCTTCATCATAGGCTTTATGGCTGCCTTGGTGAGGTTAAAGACCGATTTGAGGTTCACGGTCAGAACCTGGTCCCACTGCTCCTCGGTCATCCTCATCAGGAGTGTGTCACGTGTGATACCTGCATTGTTGACCAGTATGTCAACACTGCCGAAATCCTTCGTGATCTCATCAATCACATTTTCAGCATCAGCAAAAACGGAAGCATCCGAAACATAGCCCTTTGCCTTGACTCCCAGGGATGCAATCTCCCTGACGGCATCGGCAAACTCTTCATTGTCAATTATATTGGTAATGGCAATATTGGCACCTTCTGCAGCGAACCGAAGGGCGATTCCCTTCCCTATGCCTCGTGACCCGCCTGTGATCACTGCTGTTTTTCCTTCGAGTAGTTTCATCTCTGTAAAATTTGGCCACAAATATAGAAATTTATTTACTCAGCACTGCCGCAACCGTTGATCCGATATCTGCAGGTGATTTTACAACGTGGATACCGCACTCGGCCATTATTTTCATCTTGGCTTCAGCTGTATCATTTGCTCCGCCTATGATCGCACCCGCATGTCCCATCCGTCTCCCCTTCGGGGCAGTCTGGCCGGCTATGAAACCTATCACCGGTTTGGTGCCATTATCCTTTACCCAGTGGGCAACGTCGGCCTCCATCACTCCTCCTATCTCTCCGATGAGCACCACTGCATCCGTTCCATCATCCTTCATCATAAGCTTCAGTATGTCAAGCGAAGTGGATCCTATCACCGGGTCACCTCCTATTCCCACGCAGGTTGATTGACCCAGCCCCAGTTTGGTAAGCTGGTCTACCGCTTCATAGGTAAGAGTGCCGGACCGGGAGATAACACCCACCCTGCCCTTCCTGTGAATAAAGCCTGGCATAATCCCGACCTTGGCTTCACCCGGAGTGATGACTCCCGGGCAGTTCGGTCCGATAAGTGTCGTGCTGTATTCCTTCAATAACTTCTTTACCCGCACCATATCAGCTACAGGTATCCCCTCGGTGATAGTCACAATCAGCCTGATGCCAGCCTCGGCCGCCTCAATGACAGAATCAGATGCGAAAGCAGGCGGCACAAATATCACGGAGGTGTCAGCCCCGGTTGCCCTGACAGCCTCCCTGACCGTATTGAATACCGGCAACCCAAGGTGAGTCTGACCTCCCTTGCCGGGGGTCACCCCACCAACAACCTTTGTCCCGTATTCGATCATCTGGCCGGCATGAAAGGTCCCTTCACTGCCGGTGAACCCCTGAACCAACACTTTAGACTCCGAGCTAAGCAAAATACTCATGTTGCGAACTTCTTTTGATACCTGAATATCTCAAATGTAATTTATTTTTTCATCCTTTTGCTAAATTAGCTGAATAATCTGCAGATGATGGATTTCATTGAACCTGTACTCTATATCGGTATTTCACAGTCGTTTTTCGCCGGCCTCCTGATGGCCACACGCAGGCCATTCTCAAGGGCAGACAGGATCATGACAGCCTGGGTATTTCTCTTCTGCATCGAAATGATCTTTGCCCTGGTCAACCGGACGGGTCTTGACATGTACTCATTCCCCTTCATAGCATTTACATACGGACCTCTGCTTTACTTCTATGTCAGGCACATGATAAGACCCTCCCTGGCATTCTCTCCATGGAACATCCTCCATTCCATACCTTTTCTCGTATTCTTTGCCGTCTCGGTGATCTTCCGTGAGGAACCTGTATTCGACGATCTCAGTGGCTTTTTTCTCAGAGACAGGCTCATTCCTCTCAGGATAGTTTATGCTGTATGTTTCCTCCTTTCAGTGTCTGTATACAGCATACTTTCATTCCTGGAAATACGCCGTTACCAGCTGAGACTTCAGGATGAGATATCCTATACCTCAGCCAAACTTACCCTGAACTGGCTTAAGATTCTGTCATCTACATTTTACACAGGGTATGTCGTTGTATTTATCCTCGGGGGAATTGACATCATCGGCGGCCTGCTCCCATTTGACCCGTATGTACTTACTTTTGTACTGATCACTTTCTTTTCCTTTGCCTACAGCTTCTATGCAATTCGTCAGCCAGAGATACTTGAATTCCAGCCTGCACCTGAGGATAACGGCGGGATCAGTGCTGACGGCACAGGAAAATATGCGCGAAGCGGCCTCAGGGACGAACTGGCAAAGGAGTACCTTGATGCTCTGATAAGGTATATGGATGAAGAAAAACCATTTCTTAACGGAGATCTCACCATCACTGACCTCTCCAGGAAGACCGGCATTCCAAGATACCATATTACCGAGGTGCTGAATGAAAAGTACGGACGCAACTTTTTCTCCTTCGTCAATGAATACCGTGTGCGCGAGGTGATCAACCGTATCAGTGACCCGAAATTTCAACACTACACCATTCTGGCAATAGCTTTTGACTCCGGATTCAACTCAAAATCAACGTTCAACAGTTTCTTCAAGGCCTATACCGGAAAAACACCCAGCGCCTACCGGCAGGCAATTTCACAGACCGGTTGATGGTGTGAGCCGCTCGGGCCATACCTGAAACAGATCGCCGGTATGTCCGGACCATCAGGTCAGGACGAATGCCGACTTTATTCAGGTCACCTTTGTCATAAAAACAGGCCATGACAGGGAGACCATTATTTATATTGTTATTAGCCATGCTGTCACTTTCGCTTGCCGGGCAGGAGAAGAGCTTTACCACCGGTGGTTTTGTCAGAGGCGGAATTTACTTCAGCACCGGTGATTACCAGAATGACATAAATGCCGCCTTCGGCGATGCGGCTCTCACCCTCACTGCAACAGACAACCTGAGTTTCAAGGGTATCGGTGACCTTCGCATGCGGTGGGGACAGCAATTCGGAGATAACATCAGTTCCTTCATGCTTCAGGAGGCATGGGGTATGTACTACAACAGCTTCATGAGCATCTCAGCCGGAAAAAAGATCATCAGGTGGGGAAAGACCGATATTTATACCCCCCTCTCACGGTTCAACCCTGTTGATTATACCTTCCGGTCACCTGATTTTGAGGATGCCGAAACTGGTAATCTTCTTGGAGAGATAACTTTCACCCCGGCACCGTTCTTCAGATTGTCAGTTGTGGCTGCACCTTTCTGGAATCCGTCAGTGCTTTTAATTAAACCAATAACACTTCCTCCGTCAATGCAGGTTGCTCTGCCAGAGGGTCTCCGGACTGGCAACGGATACCATTCATGGGGCGTCAGGGGTGATTTCACATTCAGTGTATCCGATGCAGGCCTGCAGTATTATCATGGACCTGACCTTATGCCCGGCCTGTCCCTTGTCAATGCTGACTACACAAATCCTCTCCAACCGGCCATTTCTGTTGAGGGGGTTCCTTATATCATCACCAGTGCCGGTTTCGACTTTGAAACAACGGTTTCTCCTTTTGTGCTGAGAGGCGCTGCTGCCATCACCTGCCCGGAAGAAGAGAAGGAAGGTAATGAAGAGGTACCCTTCAGGCAGTATGAATGGGTGGCTGCCATCGACTGGACACCCGGCGCCATCAGGGTGACAGCCGAGTACTCCGGGAAAAAGGTTCTTGACTTTTACGAGGCCCCTTATGACCCTCTTATAGGAACCGAGCCTGACATGCAGCAACTGGCGGAGCTTTTCAATACACCGGGATTTGATCCGGTTGAGTTTACACGGCTCCAGATAGAGGCATTCAACAGACTATATAACAACCAGATGCATGAGTTCTATCATTCTGCAGGAATCAGGATGGAGGCTGACCTGTTCTACGGAAGACTGATCCCCTCTTTTACAGCTGCCTGGAATTTCACCTCAAAGGATCTGACAGTGAGGCCGGCCTTGAAATTCAAGCCATCTGACGGTGTAACGCTCAGTGCCGGCTATGAACACTACCATGGAACCAAAGGCGGCCTGTACGATATAATAGATGACTTTATGAAAGCTGCATACTTCTCACTCAGGATAGATTTTTAAGCCGATGACAGACTTTATAATAAAATACAGGTGGGCCATTATAGCAGCTTCGGTTGTCCTGGCAGTCGGACTGGGCATTCTGATCCCTTCCTCAGAGACCGATCCTGACATCAGGAACTA
This sequence comes from Bacteroidales bacterium, assembly GCA_025454815.1. Taxonomy (GTDB): domain Bacteria; phylum Bacteroidota; class Bacteroidia; order Bacteroidales; family VadinHA17; genus SR-FBR-E99. The sequence goes on along the minus strand of JALONR010000069.1, from coordinate 5,872 downwards.
CATTCCCCGGAACATGGATTCGAGGGTTACCAATGACTCTATCGAGAAGGAATTTGGAGTCCAGGACATGATAATGGTTCTGTTCACCGATACAACCATCCTGAAACCGGGTGACCTTCGCCAGGTCAGGGAGGTTGACAGGGCATTTTCAAGGATGGAGGGGATCGGGACGGTTAACTCCCTGTTTACTGCCAGGAAGATCGAGGGCACAGACGGTATGATGGTGGTTGATCCGCTTGTCAAAAGAATTCCGGAAACGGCTGAAGGATTTGAAATTCTCAGGCAGGACATTCTTTCCAGCCGGTTTGCACGTGACATTGTTGTCTCCTCAGACATGACCGCCGCAGCTATTACCGGAACCATAAACTCAAATGTTTCAGAGTATGAAACCCTCGGTAAGGTTGATTCGGTCATTGCGGCAACCCGGGGGGATGCACGGATACTGACCGGCGGCCTGCCATATATCAGGAAATTCATAACGTCGGATGTAAACCATGACGCATTGATCCTGATCCCGCTGGCACTCATAATTATGCTGACAGTACTGAAACTGTCGCTCGGCAACTGGAGAAGCGTCTTCATCCCCTTTACGGTTGTGATACTCTCTACCATTGTAACAATGGGTATGATACCCCTTCTGGGATGGAAGTTTTCCATCATTATGTGCCTTGCCCCCATCATACTTATTTCTGTTGCGAATAATTATGGCATATACCTCGTCTCCCGGCACCAGGAGCTCAGCAGGACTGATGTTCCTCTGACGGGGAAGGAGACAGTCAGGGCAATAACCGGTTCCCTGAATATGCCCATACTGTTCAGCGGGCTGACCACCATAGCCGGATTGCTTGGCCTGCTGACTCATTCAATCATACCGGCCAGGCAGGTTGGAATCCTGGCAGCCACCGGCGTAAGCCTGGCTCTGGCAATGAGCCTGCTGCTGATACCGGCACTGATTTATCTGCAGCACACCCCGCGGAGGAAACCCCGCCTCCCCGGGTCAAACAAAAACGACCTTATAAACCGGGCTCTGGCAGCGATCTCTTCGGTGGTCATCAAACGCCCCGGTAAAGTCCTCCTTGTGTCACTCGCACTGACCCTCCTGCTTGGCACCGGAATGATTTTCCTTAAAATTGACACCAACCAGGAGAATTTTTTCCCGCGCAAACATCCGGTACGCCAGGCAGCCGGGATTATCAATTCAAAGTTTGGCGGATCACAGACCATATCGGTGATGATCAGCGGTGATATCAAGGATCCTGTCCTCATGCAGAGGATAGATGACCTCACACATCATCTGAAGTCTGCCGGGGGTGTAGGCAGTGTCTTCTCCATCTCTGATGTTGTAAGGGAAATGAGCAAGGCACTGTATGATCCCGCGGAGGAGGGATATGACATGATTCCCTCATCCGGTGAGGCCATAGCACAGATGTTCGAGCTTTACAACATGAGCGGAAACCCGGAGGACTTCAGGCAACTGATGAACTTCGAGAATACTAAGGCCCATCTGCTGATCCGCCTGTCACAGCCGGACAATAAAACCGTCAGAAACCTCCGGGAGGATATTAAGAACTACACTGCAGATTTTCCCGCCAGGGTAACCACCGGGGGTTATGCTTTCATAATGAATGATTTTGCACAGAAGATAATTAACGGACAGGTCTCGTCACTCGTTTTTGCCCTGGTTATTGTACTTATTCTTCTGGCTATAATCTTTCGTTCCGTTAAGGGCGGACTGACAGGATCAATCCCGCTGGCAGCATCAATAATGATCCAGTTTGGTGTAATGGGATTAACAGGCGTTGCCATCGATGCGGCCACTGCCCTCCTCTCTTCAATAATGATCGGGGTAGGAGTCGACTTCACCATCCAGTTCCTGTGGAGATACAGGATTGAACTGAAAAAAGGGGCCTCCCATGCAGATGCCGTTCTTGCCACTTACAGGACCACCGGGCGGAGTATCGTTATCAACGGGCTGAGCGTTATGGCCGGCTTTTCGGCAACCTTTATCTCCGGGTTCCTGTCAATCCGTTTCTTCGGTTACCTTACATTCCTGGCAATAGGTTCATGCCTTCTTTATGCCATAATAGTAATGCCGGCGTTCATGCTTTATTTCAAACCTTCATTCATTGAGGCAGATCAGAAATCAAAAAATAAAAACAAGAAAAATGAAAAAGATGTTATTCCTCTTGTCAGCAGTATCGGTACTGTCACTGCAGGTCATACTGGCACAGCAGTCAGATCCCGTGCAACTGATGGATAAAAGCCGTGACCTTACAATGTCAGGAAACATTCAGTCGACCGTTTCCCTTACCATAACCGAGAAGAACGGCGCCGTGAGGACGCGAAAGCTTAATATGATCACCAAATCATACGATGACGGCACTATCAAGCGAATGGTAAAGTTCCTCGATCCTGCTGATGTGCGCGGTACGGCCATGCTGATCGTTGACAACAAGAATACACAGGACGATATGTGGATCTACCTGCCCGCACTGAAAAAGACCAGACGGATTGTCAGCTCGGAGAAAGGAAAGAGCTTCATGAGTTCCGAGTTTTCAAATGCCGACATGTCAAGCGGAAGCAATACTGACTTCAAAATACGCCATATGCCGGAATCAGGGAAAGCGGGTGTCTGGGTGATTGAAAGCGTACCTGTCAGCGAAGAAAAGGGAGACGAATACGGTTTTTCAAGAAAGATTACCTACCTCGAGATGGGCAGCCTGAAAACAAAGCAGATCGACTTCTACAATTTCGACGACGAACTGTTCAAGACGATAGAGATCATGGCCACCCAGCCCCTGACCGGAAAAGAGGGGTATGTAATGACAGACATGCTTGCCATAAACCACATCAACGGGAGAAGTTCCAGGGTTAAATTTGACCAGGTAAACACCTCTGCTACCATTGCAGACAACACCTTTGTTGTGGAAAGCCTTGCAAGATGACAGGATCCCGGTTATTAGCTGATTAACAGCGATATATATAATGACGAAGCCCCGTATTTCCGAAATCGGAAACAGGGCTTCGCAGCATGTAATAATATTCTCTACGACGCCGTAGCTGTCGAACTGTTTTCCGTAATTCCTGGCGGTGCGGGAGCGGAGCTCTCAACCTGGGAACCGGGTCAGTTTACAGCGGCTGAATGACCAGGTTTTTCCATTGCACTTTTATACCTCCTCCATCATGGATCTGGAGCGCTATCCTCCCGTTCGCCCTGCCAATAGCGGGGTCACTAAACTGTGTCATCTCTGTTCCGTTGAGCCAGACGGTCACATCCGGACCAACAACTTTAATTCTCATCCTGTTCCATTCTCCGGGAAGCAGAATACTCTCCTTTTCATCAGGTATCTGCACCAGCCAGCCTCTTCCGTATGACTCGTAAATTCCACCCGTGTCATGGCCTTCAGGTGCCACTTCCACCTGCCATCCTGATATCCTGGTGCCATCGATCACTGACCTGAAGAAAACGCCACTGTTGCCGTCAGAGACCTGTCTGAAGTCCACTGACAGGTCGAAGTCCTTATAGTACATGTCTGTTGCAAGGTAACCGTAACCTTTATCCGGACCACTTTCGCATATGAGGAGGCTGTCTTCGACATACCATTTCTCTGTCCCGTACTGTGTCCATCCGGTAAGGTCAGTACCGTTAAAAAGTGAAACCGGACCGCTTTCCCTTGCCGGCAATTCCCTGATCTTCATATTCCTGAACCATACCCTTGATCCGTGGTCCTGGAGGCTCAGATGTCCGGTTGTTGCCAGGCCGTATTCCGGTGCGCCCGCCCATTTGCCGCTGTTTTTAAGAGCAAACCACTCAGGGGTCCACGCCTTGAACTCTGTTATCTTTTCTCCGTTCAGCCAGTATTCTGCATGGCCGTTATCAAATACTATTCTCGAGCTGTTCCATTTTCCCGGTTCATTCAGTTTCTTTTTTGAAGTGTCCGGCAGGTACATGGCATAGTCTGCCCCGGTCTTCTGCCACTCCTCAAGTTTTCCGGGCCATCCTGTATCATCTATAAGCTGGTATTCAGGGCCTGTAACATATGGCGTACTGAAACGGTCAGATTCCACTACATGGTACATAACCCCGCTGTTCCCTTCCGGGGCAATCTTCCAGTCGAATTTCAGATCGAAACTGCCATACTCCTTTTTGCTGATGATGTAACCGGTACTGTCGCTGCCGGTTCCGTCTGCTGTAAGGCATCCATCCTCCACACCCCAGCTGCCTGTACCTTCGCTGTTATAAAGTCTCCACTGATCCAGGCTTTTACCGTCAAACAGCAGCTCCCAGCCCTGCTCAATTTCTTCAGAAGTAAGCTTGTTGAAGTTTCCGGCGCATCCTGAGAGCAGAATCAGACCGGCTAAAATTGAAATAGTAGTAATTATTCTCATAGCGCATTAAGTTTGTCAGGCAACTAAATTAGCATAATATAACTTACCCTCAATCATTATCTTTGCCCCGGGATAAAACCGAAAGGATGAAAGCACACGGTGACACAACGATCGCAGCGCCGGCAACCGGCGCAGGAGGAGCAATCGGAATAATCCGTGTCAGCGGCCCTGAAACCTTTGGCATTATCAGCACCCTGTTCACCCCTGTCAGCGGGATTGACATTCTCTCAGCCGAGGGATATACTGTCCACTTTGGAAGCATAAAGAAGGATGATGACTTCATTGATGAGGTGCTGGTGACTCTTTTCAGGGCCCCGGCATCCTATACCGGAGAGGATGGTGCAGAGATCAGCCATCATGCTTCACCCTTCATCCAGCGCACGATCATGGAGGTGCTTATTGAAAAGGGTGCAAAGCCGGCCATGGCCGGTGAATTCACCATGAGGGCGTTCATGAACGGCAGGATTGACCTCTCACAGGCAGAGGCCGTGGCTGACGTAATTGCCGCTGATTCTGCGGCCGCCCACCGGCTGGCTGCAACGCAGTTAAGGGGAGGTTTCTCGGAAGGGATCGTGAAGCTGAGGCAGGAGCTCATCTCCTTCGCCTCACTCATTGAGCTTGAGCTCGATTTCAGTGAGGAAGATGTGCAGTTCGCCGACCGCTTCGCCATGACTGAAACGGTCATAAGGGTCAAGGATATGGTTGACAGCCTGGCATCGTCTTTCAGGCTGGGCAACGCAATAAAGCAAGGTATACCGGTTGTTATTGCCGGGCGGCCCAACGTGGGCAAATCATCCATGCTCAATGTTCTTCTTGAGGAGGAACGGGCTATTGTATCAGATATCCCCGGAACTACACGTGACACCATAGAAGAGGTTCTGCATGTGGGAGGACTGCTCTTCCGCTTCATTGACACTGCCGGCCTGCGTGAAGGAGGTGATGAGATAGAGGAGCTTGGCATGGAGCGGACACGTCTGAAGCTGCAGGCAGCGGACATAGTCCTTGCAGTGGCGGAAGCAACTGACGATGCCGGAAGTATTGCAGGTATGGCTGCAGGAATTTCAGAAATTACCGGTGAGAATGGCGCAGGGATCATCGTAGTCATAAACAAATCAGACCTTGTTTCGCCACAACGGGTCAGGGAACTGACAAGGGAGCTTTCTTCGCTCTGCTCCTGCCCTCTTCTTTTTGTCTCTGCCAGGAATGGTTCCGGAATTGAAGAGATCAGGGAACAGCTGACTGCATCGGTTGAGACAGGCAGGCTCGATAACCCTCAGTATATTGTGACAAACGCCAGGCATTATGAGGCGCTAAAGAATGTCTCAGAGAGCCTGCAGAGGGTACTTGACGGATTCCGTGACGGGATACCGACGGTACTTATAGCCACAGACGTCCGCCAGGCAATCTACTACCTCGGCCAGATAACCGGCCAGATCACACCCGATGACATCCTCGGGGAGATATTCTCGAAATTCTGTATCGG
>JALONR010000068.1 GCA_025454815.1 Bacteroidales bacterium | reverse complement strand
TTGCATCGTAAACGGCACGATGGAGCGGATACTCCATGGAAGGCTTCAGCGGACCTTCATAGGCTCCGTCAGGAGCAACACATACCATCTCGCCGGGCTTCTGTGATCCCTTGTCGGTGCCTGAAGGAGTGATCCAGATATTCCCAAGACTGTCAATGACAGACATGTTTCCTCCTGAGGTTGTCGTCATCCCATTGCTGTAAATATGGCCCAGTGTACGGGCCAGCTCCTTCCGGATATGGTCCGGTTCATCCCAGATTTCGGGATGCCTTGGATTGATGTCATTCTCTTCGGATCTCTCCATACTGCAGGTATTTTTTTAAATTTGGAGAAGTTTTTCTCCGGAGCACGGTATAAAGATAACAAGAAGTTCTCTCTGCATGGCGGTGACACTATCCGATTATGACCTTCCCGATGCCTTCCTGTTCAGCAAGGGCACAACGGGTATCCTGGTTTGGCAGCCGCAGGAGACAATCATAGTCCTTGGCCAGTCAAACACAATTGAAACCAGCATACACAAGGAAGAGGTGGAAGCTGATGACATCCGAGTCACAAAAAGGCCATCCGGCGGAGAGACAGTAATCCTTACCCCGTCAACCATAGCCTTTACGGTTGCAAGGCAATTCCCGGTTATGATTCAGTTCCGGGAGTTCTTCGGCATGGTGAACAGTGTGGTGATTGAGGGACTTGACGAAATGGGTGTTGCAGGACTGGGATCAAAGGGAATCTCTGACATCACCATAGGCAACCGTAAGATACTCGGGTCATCAATGAGGAAGGTGGGAAACAAGTTGGTTTATCATGCCGTTCTCAATTTGGCAGAAAACCCATCAATGTTCAGCAAATACCTGTGTCATCCCCGGCGGGAGCCAGACTACAGGGCCGGCAGGAATCATGACGAGTTTGTCACGTCAATTGCAAATGAAGGTTACGGCTTCACTCCGGGAGAAGTGATGGCAATGCTCAACCGAAGGCTCAGCGGACTGATGATCACGCAGCAGGCTGATGGTCACACAGCAGGCTGATGGTCACACAGCAGGCTGATGGTCACACAGCAGGCTGATGGTGCCGCAGCCTGCTTTCAAAAAACATTAACCTCTCTCTCGAGATATATCCCGAATAAAGCCACGACAGATTCCTGTATCTTTTCTGACAGGGCAAGTACCTGCCGGCCAGTTGCCCCTCCGTAGTTTACCAGTATCAGCGGCTGCTTCTCATAACACCCTGTGCTGCCAGCTCTGTATCCTTTCCATCCAGCAAGCTCAATCAGCCAGGCTGCAGGTATTTTAAAAAAATCACCCTGCCGGTGTGCCTTGAGGTGTGGATATTTCGTCACCAGACTGCGGTACTCTGGCTCAGCGACAACCGGATTCTTGAAGAAGCTTCCCGCATTGCCCAGTGTTTCAGGGTCAGGCAGCTTCGACCGCCTGATTGAGGCCACTGCTGAAGATATGTCCCTGGCGGATGGTTCTGAAATATTCATCCTTTCCAGCTCTTCCCTTATGCCGGAATAATCAAGCATCGGCCGTACTTTTTTTGACAACCTGAAGACCACGGAACATATTATGGATTTGTTCCTGAGCTCCCGCTTGAAGATGCTGTCCCTGTACCCGAAACCACATTCGTTGTTTTCAAGCACCAGCCACTCCTTCTTTTCCAGATGGAACGCATTGACCCGGAGGATCACATCCGCAGCCTCAACGCCATAGGCGCCAATATTCTGCACCGGGGCCGCCCCGACAGTACCGGGTATGAGGGCCAGGTTCTCAATTCCCCACCAACCCCTGTTGACTGCAAAATCAACAAGGTCATTCCAGGTCACTCCTGATCCGGCCTCAACAATGACAGATGATTCATCCTCATCCGCTTTATTGATTCCGGTTATTTCGTTCCTGATGACAACTCCATGAAAATCATCCGTAAACAAGATGTTGCTGCCCTGGCCCAGAACAAGCAGATTGCTCATATCATCCGACATCTTCCTGAAACCGGGGAAATCAAGGAGATCAGTCAGACCGGCGGGGGACTCCAGGAAAAAGAGATGGGAAGCCTCTGCATCCACACCGAAAGTATTGTATGGCAGAAGGCTGGTATTCCTTTGGTACCGGATCATGGCGGCAATGATAAATAAATTTATCCGCTCAGGAAAATCTTTTTAGTTTTGCTGACAAGACAGATCCGAAAAGACATCTCAATGAAATCCTTTGAAGTAACCGGAGGCCGCAGGCTCAGCGGTGAGATCACCCCACAGGGGGCTAAGAACGAAGCTCTGCAGGTTATATGTGCCGTACTCCTTACCAGTGATGAGGTTATCATCTCAAACATCCCGGATATCATTGATGTCAGGCTGCTGATAGAGATGATTTCCGACCTCGGAGTGGAGGTGAAAAGGATCAGTTCCGACACATACAGTTTCAGGGCTGCCGGTGTGGGTCCTGACAGAATCTTCGAACCCGGTTTTCTGAAGAAGGCCATGATGCTCAGAGGCTCTGTAATGCTGGCAGGGCCGCTGCTGGCAAGATTCCGCATGTCGGCAATACCCAGGCCGGGAGGTGACAAGATAGGAAGGAGAAGGATGGATACCCATATCATCGGCCTTCAGAAACTGGGAACGACAGTTGATTATGAACAGTGCCACGGGTGTTACAGGCTTTCAGCCGAAAGGCTGACAGGTGCAGAAATACTGCTTGATGAACCTTCCGTTACCGGCACCGCAAACCTTGTAATGGCGGCAGTGCTGGCTGAAGGGAAGACCACAATTTATAATGCAGCCTGTGAGCCCTATGTCCAGCAGCTTTGCACCATGCTGAACAATATGGGGGCAGACATCAGTGGTATCAGATCCAACCTGCTTACCATCAAAGGAGTAAAAACACTCCATGGGTGCCGTCACCGGATCCTTCCCGATATGATCGAGACCGGCTCGTTCCTGGGCCTTGCCGCCATGACAGGCTCTTCCTTAAGAATCAGGGATGCCGGAATTGAACATCTCGGTATCATCCCCGACAGGTTCAGGCAGCTTGGGATCATGTTTGATACCGAGGGAGATGACATCGTTGTGCCTGAGCAGGAGACCTATGAGATTCAGAACAGTATCGACGGATCAATACTGACCATTTATGATCATCCCTGGCCGGGACTTACTCCTGATCTTATCAGCGTACTTCTGGTCGTGGCGGTCCAGGCCAGGGGCAGTGTCATCATTCACCAGAAGATGTTTGAAAGCCGCCTCTTTTTTGTTGACAAACTCATTGACATGGGTGCCAGGATTGTTCTCTGTGATCCGCACCGCGCCACTGTTATAGGTCTTGAACGCCGTCAGCAGCTCAGGGGTATAACCATGTCGAGCCCCGACATCAGGGCCGGCATGGCACTGCTGATTGCTGCGCTCAGCGCCGAAGGCAAAAGCCTTATACACAACATCGAGCAGATTGACCGCGGTTACCAGGATCTTGACCGGAGACTAAACAGCCTTGGCGCAAGTATCAGGAGAATAGACTCTTAGCTTTCTGACGGGCCGGTCTGTTCACCTCACCCTTGAGAAAAAGACATCATAGTCCACACCATCAACAGCCTGGAAATAATTACCGGCCAGGGCATCCTTTCCGGGCAGATATTCAAGGATATATGTTGACCCCGGATAATTAACATCCCTGAGAATAATTCTTACGTACAACTTACCCTCCTGACTTATCCATTCCCCGCTCTCAACATTGACTGAACCGGGATTGAAGTATCCTGCCTTAAGTGTACTGTCCGCTGATAAAGAATAAATCTGCAGGTAATAATTGCCGTCAGACCTCTGCCACCTTCCTTTCAATCTTGATTCTGCTGATGCATCAGTGGCATTCATGCCTGACTGACCTGTCACGGCAGGAGATGATAAGCTGTCACTGGCAACTGACTGAACAGTGTTGCCCTCCCTGGCATTGCGGCTGTTCCGTTGACAACCGGCAATAACCAGGGCAGCTGCCATCATGGCCAGTAATAAGTTTCCAAATCTGGATATCATATGTTTTATGAATTATATATAACTGCTCTTTAAGTTTTTCGGTAATTACCTGTCCTGCTACCAGTTATCCGTTCTGAATGATGAGGCCGGCATTCCCTCCGTATTATAAAGGTCCCCAATGACAAAATCCCTGAAGGCATATCTTACGGCGACAGGATTGTTAACTGATGGAGAAAAAAGTGAAACCCCCTTCCCTGTTATATAGGCGATAGCAGGGTAAAACTTCCTGTTTTCACCTGCTACTTCAAAACATGACAGCTCTTTTCCATAGGAGGTCAGTCCATTGGGAGCGTTGTTAAAGGTCAGAGTAACCAGGTTGTCTTTAACTGTCATTTCCTTTAAAACAGGGCCTTCGCAGGGAAATCCTCCTATCCCGTACGTTTTCGACAGGGCAAGAAATGCAAGACGGTCACCGGCAACTTTTTTATTGGAGGGATGGATGCAGTTTTCTTCTCCGGCATCTGTCAGCGAGGCCATCCCACTGTTGGGTATTATCTCTGATGCCTGCAATTGTGCTTCCCTGAGGTATGCTGAGTTCACATTTGAGCCATAATTGTACGGTGCGATCTGTGCATAATAAAAAGGAAATTCACCGATATTCCATTTTTGCCTCCAGTCGTGAGCCAGTTCCGCCAGCAAATCCTTATATTTCTCCGGTTCATTTCTGTTGGCTTCACCCTGGTACCAGATTACACCTCTTATTCCGTAACCTGCCAGAGGGTTTATCATTGCATTGAAAATAACTGTGGGCAGGTCTCTTGATACCTCTTCACTAATAGATGATTCTGAGGGTACTGTAAGCCAGTCAAAACTGGATGCCCCGTCAGCGCTCAGCCAGGGTTCAATCCTGGTTCCGCCCCAGCTTGTCTGTATCAGCCCCACCGGGACTTTCAGAACCTGGTTCAGCATCCTTCCAAAGAAGTAGGCTGTTGCGCTGAAGGAACTTACGCTTTCAGGATTGCACTCTTCCCATTTTCCATCAAAATCACCCTGCCGTGTGAGACTGGCTTTGGGAGGCACGGTTACAAGTCTTATTTCATGATTGGCTGAAGTAACAATATATTCAAGAGAACCGATTACAGGCTGGTTCTTAAAGCCTCTCAGCGGCATGAACATGTTTGACTGTCCTGAACATATCCAGACCTCACCAATGAGGACATTGTTCAATATCAACGGTTTCCCGTCGCTTATCAAAATACTATAGGGTCCTCCGGCCTGTGGTGTTGACACTTTGATTCTCCAGCCGCCATCACTGCCTGAACGGGTGGTATAGGTCCTGTTGTTCCAGGATGTGGTAATTTTTACTGCTGAATTTGGTTTTGCCAAACCCCATACAGGAGCCTCACTTTTTTGCTGCAAGACCATGTTATCGCCAAATATTGAAGGGAGGGTAATTTCACCATTCAGTTCTGACATATGTATTACCAGCAGTAGTAATACAATTAATACAGACATGCCTTTTTTTTTCATTGTTCATTGATTTTAAATATATTGGCTTAACAGGCAGGAAGAACGAACCTGGATAATCTTTCATTTCTTCATCCTGGTCCGGGCCCAACCCATCACCTCGGCCGGTGCTTTTTTCTGAGAAAGCAGTTTTGTCATATACTCCATATATGGTTCAACGTGGCTGAAATAGTACTTGAATCCTTCACAAAGGGCATTCAGGCCATATTCTCCTGTTTCCGCCGTGAGGAAGCGGTGTTTCGGGCATTCTCCCCTGCAGGCAAAGTAATACTTGCATCTCATGCAGTACCGGGGAAGAATATTTCTTTTATTTACACCGAAGCTGAACTGCTCGGGGCTGGTGTACAGATCAACCAGGTTATCAGTCATGATATTTCCAAGCCGGAATTCAGGATATACGAAGTGGTCACATGAGAAGACATCGCCATTGTGTTCAACCACCAGTGCATCTCCGCATGTTTCCGAGTAAATGCAGAGGCCGGGTTTTACGCCAGCCCACTGGGCAAGAGTCATGTCAAAAGCCTGGACAAAATATTCACCAACATCCGTGACGACCCATTCATCAAAAATGTCTGTCATGAATTTCCCGTATCCCAGGGCCGAGACACTCCACGGAGCCATCATCGAGCCCTCTGTTCCCGGCCTGGCAATAACAGGTCTACCGTTTACGGGTTGAGGCATTACATGCTCCATAACGGGAAGGAACTGCATGAACCTGCTTCCGATTGATTTCAGGAAATTGTAAACTTCAGCTCCCCTGCCTTCGCTAAGGTTGGTAACAACGCTCAGGGTATTGTATTCAACTCCGTACTGTCTCATCAGTTCTACAGCCGCCATTGCCCTGTCAAATGAAGGTCTTCCGGCCTTGTTGACCCTGTATGCATCATGGATATCACGCGGACCGTCAATTGATAACCCGATCAGGAACCTGTTGGCGTGAAAAAACCGGCACCAGTCGGCATTCATCATGATGCCGTTTGTTTGCAATGAATTCAGTATAGCCTTGCCACCCGCATATTTCCTTTGGAGCTCAACAGCTTTCCTGTAATAATCTATACCGGCCATCAGAGGTTCGCCACCGTGCCATACAAATGTCACCTCAGGAACCTCATTGGCTTCAATGTACTGTTTTATGTACTCCTCAAGCACATCGAAAGGCATGAGGGGCTGACGGTCCTGATAGATTGTAGGTGCCTTGTCAAGATAATAGCAATATGTACAGTTAAGGTTGCAGGCTGAACCCATAGGTTTTACCATTGTGGCAAAAGCCTTGGGCTGCTGACCCTTGAGTGCATCATGAAATGTTATGTAGCTTTTTTTTCCCATAATTGATAAATCATCCGTAAAGTGGCCCGTAAGTTCTGCAGGCAAGTACATCAGCGCTGTAATGCTCGCCTCCGAAAGCATTCCAGGCAGCCGGTCTGAATATCCTGTCATCCGGAACATTGTGCATGCAGACAGGTATTCTTAGGATGGAGGCCAGTGTGATCAGGTCAGCCCCGATATGTCCGTAGGATATAGCACCATGGTTTGCACCCCATGCTGACATGACTGAATAGACATCCCTGAAGTGACCGGTACCGTTTGTGCGGGGCACAAACCAGGTTGTCGGCCATGTGGGATCTGTCCGTTTGTCAAGGGTTCCGTGTACTTTTTCATCAAGTTCAATTGTCCATCCCTCAGCTATCTGGAGCACAGGTCCCAGTCCCTTCACAAGATTGAGTCTTGACATCGTCACCGGCATTTGCCCTGCTGTTTTGAACTGTGAGGAGAATCCTCCCCCGCGGAAGTATTCCAGGCTGGCAGGGCACCAGTGAGTCTGCGCGAGGCATTTATTCACTTCCTCTTCCGTTATCTCCCAGAATGGTTTCATCACCGGGTTGCCTGAGCTATCGTGTTGCATTGCTGTGGCATCGAGGGTTGTAGATCCGCTGTTAATAAGATGGATGAAGCCATCTGACGCAAGCCCTTCAACCTTTTTGCCGGTGACCCGCCTGACAGATTCAGGACTCCAGTATGTACGTACGTCAGAGAATATCTGGGCTGTGTTTGTCAGCAGATGTCCGAATAGCATTGAGATCCCGTTCAGACTGTCATTTTCGGTAGCAAACACAAATGCTTCCCGTATGCCATTCCAGTCGAACGATGAATTAAGGATGGCCTCGGTGAAGTCAGCATTGGGATAATGATCAGTCCATTGCCTCTGGCCCTGGAATCCACCAGCGATGGCATTCCTTCCGCGTGCTTCCTCACCCCAGCCGAGTGAGGCAAGTTTATTGTTGCCTACCATCAGGTCACGGCAGATCAATGTCATTTTGACCACCATCTCCCATTCGAAGTCCTTCCGCTGCCTGTCAGAGGGCTTTTTGTTAAGGTCTGGCCCTTCCGAACAATTCTTTTTTACCCATGCGAGTGCCTTAACATATTCTTCGCTGTCATAAATACCCTCTTCGATGCGACGGGTTATCTCGGTCATGTCAACGAACTCGGTACGCATGCCGAGGTAATCATGAAAGAAATCAGGATTGACCATTGAGCCGGCTATTCCCATTGATGTATACCCTATTGAAAGATAGGTTTTCCCGTTCATTATTGCGGTGGCCATGGCAGCCCTTACAAACCTGAGTATTTTTTCCTTCACATCATCGGGAATGTCAGTATCCCCGGCATCCTGGACATGGCGACCGTAAATCCCGAATGCCGGCAAACCCTTTTGAGCATAGCCTGCCAGGGCGGCAGCAAGGTAGACAGCCCCTGGCCGCTCGGTACCATTGAACCCCCAGATGGCTTTCGGGATAAGCGGATCGCTGTCCATTACTTCAGTCCCATAGCACCAGCAAGGAGTAACTGTGAGAGATACTCCCACACCTTCCCTTTTAAACTGGTCAGCGCACATGGCAGCATCTGCCACACCTCCTATTGTTGTTTCCGAGATAACACATTCAACCTCCTCTCCGGAAGGAAACCTTAAAGAGGTTTCAATAAGCCGTGCAGCAGCCCGGGCCATGTTCATTGTCTGCTCCTCAAGTGACTCACGGATACCTTTTTCCCTGCCGTCTATAACAGGCCTGATGCCTACTTTTGGCAATCTGCCGATCAATCTGTTGCTCATTTTGTTATGCTTTCAAATTTAACTCTAATTTGTCGTCCCTTAAAATGAAGAATGTATATATAACATCTTTATTCATCAATACAGGTTGTTCATCAAGGCTCATGTCAGTGACTCTCTTGCCTCACGGTCAGGATCATTCCTGAGGGCTGGCTGATCATCAAGCACCATGGTCTCTCCAAGATCAGATGTATATGCCGGCCATTCCGGCAAGCCGCCTCCGTCAGGATTTCCATTTCTCATGAACTGAAGAAGCGCACCGGCCATTTTTGAAGAGAGTTCCCTGGGCCTACTCCCGCCCCCGGTATGGGTAAGCATCTTGTCAGTATTAAAGAACCAGAAACATATGTCAGAACAGTGGAATGCCCTCATCCGGTTATCAAACAACGGAGGTTGCCAGCCAAACCAGGCCAGGAAGACAGGAGCGGGCTGACGGGCCTTTACATTGGCCAGGTCAATATACCGTTTCCTGTTACTGATAATCATTGACCATACTGATGCAGGGTTCATCTTCGGAAATGAACTTGCATATGCATCGTATGCATTTGCCGCTTTTTCACCCAGAACCGGCCCTCCCCCGTCACCTGAATATAGCTTCTCAATCACTTCATCTGCTGACATTGTCTCAAGAAAAGAGTCGAACCGTGTTGGTGATTGCTCATTAAAGGTGGAACATATCAGCATTGGTATATTTGCTGCTGTTGGCGCTCCTTCAGGATAATATGGATGTTGTGGCAGCCAATATCCGTCAACAACAGGATTAAATCCTCTTTTGCCTCCATTCCGGTCAGAGTCATCCTCTGCATTTGCCTTTCTGAGGGCAGCATGTGCAATCCGGAGGTAATCCGGCCATTTTATTTCGTGCAGTTTATGTATCTGAGAAGCCACAAGCCCGGCTTCCTTCAATATACACCAGCCCACCTTCCTTGTGAATTCCGGCTCTCCTGCTTTCAGCGGCGAACTGCTCAGGACCACAGCCTTATGGAACAGCCCCTTGGCTGATGGCATTGCAGTAAGTGCACAAACCTTACCACCTCCTCCTGACTGACCCATGATAGTGACATTTTTCGGGTCTCCGCCGAAATGTCCTATGTTATCCCTGATCCATTCAAGTGCAGCAATGATATCCAGTATTCCTGCATTTCCCGAAGCAGCGTACTTCTCACCACCTACACCTGACATGTCAGAAAAGCCGAACGGTCCAAGCCGGTGGTTAATTGAGCAGAAAACGATATTACCCAGCCTTGACAGGTTTTCCCCGTTGTAACCATCCTGGTCATGTCCGTTGCCATTGATCATTCCTCCTCCATGCAGCCAGAGCAGGACAGGGCGTCCGGGTCCTTCCTTATATCCTGTTGTCCAGATATTAATGCTCAGGCAATTCTCACTGATATCATCATAGTTCGAATGATCAGTGAATGCCCTGAAACGATCTGCATACCTGTTCTCCATTATCTGAGGGGCAGAGTTGCCCCACCATATTGCCGGGAATACATCTTTCCACGGATCCGGCTTAACCGGAGGAATGAACCTGCCGGACCCTGACGTGTTTTTTCCATATGGTATCCCCAAAAAATGAAAGACATCCCTTAAAATGTATCCTCTTACCTTTCCGGAACTTGTCTCAGCAACTGCAATATTATCACCAATAAATAGTTTTTGTGCATCATCATTGGACATACCTGGCTGTCCTGCGCATGATGCCATAGAACCTGTAAACCCGAGGCCAAGCCCGGCAGTGCCGGCACCCAGTTGCCTGAAAAAATCCCTTCTGCGTGTTTTCATCTCTTTGACACAAATAGTCTGACATGTAACCTGATTATAAAGACATTGATGTGCCGAATACTATTGTGAGATAAGTATGAAACACAGGCACTTCTCCCCTGGCTGCAGTAGAAATCCCTGAAATGCTCATCCAGAGGATAACCGCAATACCTGTCAGTACACCTGCTATTGCGCCAGCGACATTTTTTCTTTTTGTGGTTATTCCCAACAGGAACAAACCGAGCATGCCACCGCTGAAAACAGAAGCCAGCTTCCACCAGGCATCGAGAACGCTTTTAACGTTAATCATTGCGATAGCTATCAGAATTCCGCAAATGCTGATCACAAATGAGGAAATATAGAGGATTCTCATGGCCTGCCGGTCGGAAGCCTCCTTTTTAAAGAACCTCTGGTAATAATCTGTCAGGAAAACAGTAGCCGAGCTGTTGTAACTTGTTGATATTGTACTCATCCCGGCAGCAAAAATTGATGAAATCAGTAAACCCGTTATTCCCGGAGGAAGCTGATATACAATGAAATAAGGGAAGACTCCGTCACTCATTCCCTTCTCATAAAACCTCTCCGGCAACTCAGCTGCACCTGACTGGTAAAATGCAAACAGGGCCGTCCCGATAAACAAAAAGAGCAATGAAACTGGAATATAGAGCATGCCGCCGCTGAAGGCTGCCCTTCGGGCATCCGCATCGGTACGGGCAGCTTTATACCGCTGCACATAGTTCTGATCAATCCCGAAGTTTTGCAGGTTTATGAAAAGTCCATATACCAGAACCACCCAGAAGGTCTGCTGTGACAAACCGGCATCTAAACTTCCAAGACTGAACTTATTGTTTTCAGCTGCTATAGTGAACACCTGGCCGGCACCTTCAGGCATACCCGCAAGTATTACGAATATTGCTGCTACCGCTCCGCCTATGAGGACTATTCCCTGTATGGCATCAGTCCATACAACAGCCTGTATACCCCCAAGAGTTGAATAGACCATGACAACAAGCCCGGTAACCACTATCACAACACGGATATCCCACCCGAAGATTGTGTGTACCGTCAGGGAGAGCAAATAAAGTATGGTGCCAATGCGCATGAGCTGTGTAAGAAAGTAGCTTGCAGAGGCATAAATCCTTGCCCATGGGCCAAATCTCTGTTCCAGGTATGTATATGCTGACGGACTGTTTATGCTGCGGTATAGAGGAACAAAGTACTTTACGGCTACAAGCGCGGCCAAAGGGATTGAAAGACTGAAGACGAAGGGATTCCAGTCTGCCATGAAGGCGCTTCCCGGAAGTGCCAGGTAGGAAATACTGCTAACATAGGTTGCAAAGATTGACATCATCACCACCCAGGCAGGGATCGACTGGTTGCCAAGTGTGAACTGTGAGGCTGTTTTGGATTTTCGGTAAAAGGTTAAACCAAACAGTGTGACACCTGCCAGGTAGACAAAAAAGACAATATAGTCAGCAGGTTTCACAGGCAATTTATTTCCTTTTGTTTCTGATGAAATAGATATGCCCGTCCTCTGCACCGGCAATCAGATCAGGCACTCCGTTCCTGTCCCAGTCAACTATGGCAGGTGAAGTTGTGTGGCCTGCAAGTTTTGTATCGCACAGAGGTTCCCTGAGCTCAAAGAGAACCTTGTCGCCCGTGGTACCCTTATTTTCAAACCATGTTATATTCTCGCTGTTGACAAGCAGGTCAGCATCTCCATCCCCGTCCCAGTCAGCAAAGCATATTTTGCGCCTGCCACTGGCTCCTGCATCCCTGTAGTTAAGCCTCAGAGGACCTGATGCAGTGTCACCGGCAACATTCTTCTGATCAAATGAGGAGCCTTTAATGCCATAGAAGATTCTCCGGCCTGGTTTTAGCATCATTTCTCCGTCGGCGATGAACCTCTCAAAGAACGAGAGGTAGCCTTCATGATCGAGCATGACAAGGTCAGTCATGCCATCCTGATTCCAATCTGTGGCATATGGTGTTGTACGCCATTGGGTGACAAGTTCGGTCGCTTCTGGTTTCCACCAGTTCCAGGCCGGATAAGGCGGATCGCCCTCCCAGGCTACGGTAACAGGCCGGGCAGGTTCAATTGAGGGGGATCCCTTTGATCCGTTATTTCTGAACCATATTACCTTTCCCCAGATTGAATTCACAATAATATCTCTCAAGCCATCTCCATCCCAGTCTGCCGCAGTCAGTACTGTATAACCCCATTTTCTCTCAGCCGGTCCCTGGATCGATCCCTTTATCCCGGCCATAATCCTGACAGGCTCAGTTTCTGTTGTCAGGATAACTGGCTCAGCCCATGAAGGAGGGTTGCCTCCATCAAGGTTCTCGATAAAGGCTATCTGGCCTGCAGTGTTGCCGCACAGCAGATCCTCATCACCGTCATCGTCCCAGTCGACGCTGAAGGGAGTGACAAGTGCCCCGAACTTCAGACGGTCTGCCTGCTGCCTGAAGTAGACGGGGTTCCTGAACAATGGCATGTCATCCTTTACCTCTCCGCTGTTCTCTATAAAAGCAACCCTTCCGTCCTCATCACCAACTATAAGATCGATGTCTCCATCCTTGTCCCAGTCAATTGAAACAGGTATAATCATCTGCAGGTCCATTGTGATAATGCCATGCTCATTTGAAATGAACCGGCCCTCAGCAAACAGGGGATTGTTCCTGGTGCCGATATTCTCAAACCATGTTATCCTGTCAGTGAACTCACCGCATATCAGATCCAGGTCACCATCGCCATCAAAGTCATCCATGCACGGTGTGGGAGCTCCGTATACATCAACAGGTTTCCCTCCGGCTGAAATCATCCCCCTGTTTTCATACTTCCAGCCTGTATTCTCAAGGAGGAATACATAACCGTGCAGCGGGCCATTCACCCAGTTGCCGAGGCTGTCAAATGCATTATCCCAACCATAGTCACCCCAATGGTCAATACCGACAATCAGGTCGAGGTCGCCGTCATTCTCATAATCAACATATTTCCACTGGCTGAATCTTACCCTGGTAAAGGCTTTTTCGAGGCTGTCAGGTGGAAAGAGAGTTACAGAATTTTTTGTTCCATCTGTTCTGAAGTGTTGATATTCAACCCCTTTACCGAGCACCCTAGGTTCTCCGTTCACGAAGGAAACCTGAAGATGTCTCTCTCCTTTGCCAATTCTTACCGGGGGAGCAAAAACAGGTGTCGCCTCCGAAGGCCCTGACATATTTTCAAAGAACCATATGCCATTAAAGGGAACATCTGGACAGGATACTACCATGTCATTGTCACCGTCATTATCATAGTCCATAGGCAGCGGCCATGCCCATAGTCCGACACCCAGGTAAACATCCAGCCCGGGATTACTGAAATGAAGCGGTATGCAGCTTCCCGCTTCCGGATCATTTCGGTTCTCACTCTCAGTCAAGGCGTTGAACGGCGCAGCTGCTGAGAACATTTCAGGGTGACGGAAGGCATAGAAAATCTTGCCAATCCCTCCGGGCAAAACGCAAAGCACTGGATAGCTGCGATTGTTTTCATCATAGCCGGCAGGAAGATATACAGAATACTGCCTGTCCATGTTCAGAATTGAACTGCTCAATGTCTGACCTTCAAGTATCCGGCTTTCCTGGGCGATTAACTTCGTTCCGGTTACCAGGGCAATTATAATTACCAGCCTGACAATTCTGGAAATCTGACTCATTTTGATGTTTTATTACTTATCAAAGTCATTTCTAGCTTTCACTTCAAGTCAGTGACCTGTTCTGCGTTATACTTCGGCACATGCTTTCTGAGAGAATCTTTTACTGACGTATATTCAGTCCGATCTGCGAGGTTATTCAATTCATCAGGATCATTATCATGATCATATAGCTCTTCGCTACCATCCGAATAGATGATATACCGCCATCTGTCTGACCTGACTGCATGGTTCCCCTTCATATATGTCATTAACGCAGGGGGCAGGTCCATCTCTTCACCCCTGAGAAGCGGTAAGAGACTTAAACCTGACATCCGTTCAGGAGGCTTGAATCCGCATAGATCTGCAAGCGTAGGGAAAATAGTCACCAGGTCAACAGGCCTGTCGATGACCTGTCCGGGCCTGGTAATTCCCGGAGCTATAATTATAAAGGGGACATGTGTTGTTTTCTCCCACAGGGCAAATTTCTCAATGTGATCTTTCTCACCCAGGTGAAAGCCGTTATCCGACCACAGTACGATGATAGTATTATCTCTGTATGCACTAGAATCAAGTGCATCGATAACCATTCCAACCATTGAGTCTGCAAAAGCAGCACATGCCTGGTAAGCCTGCACAAATTCACGATAGGCATCCGGATCCTCATCCATGGCCCTGACCATTCCGTCCCAGAACCATCCTGCAGGCTGCAACATTGATCTGGCACCCTTGGGCAGATCATCAGTATCATTTTCTTTTCTTGCCGGCATTATCAGCCCTGATTGCGGATAATCATCAAAGAACTGTTCCGGTGCAAAAAACGGAGAATGAGGTTTATAAATACCTATGTTCAACATGAAAGGCTGATCATGCTTCTCTTCAAGAAACCTTGCTGCAAAATCAGCGCTTTTGAAATCAGCAGTTTTGGTGATATCATCTGGCCATACACCCCAGTCTGTATTTCTTGAACCATACCAGTCAAGCCGGTTCAGCTTCCGCGGAGGGTATGGCTCATTTATCGACATCATCAGGTATTCATTGAAAGAAGCATTATCATGAAACGCCCAGTCATTGTGATGATGAAATATGTTACCGGATCCGGCCACATAATACCCGTTATTCTTCAAAAACCTTTGAAGTGTAACAGGCTGAGGCTTAACTGCCCTCCAGTCAGAACTGTTCCCGTATACTCCTGTTTCATGAGGCCTCAGGCCGGTAAGAACAGAAGACCGGGAAGGATTTGAAGCAGGAGACGGACAATAAGCATTTCTGAAAAATACTCCCCTGCGAGCCAGTTCATCAATACTAGGTGTCTTGATGGGGTTATCCTCATTGAAAACTGATATCCAGTCATTTAAATCATCAATGACAATAAAGAGCACATTCGGCCTGATGTTTTCGCCCGTCTGAGCCCTGCATAACCCGCCGGCAAGGGGAAGCAGGCAATTAGCCAGCACCAATGCTTTTCCGTCAAACATCACGGTGATGTTATATATTTATCGCACCGGCCTTATCACTCCTACTGCCTTCAAGTGATTTCCTGAGAGCGCTTATATCATCATGAACAACCTGGGCAAAGCGGTTAATATCGCCGCTGTGGAGTATCAGGTTAGCTCCTTTGGCAGCCCATTCCTTTTCCCACCTTACTGAATCATTGTAAAAAACATGAATACCGGCGCCAACATTATGTTTACGTGCTCTTGAAATAATATCTTCAACAGCTGTCAAAAATATCGGATGGTCATATTTTTCCGGAACACCCAGATTACATGACAGGTCGTGCGGGCCAATCAGTACTGCATCAAGACCGGGCACGCTCAGTATCTGGTCCAGGTTGTCTATTGCAGCCTGGCTTTCAATATTCACGATAAGCACATGGTTTTCATTGTTCCGTTCAATATATTCGGCAAGTTCCGGCTCTAAATGTTTCTTGCCCTCAAGGTAATTCGTGAGTTTCATCCCTTTAATGGGCCGTGTTTTGACTGCTCCCCTGAGCTGTTGCACCTCATCAGATGTCTCAATATAGGGAGCAACAACACCCTTAGCTCCGGCATCTAGTGCCATACACGCCTGGTATGGATCCGGGGCCGGTATCCTTACAATGGGAACCAGACCCTTGCCCGCATAACCATGGCACATCCATGACAACTGGTGCCTGTCAATTGCAATGTGCTCAGTATCAATAAATACAAAATCAACGTTCAGTTGACCGATGACATCGATCCAGCGTGGTGAAGGACTGACGATCATAGTTCCATAGACCCTTTTACCGGATCTCAGCGCTTCACGAAATTCTTTTCCAGTCATAATGGTAGTAGCCTTAATTGGTTATTTAAAGTACTTATTCAGGTCCAATATTCCAAATCTGATATTGGTTCTTTTAACATCAGGACTGTCAGAGCTGTCCCAGACACATAGAAAGACTCCCGGTTCCCTTTCGATAAGGGTGGGATAGCTGTTGCGGTTGTTGTCCCAGTAGAACAATCTGGGTTCAGACCATTCCTTACCCGGTACCTTTACCACATAGTAGAGTCCTCTCCTTTCCCGCTTGGGGCCATCGTTATAAACATAGATATGCCTTCCTTTGGAGTCCTTACCAAAGAATCCTTTTGCCGCAGTGTTGTAAAGAGCGGGTTCTTCAACAGCCATTGACCATGTTTTCCCGTTGTCTTTACTTACAGATGACCAGGCCCTTGGTACCGGCAATGCCAGATCATCCTTTTCATATTGGGCAGTCCGCATCACTATCTTGAGCTCCCCCGGGTTATCTCCCTCAGCAATGTTGCCTTCATGAAGCCAGACATCAGCCGGTCTCGGAATATAGGCAGCCAGATTCCAGTTCAGGAGATTTGTGCTTTCAAGTACAAACTGTTCCCTGTCTCCCAGCGGATCCTTATCTTTTGAATTCCGGTGAAGAGGGAGGAGATATTTGGTAGTGCCATTATCATTTACTGTTACTATTCCGGCATTGGTGATCAGTGGAGAAGCGAACTCGTTCTGCAGTTCCACCGGCTGCCAGGTGATACCCCCGTCACATGAAAATGAAGCAATGAGCTCACTGTCTTCACTGTCACGATAGTATATGGGACACCTCATCCCGAAAAACCACAGGAATTTCTGACCCTCGGGCATAAACAGAACACTGTTGGCATATCCGTACTGACGGCTTCCGTTGGGAATCCGGTGATCGTACATAATCGTGGGAGGAGACCATGTTTTCCCGGCATCCTTTGAAATGGAACATAGAATGTCTCCCATATCTCCCTTGCCTGTAAGCTGGAGTCCGTATGTCACCACGTAGTAGTTCTTCTGCCACCGTGCGATATAAGGCTGCCAGATCTTGTTGTAGATTCCGTTGTCAGGCAACTTGTCAATTGTAACGACGTCCGTGACATCGCCGGTGTATCCTTTGTTCTCCTTCTGTGCTATTGCCGCCGTCATAAACAGGAACAGCAGGCTGAAAAATGTGATTGCTCTATTCATGGTATCTATTTATTATTTATTTGTGATCTGTATTTATCCAGGAGGTCTCTGGCTCTTAATGTGATATACTCAGCTGATAATCTGAACTTTTTGATTAAATCCCATGGTGATCCGGATGCGCCAAACATATCATTGATTCCCATCATGTCAAATGCAAGAGGTTTCCCGATTACCCTTCCCCGTGAGACTGCCCCGGCAATTATATTACCGAATCCACCTGTCTGTTGTTCCTCAACGGTCAGGATGACCCCGGTTTCATCAGCAGCCTTTATAATACATTGTATGTCAAGAGGCTTAATTGTATGGATATTTATTACACGGGCTTCAATCCCGAACTCCTGGTTCAAAATCCATGCAGCACGCATTGATTCGGCCACCATCGGTCCGCATGAAACAATGCTGATGTGTTCA
This sequence comes from Bacteroidales bacterium, assembly GCA_025454815.1. Classification (GTDB taxonomy): domain Bacteria; phylum Bacteroidota; class Bacteroidia; order Bacteroidales; family VadinHA17; genus SR-FBR-E99. The sequence goes on along the minus strand of JALONR010000068.1, from coordinate 1,938 downwards.
TCCTCGCTGGTATAATATGACGACAGGTTAATTTCGAAAGCCGTGGTGAAATCATCCTTTGGCCCCCTGAAGCGGATGATGTTTGCGACACCGAATTCACATGGTGTATTCCTGCCTGTAACAACAGGGGTGGCTTCCCGGCCAAACCTGATATAGGATGGCCCCTTCAGTGAAGCAACATGCCTTGTAAGTTTCTCTGTCTCAATTGAGTCACACGGAACCACCAGAGTCATATTTGGTATGTAATACATAAGGGGGATCTCTTCAAGAGCCTGGTGGGTAGCTCCGTCAGGTCCGACCGATATTCCGCCATGGGCTCCCCTGATCTGATCCCAGTTTCTTCCTGACACGAAAACGCCGTATGAACCTATGAAAGAGGTCTTTCCCTCCTTTGCAAAACCGGCGGCAACGGTTGTCATATTCTGCTCGGCTATCCCCATGCTGAAAAACCTGTTCTTTCTTTCAGGATTTGCTTTAAAGAACTCATCCATCTTAATGGAAGAGGTTATGTCAGCCCCGAAAACAACAGTGTCAGGATAGCCACCAATTTCCTTCAGTGCCCTGCCGAAACCCATGCGGGTGGGATCCATCACCACTTTCATCGTTTCGGATTCGTTCCACCAGTAATTAGTACTGAATGAGGGGAGCTGATCAAGGAGTTCATTCTCCACTGAAGACTGGTATTTTTCTGCAATCTCAAGGAGCTGGCTTACTTTATCAGGCGGGAATTTTTCATTAACCCTTTCACCCATTATGTCAGACAGGGCTCTTTCAAGTGATTCATTTCCATAGCGGCCATCCTTTGGAGGAATACCATGGTAACCCACGACATTCTCGGCGAATGAAACGCCCTTTCCCTTTATTGTCCTGGCGATAATAACCGAAGGCTTGCCTGAGACTGACTTAACCCTTTCAAAGACTGATATCAGTTCCCTGATGTCATGACCATCGGCGCTAAAAACTTCCCATCCGAATGAGCGGTATTTTTCTTCGAGTGATGCTACGTTCATCACCTCATCTGTTTTACCGTCAATCTGTAATCCGTTCAGATCTACTATGGCGGTCAGGTTATCAAGCCTGTAGTGGGCAGCACTCATTATTGCCTCCCACACTGAACCTTCCTGGTGTTCGCCGTCGCCCAGAATACAATATACCCTGTAATTCTTCCCGTCAAGCCTGGCTCTAAGTGCTGACCCGACTGCAATTCCGAGGCCCTGCCCCATTGATCCTGTTGAAACTTCTATTCCCGGGAGATCAAACCTGTTTGGGTGCCCTTCAAATCCCGATCCCAGTTTTCTCAATTTTACAGTTTCTTCAATGGGGTAGTATCCTGCCATTCCAAGGGTTACATAAATTGCCGGGGCCTTGTGGCCGGCTGACCAGATAACCCGGTCACGGTCATCCCATGCAGGATCTGAAGGATCATGGCTGATGACCCTGAATTATTTGTTCTGTCGTGTATTCAGTCCGATTCATTAATATTCTTTTTTGTTTGTATAATCAGTATCTTTTATAAAAGAAGAAATATGCTTCCCGTCGAGCATCCAGCTCAGGTTGCATACAGCAACCTGTACTGCGGAGTTCCTGCCATCCGGGCCTCCCTCATACAGCAGGTATATCTTTCCATCTGAGTTGGTTCCGGGTCTTCCTGCTGCAAGGTTTGAATAACCTGCAGGTCCGTCAAAAACAAGCCTTTTCAATGGCCAGCTTTCTCCTCCGTCAAAACTCACCCAGAGTGTTATTCTTTCGCGTTCACGGGTGATGGAACCTCCCACTGTCCCGGGCATTTCACCTGCCCCGGTATCAAGGTTGCTGTATACCAGGATATCATATCCATCAACCGGTAATCTTATCATTCCACCCATACAGCCATAGGAAGATCCTCGCGGACCATCAGGCAGTTCAGCACTCAGGTAAGGTTCAATCCATGTTTCTCCA
>JALONR010000005.1 GCA_025454815.1 Bacteroidales bacterium | reverse complement strand
ACATATCAGGGCAAATGAATACACATGTGACATCGTCCCCTGGTAAAGAGTGTACCAGTAGAGATTGGTGCCGGCAACAAATGCTGACAGGACGATAGCAGTAACTTTGTCGGATGCGTGTTCAAGGAGTATTCGCCGAAGGTAAATGAGACCTGCAGTGAGGAATATCAGCGCAGACAGGAGCAGGAAGAACTTGTAGGGTGGTGAATAACCGCCGGCATCGGAACCGGAAATCAAAGCGGTGGAATGCCCTGCCAGGAAAAAAGGTGTCCAGAGCAGTGACAGGCCCATGGTAGTCTTGATAACGTACTTTCCTTCAGGTCCTTTCTCAGGCCAGACCAGGAGTTTATGGGGACCACTGTAATTGTCAGCATAGGCAAGTGACAGGTCGTGATATATGAAGGCAGCCGGCAGGTATGCATAATAGGAGATGGCGTCCCATTCAATGACTCGCTGTTCATCCTTCCAGAGTTTGTCTGTAAGCATGGTCAGGGTCATGAAAGAGAGCAGCAGGGTGACCGTGAGAAATGAAATCAGGTTTTTCCCGGCAAGGCCGTACCTTAACAGTTTGATTGCTATTCCCAGTCCGTCGCCTGCATGGATTTTTTTGCCTTCACTTTTTTTCCTGGGGGCATAGCTTACACTCTCCTCTGCGAAAGAGACCTCTTTGTCCCGCAGTGCCCTGAGCATAAGTTCCGTCTCGAATCCGAACCGTTTCTCCCTGAGGTCCAGGTTTTCAAAGAGCTCTTTCCTGATCAGTTTGTAACCGCATGTCAGGTCGGTTATTCTCCTTCCGGTCATCCTTGCCGCGACGGCTGAGATGAGCCGGTTAAGTACAGCGGCCGGGGCAGCATGTCCCGGGTAGCTTTTGCCGGTACCGAAACGTGAACCGCTGACAAGGCTGAAATTGCCGCTGTGCATCTTCTGCAGCATCGACGGGATATCCGCAGGGTCAAGTTCCATGTCAGCATCCTGCACCAGTATGGTGTCACCTGCTGCTGCCTTTACGCCGGCAGCCACGGCTGCCCCCTTGCCTGAATTGACCGGAAGTCTTATAACCCTTACTTCCGGGTATTTGCCGGTGATTTTTTCAGCCAGGGAAGCTGAGTTGTCAGTTGAACAGTCATCGACTATAATCACCTCAACCTTGCTGACAAAGCCTGGCATGGCTGTATCACGGATTCTCTCCAGCGTTACAGTGATTGCGCCGGCCTCGTTGTACATCGGGATGATTATGGTCAGATGCAAGGCGGGTTCGGGTTATTGGATAAAGTTACTATTTATTCAATATGCCATGATACAACTGGCAACAAGCAACAGGCGGCGGTGCTGATAAAGAAACAGATACAAAAAAAGAGACCCTGGCTGGTCTCTTTAATGATGGTCATCCTGATGGTCTGGCTTTATAAGTGCCTTAGCTAATGTTTAATGCGGCAATGCCAGAGTTTACTTTGTGCCGGCTGATGTTTGCAGGTTGTCGCAAACGCCGTCTTTGTTGGTGTCCGCGAATGCCGGGCCACGGCCATTATAGCGACCTCTGCCCGGGGCAATGCCCTGTGCACGGCCGGCGCCCCTGCCAGTTGCCAAACCCTGTGCGCGGCCGGAGCCCCTGCCAGTTGCCAAACCCTGTGCGCGGCCCTGTCCGTTGCGGGCACCCTGCGCCAGTCCCTGACCGTTACCGGGGCCACGATTGGCTGAAGCCTGGTTTTCACCGGCAGAGTAAGCCCTTCGTCCCGGTCTGGTCCCGTTTTCATAGTTGTCGCAAACGCCGTCTTTGTCAGCGTCGACCCATACATTGCCTGCTGCGCGGCCTTTGCCCGTCTGTACCGGGGTCTGCTGAACCGTTTGTGCTGTTGCGATCACTGTCAGGGCTGTCATAGCCACCACTGTGAGGAAAATTCTTGTTCTCATGAGTAATTGATTTTGATTATTGATTTCAATGATTGTACCCTGTTTTCAATTACTCTGATGTAAAGAGCCATCAAAGGTTTAATCTATGTTGTAAAAAAAGGGAAAGTAAATCAATTAAAGTCTGATTTTTCTGAGCCTCAGCGCATTCCATACCACTGAGACGGAGCTGAAACTCATGGCCGCTGCGGCGATCATCGGATTCAGGAGGGGTCCGCCGAAGAGGTGCAACAGCCCCATAGCCACCGGGATACCCAGTATATTGTAGAAGAATGCCCAGAAGAGATTTTGCTTAATGTTCCGGATGGTGTAGTGACTGAGCCTGAGTGTCCGTACTACGTCCTGAAGATCATTTTTAATAAGTACCACATCGGCAGCCTCAATTGCCACATCGGTACCTGACCCGATGGCAATACCAACGTCAGCCGTAGCCAGGGCGGGAGCATCATTGATGCCGTCACCAACCATGATAACGCTCTTTCCGCTGTTGTGTATTTTCCTTATTTCACCTGCTTTGTCGCCCGGGAGAACGCCTGCCACCACTTTTTCTATGCCTGCTTCCCCGGCTATATGACGGGCTGTATTGATGCTGTCACCTGTAATCATCATCACCTCCAGTCCCATTGACTTCAACTCTGTCACGGCTCCGGGTGATCCCGGCCTTATTGTATCTGCAACGGCAATTACCCCCTTGAATTTTCCTTTAGCGGCAATGTACATGATTGTCTTTCCCCGGGAGGCAAGTTCTTCAGCAGCAATATCAGCTTCACCAGTATCCACTTTTCTCTCGTTCATCAGCCTCCTGCTCCCTGCCAGGATATGAGTTCCATCTACGGAGGCCTCTACACCGTAACCAGGCAGGGCACTGAAACGATCCGGACCGGAGATTGTCACTCCCTCTTGTTCTGCAAGTCTGATAACCGCCTTTGCCACCGGGTGTTCAGACCGGCTCTCGGCTGCTGCGGCAAGTGCGATTAATTCCATTTCCCCTGTTCCATTGACCGGGATTGTGTCGGTCACCACAAGGATGCCGGTTGTGACTGTCCCCGTTTTGTCCAGTACCACCACTTTCGCTTTGCGTGCTGTCTCCAGGGCTTCACCGCTTTTGACAAGTATTCCCTGCTGTGCACCCCTGCCTGTTCCAACCATCACTGCAACAGGTGTTGCCAGGCCCAGTGCACAGGGGCATGCGATAATCAGTACGGAGATGAGAACGGTAAACGCCAGCCGGAAATCGCCCGTTCCGATAAACCAGGCAGTACCGGCCAGCAATGCGAGGGCCATTACCACCGGTACAAAGATGCCGGATATTCTATCAGCCATTCTTGCTATCGGAGCTTTTGATCCCTGGGCATCTTCCATCATTCTGACGATGCGTGCAAGTGTGGTTTCACTGCCCACCCGTGTAGCCCGGCAGATAACCGAGCCGTTAAGGTTGATACTTCCTCCGGTGACCTCTGATCCTGCGGCTTTTTCCACGGGGGTGCTCTCACCGGTGAGCATGGATTCATCAGCCGAGGTTGTTCCTTCTGTCACTATGCCGTCTGCAGGGAAGCGTTCCCCGGGTCTTACAACCACCAGCTCATCAACCTTTACCTTAGATGCGGGGACCGTCTTTTCCTTCCCGTCGCGTATGACGGTTGCCAGGGGAGGAGCAAGGGAAAGCAGTTGCTTTATAGCGCTGCCTGCACTGGCCTTTGACCTGGCTTCAAGGAAGCGGCCTGTAGTAATAAGGGTAATGATTGTTGCTGCAGATTCATAGTAAAGGTTATGCACATAGTGAGCTTCGCCGCCTGCTATGCGTATGGTGGCATATATACCGTAGAGGTATGCGGCGGCGGTCCCTAATCCGACAAGGGTGTCCATCCCCGGATTACCCCGGAAGAGTGTCTTCGTGCCGGTAATGTAAAAGCTCCTCCCAGTTATGACCACAGGGGTGGTGAGCAGCAATTGCAGAAGTGCAAAGGTAAGGGGTCTGTTTTCCGGAGAGATGAATTCAGGCATCCTCGCCCCGGCCATGGCTGACATTGTCAGTATCAGCAGGGGAATGGTAAAGAGGAGGGACCATAAGAGTCTCTTCCTGAGCCGTTCTGTTTCAGGGCGGGAAGCCCTCCGTTCCTTTTCGTCATCAATTGCCTTGTAGCCTGCCCTGCTCACAGCGTCAACCACCTGGCCGGGTGAAGTCTTCCTTTCATCATATGAGATGGTCAGTCGCTCCGTCGCCAGGTTAACGCTTGCAAAGGAGATCCCTTCAACCTTTGAGGCCGCCTTCTCAACGTGTGCTGCGCATGATGCGCAGCTCATCCCTTCTATGGCAAATGATTTTTCGGTCATTGTTTCAATGATGTAAAATAAAAACAATACGCCGGCGATAAAGTTGAATTGCGGCTTCTGCCTGCCGGGAAATACGGCAGAGGTCCGGGATGGGGTAATTTCCGGCTCCGGATCCTAGTTGTTCTGAACCTTCGCAAAAAGGATCATGTAGTTATGACCGAACTTTCTGGCACATTTTGGACAATAGGCGTAGTGAATGTAGTAGTCTTTGGACTTCTTCCCCGTTTCTGAAAGGTATTGATCCATTGCCTTCACAAACTTTGGAATCGCGTTATAGTCTCCGTCAAAGGTCCTGCTGACGAAGTTCCCTGATATTGTAACATTGTTTTCTTCCGGAACCTCCTTTTCAACCGAAATGAGGATTTCCGACCTGAAAGGAGAGGGGTCATGGAATAATACCAGAGTCCCGGCTTTGTCCGGTTCCGCAGACCCGGACAATTCAACCGATTTCCACATCCTGGTGATCTTCGTTGAACTCGGGACAGCACTCCTGGTTTGGTTCTTCTTTGTTCATGGTGATGATGTGATAATGATTTATTCCCCAATATCAGTACCAAGTTAAGAAATCCGTGAAACCGGGATTAAAAAGTATCTGTGTAATGGATGTCGGATTAAATGTGGTGAATATGGGATTACTCCCTTCGGTAGTGATCCCCTGTCGGGGAATCTGTAACTGACAATACAGTGGTGCGCGGGGCGGGGGATGGGATTACCTCTGGTGAGCCTGTTCCGGAATACCTGCAACCGCCAATACAGGCATTCGATAGGCGCATAGGCTGAACAAGAAGGATGATATGGGTTTATCGGATATTAAATCAGATCTTATTTTAACTCATTATGAAAACTTCCCCGCAGCTTGGTGAAAGATTTGCTTTGTGAAGTTGGTATCCTGGTACTCAGTTGCTTGCTGCAGATAGACTCATTAAATCAACATATAAAAAAAACTTGACTTTGGCTTTTTGGTGATATAACTTTATATAATTATTTAAAGTGGTCTGCTAATGGGTCACCAGAATTATATAAAGATATAATGAAAGGCTTGGTAAGCCTAATAGCCTAATTAGTAGATATTTAATATTCCATTTCTTTTTTAACTAAGGATATATTGTTGTAGTGTTTAGTCATGACTCATAAGTGAATATGCATTAAAGCTTTGGAAAGTGTTTATGACTTGGCATTACATGAAATTACAATGAGAAGGGAACTGTGACTTCTTGTTTCTTATCAAAGTGAAATAGTCCGATTTCATATATAATTCAAAGTTTCTATTCAGGTAATATTATCCAAAACTATTGGAATTATCAAAAAACCTGTTAAGCTATGAATAAAAGGAATTCTAAAACCAACATGGCAAAAAGATATGGAAGTATTAGTTGCCTGAGAGTGTTATTCTATCTTATTGTTTTATCTTTTTTAAATGGAATTACCATGGCACAAGAATTATCCTCCACCCAGCAGGCTGTACCCGTTGTAAAAAGCCAGATTGAAAAGGAGATTGAACTAGCAAATCAAAGAAAAGTATTGGCCGAAACTCAGAAGGCTGAGGCAGAAGCTTTAAGAGCAGTTGCAGAAGCGAAAAAGGCTGAGGCAGCATTAAGACTGCCCTCAACCAGTACCAAGGGGCTCCAAGGCGATGTTACGGTTGAGGCAGGTGCAGGCTATTATGCAGAAATATTAGCTTATGAATCGTTGAATGAGTGTGCAAGACAAATTGCATTAGAACTTAAGGATAAACTAAATCCTCAAGGCGACTCATTGATTATCCTGGGTCAAACAGATCTCGGTGAAGAAGCTGCACTATGGGACTTGCTTAAAATCAAGATAGACGCTGTAAATGAAATACTTCGTAACTCCATTAAAGCCTATTCTGATTATGACATTTCTAAAAAAGAAAGTGTGATAGGTCTTGGAGTGCTGGCAGCTGCATCTCCTATACTTGGGGCAGCTGCTGATATTGCTGCTTTCTTTAAAGTCGACCGTTCATTAACAAACAGGGCGGTCACTATCAACAGACAAGCATTGTTTTCTGCTGTTGCAAATGAAATACAGGATAAAAGCAGTGCTCTAACAATTATCTTGCCTGAATGTAATCTTGCCAGTGAGGGTGAAATTCATAAAGGAATCAAGGAAATTATGGAAAATCGCATCAGGCTGCTGGAAATAAAAAATAGTCTGAATGCGAATTTTGATACAATACCAGATGAGGATGCTGAAAAACTAATTCGTTCAAAGGCAAAAAAGGAAGTTCTGAATAAGACAATTGACAAGGCAATAGCTGATGGCAAAAGTACAGCCGAGTTAGAAGAAAAATTGGAGCAACTTGAGTTGGAAATTTCTAATTCGAGTGAATATGAGCGCAATCGAACCACTATTGTGGCACGCCTAGATAAAGAGATTGCTGCCGCTGATGCGATAATTGCATCCATTACGGAAAAACCTGCTGATAAACTTTCAGTTCTTGAATCAGTAGCTGTTATCGAGCAGATCAAGAGTGTGCCGAATGCTAAACTTCTTTATCTACTGACGGTTAGTCAGGGAGGAGAAGTTGAGACTTCTCAGGCAACCTTTAGACAAGGACGTGTTTCATATATTGGAGGTGTTGTGGTAAGTTTTATTCTTACCGAGAAAGATGGCAGATACATTGCCTCCGGAAATATACAAGCGGACAGAAAAGCAAGCTATAAAAGAAGGGAAGGTGCTAATTATTTGAAAACTAATACCTCAAGTCTGGATTAATTGCGTATAAAGTTAAATGATATGAAGGTAAAACAATTCCAATCAGAATTGGAAGATGAGATTAAAGCCAGATTTACTGAACATAGATTTCCTGTCCAGATCCTGGAATTATTGGATAATCTTCCAAAAAACAACATCAAAAGCTTCATTAGGAATGAGGTCGCTAAAGGTCAGGAAGATCCAGTGTTGGAAAGCATTATCCAGGCTTTTAATCGTCCGTCATTCCTAATCAAGGATAATAAATTCAATCCTTCGCCAAGTGAGACATGGAACTCTCAACTATCACCTTACATCAGTAGCCTAAGCAAAAAAGTTTCCGGCGTTGGTCGAATCGAGCTGAAAAATCATGAGTCTCTCGATTGGGCTGGAACAGGATTTCTGGTGAAAGACAGTGTAATTTGTACTAACAGGCATGTTGCAGAGCATTTTGTCCAAACTACTTCACAAGGTTACGAATGGAGAATAAACAGCCTTGGCAAAACGGTAATGGCCAGAATTGACTTCCTGGAGGAATATTCGAATCCCTCAGAAAAAGAAATAGAGCTTATTGAAACGTTGTATATTGAGCCACTCCCGGGACCAGATATTGCATTTTTCAGGATTAGACTTGATGAACATATCGAACCGCTTGAACTCAATGCCGATTCCTCAATAGACGATGTTATTGTTACGGTCGGTTATCCCTGGAAAGATTCCCGGGTATCCCCAAGGATTGAGCAGGTGATGAAGAGGATTTTCGGAGATATCTATGATGTTAAACGAATAGCGCCTGGAAGAATAGTGAGCAAAAATGGCAATATGATCCATCATGATTGCACAACATTAGGGGGGAATTCGGGGTCAGCAATACTAGATGTTGAAACTGGGAAAGTAGTAGGGATACATTGTGAAGGAGGTAATTCTTTTAATAAGGCCGTTTCATCAAAAATGATCTCAGATCGATTGACAAAAGTTTAACATACCTGGGAGAATGGGAAAATAGGCCCAAGTATAAGTTAGTCATACTCTATTATTGTATGTAATCATGAATGAAATATAAAATAATCGCTTGTAATATATTAATATACAAGCGATTAATGATCTTGTCTGTGGAGAGAGAGGGATTACTCCCTGCAGTCGTTATCCCTTGTTGGGGAACATGCAACTGACAATACAGGCATGCGCGGGGCGCATGGACTTCTGTTTTCATTCCTTCGCTTCATGAGCAAGCTCCTTCGGCGAAGTTCTAAAAAAACAGAAGCCGTACTGCCTTCCAGCAGTACGGCCTGTATTATCAGTTGCGGAGAGAGAGGGATTCGAACCCTCGGTCCAGTTGCCCGGACAACGGTTTTCGAGACCGCCCCAATCGACCACTCTGGCATCTCTCCTGACTCGCTGTAGCCTGCGGGCATAGCGGCTGCAAATATAATCCAAATTCTTAAGACTCATTTTTGATCCTGAAAAACTTAAAAGAATATTGTTTGTTATTCTATGTGTCATCTAACATTTGAGTTATGAGAAGAATCCTTTTAGCAGCTCTGTTCATTACTTCCTCACTTATGGTTTTCTCACAGGAAGAACAACCCGGATATGACCCGGCGCTTGCGGCGAAACTCGGTGCTGATGACCTCGGAATGAAAACCTATGTCCTGGTGATCCTGAAATCTGGTCCTGCAAAAATTGAGGACAAGGAACTGCGTGACAGTCTGTTCCGGGGACACTTCTCAAATATGGATAAACTTGCGGGAGAGGGGAAGCTGGTGACAGCCGGGCCTTTTTCAGCCAACGACAACCAGTACCGCGGACTGTTTTTGTCTGATGTCAGAACAATAGAAGAGGCAGAGGAACTGGTCAGGGGTGATCCGACAGTCACAAACGGGATTTTTGTCACTGAGATGTATCAGTGGTACGGCACTGCTGCGATGCCGTTACTGCTGGAGATACACCCGAAACTTCAGAAAAGAAAACCGTAACGGTAAAACCATCATGATACCAGGCTATTATGCAGCCAGTTCCGGGTATGTGAATTTTTTTTCCGCCTATTTGTAAACTTTTCCTGAGTTTCTCCGTCTATATTATAAGAGATGAATAAAAATCTCCTTTGGTTGGTTTCAGGTAAACAAGGAAAGAGGCTGCATAAAATGCAGCTTTCTTTCTTATGTGGCTATGAAGTTGAAGAACATTCAGGTTCATTACGCGTTAAACCTTTTACTTTTTGAATCGTCAAACGGGAACAAAAACTGAAAAAAATGAAAACAAGACTATCATTACTTGCATTGTTGCTGATCATATCCGCATTCCACCTGAACGGTCAGAGAGCAGGCTGGAAATTCCTGGGTGAAAGAGTCGTTAATGACAGGATTGATCATGATATTATAATGGTAACGGCAGCCAGGGGCGACCTGAATGCATTGCAGATCAGGGTAAAGGGAGCATCCGTTGATTTTCACAGGGTGGTGGTTATATACGGAAACGGCCGGAGGCAGGAGATAGAACTGAGGAACACCATTCCTGCAAGAGGTGCCTCAAGGGTCATTGACCTTGCCGGTGACGAACGGGTAGTAAAAAGCGTTGAGTTCTGGTATGACGCCAACACCCTGAGAGGCAGAAAGGCCGTTGTCAGGTTGTTCGGAAGGGATTGATGCTGTTATTCACCAATGTTTAATGCCGCACCTGATGCGGCATTTTTTTGTATTTTGGCTCCCCAATCACTTCATTCAATGAAGAAAGTCATCTTATTTATAGTCATTTTCCTCGGGCAACAGGCAGTCAGGTCTCAGGATACAATTAAAATCTCAGATAACCTGGAGCTTATAAGAATATCTGAAAATGCCCTGATTCATGTTTCGTACACGGTGTTGCCTGGTTATGGACGTGTACCGGCAAACGGACTGGTATACACTGACAGGCATAAGGCTTATCTGTTTGATACACCCTGGAACGACAGCCTGACCGAATTGCTGGTATCCTTCCTGGAGGATGAGATGGGACTTAGGATAGAAGGTTTTGTCCCGAACCACTGGCATGAGGACTGCATGGGCGGGCTCGGCTACCTGAAGAGCAGGAAGGTTAATTCATACTCCGGCAGACTCACGCGGGAGATCGCCATGGCAAAAAACCTCCCGGTTCCTGATCATGCATTTATTGACTCACTTACGCTCAATCACGGCAGAAGAGAGATCATCTGTTACTTTCCCGGTGCCGCACACTCCATGGACAATATAGTTGTATGGATCCCCTCGGAAAGAATCCTTTTCCCCGGTTGCATCTGCAAGAGCGCCGATTCCCGGGACCTGGGAAACACTGCAGACGGTGACACGGATGCGTATGCATCAACTGTGGAATGGATTATCAGGAAATTCCCCGGAGCAGAAACAGTCATCCCGGGGCATGGCTCACACGGCGGACCCGAACTTCTGAACCATACCCTTGACCTTGCTTTACGGAAATGATCTCAGATAAAAACAATTCAGGACATCCTGGAAAAAGGCTAAGGGAACTGGGCCTTACTCCTGAGTTGGAGAATTATATCATGAAAAACCCCGGGGATCCGTCACTTATAGCGAGGGTGATACGTGAGCACCGGGAACGATACGCAGTGTCTGACGGAAAAAACGAGTATGATGCGGAAATAACCGGAAACATGAGGTACTCAGCCGTTTCCAGGAGGGATTTCCCTGCTGTGGGCGATTGGGTGACAATTACTCCCTACGGCCCTGACCAGGCTGTCATAAATGGGATTCTGCCCAGGAAGTCGTTGCTTACCCGTCAGGCAGTGGGCAAACCCGGAGAGATACAGATAATATCGGCAAATATTGACTATGCCTTCATCGTCCAGGCCATCAGCAACAACTTCAATATAAACCGGCTCGAACGGTATCTGACAGTATGCTACTCAGCCGGAATTGAACCTCTTCTCGTACTCAGCAAGACAGATCTCGTCACAAGGGATGAGATGGACGCAGTTGTCAGAGCCCTGGAAAAACGTGAGAGCAGCGTGAAGCATATTATGCTAAGTAACGTAACCAGGGAAGGTATTGACAAGGTGATCAGCATGATGAAAAGGGGAATTACCTATTGTGTAATCGGATCATCGGGGGTGGGTAAGTCCACACTCATTAATACCCTGCTTCAGAGGGAGGCCCTGAGGACAGGAGCTATCAGCACCAGCACCAATAAAGGGCGACACGTGACAGAACACAGGGAACTCTTTGTTCTTGAAAACGGCAGTATCATCATAGATACCCCGGGGATGAAGGAACTGGGACTGACAGATGATGCTGAAGGGCTGAACACCACCTTCGGAGATATTCTCCGGTTTGCCTTGGAATGCAGGTTCCCTGACTGCAGGCACTTAAATGAGGTGGGGTGCGCGGTGCTGGAGGCGGTTGAGAAAGGGACCATCGACAGGGAGTCGTATGAAAACTACCTGAAGATGATGAAGGAACAGGAAAGATATACAACCACCGTTGCTGAGAAACGAAGGAGGGAAAAGCATTTTGGTAAGATGCTGAAGAATTATCACAGGTTGAAAAGGGAAAACGGGGAGGAATAAATGGAGTTCCGATTTGCGATCTGCGATCGTACAAATAGCGCAAGCACCTAATGATTTCATAAGGGTGATCTGGCTGGCCGGATGACAAAAAAACCGCCCCGAAGATCCAGGGCGGTAAGTGTATAAAAAAAGAACGTGCCGGTTATTCCTTGATAAATCTTTTCATAATGGTGACGCGTGGCGAGATGAACCTTATGAAATAAATGCCCTTGCGCAGCTGTGAAACCTCAATGATCACCTGGTTGTGGTTGTCACAAACCTCATTTATGCACTTGTTACCCGTAACATCAAAGATCTCGATCATTGTTACCCCGTCTATATTGTCGGCAATCAGTTCACTCTTGACCGGAATGGGATAAATTTTTATCCTTTCAGCAAGATTTTGTGCAACTGAATCCGGGACTACAGGCTTTCCGTCAGCCGGCTGGCCTGTTCCTGTCTGTCCGGACACACTGGTCAGCGAAATGACCAGAAGGATAAAAGTGATTGATGACAAGACAATTCCGGGTAAATGTTTTTTCATAGGCACCTGTTCAAAATATTTGCGAGGTTAGTCATCATCGCACCAAATTTAACTGATGCGACTTCACTTTATACTCGGCGAAGGGGATAAATGTTTCAAACTTTAACAAGTTATCAACAAAATTTTTTTGCCGGCTTTCCGTTAGGCCCGGCAGGCACAGTAGTGATCAGGAATCTCAACAGGCTGCCTGTGACTATACAATCTCCTTCTGGTACTGGGAGTTGACGAACAGAATGGTGCCGGTCTCATCATAACCGCTCAGTATGGTTTCACCGTTATGTTTAAGCGTTTCCGGCCTGAACCCGGTCATCACCATCGCGGCAGTGGATGAAAGATCATTGATGAGGTTCTTGACCGAGTTCCCGTGCATCACTTCAATGATCTCTATGTTTGTCTCCGTAATCGGAAGCCGTCCGGATCTGATCAGCTCCGACAAATCGCCGCGTATATTTGAAGACTGTCCGGGTTTGCAGGTACAGAATACCTTAATGAACGACCTCTTCCAGTCCGGGTGGCCTGAGATGATGAAGCTCAGGAGAATGAGCAGACTGGCGTTCTCCGGCTCATTGAAATCGATCCACACATGTATGCCTTTGCTGTAGTTCATATCCTTTGAGGCGGATGCAAGGAGGCAGATATCAAAGTTGCCGGCTTTGATCAGCCGGATATTCTCGATTATCTCACCGAGGTTTTCCGGGTTTTCCTTGTCATATTCAAACACCACCATGTTGTTTTCCATCCCTGAAATGCCCGGCACCTGTATAGCCTGCACTATGGCAGAGGTGTATGAGGGTGAAATGATGGTGTCAACATAGACATGATTATGGGATGTCTCATAGATTTCTATGAGTTTCTCCAGCTCTTCTGCAGCCTGTTTGCTGGTTGCCCTCGAATAGTATCCGTCAATCCGGTGCAGGTATGTTCCGAATCCATAACTGTATGAGATCCAGTTGAGGAGTCTGAAGGCCCTTTCCCGCCTGAATGAGTCCTTCGAGATACATATCACCCCCGGTCTCCATTCCTTTTGTTTCCGTTTGCTTTCCGACTTTTGCAGGTAAACCTGCAGGTTACGGTTGATCTGAAAGAGGGTGTTGGCAAAAAGCGATTCGAGGCCGGTCCGGTTTTTATGATAATGATTTATAAATGAATATATTATTACGATAAGGATTATGGCGGTGAGGGCATATAGTGTATTGATCCTGAACATTACAATAAGTGCAACGGCAAATCCGGTAAGCGAGAGGTACCATTTTGACCTGAATGAGGGCCGGTATGAGGGCGAGGAGCCGAAGTGATTCAGGAATGAAATGAGGCAGAGAGACCCGTAGGTGACAAGGAAGAACATGGAGATGATCTCTGCAACGGCGTTTACATTTCCGAGGGTGACGAAGATGAATGCGATTACCAATGTAACAATGGTTGCATTCACCGGTTCCCCGTCAGTGCTTCTTGCGGCAGCAAGCCACCTGTTAAGTCTCATTGAGGGGAAGGAGGTGTCATTGGCCAGTGCCTGGAGTGTGCGGGGAGCAACCAGCACAGAGCCGAGTGCAGAGGAGATTGTTGAAGCCGCCAGACCGAGAGGTACAATTACTGCACCGCCCAGTGCAATTTTCCCCATTATGAGCTGATTCTCAAGCATCTCTTCAGGCGTGGCCGAGACGGAGAGCTTCCAGATCACCAGGATATATACAACCAGACCGGTAAATGTTGCCAGGATTGTCCCCATCGGTATTGCCCGGGCAGGGTTGCGAAGGTCACCTGACAGCCCTACACCGGCCGTTATGCCGGTAAAAGCGGGAAAAACTATTGCAAATACAATGAATATATCGCTCATGTTGCGGATATCGCCCAGCGGCATCTCACCCGTGGCGAGGCTTCCGGAAGCAGGCTTGCCCAGGAAGAAGAGAAGCAGCGTGATGAACAGGATGGCAACCACGGCATAAAGCATCTTTACCCCGGTATTTGATCCTTTCCGCAGTATTATGATTCCAAGCACAAATGTCACGGGAAGGCTTATCACCTGCCTGGGTATCACCACAGAGAAGCGCTGGACTGCGTAATCGAAGAAAAACTGGAATGCTTCCGTAAAGGCGATGATATAAAAGGCAACACTGATTGCCTGCGACAGGAAGAGCGCTATGCCAATTGTGGCCCCGGTATTAAGACCGAATGACCACGAGATGATGAAATACTCCCCGCCACCTTCAACCCGCTTGTTTGTTGCAAGTTCCGAGAGAGCCAGTGCTGTGGGAATTGTCACGGCGTGTCCCATTACTATCAGCAGAAGAGTGCCCCAGAAACCGAGGGTTCCAACTGCAAACCCGAATCGCAGGAAGAGGATTGCTCCCAGGATGGTTGAGACAGCCGTGAAATATACAGGTGCCGTACCAAATCGCCGTTTTGCTGAGGTTGTTTCCATTGTGATACTATCAGGCAAAAAGGGTAAGGGTTATCAAATTATAAATATGGAAAAAAAAGCTTGAATGAAGTAATTTAATATCTTTATAACAGGGGCAGGGAGGTTATGAAGCTGAGGAGTATTGCAGGATCAGATCTGAAAGATACCGGGGATTTTCTCGGCAGCCTCGGGATAGATATGCGTCATTCGCGCAGGCTGCTTTACTGGGTCTACAGAAAAGGGATAAAATCGTTCGGAGAGATCAATGACATCCCGGCGGCGGTTCTCCATATTTTATCTGCAAATGCAGTGCCCGGCCTCAGTGCTCCCATAGCCTCAGAAGTCTCTTCTGACGGTTCAGTCAGATATCTTTTCAGTACGGCTGACGGTCAGTCACATGAGACCGTCTGGCTCCCTGACGGAAAGAGAAGTACCGTCTGTGTCTCGGTTCAATCAGGCTGCCGGATGGGTTGCCGCTTTTGTGCCACCGGAAGGAACGGATGGGGAGGAGACCTCTCAGCAGGTGAGATTGTGAACCAGGTGATCAGTATTCCTCATGAGGTGACACATGTGGTGATGATGGGTATGGGTGAGCCGGGAGACAACATTGATGAGGCTATACGCGCCTGCCGCATCCTCACTGCCGAATGGGGACTGGCTAAAGGGAGGAGCAGGGTCACTGTCTCCACTGTGGGAGTGACACCTTCGGTAAAAAGGCTCCTTGAGGAGACTGAATGCAATATCACCCTCAGCCTTCATTCACCTTTTCCTGAAGAAAGAAGTGAGGTAATACCTGCAGAGAAGCGCTGGCCGTTCATGGAAACACTGGACCTTCTCAGGGAGTATGACAACCGGAGAAAAAGGCGTTTTACCGTAGCTTATGTTATGATAAACGGGAAAAATGATTCCGGGAGGCACCTTGAGGAATTGAAGCATTTGTTTGCCGGAACCGGCATCAGGGTTAATCTTCTTCCCTACCACCCGTTTGAAGGCGATGACCTGCAAAGCTCGGGAGAGGATGTGATGATAAAGTTCAAACATGAACTTGTGATATCCGGAATAGGAGCATCCGTCAGGAAATCAAGAGGATCTGACATAAATGCCGCCTGCGGAATGCTGGCAGCAAACAGGAGGGGGCGGATTGTGGAAACGGACAAAATACAGGATTGATGACAAGAATAGCATTCGCAGCACTTATGATTACCATGACGGTATCCGGCTGCAGCAGGAAGGAGGTGAATATGCCTGAAAGATATTCAATTATTCCTAAACCGGCAGAGCTGGTGATGGCGAAGGGGAGTTTCATAATTGACGGGAAAACGGAGCTGACAGTATCCCCGCTCAATGATGAAACCATGCTCCCGGCAGTATTTATTGCTGAAATGATCAGAAAGAGCGCGGCAGTGCCGTTGCCAGTGAAGGAAGGGCCGGAAGAAGCGAAGAACCGGATAGTGATGGTCCTTGATACCGCAGTTTCGGATGATACTGAAGGATATACCCTGTCAGTGACTGCGAAAAACATTGTCCTCAAATCACCTTCGGCAGCAGGGCTCTTCCGTGGTGCTCAGACGCTGAGGCAATTGCTTCCGCCGCAGGTTGAGGCAGAAGGAGGCCTGACCGCAGAGGGCGCTGCTGTTGTGCCGGCGTGTCATATAACTGATGCCCCTCGTTTCAGCTACCGTGGTATGCATCTTGACGTAAGTCGTCATTTTTTCACGGTAGAGGAAGTAAAGCGATATCTTGATATCATGGCTCTCCATAAGTTCAATGTATTCCACTGGCATCTGACGGATGACCAGGGATGGAGAATAGAGATAAAGAAATATCCGGAGCTTACGGCCGTGGGGTCGCAGAGAAAAGAGACTCTAATCGGTCATGGAGGCAGGCCGCCGTTTGTTTATGACGGAACCCCTCACGGAGGATTTTATACGCAGGACCAGGCGAGAGAAATAGTAAAATATGCAGCAGACAGGTTCATTACCGTCATTCCTGAAATAGAGATGCCAGGCCATGCTGTGGCGGCCATCGCATCCTATCCTTGGCTGTCCTGCACCGGCAAAGAGCTGGAAGTGCAGACCAGGTGGGGCGTCTTTGACGATGTCTTCTGCGCCGGGCGCGACACTGTATTTGCCTTCCTGGAGGATGTACTGACGGAGGTGACCGGAATATTTCCATCGGAATATATTCATATCGGCGGCGACGAATGCCCGAAGGTAAGATGGGAGAACTGCCCTGCCTGCCAGAAGAGGATAAAAGAGGAGGGGCTTAAGGATGAGCATGAGCTCCAGAGCTGGTTCATTACCCGGATGGAAAAATACCTCAGCTCGCACGGCAAAAAGATAATAGGCTGGGATGAGATACTTGAAGGAGGCCTGGCTCCCGGGGCGACGGTGATGTCATGGCGCGGCATAAAGGGAGGCATTGAGGCTGCAAAAATGGAACATGATGTGATCATGACCCCAACCACGCATATGTATCTCGATTATTACCAGGGCGAACCGCATGGCGAACCACTTGCCATCGGAGGCTATCTGCCGCTAGAACGGGTCTATTCATTTGAGCCCCTGCCTGACGAACTTTCCCCTGAGGAGCAGGAATACATCCTTGGCCTTCAGGGCAATGTCTGGACTGAATATATATCAACCATGTCCCATCTTGAATACATGGCATTCCCGAGAGCATTTGCCGTAGCTGAAACAGGCTGGACGCCTGAAATGAAGAAGGACTTTGAAGAGTTCCTGGCAAGGCTGGAGATACTGAAAGAGAGGTATGACCTGATTGGGATAAACTACTTTAAGGGTGATTACCGTAATACGAGAGAACGAACACAATGATGTTCCCTGCCTATAATCAGATCGATACAAACCGCTAATCTTACTGGAATGGATCCTGAAAGCAACAACCTCAAGAAAGCCGTTGTCGAACCCTGGGAGAAACTTTTTGCTGAGAAGTTCGGTAATTCATTACGTTTACCCTTCAATGGAAAAATAGAGGTAAATGACCAGGTTCTGGAGCTTTTTGACTATGCCAACCAGTTTTTCTTCCTGGCAGACTATTCAACGCTCAGGATGCTGTATGTGAGCCCGAATGTTGAGCAGGTACTGGGCTACAGGGAACCGGGATATGACTTTCCGAAACATTTTGAAATAATTCATCCTGATGACCGTAAACCTGTTTTCGAAATAGGTAAGATGGTACTGAACAGGGAGATGAATTATATATCCGGCCTCTCCAACAGGCATGTGGTTCTCTACATGACATACAGGGCTGCAAAGAGTAACGGAAGGTATACAAGGATTTCCCTTACGATATCACGTCATATTAATCAGGAGGGAGGAATCTATGAAATGGCAGTTATCAGGGATATTTCCCATATTCATTGCGGCACGAAGGTTTCCTTTTCACTGCTGGGCGGCAGGCCTTTCAGGGAGGTACCGGAGGTACATGGTGGGGGTCCTTCAATATCCAGGAGGGAGCAGGAAATCATTTATCACATTTCACGGGGATATACAAGCAGGAGAATAGCTTACGAGTTAAATATCAGTGAGTTCACAGTCAACACCCACCGGAAGAACATAATGCGTAAGACCGGTACCAGTAACCTGGTGGATATGTTGATATATGCTGCCACCAACGGCATCATTTAAAAATACCCATTAATGGGTATTGCAGGGAAAAACAGGTCCGGCTAGTTTTGTATCGCAAGCGGAATAACAGAGGAGTTTAAGGATTAGTGTTTTTTAGATTCCCCGTTTCCTCTCTCCGGCTCAAAATGGTACTTCTTTTTTAAGCCGGCGAGAAAATAATACTGCCCAACCCCCTGGGCAGTATTTATTTTTTGGGGCTGATGAGCTGGAGGTTATATTCTGTTTCGTAACCGGTGCCCATTCTTACCCACTCCTTTCTGGCGCCGCAGATTACAAAGCCGTGATGTGTGAACAGATGTAAACTCTCAGCGTTGTTTTCCAGGATGTTGCACCATAGCTGATGGAGGCCAATGGTTTCGAAGGCATAGCCGATAAGGCAGACAAGTGCAGCTGAAGCATATCCCTTTTTCCTGTCTGCCGGATCGGCAATCAAAATGCCAACCCCGGCGCGGTTATGAAAGTGGTCGAAGTCGTAAAGGTCTATGGTACCCACAGTCCGTTCATCGGGGAGCACCTCAATCATGAGCCTTAACTGGCCAGTCTCATATATGCTCTTGCCAGATCCGGCGATATATTTCTTCAGGATGTACCTGGAATAGGGGACAAGCGTGTTGCTGAGCTTCCAGTTGGCTTCATCATTTTCCCACCGGTATAGCAGTTCCAGGTCTTCGGGCTCGACAGCCCGGAGCCTGATACCGTCATTTTCCAGAATCATTCCTGTAAACTTTCTTCACGAAGATGTCATCCGGGTATCCGAGCCGGAGAAGTCTCTCTTTCTCTTCGTATGCCTTTGCCCTTGTGTCAAACCTTCCTGTGGTATACCTGTAGAACAGGTCTTCCCGGTTAAAGAAGACATTTATTTCAGCATACTCAAAATAGGCGGGATCTACCGGGTTATAAAGAGCCATTACCTGTACAGTGTAGTAGAGTACATCAGGGTCAAGCTCTTCATCGGTATCCTTCACGTCCCTTACCACAAGGTCTGTTATCAGCAGTGATGAATCAACCTCAGTAAGGTAGGGAAGGTCGGCCGGATTGAAGCTGATGGTTACGGTGTCTCTTTTTTCTTCTTCCGGAGGATTGAATGTAACAAGGGCTATCTCTTTTTTCTTGTAGGCTGTCATAACGGAATAGTAACCGAAGTTTCCCTGGGCAAATGGCTGGAATCCGATATTGTCATCGGTTGTGCTGACCGGGTAGCCTATATTCAGGGGTCCGGACCACTTTCCATCGGACAGTTTTGAAAGGAAGATGTCATATCCCCCCATTGATCCGTGCCCCTCAGAGCTGAAGGTGAGTGTAATGCCGTCTCCGGAAATGAATGGTGTCTCCTCGTTATATGGAGTATTGACCACATTGCCGAGGTTGGAGGCTATACCCCAGTCTCCCGTGGCATCTTTTTCCGAGACCCACAGGTCAAGTTCGCCAAGGCCTCCCTCACGGTTTGATGTGAAGTAAAGCTTTTTCCCGTCTGCGGATACGGATGCATGTGATTCGTAGAACCTGGTATTTATATTCTTGTTGAGTCTTTCAACCGGGGTCCATCTGCCGTCAGCAAATCTTGTCACATATATGTTGCCGTCGTAATTGTCATTCTTGAAGAGATAGAGTTCAGTACCGTCGCTGTTCAGTGAGGTGGTGTGGCAGTCGGTGCCCATTGATGCCTCAAGGGTTATGTCCACCGGTGTTCCCCATGATGTTCCTTCCCGGTGGGTGACGTAAACCACGCTTTCTAGACCCCGTCTTTCGGTATATGCCATGGTGCTTCCGTCAAAGCTGACAACCGGTCTGTCGTTGACAGACCCCTGGTTGATATACTCCTTAAGTGGCTGTATAAGCACATTCACCGGTTTATTCATCTGTTCAGTGGCAACCTTGCATGCCTGCATCTGCTGGTTGATAAAATCAGCGTTTTGCATCTCTGTTGATGCAGATATGAGCTGCTGGAAGAACCTGTAGGTATTCAGTGCGCTGTCAAGCCTGTTGGTAATGCGGTAGGCATTGGCAAGTGAGAAATAGGCGTCAAGAGGTGCACGTTTTTCCTTAAGTTTGCCGGTTTTGGAGTCGTAACTTGTGCTTACTACGGCATCCTCGAGGAAAGGAATTGCTTTTGGCTTCTCATCAAATATATTAAGGTAGCAGTTACCTATTTTGTATTTGATGTTATGGTTACCGGGAATGAGTTCATTAAGCATGAGGTAGAGGGGGTTGGCCAGTTCATACTCGCCATAGAGGTAATGTGACTCGGCCTCCATCCAGATCTCCTTCAGCTCTTTGTTCTTCTGCCCCCGCAGCGGAACAAGCATGAAAAGCAGTGTCAGAAAAGCTATTCCCCTTAATCTCATTTTTCCGTTTGCTGTAAAATTAAATTATTCGCCGCATTTTCACCCTGTCAGGAAGCATTATTTGAACCTGATACGATAAATATCGGCTTTGCCTGATCCGCCATCCTTGCCGTAGATGGAGATATAACCTGCCTTCCCGTTATCAGCAGGACAGAAGAAGATGTTGTCATCAGGTGTGTTCAGCGGGTATCCCAGGTTTTCAGGTGTGCTCCACAGGCCATTGTACTGTATCTGACTGCGGAAGATATCATACCCTCCCAGGTTCTGATGGCCCTGTGAGGCGAAGAAAAGCGTTTTTCCGCCGTTGATCAGGAACGGCCTGTCCTCGTTGAAGGGAGTATTGATCTCGGGTCCCATATTTATTGGTATGCTCCACTCTCCGTCATCTCCCAGTTTTGATGTATACAGATCGAGGCCCCCGAAGCCTCCGGGCCTGTCGCTGGCAAATATCAGGGTTGATCCGTCTTCTGTAATGAAACCGTGAGCCTCCCAGTACTTTGTATTGATTTCCTTTTTCAGTTTTCGTGCCGGTTCCCAGCGCATACCGTCAAAACGGCTCATCCAGATATCGCTGTTTATGTTATCATCCTTGGAGAGGAGCATCAGGTTATTGTCTGCTGTAAGGCACGAAACGTAGTGGTCACCGTCAGACTGGAGTTCAGGGGTAATATTAACCGGCGGGGTCCATTCATTTCTCATGAACCGTGAGAACATGATGGCATCATAGAATTTCATGGAGGTCATGTAGACTATTGCCTTTCCATCCGGTGATACCACCGGGAAGAAGTTGTCATTGGCGTCGTTCAGTATATCATCAACCTCTTCAACTGTGAACCTTACGGGTTCAGCCATCAGTGCCGGGGCATTGTTGCATGAAGCTATCTGCTGGTCTACGAACATCAGGTTCCCGATATCCGAGGGCAGGATTGTCTGGCGGTAGCGTGAATAGGCATCCTTTGCCTTTTCGAACATGTAATTGATCCTGTAGGCATCACCAAGGAAAAAGAGGGCTTCATATGGTGCCTCCGTCTGTCTCAGTGACCCCTCGCGGTACTTGCCCGTAAGTTTCATGGTTGCTTTTTCAAGATACTCGATAGCCAGGTTCTTGCTACCTTCTATGTTCAGGTAGCAGAGCCCCAGCCTGAAAGCGATGCTTGCGTTGTCCGGCATGGCAACATATATCCCCTGGTAATATGGAAGTGCATCGTAATAATCACCCCGCATAAGGAAATATTCGGCATCATAAAATGCCTCCTGCAGCCTGATGTTGTCCTGTGATCTGCAGGTAAGAGATGCAGCAAGAATAATCAGCAAAAAGGCAAGTTTCTTCATTGTGTTCATCTTATTGTTCCGTTTCCTTTTTATCTCTTTTTCTTCTCCTCCAGAGCAACAGGAAGAGCAAAAATGCGGCGGCAATAATCAGCCACCACCAGTTGCAGCTTTTCTTTCCGTCTTCTTCATTTTCCTGCCCGTCATCTGCAGTTGCAGGGAGAGCGGAAGCGCCGCCTGTATCAGTAGTGCCGGCTGCCGCGGTGCCGGCATCAGTGGTACCACCTGCTCCGGCTGAGGCAGTTGCGCCGTCAGCACCTGCAGTTTCAGCCCTGTCACCCGCCGGCCTGGCCCGGATTTCCCGGTAGAGTGGTTTCTCAGGCCGTGCCCTGGTATCGGTGCGGCGCACAGTAACCGCTGCGGCCGTATCATTGCCGAAGCGGTCAGTAAGCAACATTGAAACGCGGCTGTCACCTTTTTCTGGCAGGAACGTATAGGTAAAGGCAGAATCGGTAATCCGGAACTGCTCGGTGACAATCACTGAATCTGGCGATAGTACCTCTATGTCAAGAAGTGACCTCTCCTCGGCAACAAGTTCAATGCTTACCGGTTCAGCGCCATTCACCCTGAGGAGGGTGTCAGAGACAAGCCTCAGGTAAGCAGAAAAATCGGTTTCCTCCAGCATAACCGGCTTTATCCTTACAGTATCGCCCTGCCTGTCAGGCAAAAGCTCAATTTCTATTGACTCCGGAAGGGCTTCCTCAGAGTCATAATTAATATTATAGGTACCATGCGGAAGAAAAAGTGAATAGAGTCCGGTCACCGGATTGGTAAACGCGTTTATAATTCTTCCGGTATCGGCGCTTTTAACCGCAGTAATTTTCACTGGCTGCGGAAACTCATCAAGGAGGTTGCTGACGGCAGCCCTTCCTGTCACGATGAAGTTCCGGGGGTTGAGATCAGAATAGATGTCACAGCTGAAGAGATCCATCCGCCCGAAGCCGTCATCCGCAAATTTCGCATAGAAACCCCTGTTCCCCTTTCCGACAGGTGTAAAAAAGAGGTCATCATCGGTTGTGTTCAGCGGATACCCTGCATTTACCGGGGTGCTCCATTTACCGTTCCTGCCGAGGTCAGACCTGAAGACATCATACCCGCCCATGTTGAAATGGCCGCGGGAGCTGAAGAACAGGGTGCTGTCATTCCTAGCCAGGAAGGGTGTCTCCTCATTATATACCGTGTTGATCTCAGGTCCCAGATTCACAGCCGGGCCCCAGTGGCCAGAGCTGTCCCGTACAGAAACAAAAATATCCAGCCCTCCGAGGCTCTCCTTCCTGTTGCTTGTGAAGTAGATCTTTCTCCCGTCGTTGCTGATGGTGGCGTGTGATTCCCAGTACCTGGTATTGATATTCCCGTTAAGCTTTTCCACCTCGCTCCATGTATCGCCATTCAGCCTGCTCATGTAAATATTTCCGTCATATGTGTCAACCCGGTACATAAGAAGTGTCCGGCCGTCAGCCGACAGGGAGGAGGTATAGTAATCCTGATCCACTCCCAACTGGGGTGTCAGGTTTAACGGTTCGGTCCATTTCCCGTTGATTTTTCTTGTCCAGAAGATGGCATCATAAAACTGCAGCTCACGGGTGAACAGCAGCGTTTTTTCATCTGCCGAGATGACCGGGTTGAACTCCGAAAATCTTTCGTTTACCGTGCTGCCCAGGTTAGCGTCAACCACTGATACCGGCTTTCGCATCATCATCCGGGCATTGTGGCAGGTCTGCATCTGAAACTGCACAAGGGCTGTATCATACTTTTCGGTGTCAACGTCCCTGAGGAACAGGTCATAGGTTGCCAGAGCCCTGTCAAAGTCATTTGCTATACGATATGCATTGGCAAGCATGTAGAGCACATCATAGGGTGCCCCTGTTTCGCGCAGTCTTCCGGCACGATATGCAGGATTAATATGACCAGCAGCAGTCTCAAGCCAGGCGATCGATTTATCCTTTTCACCGGGGGTATTGAGATAACACTGACCGATCCTGTAATACAGATTATAGTTCTCCGGGAAGATCTGGAGAAGGCTGAGGTATTTCGGCAGAGCCTCCGGATAATCCTCAAAGAGCAAGTCTCCCTCGGCAGAGACGAAAAGCTCACGCATATCGCTTCTTGACTGGCCTGCAAGAGATACGGCATGAACCATAAGGATCATACAGAGGATGTATTTAGCCCTTCTCATCAGGATTATTAATTTTCTTAAAGTCACTAATATAACTCAAAAAACACAATAAGATTATGTGGGAGGAGTCCCTTTTTTAACGGCAGATGCCACTTTTAATCATCCTGTCCGACCTCAGGCGGGCAAGGGAAAGGGTCCTTAAAAGAGCCACGGCTATCCTTACCGGAAGGTGCCAGACCCTCTTCAGATGTTTGCCGGCAAATATGTTCATGGCATCATAGAAATGATTCATTGCGGCCACCTTGTCCTGCGAGGAACTTGCCCCTTTGAAATGAGTTATCCTGACGTTGTGGAGGTAATAATTATAGTATCCTGCCTTTCTTATTCGCCAGCTGAGGTCGATATCCTCTCCGTACATGAAGTAGCCGGTGTCAAAGGGTCCTGTTTTGTCGAGAACCTCCCTTCGCAGAAGCATGAAAGCGCCGGTCAGGATGTCAGCGCGGCAGGTCTCCTCCTCCGGCGGGTTACCGAGGTAGTATGCATTGAAGAACGGGGAACGGGGGAATAGTTTACCGAGTCCCGTGAACCTGAAGAGTGATGTGATGGGGGATGGGAATCCTCTCCTGGATTCTTGAAGGAACCTTCCGGTGCCATCAGTCATGTGTGCCCCGGCAGCCCCGGCATCCGGATTCAATTTCATGAAAATGAGTGCATTTAACAGAGCGTCAGGAGACACAATGGTGTCAGGATTGAGAATAAGTATATATTCTCCTGATGAAACTGCAATGCCTTTGTTGCAGGCTGCCGGGTAGCCTTCATTTGTTGATGAGATGATGAGTCTTACTGAAGGGAACTCCTCCCTGACCATCGCTGCAGAGTTGTCTGCCGAATTGTTATCAACAACAATTACTTCATTGACCGTGCCGGTGGCTGCAACAACGAGTGACTGAAGCGCCTGGCGGAGGAGGGCGCACACATTGTATGAGACGATTACTACCGAGAGCTCCATCGCTTCAGGCGGTGGCCATTTCCTCCCTTATCACCTCAGCCAGTCTGCGGACACCTTCACAGGTATCCTTTTCATCCGCAAAGGAGAAATTGATGCGCATTGTATTGTGTCCTTCGTTGTTGCAGTAGAATACTGAACCGCAGACGAATGCGACATTTTTGCGTATGGCTTTTTCGAGGAGTCTTGCTGCATCCATGGCAGGGGGAAGAGTCACGAAGAGGAACAAGCCGCCGTCAGGCTCTGTCCATTTCACCCCTTCCGGCATCTGCTCGCGGAAGCACCTGAGCATGTAATCCCGGCGATGGTGATAGAGTTCAATGGTCTTCCTGAGGTTTACGTCAAGCAGCCCCTGCTCAATATACCTTGCGGTGATCCTCTGAACAAAGGGAGGAGTACAGAGGTCGGATGCCTGTTTTGCGGTGACCATCTTGTCAATGATCTCCTTGTGCCCGGTAACCCATGCAAGGCGGAATCCGGGGGCAAGAATCTTGGAGAAGGTGTTCAGGGTCAAAACCCTGCCTTGGGTGTCAAGTGAAGACATAAGTGGTTCGGGAGTGCCTGCAAAACGGACATCTCTGTAAGGACTGTCTTCAACAATTATAAGGTCATGCCGCTCCGCGATGCGGATAATTTCAAGACGGCGTGCACGGGGGAGGGTGACACCGGTTGGATTCTGAAAGTCAGGAATAATGTATATGAACTTGATAGTTCTGCCATCCTTTTTAAGTTCTGTAATGGCCTTTTCAAGCAGGTCAGGCCGCATCCCCTGGTCGTCAAGCTGAATTCCCTTCAGCACAGCACCGTAATTTGAGAAGGCGTTTAACCCTCCCAGGTATGATGGCAGTCCGCACAGTACAACATCACCACGGTTTATGAAAATCTTTCCGCAAAGATCGAGAGCCTGCTGTGACCCTGTGGTTATGATGATGTTTTCGAGTGCCAGGTTCAGTCCGTCTTTCCTGTGGCGCTCGGCAAGGAGAGTGCGGAGCTTTACGTCTCCCTCGGTTGTTCCGTACTGGAGGGCGGCTTTGCCTTCCAGTTCAAGGACCTCGGCAGTGACTCTCCTGATATCCTCGATAGGGAAGGAGTCAGGTGAGGGGAGACCGCCGGCAAAAGAGATCATCTCCGGCCTCTGAGTCAGCTTCAGGATTTCCCTGATTGCCGATTTCTTCATCAGTTGCGATGCATCCGAAAAGAACCTTTCAAATATGTCAGCCATTATAAATCGATTTGTATCAAATTAAGCAACATTTTAAGAATAAAAAAATGATATAGGGGAAAGATTGAGATAAAGAGTCAGATATGGCGGCGATGCCTTCAAGGTCAACCCTGTGACGGGAGCGAAAAGATCCGGCGGTTGATGATTGACTGACCGAGGGTTATCTCATCAGTATACTCCAGTACGTCACCGATGGCCACTCCTCGTGCCAGGGTGGTTATCCTTATATCAAAACCGGAGAGTCTTTTGAAGATATAGTAATTTGTGGTATCACCCTCCATTGTCGTGCTGAGGGCAAGGATCACCTCCTTCACGTTGCCGCTCCTCACCCTCTCTTCCAGGCTGGTGATGGTCAGGTCAGAGGGGCCGATACCATCCACGGGAGAGATGATCCCTCCAAGAACATGGTACAATCCCCTGAACTGCCGGGTGTTCTCCACGGCCATCACGTCCTGAACACTTTCAACCACGCAGATGAGAGATATGTCCCTTGAAGGGTCACCGCAGATATCACAGACGGGGGTGTCACTGATGCCGTGGCATACACTGCAGTAACAGACATCGTCGCGGAGACGGATCACGGTTTCGCCGAAACGGCGAACCTCCCCGCTGTCGCGTCTGAGCAGATGCATTACCAGCCTGAAAGCCGTCTTGCGGCCTATTCCCGGCAATGATGCAAATTCATTTACAGCCTCCTCCAGCAATCTTGAAGGGAAACGTGTTGCCATATTGCGACTTTGGGGCAAAATAAATCAATATTTCCCGCAAACGTGACGGGTTGTTGACTTTTATCTGCGATCTTTTTACTAATCTTGCATACTTGCATCCCGAGTTATGACACCTACCCTCATCCTGTTAATTTTCATGGCCTATACCCTGCTTCTGTTTGCGGTTACCTATATTACTGCACGCAGGGCCAATCACCAGTCATTCTATATCGGCAACAAGGTATCGCCATGGTTTGTGGTTGCCTACGGGATGATAGGAGCCTCCCTTTCAGGGGTCACATTCATGTCAGTGCCCGGGTGGGTTGGTGAAACACAGTTTTCATACATGATGGTGGCGTTTGGCTATTTTTTCGGGTATGTGGTCATCGCCCTCATACTGCTGCCGCTCTATTACAGGCTGAAGCTCACCTCAATCTACGGATACCTTGAACAACGATTCGGATTCTGGTCATACAAGACCGGTGCAGGGTTCTTTATTCTTTCAAGGGTGCTTGGAGCCTCCCTACGTATGTTCCTTGTAATCAACGTTCTGCAAATATTCGTATTTGATGCCTGGAATGTGCCTTTCTGGGTAAACGTGTTGATTTTCATTGTGCTTATAATTATATACACTCTGAAGGGAGGGATCCGTACCATCATCTGGACTGACACACTGCAGACCACCTTCATGCTTCTTGCAGTAATACTATCGATTTATTACATCAGCCGGGAACTGGGATCACCGCTGCTCACCCTGCTTGGTGACATCTTTGACAGTGATATGTCAAGGATGGTGATCACCGACTGGGATCATCCGAGGCATTTCATAAAGCAGTTCTTCAGCGGTATGTTCATTACCATAACCATGACCGGCCTGGACCAGGAAATGATGCAGAAGAACCTCAGTATCAGGCATCTCAAGGATGCACAGAAGAACATGTTCACTTTCAGTACCATCAACCTTGTTGTTGTATTCATGTTCCTGGTATTGGGTGCTTTCCTTGTTTTTTATGCATCGGCACAGAATATTACGGTTGCCATGACGGATGACCTTTTCCCGACCATCGCCTTCAGGTACCTGGGGCCGGCTGCCGGGGTTGTTTTCCTTATCGGGCTAATTTCTGCGGCATTTCCAAGTGCAGACGGTGCGTTGACTTCGCTGACCACATCGTTCAGCATCGACTTCCTCGGCCTTGAGAAGAATAAGGAGATGGATGATGCCAAAAAGACCAGGATAAGGTATTCGGTCCATTTCTCATTTGCCATTATTTTCTTTATATGTATCCTGGTCTTCAGAGAGATGAATGACAGGGCGATAATTGACAAGCTCTTCACCATTGCAGGCTATACATACGGACCCCTGCTAGGTCTTTATACATTCGGTCTCTTTACGAGAAGGTCTGTCAATGACCGTTATACCCCGTGGATAGCAATCCTGTCACCGGTTCTCTGTTACTTCCTGAGTCACTTTTCGGAAGAGCTCTTCAACGGATATAAGTTTGGTTTTGAGCTGTTACTGGTTAACGGTTTCCTGACCTTTATGGGATTACTGGCTTTCAGCAGGAGGGGCTTAAAACCTGATTCCGGAGCCTGATGTACTGGTTCCCGTGTTTGTCTGATCTCCCTCATTCTCTTCATCCTCAGACTCGCGGACTTTAGGTTTGATATAGACCTTTATCTTCCTGTAGGGTATTGTGAATGATATGTAGTATTCTGCACCCGTTGACATCCCTGCCGTACCCGGGCCGTACCCGGGCATCCAGACCGGTTTGAGATCCTTTCCTGCCCCGGCACTGATCAGCAGCCTCATATAAAGATTCCAGCCGACTGTCACCCCTGGAAACAGGTCGGTACGGACTCCCGGGGTGATCTCAAGGTAATGGCCGGTATGGCGCTTAAGGGGAACGGAGGTTTCCCCGGCGCCCCATTCATTAGTATATCTTATCATCGGGGCCTCCTCGCTGTAGAAGCTGAGCCCGTATCTCAACCCGATGCCTGCATAGTACTTACCCTTCGACACATTAGCCTTGATGAAGTTGTAGTCAGTACCGGCAGTGAAGCTCAGTCCGCGGCTGCGGAAGTCATAAATAACCTCCGAGGAGTTGAAGGAGGAGTACCTGAATCCTGCCGTAACAGCGAGTGAGGAGTTTATGTCAGCGGATGCAACAATTCCATAGCTGATGAGATCCCTGTTGACAAGTTTCATGACCGGACCAGCCAGGTCAAATCCTGCCCTGACATGCAGTGGTACCGTAACCGTATCCTGTGACCGGCCAACGGGTTCTGCCAGTATAAAGAGGCTAATAAAAAAGATGCAGGTTCTTCTGCCCATCGAGGTTAACGCTTTTATTTTCTATGATCAGGGTGTCTATTATGTTGTGTGTTGTATTCAGCCCGGTTATTTCGCTCACAATTGTGTATCCGCATTCAGGAGAGACAAGGTGGGGTCTGCGACTGTATCTAATCCATGCTGTATCGGTCACGCCGTTCAGGGTTATCATGAAGACTGACTCATCACTGGCAGGGTCAAGCGGTACTGAAAAGGATGATGCTCCGGTGACCTTCACAAACTTCAGGGTGTCAGTTTCACGGTAGGTATAAACCCTGAGTGAGTCAGCCTTTGCCAGCTCACCTGTGCCGCTGACAAGCAGGACGGTATTCATCAGGGGATCTGTCTCCTCATAGCAGGGCTGGTCTGAACAGGAACTGAGACAAAGGACCATCACCAGGACGGGCAGGAGTATATGAGTGAGGCTCTTCATAACGGAAGACAAAGGTATAAAAATAAAGAGAGGTTGCCAGCAGGTCCGGCAGCCACCCGGGTCAACTGATACCGGCAGAAAATTATTCTGCCGCTGAAAATTCAAGAGGGTCAGAATTTAGGCAGGTTCCTGAGGATTCCGCTGACGCCGTTGCGGATCACACCAACCATCCTGTCAACCACATTACCTTTCTCCTTCACGGAATAAATTTCATTGATGGTGTCGTGGTACCTCCCGGTAAGGATGTTTCTCCGCAGTTTCAGTGTTGGTGAGAGCTCTCCTGTCTGGGGAGTCCACTCCTCGGTGACCAGCCTGAATCTTTTAATCTGTTCAAACTCGCCGAGGTTTTTATTGACCTCGCGCACCTCGCGGGCAAACCGTTCAATCACCTCAGGTATCTCAACCAGGTCTGTGTTGTCGCGGTACTGTATCTTGTGAATCGAGCACCAGTCATGCAGGAATGTGAAGTTCGGGGAGATGAGGGCACTGGCGAACTTTTCATTTTCACCTATGACCATAGCCTGTTCAATGAAGAACGATTCCTTCAGTTTATTTTCAATTACCTGGGGTGAGATGTACTTGCCTGCTGAGAGCTTGAACATCTCCTTTTTGCGGTCAGTGATCCTCAGGAACCTGCCATCCTCTATCCTCCCGATATCACCTGTATGAAACCAGCCTTCAGCGTCAATAATCTCAGCTGTCATCTCCGGTTCCTTGTAGTAACCCATCATAACGTTAGGTCCCTTGCAGAGAATCTCCCCGTCATCGGCAATCTTCACATGGACGCCGTCAAGAACGGGTCCCACGGTTTCAAATTTGATATCAGGTATGCGCAGGGGATTGACCGCTATCACGGGGGATGTTTCCGTAAGGCCATAGCCCTGGAGCACGGGGATACCTGCGGCCCAGAAGATACGCTCAAGGCGTGACTGAAGGGCGGCGCCGCCCGATACGAGTACGCGCAGTTCGCCTCCCAGGGCTTCCTTCCACTTGTTGAATACCAGTTTTCTGGCTATGCCCAACCTGAATTTATAGAACTTCGTGTTGCCGGCCAGCCTGAATTTGAGTCCGAGATTGACAGCCCAGAAGAAGATCTGCTTTTTCAGCCACGGCAGGTTCTTTCCCTTGTTGATGATATTGTCATAGATCTTTTCCAGAAGCCTGGGTACCGTATTCGCTATGTGAGGCTTAATCTCCCTCATTGTATCGGCGATCATACCCATGTTTTCAAGGTAGTAAATGCTGGTCCCTTTATACTGGAAGTGGTAGTTCATCATCCTTTCATAGACATGGCAGAGCGGAAGAAAGCTGAGTGCCCGGTATCCCAGCCCGAACTCGTGTGCCGTGCTTGTTGCTATGGCATTGGTGATCAGGTTATTGTGGGATAGCATTACCCCTTTGGGGTTCCCTGTGGTTCCCGAGGTGTAAATAATGGTGACCATGTCAGAGGGTTTGACGGAGTCCCTTATGGCTGACAGTTCACCGATGTATCTGTCCCGGTTTTTTCTTCCCTCTTCAATGATATCATTTACAGTTGTAAGACCGTTCACCGGGTCGAAGGTGTAAACCGCCCTGACTGCCGGGATTTTGGATACGACTGAAGATATCTTGTTATAAATCTGTTTATTGCCTGTTATTACCGCTTTTACTTCAGAGTGATCGAGGATGTATGAGTACTCCTCATGTCCGATGGTAGGATAAACAGGAACATGTATCATTCCAGCCTGGGCCAGGCCGTGGTCAACAATGTTCCACTCGGCCTTGTTGGTGGTGATTGTGGCTATATGATCTCCCTTCAGGTATCCGAGTGCCAAAAGGCCACAGGAGAACAGGTCGGTCAGTTCCCTGACGGCTTCAGTGGAATATGTAACCCACTCGTTGCCGTGTTTGCCACCAAACATGACCTCCCGCGGACAGACCGTACATCCATGATCTATCAGGTCAAAGGTTCTGGTAACTTCCATTAAGGATAGGTTTTTTGGATTAGCGATACAAGATTAAGAATTTCGAACAAAAAAAGCAAATGCACCAACCGGCAGGTAAATGACAGTATAATTAACTGATTTGTAAACTGGTAATAACTACAATACCCCGGTTTAGTTTCGAACGGAAGGGGGCAGCTGTTTTACAGCATCTTTTTGGCCATTTCCCTGGCTTTATTTACCGCAGTCTGAAGGCCTTCCGGTTTTTTGCCGCCTGCGGTTGCCAGGAAGGGTTGTCCGCCACCGCCACCGCTGATCTCACCGGAGATGGCCTTTATTATCTCCACGGCATTGAGACGGGTTTCCCTAGCGGCTTTTTCTCCAAGTCCTATGACCAGGGATGCCTTTCCTTCGTTTTCCGAACCGATGATGATTATGCTGCTTTCGTCTGCCTGTCTTATCTGGTGAGCGATATTCTTCAGGGTATCCGGTTGTGTATCTTCTAGGATTCCTGAGTAAATGCGGCAGTTGCCCACGGTTTCAGCTCCTGAGGCGAGTTCATTCCGGGCCGTTGCTGCAGATGCCTGTTGCAGTTTTTCAATGGTGGCTTTCAGGGCAGAATTCTCAGTCATCAGCCTTGAGATATTTACTACCGGGTTTCCGGTGCTGCGGAGCATTGCCGTTATTTCATCGAGCAATCCCAGTTTTTCACTTATATAGCTGAATGCGTGCCTTCCGGTTATTGCTTCGATCCTTCTTACTCCTGCAGCGACAGCCCCCTCGGAGATTATTTTGAAGAGTCCTATCCGGGAGGTTTGGTCAACGTGGGTGCCTCCGCAAAGTTCAACGGAGTCTCCGAAAGAGACCACTCTTACCTGCTCGCCGTATTTTTCCCCAAAGAGAGCCATTGCCCCCATTGAGAGCGCTTCCTCCAGGGGTGTGTCGTCATGGACCACCGAAGCAATATTCTGCATGATCATCTCATTGACCTTCTCTTCAACCGCTTTGATCTCTTCAGGTGTCACCTGCCTGAAGTGGCTGAAGTCGAATCTCAGCTTGTCAGCTGTTACCAGTGAACCTTTCTGTTCCACATGTTTGCCGAGCACCTCTCTCAGGGCATGGTGCATCAGGTGTGTTGCAGTGTGGTTATTCGCGGTATCCTGCCTTGCGCCGGCATCAACCACAGCGCGGAAGGTCATGGAGGGATCAGCCGGAACAGAGGAGGCGATATGGATAATAAGGTTGTTTTCCTTCACCGTATCAGTGATGGTGATTTTCTCTCCTCCCCCTTCAATATAGCCGCGGTCACCTGCCTGTCCTCCTGATTCTGCATAGAAGGGGGTACGGTCAAAAACAAGCTGTACTGCTTCGCGGCCGCGGGAGGTTACCCTCCGGTGGCGGGCGATCCTCACCTTGTCTTCCGTCCGGTCATAGCCTGTAAATTGTGTGCTTTCGGTATCGCGGATAACCACCCAGTCGCCTGCCGTAACGGCGGCGTCATCCCTTGACCTCTCCTTCTGGGTGTTCAGCTCGTTCCTGAAAGCCTCTTCGTCGAGGGTCATGCTGTTCTCCCTGAGAATAAGCTGGGTAAGGTCAACGGGGAAGCCGTAAGTGTCGAACAGTTCAAAGGCATCCCTGCCGGGAAAGAGGTTCTTTCCTTCCTGTCTGAGTGTCTCCACCCTCCGTTCAATCATCCGCAGTCCTTTCCCCAGTGTTTTAAGGAAAGACTGTTCCTCTTCATGTATCACCCTGGTGATTATCTCTTTCTGGGCATGGAGCTCCGGGTAATGTGACCCCATTGATTCAACAAGTGAAGGAATGAGCCTGTAGATAAAAGGCTCACTCATGCCAAGGGATGTATATCCGTACCTGACGGCACGGCGCAGTATCCTTCTGATGACATAACCGGCCCTGTTGTTTGAGGGCAGCTGACCGTCGGCGACCGAAAAGGCAACCGTCCGGAGATGGTCGGCTATCACCCTGTGCGCAATGTCCCACTCGTTCTTCTGTCCGTATGGTTTGCCGGTTACTTCTGCCGAGGCTGCCAGCAGTGGCTGGAAGATATCAGTGTCATAATTGGACTTCTTTCCCTGTATCACCATGCAAAGGCGTTCAAAACCCATGCCTGTATCAACATGCCTGTCAGGGAGGAGTTCCAGTTCTCCTCCGGCGCGGCGGTTATACTGTATGAAGACCAGGTTCCATATCTCAATCACCTGCGGATGCCCCTTGTTAACCAGCAGGTGCCCCGGTGTGGCGGCCCTCTCACTGTCAGACCTTATATCAACGTGTATTTCAGAGCACGGGCCGCAGGGGCCTGTCTCACCCATCTCCCAGAAGTTGTCTTTTTTTGATCCGTCAAGGATGTGATTTTCAGGATCTGTGAAACATTTAAGCCAGTATGATGAAGCCTCCTCATCGCGGGGCACATCCTCCACAGGGTCACCTTCAAATACGGTGGCGTAGATTCTTTCCTGGGGTATGCCAAGCCTTCCGGTAAGAAACTCCCATGCCCATGTTATGGCTTCCTTCTTGAAATAATCGCCAAATGACCAGTTGCCAAGCATCTCAAACATTGTATGGTGGTATGTGTCAAGTCCCACCTCCTCGAGGTCATTGTGCTTACCCGAAACCCGCAGGCACTTCTGCGAATTGGCTATCCTTTTGTATTTTGCCGGCTGGTTGCCGAGGAATATATCCTTGAACTGGTTCATCCCTGCATTGGTGAACATCAGCGTGGGGTCATTCTTGATTACCATCGGTGCCGATGGCACTATCCTGTGTTCCTTTGACCTGAAGAAACTGAGGAATTCCTCCCTTATCTCGTTAGCCTTCATCTTAACTCCGCACCCTGTTTTGAAACTATTTCCTTTAGGGTGCGTAAAATTAAATCAAATATTTCACGTTTGAAGAATTGTCGTCTTAAAATGGTGGGGTGATCCACATGACTGCTGATGTTTAAAAGGAAGAAATACGTTTTTGACCATGCCAATCTTCAGTTCAGGCAGCACAGGCACAACGGGAGAGAAAAGCTTGTGAGGTTTGCTGTCGGGCTTACTGTTTCAATAGTTATAACACTTTTCTACAGTTTTGTTTTTCACAGGATCTTCGGATCACCGAAGGAGGAACTGCTCCGGCAGCAGGTTGATGAACTCAGGCTGAGTTATACGCTTCTTGAAAGGAAAATTGATCATTATACCGGATCAGTTGCTGACCTGAGGTCAACTGACAACTCCACCTACCGTTCTGTTCTTGACCTGCCGCAGATACCGTCTGACATCTCCGAGGGTGGTGCGGGAGGTACGAACCGGATGGCCGACCTGACGGGCTATCTGAATTCAGGTCTTATGATGCGGGTAAGGTCAAAGTTTGACGATCTGAAGACACAGACAAATATTCAGTACAATTCACTGACAGAGCTTACTGCAAGGGCAGGTGAGTGGAAGGAGATGTGGGAGCATCTGCCATACATCAGGCCTGTTAATGTAACCATGAGGCTGGGTGACGGGCTTAAGTTCCGGGAAAAGCATCCGGTTTACGGATCACCTCGCTGGCATTTCGGACAGGATTTCACCTGTCCGGTAGGTACTGAGGTCTATGCCACCGGTGCCGGTGTGGTGGCCTATGCAGGTAACCAGAAAGACGGTTTCGGAATAAAGGTGGTCATTGAACATGGATACGGATACAGGACCATTTACGGTCATCTCAGTGAATTCAATGTAAAAAGGGGGCAGAAAGTCTCCCGCGGAGATTTCCTGGGGCTGTCAGGCAATACGGGCACTTCTACCGGTCCGCACCTCCATTACCAGATAGATCTTTTTGGCGCGCATGTGAACCCGCTGTGGTATTTTGAAGACGACCTTACCGAAGAGGAGTATTTCAGGATGCTTGACTATCTTACCAGGCCATAATCAGGTTCTGGCCGGTCAATGGTCCGGCCGTGCCTGCGGCCGGCTCCGGTGTCGCTGATCCGGTTCTGACAACTCTCCGGCCGTGTTTACCCCCGGCTCCGGTGCCGCTGATCCGGTGCTGACAACACTCGGCCGTGTTTACCCCCGGCTCCGGTGCCGCTGGTCCGGTTCTGACAACTCTCCGGCCGTGGAAGAAGGATTTTTAAGTAATCTTTAACAAATTCAGTCATGAAGACTGTTTTTGTATTTGTTTTATAATTTCTTATGTTTGCAGGACAGACCGCATGCCATCTCAGAAGATGCCAAAGACAAAGTACAAGTTCAATCACGAGACACTCAGCTTTGACAGAATAAGGCTGGGCCTCAGACAAACCTTCCTTCGGCTTTTCGGGTATTTCATAGCATCCCTGTTTCTTGCCGGCATTTACGGGTTCATCTTTGCATTCATCTTTGACTCCCCGCAGGAAAAGGCTCTGAAAAGGGAAATTGCCCAGCTGACCCTCCAGTTTGAGCTGATGAACAAGGAGATGGAGAATGTTGAAAAAGTGCTTTTCCACCTCCAGGAAACAGATGACAACCTTTACAGGACCATATTCGAAAGCGAGCCTGTGGCCTCTTCGTTCCGTGAAGGAGGTATTGGCGGTGTTAACAGGTATGAGGAGCTTGAAGGTTTTTCAAACTCCGAGCTGGTTATTGAGACTGCCAGGCGCCTTGACAGGATCAGGAAAAAAATCTATGTTCAGTCGGAGTCATTTGATGAGCTTATAGCTTATGCAAGGGAGAAGGAGGAGATGCTGAGCAGTATCCCTGCGATACAACCTGTCTCGAACTCTGACCTGAAGCGCACCGCCTCAGGTTTCGGATACCGTATTCACCCGATTTACAAGATATCAAAGTTCCATTCGGGAATGGACTTCACGGCTCCCACGGGGACCGACGTCTATTCAACAGGGAACGGAGTGATCAGGGAGGTTAAGTCGGCCCGCCGTGAACTTGGTAACCATATTGTTATTGACCACGGTTTTGGCTACCAGACCGTTTATGCCCATCTTGACCGTTTCAATGTGAGAGTGGGGCAGAAGGTAAAGAGGGGTGATGTAATAGGTTTTGTGGGAAGCACAGGGCTCTCCACTGCTCCTCACCTTCATTATGAGGTACATGTTAACGGGAGGCCTGTTGATCCTGCTATGTATTACTTCAATGACCTTACTCCTGAGGAGTATGAAAGGATGCTTGAGATATCAAGCAAGAGCGGTCAAACCTTCGATTGATTGAACCAGCCTTAAATGCCTTACAGGGAAAAGAAAGTGGAAAAACTCTTCTATCAGATAGGGGAGGTCTCCGAGATGTTTTCAGAACCTGTCTCAACGATCCGTTTCTGGGAAAAGGAGTTTGATATCCTCAGGCCCAAAAAGAACAATAAGGGCAACAGGCTTTTCATGCAGGATGATATTAAGAACCTGAAGCTCATTCACCACCTGCTCCGACACAGGGGTATGACCATAGAGGGGGCAAAGAAATACCTTAAAGAGAATCGGAGCGATGCCGATTACAGGCTGGAGATAGCGGACACACTCAGGAATATCAGGGAGATGCTCCTGGAGATCCGGGACGAAATCAATTGATTTTATGGCTGTTACCCTTGCAGAATTCGTCAGGTGGCTTGAAGGACTGATTCCCCCGTCATTTCAGGAAGATTATGACAACAGCGGTTTGCAGGTTGGTGATAATGGTGCATCCATAGGATCGATACTGCTGAGTGTTGACGTGACGCCTGAGGTCATCGGGGAGGCGGCCCTGCATGGCTGTAACCTGGTGCTGTCTCATCATCCTCTTATTTTCAGGCCGTTAAAGCGGGTAGCATATGGCAGCAACAGCGAGATATGCGTTGCTGAGGCACTGAAGCGGGGAATAGCAGTTTATTCTGCGCATACAAGCCTGGACAACGCCGGCAATGGTGTCAGTCATATACTGGCCCGGAAGATTGGTCTGGAAGGGATCGGTGTGCTGGAGCCGCTGAAGGGGAGGCTTTTAAAGCTAGTGACCTTTGTGCCGGAATCACATGCCGGTGCGGTTCGGGATGCCCTTTTTGGAGCAGGTGCAGGTCATATAGGCAATTATGACAGGTGCAGTTTCAACCTGAAGGGAGAGGGGACATATCGTGCAGGTGAGGGTGCAGATCCGTTTGCCGGAGGGGTAGGGGAATATCATTCCGAGCCGGAGGTGCGGATTGAGGTTGTTCTCCCGTCCCATCTGAAGGGTCCCTGTGTGAAAGCGATGCTTTCCGCTCACCCATATGAGGAGGTTGCGTGGGATCTTATTTCACTTGAGAATGAGTACACAGGCGCCGGCGCGGGTGCCATCGGCACCCTGCCGGCTCCGCTGGCTGGTGCGGCGCTGCTGCAACGGCTCAGGGAGCTGACCGGTCTGCCCGTCATCCGCTACAGCGGTGACCCCGCCCGCACCGTCACAAAGGTGGCCGTGTGCGGAGGTGCGGGCTCATACCTCATCAGCAGCGCCGTACGCGCCGGCGCCGACGCCTTCATCACGGGTGACATCAAATACCACGCCTTCACCGAAGCCCCTGCAGATATGCTCGTGGCTGATATAGGCCATTATGAAAGCGAAAAATTTGCTTTGGAAATTCTCTACAACCTGATTCAGAAAAAATTTCCTAACTTTGCACTCCGGTTTTCCGGGATAAAAACAAATCCCATTAATTACTACGGGTATGACAAAACAGACCAAATCAGCTGAAACTGAACTTACAATAGAAGAGAAACTGAGGGCATTATATTCACTGCAGCTCGTTGATTCAGAGATAGATAAGATCCGCACCCTCCGCGGTGAGCTCCCTCTTGAAGTGCAGGACCTTGAGGATGAGGTGGCAGGCCTCGAAACGAGGATAGGAAACCTGAAGAATGAGATTGCCGAGCTCGATAAAGCCATGGTTGGCAAGAGCAATGAGATAACCGCATCTCAGGCCCTCATAAAAAAATACGAGGAGCAGCAGAACAACGTGCGAAACAACCGTGAGTATGATTCACTCTCAAAGGAGATCGAATTCCAGACTCTTGAAATTGAACTATGCAACAAAAAGATTCGTGAGTTTACCGCACAGGTGGCTGAGAAAAAGGAGGTGATGGCTGAAGCACAGAACTCACTCGATGAACGGAAGCATGACCTGGAAG
Organism: Bacteroidales bacterium; assembly: GCA_025454815.1. Classification (GTDB taxonomy): domain Bacteria; phylum Bacteroidota; class Bacteroidia; order Bacteroidales; family VadinHA17; genus SR-FBR-E99. The sequence goes on along the minus strand of JALONR010000005.1, from coordinate 47,068 downwards.
GCAAGAAGTCGGAACTGGAGGATATCACGCGTGATACCCAGAAGGAGGAAGAGCAACTCGCTGACAAATCAACCGAGCTTCAGACAAGGATCGAGGAGAGACTTCTCACAGCATACAAGCGTATCCGTTCCAATGCACGGAACGGCCTGGCAGTAGTGTCGGTACAGAGGGATGCATGCGGTGGTTGCTTTAACCAGATCCCCCCGCAGCGTCAGCTTGACATCAGGTCGAGAAAGAAGATCATCGTTTGTGAATACTGCGGACGCATACTCGTTGACGATGAGATCGTCAGCGAGGCGAAGTAAAAGCCGGCATGCAGATCGGTTCAGCAGCAAAAGGATAACCAGGTAATTGATATATAGAGAGGCGCCTCAGTCGGCGTCTCTCCGCGTTTTCTTATCTTTACAAAGCTGAATTTTATCGAATATCATGAATGATTTCAAATCACAGGTCAGGGAAGGCATTCCCGCTTACCTGCCGGAGCCGAAGAGATGGGATTCTTCGGTTAATCACGCACCCCGCCGCCGTGACCTGCTATCCACTGAGGAGAAAAAGCTTGCCCTCCGCAATGCACTGAGGTATTTCCCGGCATCATTGCATGGTGTGCTGGCAACGGAGTTTGCCGCCGAACTTCGTGAAAGGGGACGCATATACATGTACCGTTACAGGCCTGACTATGAGATGAAGGCCCGTCCCATTGAGGAATACCCTCACAGGTCTGTCCAGGCTGCCGCCATCATGCTGATGATCACCAACAACCTTGACCCCTCGGTGGCCCAGCATCCCCATGAGCTGATTACCTACGGTGGCAACGGGGCAGTATTTCAGAACTGGGCACAGTACAGGCTTACGATGAAATATCTCTCGGAGATGACTGACGAGCAGACACTGGTTGTTTACTCGGGACACCCGCTGGGTCTCTTCCCGTCACACAGGGAGGCGCCGAGAGTGGTGGTGACAAACGGGATGGTCATCCCGAACTACTCCTCGCAGGATGACTGGGAGCGGTTCAACGCCATGGGCGTGTCCCAGTATGGCCAGATGACTGCAGGTTCATATATGTATATAGGTCCGCAGGGGATCGTTCACGGTACCACCATCACCCTTCTGAATGCCACACGGAGGGCAGCCCCGGTGGCTCCGGCGGAGCGCAAAAGCAGGCTATTCATCTCATCAGGACTGGGAGGCATGTCAGGGGCTCAGCCCAAGGCAGCGAATATCGCCGGGGTGGTTTCTGTGACAGCTGAGGTTAACCCGAAGGCGATAAACACCCGGCACTCGCAGGGATGGGTTGATGAGGTGCACGGAGACCTTGCTTCACTGGTGTCACGTGTACGCAGGGCTTGTGCTGACGGTGAGATTGTTTCACTGGCATACCACGGCAACATCGTGGACCTCTGGGAGAGGTTTGCCGATGAGGGTCTGTGGGCTGACCTGGGATCAGACCAGACCTCGCTGCATAATCCCTGGTCAGGGGGATATTATCCTTCAGGGATCACCTTTGATGAGGCAAACACTCTTATGGCTGAGGATCCCGAGAAATTCCGCGGGCTCGTACAGGCATCACTGCGTAGGCAGGTTCAGGCGATCAACCGCCATACCGCCCACGGAACCTACTTCTTCGATTATGGCAATGCATTTCTGCTCGAGTCTTCACGTGCCGGTGCTGACATCGGCAACGGCAGGGGAGGATTTAGGTATCCATCTTACGTTGAAGATATTATGGGGCCAATCTGCTTTGATTACGGTTTCGGTCCTTTCCGCTGGGTGTGCTGCTCGGGCAACCCGGCTGACCTTGAGAAGAGTGACGCCATTGCAGCTGCCACCCTTGAGCGCCTTATGAAGGAGTCACCCGAAGATATCCGCCAGCAGATGTCAGACAATATTCACTGGATTCATGAAGCAGGGCGAAACAGGCTGGTGGTCGGATCACAGGCACGCATTCTTTATGCCGATGCAGCAGGCAGGATGAAGATCGCCGGTGCCTTCAACGAAGCCATCGCCGCTGGACATATATCAGGCCCGATAGTAATCGGACGTGATCATCATGATGTATCAGGCACAGATTCGCCGTTCCGTGAGACATCAAATATCTATGACGGGTCCCGTTTCACTGCTGATATGGCGGTTCAGAATGTTATCGGCGACGCCTTCCGCGGTGCAACCTGGGTCTCGCTTCACAACGGTGGTGGTGTTGGCTGGGGTGAAGTTATCAACGGAGGGTTCGGCATGGTACTTGACGGCAGTGCCGACACGGCGCGGCGAATCAGGTCAATGCTCCTGTGGGATGTCAACAACGGCATCGCGCGCCGCAGCTGGGCAAGAAACAGCGGGGCCATCGCAGCAATTACAAGAGAGATGGAACGGACACCCGGGCTTGTTGTCACCATGCCCGAGCAGACAGACGACAATCTCATAGAGGAGATTTTCAGGCAAAAGAATTGAGATTTGCGATTGCCGGTTTATTCAATCGCAAGTCGCACATCGCAAATCAGATATTATCCGGGATCAGGTCAGAGAGCAGGCAGACAGCCATGGCAACGATTCCCTCACCGCGGCCGGTGAACCCCATCTTTTCGGTGGTTGTTGCCTTGACTGAGACCGCATCCGGTGAGATGTTGGTTATGGAAGCCAGAGTGGTGCGCATGGCAGTGATGTATGGTGCAAGCTTTGGCAACTCCAGGCAGACTGTGCTGTCAATATTCACTATCCTGTAACCTGCTCGTGTGATCAGCTCCACCACCCGTTTCAGCAGTATTTTGCTGTCAATCCCTTTAAATTCCGGAGAGGTGTCGGGGAAATGATAACCTATGTCATTAAGTCCTGCCGCACCAAGCAGTGCGTCGCAGATGGCATGTATAAGCACATCGCCGTCAGAGTGTGCCACGCATCCCCTGGACGAATTGATCCGTACGCCACCGAGCCACAGCTCACGACCCTCCTCCAGGCGGTGAAAGTCGATGCCCTGTCCTATTCTCTGGTGCAGTGTCATTATGGAAATTACTTCTGGCTCAGGTTGCGCAGTGAATCGAACTCGAATCCGAGCGAGAATCTGAGTGTCCGTGCCAGCGGGTTATTCTGTGTCACCGGAACGAGGTATGAGAAGTCAAGGGAGAAGACACTCAGTCTGAATCCTGCTCCCACGGTGAAATACTTTTTATTACCCTTGCTCTCGGCCTCATTGAAGTATCCTGCCCTGAGGGCAAACTGCTGGTTGTACCAGTATTCCAAGCCAATGGACTGGGTGAATTCCTTCATCTCCTCACTGAAGCCGCCGGGGGCATCATAGAACGACTGGAATATTGCCACCGGCACAGATACGTTGGGATCCTTTCCGTCGATGATGTTCCTGTCTTCATCATAAACAGGAGGCGTTGGTACCAGAAGCTTGTTTACATCAAGAGAGATACCGAGTGCATTGTACCTGTCAAGGTTCACCATGAACGTGGTTCCGAGCCTCATATTCATGGGAATGAAGTCGGGATCGACATCGGTTGTGTAGCTCATCTTTGAGCCTATGTTCGAAAAGTTTACCCCTGCGGAGATGTTCCCGTCCCGGTTTCCTAGTTTCAGTTCGGTTGTGTAATAAGCCGATGCGTCAGCGGCAAAGGCTATCCCTGCCTTTGTTTCCGTTGTTCCCACTGTCATTCCGCCGGTGATGTTTGAATAGATAAACCTCATTGCCACGCCCCCTGACCAGTTCTCCGAGAAGAGTCGTGAGTATGCCACATCCACAGAGAATTCATTGGGGTTATAATCGCGCTGATAGTTGCCATAGTCATCCGTGAACTGTATCTCTCCAAGTGATGAGTACATCAGGCTTGCTGCAAGCACCTGCCTGCTGTCAAGCCTGTAGTAACCGGTAAGATATGCAAGATTAATATCGGGAACCAATGCCCGGAGCCAGGGGGAATAAGACATCCCGAAGCCGCCATTTCCGTCGATGAAGGCATATTTTGCGGGGTTCCAGTGCATGCTGTAGAGATCGGGTGAGGTGGCAACGCCCGCATCACCCAGGGCTCCTGACCGGGAGTCAGGCGCGATTGTGAGGAACGGCACCACGGTCTGGATGACGTTATAGGGATCTTCAACCTGTGCCCGTACCGGTGAAACAAAAACTAAAAAAAGAAGTATAATGCTAACAGTCAGCGCCTTGTTTTTCATGTTTGTTCTGATTCAGAATTTGTGCAAATATAAAACAAAAATAAGGGCGACTTATTGTGTTGGATTACAAAATGATGAAACGTCCTGTGGCTGATGTTTTCTCCCCTTCCGTGGTAACTGCTTCTGCACGCCACAGATAGAGTCCTCTTGCCACTCTTCCGCCGTTACTGTCACATCCGTCCCACGGGATGTCAGGCAGGGCATATCCTGCACTGTAGCTCTTTTCCCTGAGCACCCTCACCGGGCGTCCGTCAGAGCTGAATATTGTAATGGTTACCTCTATCTCAGTGCCGGGCCTGTTATGGCCTGCGGTAAATTTTGTGCCATCGGTCACCGGGTTGGGGAAAGCAAGCAGTTCAGATAGCCTGAAGGTGCCTGATGTTTCAACCACAAATCTCAGTGTGGCCACGGATGGATTGTTCAGGTTATCCCACGCACGCAGCGATATGGTATGTTCACCCTTCTCCGTCACCAGCAGGGGATATGCCAGGCTTCCTGACGTGTGTACCCCTATGTCAGCCCTGAAAAGGCTGTTAAGCGTCACCGCTCCGCGAATGTCATCGTCAAGCCAGGCTATTATGTCATGCCCGATACCAGTTCCGGTTGCGTTGATACCTGACCTGTCACTGATCAGCGCCAGCAGGATTGGAGAGGTGTCAGTGACCCCTCCCTCGTTGAAAAGGGTATCATTCATGAAGAGCCTTATCACCGGCCCCCCGGTGTCATCCATGGCTGCCTCCGAGAAGCCACCTACAGTTATTCCCCCGAAGCTTCCGTTCAGGTCAGTATTGCCGTCGTAAGCATAGTACCTGACTGAGCCCGGGCCGTAGCTGTAGTTAATGTCAAGCGGCACGATGAATGAAAAGCTGAATCTGCCGCCCGCGACTGATGTTGTTCCCCTGAAGAGCACATTGCCGTTTACGGGAAAGGACATGGATGAACCTCCGTCATTGGCCAGAGTGCTTATAACTCCGGGTTTGTCTGACACGGTTGCCTCTACTGTACCGTTGAATCCTGACTTAAGGTTTCCGCTGCTATCCTCAAGGTGGCCGCTGATGGTCACAAGTGACAGGGCCTTAAGAGTGTCTGTGGGCAATGAGATGTGAATGCCGTTTATGCTGTCAGTCACTACTTTCCCGTCAACCGGCCATGCGAGCCTGAGCGCGGGATCACCCAGGAGGAGGAAGTTCCTTTTGTTCATTCCTGTTCCTGAGCTTACCTTTGCCTGTCTTATGATGTCTCCCAGCCTCATGGATCTTCCGTCAGGTGCACTGCGAAAGGCGAAGTCATAAATCCCGCGGTTGAGGGTGTAGTTGGGAGCCGAATATACCACCCTGGTAGTGCTCATAAGAGCGATGCCGCCACCGTCAGGATTAAGCAGGACCATCTCACCGGCAGATGTCTTAGGGGCTATGGTTCCCTGGGAGCGGTTTATATCAACATCGTCAAACCGTGAAAACTCGCAGGTGGCCGTTATGAAAAGAGGAAGCATCATGCTGTTTTTCCAGGAGTTGATGTTGTCAGTCCTGATGACTCTTTCATGAGCCAGTCCTGATTCGTTTCCATGACCCACATAATTCATTATCAGGCAACCGGCCGCCATCCTGTCATCAACAGCCCTGGATGCATCAGGGTAGGAGTCACCTGTTACCGTGGTCACCTGGCGGAAGGCATCCAGGTAAATCTTTTCAACTGTCAGCGCAGGCACGGAGGCAGAGGCTGATTCTGCCAGCCCCTCGGCATCGAACATATGCAGGTTGGAGTCTTCATCGTCTGCCACCAGGCAGATTGTATTCCGCCAGGAGCCCTGGTTCCGGCCGGAGATATAAGAGGCGATCTTTCTTACCATGATTCCGGCTGATGTGGTATCATAGGCGGGCAGCCTGCCTATTCCGAGATCAAGGAACCCGTCGGCTTCCCCTTCGCCGTCATCAAGAAGTCCGTAGAAATCGTCCGAGGTGAAGGAGAGTACACCTACCGTGGAGTTTACTGACTGCCATGTCGGGATGAAGGAGCTGTTCCCCGGGGGCTGGGTCTTGTTCTCATACGAGCCATCTCCGAAAAGCAGCAGGTACCTGACCGGTGACCCGGTTTCATTGCCCCAGTGGCGTATCATCCTGAGGAAATTCCTGATTGCCACGGCATCGGGTATTCCTCCTGAAAACTCATTGTAGATCTGTTCCGGGGTAACCAGTACCGACTCCATGCCGTCATCATCAAGATGCAGACCGGCAAGTTGCTCTGCGTAATTCCTGAACAGCGGGTGTGTTACTATGATCATTTCAGCAGGAGCAATGCCATGCAGGTCCTGGTTGGGTACCGCAGTGCTCCTTGCGGGCTTTTTCAGGCTTGCAGTACTGAAAACCACGAATTTTCTCAGGCTGTCAGTTGCTGCCGTGAAAACTGTGTTATTGCCAGATGCTGACGCCTGCAATGCCAGAGGGGCAAAAGGATCGGAAACGTCCCAGACCATGAGTGAAGGTGATCCCTCAACGGTGAACCTGGTGATGGCTGCATGACCCACCGAACGGCTGTCCCTGATGGTGAGCTGGCTCCCCCTCCAGACCAGGGAGGCTCTTGCCCTGAAGTCTGCATAGTCAATGTAGCCTGTTGCTGCCATGTTACCACCGGATGAGAAGGTGAGGCTGAACGAGGGTGAACCCGATGAGGGGAATACAGAATCTGTTATTGTTGCCGATTCCGCGAAGAGACCGTTGAGATCGGTCGTGGTCACCGGGGCAAGTGTTATGGTCCTGACAGCGTCACTCCCCTGCCTGAGGGAGAACGATGTCTGTGTGTCAGAGCGGGCAAGAACCCTTACAGTGAGTTTTATCCTCTCCGTGGTTAAAATGTCGGTAAGGCCCAATCCTACGAGGTTCTGGATTCCCGGTACCACCTGCTGGTACCACTCCCTGCCTGATCTGATCAGGTTGACATCCTCGCGTTCATGCCTTATGAAGAGATCCGTGGCGGAGGAGAACAATGTGGGTGAGGCTGCCGGTGGTGTTTCCTGTTCAATTGTTGGCGCTCCTCCCGCCCGTGATGTCATGAAATACCATGCAGTATCCGAGTAGTGATGCCTCAGGAACCTGAACTCCCCTGAATCCGTGTCAGGGATCCACCGGTGGGTTCCTTCGGCATAGAAGAGAAGGTAGTCGCCCTCATTGAAAACACCGTCACTCCCCTTTTCGGTCATAACGGCAATCGTCCTGAGATCATCCGGTGCGCTTCCGTCGTTCTGGAATGAGAGCTGGCCGGTGTTATTGCCATACAGTACCACCGATGAGGGATCCGGGAACCCCATTTCGCGTATGCGGGAATAGTCAATCCTGTAGACCCCTTCTTCCGTTACCGCAAACTTTGTCCACCTGCCGCTCCCCAGCACTGATGTGCCTGCATAGTCCTGCGACACGGCAGTCACCGAGGTGAGCAGTACCATAAGACCCGATGCAAGACTTTTCATTCCCATCATCGCAAAGATAATCAAGTCACTTATCTTTGCTCCCGTATAGAGGCTGCATGGCATAAAATAATGATGTCAGGGCAGCGTTGACTATTTCGGATGGCAATCATGAAACTCAGGTACAGGACTCTCATAGGCGCACTTCTTTTAGGGATTACTTCGCTCAGCGGCCAGGACTCCTGGTACGGGTCCGTATCCGGTATGCAGATGATGTACAATCCGGGTTTTACAGGTGCAGGCGGTGCCCCCTCCCTGAACATTTCCGCTTTTTCATTTTTCCCCGGCAACGGATTCGGCCTCAGATCTTTCCATGCGTCATATGACGCTTACTTCAGTTCACTGCACGGAGGAGCAGGTGTATGGGTAACGGATGACATGCTGGGTGATATCATGAATGATCTGAGGGGAGGCGCTTCTTATGCATATCATTTCAGGGCAGGAAGAGATGTTTATGTCACAGCTGGTCTTACTGCCTCGGTTATAACACGAGGCATAAGAACCGGTTCTGTCATCCTGCCGGATGACATTGATCCATTCAGGGGAATCACCGGAGGAGGAACAGAATATATCAGTCCGGCTCCGTTGATACGATTCGATCTTGGCACTGGCTTTACTGTCTCATCAGGCCCCTGGTACGGAGGGGTATCCGTGATGCACCTCACCAGGCCTTCGCTCAGCGATGATGACCTTGATCACAACAGGATAAACCGTCTCTATACGTTTACCGGAGGTGTGGCTTTAAGTCCGCGTGAAAAGGAGATTTCCTTCATCCCATCAGCGGCCATGCTTGTACAGGGAGACCGGTTCACTGTTTATTTAGGCAGTGAAGTATCATGGAGGGAACTTTCCGGCGCCCTGTCACTCTGGCATGTAAATGGCGGTTTTACCTCTGCAGGTGTCTCTGCGGGGTGGGAAATGTCTTCAATAAAGATCACATTATCATATAATTACATCCTGGCAGGGGGAGACTCCTCATTCGGGGGAACGGCAATCATCAGGGCCGGGGCAGGGTTAAGTTTCGGAAATGTTGAAAAAAGAAGGGTGATCCACATAATAAAGTTGCCCGGTTTGTAGTTATTTTGGTGCAGAGTTTTCTAAATGAGCAAAAATTTAAATTGAAAAAGTAATCAAGTAAACCTTATATTGCTATGTATAAACTCAGAGCTTTACCGGTTTTTGTAGTTGTTGCTCTCTTCCTCTTTTCCTGCAAGGGAGGGAAGCAGGATAATGTATCTCCGACTACTGGCTGGAGCTACAGGGATCCCAAATCGAGTGATGTCAATGACCTGGGCTACCCGATAGGGGAGGCATCAGAGCAGATCACCGGTCCCAACCTGGTACTTATTGAGGGAGGCACCTTCACAATGGGAAGGGTTGAACAGGACGTGATGTTTGACTGGAACAACTCACCCCGCAGGGTCACCGTATCATCTTTCTATATGGATGAGACGGAAATCACCAATCTCGACTATCGTGAATACCTGTACTGGCTCAGGAGGGTATACAGTGATTATCCCGAGGTTCATCGCCGCGCTCTTCCTGACACGCTGGTGTGGAGAAGTCCGCTGGCCTTCAATGAGCCTTATGTGCAGTATTACTTCCGCCACCCCTCCTATAACAACTATCCTGTTGTGGGTGTGAGCTGGCTGCAGGCCAATGACTACTGCGTATGGCGTACTGACAGGGTCAATGAGCAGATCCTTCTTGACAGCAAATGGCAGGATGCCAATGTTGAGCAGTCAGGAGCAAACAACTTCAATACCGAGTCATATCTTGCAGGGCAATATGAGGGTGTTCCCGGTCAGAGGGTAGATGAACTTCATCCCCGCGTGCGCCAGGAAGATGGTATACTGCTGCCCCGTTACCGCCTCCCGACGGAAGCTGAGTGGGAATTTGCCGCCTACGGCCTCAGGGGAAACACCTTTGAGGAGCGTATCTATGAAAGGGCAATTTATCCATGGGACGGACACAACGTCCGCAACGCAGCTCCCAAGTACAGGGGCGAATTCATGGCAAACTTCGTCCGCGGACGCGGTGACATGATGGGTGTGGCAGGCAACCTCAACGATGCCGGTAGCATCACCGTTGACGTAAGATCATACTGGCCCAATGACTATGGCCTCTACTGCATGGCAGGAAACGTAAACGAATGGGTGCAGGATGTTTACCGTCCGCTCTCATCAGAAGATGTTGATATGTTCAACCCGTTCAGGGGCAACGTATTCACCGACCTGAGGCGCGATGCCAACGGACAGGTGGTTGAGAAGGACAGGCTGGGCAGGCTGCAGATCGATACCGTCAGGGCTGAGGATGTGGCCAACAGGTATAACTATCAGAAATCTGATTACAGGAACTACCTCGACGGCGACGTGATCTCAAGCATCTCCTCGAGCCTTGAGTGGTCAGGCAATGCCGACCTTCCCCAGACAGAAAGGATGTACTCACAGAACGAGGTTGACAATGACTATGTGACTCTTGTCAATGACAGGGCAAGGGTTATCAAGGGCGGATCATGGAAGGACAGGGCTTACTGGCTCAATCCCTCAACCCGCCGTTTCCTTGACCAGGAGGCATCACGTGATGACCTTGGATTCAGGTGCGCAATGATCAGGGTTGGAAGTCCCGCAGGATTGTAATCTTCCTTAATCAAAACATAAAGAGGCTGTCTCAAATCAGAAAGAGACAGCCTCTTTTCATTAAGAGGTTGTCTCAGGTCAGAATGAGGCTGCCTCTTTTGTTTTGAAAGTTTTTGTGTTACTTCGCAGTCACTGACCGGCGTTTTCCTCAGACAAGACAGGGAATATGGATATTGAAAGCTTATATAGGCTGTACCGCAGATCGGCGGGCGTAACAACAGATTCAAGGACAATAAGGAAAGGAGAGATTTTCTTTGCCCTCAGGGGTCCGACACATGACGGCAACAGGCATGCTGCAGCGGCCATTGATGCGGGGGCGCTGGCCGCCGTTGTGGATGACCCTTCACTTGACGGCGAAGGAATTGTGGTTGTCAGGGATGTTCTTGAGACTATGGCTGCCCTGGCGGCCAGTCACAGGCTCCGGCTGAAGATGCCCGTCATTGCCATAACGGGAACCAACGGAAAGACCACTACCAAGGAACTGGTTACAGCGGTTCTGTCCAGGAAGGGGAAGGTGCACAGTACTGCCGGAAACTTCAACAATCACATCGGGGTACCGCTTACTCTTCTGAGCGCACCTGACGATGTCTCCTTCCTTGTGGTGGAGATGGGAGCCAACCATATGGGTGAGATTGATGCCCTTTGCAGGATTGCCATGCCGACCCACGGCCTGATAACAAACATTGGCAGGGCACATATTGAAGGGTTTGGCTCGTTTGAAAATGTACGGAAGGCAAAGTCTGAGCTTTACCGTTGGCTCGGGGCCAACGGCGGTACGGTCATTTACAACGACGAAAATAATGTTCTCTCCGGGCTTGTGGCGGGGATGGCACGGGCTGTACCGTACTCGGAGCCCGGAAGCCACAGTCTCAGCGCCGGACCTGATGATGATGAAGGGATGGTTCTCAGGGTCAGCGCAACCATTGACGGGGTTGTTCACCGCTTTGAGACAGGTCTCTTTGGCCGGTACAATATAGATAATGTCAGGGCTGCCATGGCTGCAGGGCTGCTGTTTGATGTTCCTGTAAGCGGTATTATTGATGCGGTTTCATCATACCGTCCGTCAAACAACCGTTCCCAGGTAACGCAGACAGGAAAGAATACGGTAATTCGTGATGCCTACAATGCAAACCCGTCGAGCATGGAGAAAGCCATTTCCTCCTTTGCCGGGCTGAAGGCAGAAAAAAAGATGGTCATCCTGGGCGATATGCTGGAGCTGGGAAGTGAGAGCAGACCGGGACACGAGGCGGTCATCAGGCAACTGATCAGTCTTCCCGGCATACGGGCGGTGCTGGTCGGACCGTTGTTCAGGGAGGCGGCAGCCGCATTCCAGTCAGAGCAACTCTTAGCTGCCGGAACTCCGGGCGGATTACAGGCGGAGTTTTTTCCCACATCTGAGGAAGCCGCTGAATGGCTTAAGGCTGAAAACCCGCAGGGGTATACTATACTTGTAAAAGGGTCAAGGGGTATTATGCTTGAGAAGGTATTTCCTTCACTCTGAGCTGCCCTTAAGTGTGACTGAAAGAATCTCAGGCCTCGTACCAATCCGCATCCTCGGGCCCCAGATGCCAAATCCTGATGATACGATTACGTGTGTCTTTCCGAACATCCTATAGCCGTGACTGAGTTCAAACATCCTTTTTGTGATGACACTGAGCGGCCACATCTGCCCGTCGTGAGTGTGTCCCGACATCTGCAGGTCAACAGGGGTGCCTGCCAGCAATGAAAGGTCATAGGGCTGGTGGTCCAGTAGTATTATCGGTGCTGCAGTGTTGGTTTCAGCCAGCAGTTTTTCAAGCGGTTCGCGCCTGCTGCCGTGTGTGTGCAGGGCTGTCCTGTCAATCCGGCCAATTACCTGGACACCATTCTCCAGCCTTACGACCTCATCCTTCAGGACCCTGATCCCTTTGCTCTCAATATATGGGATCGATTTGCCAAGTTCACTCATGAATTCATGGTTCCCGGTGATGGCATAGATGCCGTAGCGGGGTTGCGGTATTTTAAGGTAAGAGAGGAGGTCTCCACGAAGTACCGGACCGATGCTTCCGTCGAGGAGGTCGCCGAGGAACAAAACCAGGTCTGGCTTTTCTTCGCTGATCATCTCGGAGAGATGACGCATGCTTCGCTTGCGGATGATGCTTCCGAGGTGGATATCTGACACTGCAACTATCCGGAGCGGTTCGCCGGAGGCAATTTCCTTTGCAACAACCAGGTCATATCTTTTTGTTCTGGGGCTGATTGCATTGATGAAACCGATGATTATCAGCAGGATAACACCGGAGGTTATCCCCGTGAAAATCCACAGTCGCAGTTTTGGCAAGGCTTCTGCCGGCACAATGTGAAACGGCTTCTGGATCAGCAGAAGGATGTCGGCTGCCAGCCAGGCCAGGAAACCATACAGCATGAACCCCATCCAGAAACCACCGGTTACGTTCAGGATATCAGTCAGCAGGTTGGTCCAGGTATGTTCAAGGAACTTGCCCAGGACGAAGGTTGAAGCCAGGACAATAAATACGGCCGTGTACCATGTGGTGTTGAAACCTGCTCCGGCGAGAGCTCTCCGCCCCTTCAGCCACAGGTAGTAGTTAACGAGTATGTAGACGGTCATTACCACCGTCAGGAATATTGCCATTTGTTGCTTTCTGTTCAGATCCACTTCAGTTCGGAGAAGATTTTTCTTCTGCGTACATAATACTCAAAAATGAGGTATTTGTTCATCATGGTATGCGGATGTTGAAAGATTTCCGGGTACGGGGTAACCGACCTGAAAGTCCTGATTGCCGTACGATGTCTCCTGAAATCACGATGCGCCCTTGCCACTGCGGCTGCTGCAGCCCTTCCTTCGGTAAACAGAAGCATCACTGCCGCAAGTCCGTCAAGAAGCTGCCTGATGAAGATGGTCCGGCGGAGATGCCTTGCCGGGAGGTTCTTGGCCATCATGATCAGGCTGTTACGGAAATTGTAATAGATTTTTGAGGGTGAACCGTAGCCGAGTGTGCCTCCTCCCACATGGAAGACAACTGCGTGGGGGAAGTAGCAGACGGTATATCCGGCGTTCTGCATCCTCCAGCAGAGGTCTATCTCTTCCATATGGACGAAGAACGACTCATCAAAACCATCGCATTGTTCAAACGCCGCGCCCCTCACCAACAGGCATGAGCCTGATGCCCAGAAGATCTCCCGGCTATCGTCATACTGGCCCTGGTCTTCCTCAACAGTTGAAAGTATCCGTCCCCGGCAGAAGGGATAACCAAGCCTGTCGATGTAGCCGCCTGCAGCACCTGCATATTCAAAGGCTGACCGGTTGGAATAGGATCTTATTTTCGGCTGGCAGGCCCCCACATTGGGATGGAGGTCCATGAATGTCGTGAGCTTCTCTGCCCATCCCGGCTCAACCTCAACATCAGAGTTGAGGAGGATATAGTATTCGGCATCAATATGTTGCAGAGCCCTGTTGTATCCGCCGGCATAACCGTAGTTGGCATCCAGCCTGATGACCTGAACTTCAGGGTGGTTTTCTGTCACCCATTTCACAGAGTCGTCTTCCGAGCCGTTGTCGGCAACAATGACGGAGGTGTCATGTGCCAGGGTATTGGCAATCACACCCGGAAGAAACAGTTCAAGATATTTTCTTCCGTTCCAGTTGAGAATAACTACGGCTGTCTTAATCATTGTGCTGTGGTTTTTTGTACTTCCACCGGCGGTGTGACCACAGCCAGTACTCCGGTCTGGACCTGATAACCTCCTCCAGTTTTGCAGCATACCGGGCTATGATTGCGTTGGGTTCCTCATCACGCGGATGCTCGGATAACAGGTGATACTCAACCTCATAAAAACTTCTTTTCCTCTTGACAATGTCAATAAAAACCACAGGCATGTCGTACTTTATTGCCACCTTCTCAGCTCCCCGGTAAAAGCCTGTGTCCTGGTTGAGGAAGGTGGTCCAGCAGGCTTTGTCATCCGGAGGGGGAGTCTGGTCACCGATGAATCCTGACATAGTGAGGACCTTTTCATTCCTGCATTTAACCAGGTCCCTGGCTATGTGATTCATGGGAGTGACCCATAAACCGAATCTTGTTCTGATTTTCAGCAGGAACCTGTCAAAATTTTTGTCCTTCAGTGGTTTATATATTGTGATCACCCTGTGCTTCGAGGATAGCTGGAGGGCTGACATCCACTCCCAGTTATTGTAATGGCTGCCCAGTGCCACTATATCACGCCCTTCGCTGAAGAACCTGTCGGTGAGAGAGGTGTCAGGCACGCTGAATCTCTTTTTTATCTGTTCAGGAGTCATGTGCATGGCCTTGAGGGTCTCCATGATCATGTCAGTCAGGTGCCTGTAGAATCTCTTTGCAATTTTTATCCGTTCTTCCCGGCTCTTTTCCGGGAATGCATTTCTCAGGTTTTTCTCAACCACCTTTCTGCGATATTTCACCACATGGTAGAAGAAAGGCCAGAGCAGGTCAGACAGCAGGTGCAGGGCCCGCATCGGAAGGAGGGTTATCAGGTAGCTCAATGCCACGAAGATATAGAAGCCTGCACGGTTCATGACTGTATTGTATCCGTTATCCTGCCGTTCATCGATGCATCATCGCGAAGGGTTGTCAGCATTACTCTCCTGATTGTTCCGGGAAGTCCTTTCTCCCAGGGTGTGAGTACCCTTATGTAGTTTCCGGTAAGTCCGGCCACCATTCCGTCATGGCCTCTCTGTTCAAAAAGGACTTCGTGGATCTGTCCGCCGGCGTTGCGCATGAACTGCATGCGCCGGCTTTCAGAAAGTCTTATCAGCTGGCGGCTCCGCCTATCCTTTTCCTGTTTGTTCACAGTACCTGGAAGATCTGCCGCCGGTGTTCCCGGTCTCGGCGAGAAGGCAAAGACATGGAGATAGGAGAGGGGTAAGCTCTCAAGAAAGCTGTATGTGTCGGTATGTTCTTCCTGAGTTTCTCCCGGGAAGCCGACGATAACATCTGCCCCGATACCGGCATCCGGCATATGTTCCCTTATCTTCAAAACCCTGTCACGGAAAACTTCCCGGCGGTAGCGCCGTCGCATCAGCCCCAGTATCCGGTCATTTCCGCTCTGCAGCGGCATGTGTATATGCGGCAGCAACACTTTCTCCGAAGCAATGAGGTCAATGACCTGATCTGTAAGCAGATTGGGTTCTATGGATGAGAGCCTGAGCCTCTGAAGCCCGCTGACCTTAATGAGGCTCATGAGGAGCTGGTCAAGGGTCTCGCCGGTGCTGCGACCGAAGTCGCCCACGTTTACGCCGGTGAGGACAATCTCCCTTACTCCGCTGCTGACTATAGCTTCAGCTTCTGAAATTATCTCGCTGATGAAGGGGTTTCTGCTCTTACCTCTTGCCAGCGGAACTGTGCAATAAGAGCAATGGTAGTCACATCCATCCTGCACCTTGAGGAATGAGCGGGTACGGTCACCGGCAGACCATGAGGTCATGAATCCGTCAGTATCAACACTTTCGCACGAATGAATCTCAGGTGCGGTGCGTTTCTGCAGGTTGTCTATATACGAAGCGACGTCAAACTTTTCATATGTACCGAGCACCAGGTCCACGCCTTCAATAGCTGCAGCTTCTTCCTTCCTCAGCTGGGCGTAACAGCCAACGACCGCGATAAAGGCCTCAGGATTCCGGTGAATGAATTTCCTGACCGTTTGCCTGGTTTTTTTGTCAGCCGCATCAGTCACTGTGCAGGTATTGATCACATAGATATCTGCATGACCGTCCGGAGACACCCTCTCGAACCTGTCGTCCGGAAAGGTCCGGGCTATAGTGGAGGTTTCGGCAAAATTAAGCTTGCATCCCAGTGTATGAAACGCTACTTTCCTCTTCAATATTAAAAGGTTACTGTTACGGAAGCAAAAATAGCAAAAAAGCGGCTTACAGCAGCTTGCTTGCCAGTTCAGCCAGGAAGCTTCTTTCTCCCTTTACCAGGTGCACGTGTGCGAACAGGTCGAGACCCTTCATTTTATCAGAGAGGTAGCTCAGGCCGTTGGAGCCTGAGTCGAGGTAGGGTGAGTCAATCTGCTCAATGTCGCCGGTGAAGACCATTTTTGTTCCCTCGCCTGCCCTGGTGATGATGGTTTTAACTTCATGGGGGGTCAGGTTCTGGGCTTCATCAACTATGAAGAAGATGTTGGAGAGGCTTCGGCCCCTGATGTATGCAAGGGGGGTAATGACCAGTTTTTCGTCCTTGATCATGTCATTGATCCGGATGAACTCCGGACTCTGGGCGCTGAAGCGGTGCTTGATGACAGTAAGATTGTCAAACAGGGGCTGCATGTAGGGATCCATTTTCTCCTTGACGTCGCCGGGCAGGAACCCGAGGTCTCGGTTGGCAAGCGGGACTATCGGCCTGGCGAGAAAAATCTGCTTGTACCGTTTATGCTGGTGCAGGGCCGCTGCCAGTGCCAGCAGTGTCTTACCCGTACCGGCTTTTCCGGTTAGGGATATGAGCTGGATATCCGGATTGCACAGGGCGTCAAGGGCAAAGGTTTGTTCTGCGTTTCGCGGGTCAATTCCGTAGGTGGTCTGTTTCAGCACCCTTACAAGCATCTTCGTGGTTGGGTTGTAATGGGCCAGGGCGCTGGAGTTGCTGTTGCGCAGTATGAAGAAGTGATGCCCGGGCTCTGTGTCCTTTATCTTCAGCTCGGAAGCAGGAACACCGTCAGCCTGTTCATATAGTTTGTTGATGAGATCATGATCGATGTTCTCTATGATACGGATACCCTTGTAAAGATCATCCAGGTTGGCAACCTTGTCATTCTGATAGTCTTCGGCCCTTATACCCAGCGACTTCGCCTTCATTCGGAGGTTAATATCCTTGGTAATGAGCACTACTGATTTATCCTTGTTTTCAAGGGTCAGATAATCGGCTATTGCAAGTATCCGGTGATCAGGGGTTCTTTCCGGGAATGATTCCGAGACCCTGTCTGAAAACTGCTTTCCCGTCTCGATATGCAGTGTTCCCAGCTTGTCTCCAAGCGGAATATTGCCGGTAAGGAGCATGTCACCAGCTATTTTGTCAAGTTCACGTGTAAACTCCCTTGCATGAAAATTGATCATGTCATTGCCGCGCTTGAACTTGTCAAGTTCCTCCAGCACCACGATGGGTATGATCACATCGTTTTCCTCAAAGTTGTAGATACAAGTGAAATCATGCAGCAACACATTCGTGTCGAGAATGAAAATCTTTTTTTGCTTTTGCTTTTTCGCCATAACAGGATTAGTTTAAACGGCACAATCTCCGGCGCAGATTTTACCATGGGGACAAAGATAGCGGAGCCATTTCCCGCTGAAAAGCGCTTTTTGTAAATTTGCAAACAACCGCACAAAGGTTATCAACATGACATATTCCGAAACCGTTGACTATCTCTTCAGCCTGCTGCCGGCTTATCACCGTGTTGGCAAACCGGCATACAAGGCCAACCTTGACAATACCCTGGAGCTTGACCGGTACTTTGACCATCCGCACAGGAGATTCCGTTCAGTGCATGTTGCAGGCACGAACGGGAAAGGATCGGTCTCCCACATGACTGCCTCGGTGTTGCAGGAGGCCGGGTACAGGACCGGACTTTACACCTCGCCGCACCTGAAGGACTTCCGGGAGAGAATCCGGGTTGACGGGAGAATGATCTCAGAGGAGGAGGTTGTGAGCTTTGTGGAACAGCACGGGGAGATAATCCGGCAGATAAAGCCCTCATTCTTTGAGCTCACTGTTGCTATGGCATTTGACTGGTTTGCAAGGATGGAAGTTGATATTGCCGTCATCGAAGTTGGAATGGGCGGCAGGCTGGACTCAACAAATATTATTACGCCGATATTGTCAGTCATCACCAACATCGGTCATGACCACATGGAGTTTCTTGGGAGCACCCTGGAAGCCGTGGCAGGGGAGAAGGCAGGGATAATCAAGGAAGGGGTGCCTGTGGTCATCGGGGAGACGCAGCCGGAAACATGTGACGTTTTCCGCCGTAGAGCCGGTGAAATGAATGCCCCGCTGATCTTTGC
The DNA here is from genome assembly GCA_025454815.1 of Bacteroidales bacterium. Lineage (GTDB taxonomy): Bacteria > Bacteroidota > Bacteroidia > Bacteroidales > VadinHA17 > SR-FBR-E99. The sequence goes on along the minus strand of JALONR010000005.1, from coordinate 28,776 downwards.
CGACCAGCTTTACAGGTGCAGGCTGGGAAGGTTTGCCGGGAACAGATCAGTGAGGCGATTCACCCTTGAGGTGCCAGGTGGGGGGATAAGGATTAAGGGTGATACCCCTCTCGGGGGGCTGGCGCAGCAAAAGAACATCCAGACCGTGGCTGCAGTGACTGAAGCGCTGACAGGGCTAACAGGGCCTGACCGCGGGCCCTTTGCAAAGGGTGTTGCCGGTGTGGTGGCAAATACAGGTCTGATGGGCCGCTGGCAGGTGATGTCACATTCACCGCTTATCATATGTGACACCGGGCACAACCGGGAGGGACTTGAATATGTGATGAAGCAGATAAGGGCTACGCCTAAGGAGAAGCTGCATATGGTGATCGGTTTCGTCAATGACAAGGACCTGGATTCAGTGCTGCCGCTGTTTCCCCGCAGGGCGGAATACTATTTCACGAGGGCATCAGTACCCAGGGCGCTGGATGAGAACCTTCTTCAGGCGGCCGCGGAAAGATTTGGTCTTAGCGGTGATGTCTATCCGTCTGTTTCAAAGGCTGTTGAGGCAGCGCGTGCCGTCGCGGGACCGGGTGATATGATCTTCATCGGCGGGTCAACGTTTGTGGTGGCAGATGCATTATGATTAAGGCAGCAGGCAAGAGGCACCAGGCAGGAGAGTTGGCAATGGGAAACAATAATAACCTGTATGCCAGCATTATTCACTGCTGCCTGCTGCATATTGCCTGCTCTGGATCACACTGCCTCTATGGTTGACGGAGGTTTGGTGGCTATATTATAGGTTACCGATACGACTCCCGGGACTGACCTGAGTATTTCTGGCGCCAGTTCCTCCAGCAGCTCAAACGGCAGTCGTGTAGGTGTTGCCGTTCGGGCATCGATGCTGTCCCAGCAGCGTACCTCAATCTGACGGCCGAAATCACGCTTGCCGTCTCGCATACCTGTAACGCGGTCGTCATGCAGGATTGCCATATACTGGAATGCGCCCCTTCCGGCGAGGAGTTTTTCAACGATTGTTGTGGCCTTCCTGACGGTGTCAAGCTTCTCCTGCGTCACTTCACCAATGATCCGCGCAGCCAGTGCGGGGCCTGGGAACGGGATGCGGTTAAACATCTCCTCAGGCAGACCGAGTGCCCGGCCCGTCATTCTGACCCCGTCCTTGCGAAGCTCAATCAGAGGTTCTAAAATGTGGTATCCGAATGCCTCCTTCGGGTCAATGCCAAGCTGGGCGAAGACATTGTGCTGTCGCTTTATGCCGGCAACAGTTTCATCGATATCGGTCAGGATCGTTCCCTGAAGAAGGTACTTTGCATGGCTCTCCCTTACTATTCTTCCGAATACCTTCTTATAGAATGTCTGGGTTATTGCTTCACGTTTCTCTTCCGGGTCGGTGATTCCGCTAAGGGCATCGAGGAACTCCTTCCGTGCATCGATTATCTCCACGATGACGCCCAGTTTTTTAAATACCCCGGCAACAGCCTCGGGTTCACCTTCCCGCATGAGCCCGTTCTGTATGAATACTGTCCTGAGCCTTTCACCCAGGGCCAGGTGACCTATCATGGTCACAACGGATGAATCTACCCCTCCCGAGAGGGCGTTGATAGCCGTGCCGTCACCTGCGGCATTCCTGATTTCGCTTACCTTTTCTGCAATGAACTTTTCAGTGTTCAGATCCTGAGCTTTTATTTCCCTGATCATACAATACGGGTTTTTGGTTGTCTGACACAAATATACTAAAAGGCAACCTCCGGACCCGGAAAATCTGATTAAGGGGTTCAATGGCCGTTAAGTTTCCGGCCCAAAAAAAATTTGACAACTCCCTTCTTGTTGTGTAAATTTGATCATCATAATAATTATCTCATAATAAAACTATTAAGGAGTGTCCCGAAAATCCTTCATCAGAGTAGGGAGTGCAGGCCGAAAAACTCAAGAGTAGGTATTCTAAAACTAAACCGGACTATGAAAAAGATTCTGCTATTATTTGCGTCCATCTGTATTGTCGTTTCAGGCCTGCAGGCCCAGACACAGCTTGAAAAGGGCAAGATACTTGCCGGGGTCACATCTACCCTTGCCATGGGAGGCAGTGAGGGATCGGAGTTATTTGGACTTGGTTTTGGATCTACAAAATACAAGCATGGATCCGAAGCTCCTGAAACACATTATAAATCGTTCACATACAACATTTTGCCTAAAGGAGGCTATTTTGTTATGGACAACCTGGTTGCCGGTCTTGAGATTGCCTTATCCGGCCACAGGGAGAGGGATGTTGAAGATGACGATGTTTATAAGATGTCTGATCTTGGCTTCGGGCCTTTCGTAAGGTATTATTACCCTCTTGAAAAAATCTATCCATTCGCGGAAGCAGAATTACTGTTCGGCTCACACAGGGACACATGGGGTGATGAAGTGGAAAAATACCCAATGTTAATTATTGGCTTCAGCCTGGGGGCTGCCCTTCCCCTCGGTGAAATGGTAACAGTTGACGGTTCAATAGGCTACACCCGTGCACAGTGGACCTGGGAAGATGTGGAAGAGGGAGGCTCAAACAAGGAGATCTGCAGCGGATTAGGAATCAGAATCGGCTTCAGCATCTATCTGTGATATTTTTTTCGACCAGTTAGGACCGGACCTCTCATATTTTTAGTATATCTCCGCCGCCTGTGACCTGCCCGGGACAACAGGAGATTTAATTCTCATGTGCCCGGCTGTAATGGATTCTAAAGCTTTTTACTAACTTAATCCCAAATTTCATATGAAATGAAAAGGGCTACATTTCTTGCAATCTTTCTCCTGGCTGCGATTGCAGGTACGGCACAGGACGGTAAGAAACTTACGATACTGCATACCAATGATTTTCACTCCCATCTGCAAGGTTTTGCGCCGGAATCAGCCTATACTCCGCTGGTGGCAGACAATGACCCTACCCGTGGTGGACTGGCACGCATCGCAGGCATCATAAAGGCTGTCCGTGAGGAGAATCCGGGTTCAACACTTGTGGTTGACGGCGGTGACTGTCTGATGGGTACTCTTTTTCATGCGCTGGAACCGGAGACAGGGTTTCAGTTACCACTGATGAAGAAGGCAGGATATGACGTGGTTGCCATAGGAAACCATGACTTTGATTTCGGCCCCACGGTCTATGCCGGTATTCTTAAAAAGGCTGCCGCCAGGGGCGAGATCCCGGTTATGCTTCTGGGAAACGGTGTTACTGATCCCGATGACCCGGCAGATGACGCATTTGAGCAGGTGATGGCTGAGGGCATTGTCAGACCATGGGTGATCAAGGAGGTGAACGGGATAAAGACAGGTCTCTTTTCCCTGCTCGGGGAGGATGCGGATGAATCGGCACCTTATGCAGTGCCAATCACATTTGAAAAGATCGTGAAGGCCGCAAAGAGAAACGTGAAGGTGTTAAAGGAACAGGGTTGCGATGTCATTATATGCCTGTCGCACAGCGGCGTCTCGAAAGACAAGAAGGGAAACTGGGGGGGAGAGGATGCTCAGCTGGCCATGAAGGTAAAGGGCATTGACCTGATCATATCGGGCCATACCCATACATTTCTCAGTGAGCCGCTGATGGTAAACGGTGTTCCTATTGTACAAACCGGCAGTGCAGGCATGAACGTCGGAAGGGTTGATATGACATTTACCGGCAACGGCATTTCCTTTGACAGTTATGAGATGATACCTGTTGATGACATGGCAGAAGCGGTCGCAGCAATACAGGAGGAGATAGAAAACCATAAGAAGGTTGTTGACAGGAGTGTGCTGTTGCCCCTGAAGCTTGAATATGACATGCCCGTGGCAGTGGCTCCCTTCCGGTTGGAATCAGACGAATACGGAGACCTCTCCGGAAGCAACATGGGGGCACTTGTGGCAGATGCAATTTACCATTATGTCAATGAATCAGGCCCGGGTACTGATATTGCGATGGTCGCCGCAGGAGTCATTCGTGACCCGGTGCTACCCGGTAATCAGAGCGTTGCCGACCTGTTCAGGGTAATGTCGCTCGGATCAGGTAACGATGCCGTCCCGGGATACCCCCTTTCCCGCCTGTGGGTCACCGGCCGGGAACTGAAGAATATAGCAGAGATCCTGATTATGTCATCAGCCTCAACACCTTCACATTTCTGTTTCTACTCACACCTTAAGATTCATTATGATCCGGATGGAGGTCTGCTGAGAAAAATACGGAAACTGGAGTTTACCGATTCTGAGGGTAATGTCACGGAGGTTAATACATCAAAGGATGACACGCGCCTTTACTCCATTGTCGCAAACTCTTACATGCTTGATTTCGTGGGAATAATAAAAAAGATGTCACTTGGTCTCATCAATGTTGTACCTAAGGACGGAAACGGTAATCCTGTTGCAGATATGGATCATGCAGTCATGGACTTTGATCCTGAAACCCCAGGTATCCAGGAGGGTAAGGAGTGGCTGGCGCTGGTAAGGTACCTTCAGCAGTTTCCTCCTGCGGAAGAGGGTGGCCTGCCCGTTATCCCTGAGCATTACCGCGTGCCTCCACGCTCTTTGACCCCAATCACAACGAAATGATAATCAGGGCAAGACATATACCTTTCTTTGTCCGGTTCTTCAGTTTTTATGCCAGAACAGGCCTGAAGAGGTATTTCAGCGAGTGCAGGTTTGAATGCACTCCCGATCCTGCGGGCAGGCCGGTGCTGCTTATCGGAAACCACATCAGCTGGTGGGACGGATTCATTGCCTACCGCCTCAATGACCTGCATCTCCATAAGAAGTTTCATATCATGATGCTGGTGGAGCAGCTTGAGACAAGGCTCTTCCTGAACAAGGCCGGAGCTTTCTCCATCAAACGGGGTTCGCGGACTGTTGTTGACACATTAAGATATACCTCAGGGCTGCTTCATGATTCTGCCAACATGGTGGTGGTCTACCCCCAGGGAGTAATTACATCAATACACAGAAGACCCATAAGGTTTGAAAGGGGCACCGAACGAATCATCGCTGGCGCCTCTGACAGGCTTATGATATTGTTTTATGTTGCACTGCCCGACTGGTTTTCTCAAAAGAAGCCGGGACTCAGTGTCAGGGTAATAGAGTATTCCGCCAGGGAGAGATCAATTTCTGACCTGGAAGAGGCATATAACATATTCCTTGACGAGTGCATTGCCAAGCAAATACCTTTATGATACTTATCGTCGCCGGCAGCCTTATACTTTTCCTTACTTTCCTCCGGTTTGCGGTGGCACTGCTGAACATGCTCTCCAGACCCTTTCTCCCACTGGTTGTTGCGGAACAGGCAAGGTTACCGTCGCTTTCAATTCTTATACCCGTAAGAAATGAAGAAAAGAACATTGGTAACCTCCTGGGAAGCCTTGCATTGCTGCCCTATGCCAGGGCAGAAATAATTGTATATGACGACGGATCAACTGACAGCACTGCAGAAGTGGTGACCGCATGCGCGAAGGTTGACGAAAGGATCAGGTACATCAGAGGAGGTGATCTTCCCCCGGGCTGGACCGGAAAAAACCATGCATGCCACCGGCTGGCCGGAGAGGCCTCAAACGATTACCTCCTTTTCCTTGACGCAGATGTGACCGTTGGAGAAGACCTGCTGAGAAGGGCAGTATACTACGCTGACAGACACAGACTGGCTCTTCTCTCAATGTTTCCAAGGCAACGGATGAGGAGCCGGGGTGAGAAAATAGTGGTGCCTTTCATGTTCCGGATACTGCTCTCCCTGCTTCCCCTTTTCCTGATACGCCGCTGCAGGTGGAGCTCCTTCTCTGCCGCAAACGGACAGATGATGCTATTCCACGGCATGACCTACAGGAGATACCGTTTTCATGAGAGGGTCAGGGACAGGCTTGCAGAAGACATAGAGATCATGAGGCTGGTAAAGAAAAGCAGGCTAAGGGGAGACACGCTGGTGGGAAGGAAGGAGATTGAGTGCCGCATGTACAGAGGCTACAGGGAGGGGGTCAACGGCTTCTCAAGGAATATTTTTTCAATGTTCGGAAACAGCCTTGCCTTCCTGCTGCTGTATGCGCTTGCCGGGCTTGCCGGGTGGATCGTGCTGCTGTTCGTTTCATGGCAGTACCTGGCCATTTACCTGGCAATGGTCATCGCCCTCAATGCAATGATCGCAATGACCAGCCGGCAGAGGGTCAGCGAGAATCTTATGTACCTGTTACCCGGAATCGTAGCTTTTTACCATATTGCATTCCTGGCGCTGAAACACAGGGTAAGGAAAAGTTATGAATGGAAAGGACGAAAAGTAGAATGAAAAGAACTTTATCAATATTGATGCTTTCAGCATTTATGGTCTGCGGTGCAGACACATCGGGAAAAGGTCTCTCAGTATCTCCGGAAAGTGAAGACTGCAGCAGTTGTACCGTTTACAAGGGCTATGTCAGCGGAAACATGGATATGTGGAAAAAGGGGATGGGAGAGCTGCAGGAGCAGCTCAGGCGTGATCCGAAGGGGTGCACACTCTATACCCTGGTGGAGGCGAGGTACGGTTATATCGGCTACCTTCTGGGCAGGGATGATAAGAATTCGGCAAGAGCCGAGGTGGAAATCTTTTCCGGCGAGATTGAGAAGCTGGCTGTTTACCCCGGTTATGAGGCCGAGACAGAAGCATTCAGGCTTGCACTGCTTGGATTCCGGATGGGACTGAACCCGGCAAGGGCAGTCACCCTCGGCCCAAGGGCCCTGAAGCAGCTGGAGGCAGCGATGAAGGTGGGAAACAAATCGCCGGTGGTATGGATCGAAAAAGCCAATTCAGAAGCTCACATGCCTGCATTTGCCGGAGGGTCAAAGGAAAAGTCAGCAGAATCATTCAGGGAGGCGCTCCGGCTGTTTGAAGCACAACCCGGACTCTCAGCATGCAACTGGAGATACCTGAATACAATGGTACTGCTTGGACAGCTCCTTGAGAGGATGGATGATTACAGGGGAGCAGCTGAGGCATATCGCATGGCGCTGAAGAGGGCACCTGACTTCCAGTGGGTCAGGGATGAGCTGCTGCCAGCCGTTGAAAAAAAGAGCAAATGATATTATGAGCGGAAAGAAAGCGTTGATAGTAGGTGCCGGACTGGGCGGGCTGGCAACCGCCCTCCGGCTGAAACGACGAGGCTATGAGGTGGAGATCGTGGAAATGTACAGGCAGGCCGGTGGCAGGCTCAACCAGCTGACATCTGACGGTTTTACCTTTGACATGGCCCCCACCTTCTTCAGTATGAGCTACCACTTCGACGAGTTTGTAAAGGATGCGGGGATAGAAATGCCATTCCGGTTCGTGAAGATTGATCCTCTGTATAGGGTGAACTTTCGCGGCAGTGACAGGTGGTATACCATATACCGCGACCTGGAAAAACTTTCCGCGCAGTTTGAAGACATAGAACCCGGATTCAGGGAGAGAATGGACCGCTTCCTGGAGTCGGCCGGGGTATTGTTTGATGATATTGAAAAGGGGGTTCTCTCAAAGAATTTCAGATCGCTGCCTGATTTCATCTTCCAGATGACAAAACTGCCCGTAAGGCATGTGCCGAAAGTACTGCGGTCAGTATGGGGTGAGATGAGCAGGTACTTCACCTCCTACGAGGTCAGGGTGATTTTTTCGCTCGTATCATTCTTCCTGGGAGCAACACCTTTCGACACACCTGCCGTTTACACCATACTCAGTTACACAGAGATGGTGCATGACGGTTACCACAATGTGGAAGGGGGTATGTACCGCATTGTGGAGGGTCTGCTTCGCGAAGCAGATAAATCAGGGATCAAAATACACTATAACGTCAGGGTTACCGGCTTTGAAGCTTCAGGGAGGCGGAACAGGGCCTTTATTGACTCAGACGGCAGGCGCTGGGAGGGTGATATCTTCGTGGTCAATGCCGATGCCGCGATGTTCCGCGGCAGGGTCTTCCGCCGTCCTGCATTCAGTGACGGGCGGCTTGACCGGATGCAGTGGACCCTTGCCCCATTCACCATGTACCTGGGGGTTAAGGGAAAGATGGAAAATATCCACCATCACAATTATTTCCTCGGGAACAAAGATTACGAGCCCTACTCGAAAGGGATCTTCCGTAACAGGGTGTCGCTGGAGAAACCATATTACTATGTGAATGCAAACGCCATCTTCAACCCGCAGAGCGCGCCTGCGGGCTGCGAAAACCTCTTTATTCTCGTCCCGGTACCTGACCTGAGGTTTAAACCCGACTGGAGTGACAGGGAGCGCATTGCGGATGCCGTCATTGCTGACCTCTCGGCACGCACAGGCCATGACATTTCAGCCAACCTTATGACACGGGTGGTTCTTGACCCGGTCAACTGGCAGAATATGTTCGGACTGTACCGCGGCAGCGGTCTGGGGCTCGGGCACAAAATGACCCAGGTGGGAGGCTTCAGGCCCTCGAACAGGGATGAGCAGTTCTCAAACGTATGGTATACTGGCGCCTCCACCGTGCCGGGTACGGGACTTCCAATGGTAATAATCAGCTCGAAACTAACCGTACAGAGGATAGACCATGAAATTGACTCTATATAACAACATCGCCCTGAGGTGCAGCAGGGTGGTAACTACCGGCTACAGCACCTCCTTCTCCCTGGGTATACGTACCCTGGCGGTAAGGCACCGTCCTGCCATATATGCCATATACGGGTTCGTCAGACTCGCCGACGAAATAGTCGACACCTTCTTCGGACACAGGCAGAGGGAGATGCTTGAAAGGTTCCGCCATGATACCGATGAGGCAATTACTGAAGGGGTCAGCTCAAACCCGGTGCTTCATTCATTTCAGTGGGCCGTCAATACCTATAATATTGACAGGGAGTTCATCGAGGCCTTTCTTTACAGCATGGAGATGGACCTTGAGCAGAAGAACCATGACCTGCAGAGTTACAGTCAGTATATTTACGGCTCCGCCGAAGCGGTGGGGCTCATGTGCCTGAGGGTCTTCTGCCATGATGACCCGATTCGCTTTGACAAACTCAGGGAACCGGCACGCAGGCTCGGATCGGCATTTCAGAAGGTCAACTTCCTGAGGGATATCAAAAGTGATTACCAGGAAAGAGGGCGGATCTATTTCCCGGGCGTCGACTTCAATAATTTCACTGAAGCTGACAAGAGACAGATTGAGGAGGATATTGCCGGAGATTTCAGGGCATCACTCGAGGGCATCAGGAGACTTGACCGTGGCAGCAGGCGGGGGGTTTACCTGGCATATTCCTATTATATGGCCCTTTTCGGCAAGATTAGAAAGATACAGCCGGATGCCATTACAGGCAGGCGCTTCAGGATATCAAACGGACGGAAATTGCTGCTTCTGGCCAGGGTAACCATTAATGACCTGGTGGGCATAATCTAAAGAAGATGAAAGAGATGAAACAGAAGGCCGTAGTGATCGGAGCAGGTATCGGAGGAATGGCGGCAGCAATAAGACTGGCCGTAAAGGGGTATGAAACCCACCTTTTTGAGAAGAACAGTGAGACGGGAGGCAAGATAGGAGAACTCCGCCTTGACGATTGCCGGTTTGATACCGGCCCGTCGCTTTTCACATTGCCCGGGCTGGTTGATGATCTGTTTGTCCTTGCCGGGGAGGACCCCCGCCAGCATTTCAGTTATATCCCGCTGGAATCGTCTTGCAGGTATTTCTGGGATGACGGGACTCTTCTCAATGCGTGGACCGACAGGAACCGTTTTGCCGGGGAGGCAGAGAGGGTCACGGGAGAGCCCCGGGCGAATGTGCTTGGGTTCCTGGATGAGTGCGCAGAACTGTATGATCTTACAGCCGGCATCTTTATCTTTTCTCCGTTCTACCAGTTTGACAACTTCCGCAAGCCGGAATCACTGAATGTGGCCCGTAACTTCAGGAAGCTGAATGCATTCTCTACCATGCACGGTGTAATAAGCAGGCGCTTCAGGAGCCCCGGGCTGATCCAGCTCTTTGACCGCTATGCCACCTACAACGGCTCAAGTCCGTACCGTGCTCCCGGTACGCTTAATGTCATTGCACACCTGGAACACAACATGGGTGCCTTCTTTCCGGCAGGCGGAATGCGTGACATAATTGAGAAGCTGGAACAACTGGCAATCCGCTGTGGTGTTAACATTCAGAAAGGTGTGGAAGTGCTTTCAGTGACGAAGGAGGGAAACCTGGTAACCGGGATTGAGACCGCCGGGGGATTCATGCCTGCCAGAGTGGTAGTCTCGGACGTGGATGTGATTCCCTTCTACAGGAAGCTTATGAAGGAAGAAAAGCCTGCACGCCGTCAGGAGAAACAGGAGCGGAGCACCTCTGCGCTGATATTCTACTGGTCAATGAACCGCAGGTTCGGGGAGCTTGACCTGCACAACATCTTCTTTTCGTCGGATTACCCCGGCGAGTTCAGGGCTCTGAGAAGGGGAGAAGTGACCGGTGACCCTACCGTTTACGTTTTTGCCTCATCCAGGGTAGTGCCCGGCGATGCGCCCGAGGGCAAGGACAACTGGTTTGTAATGATAAATGTGCCTTATGACCGTGGACAGGACTGGAACAGCATTGTCAGGTCGGCACGTAAAAACATAATTGAAAAGATTGGCAGGAGGCTAGGCTGCCCTGTTGAAGAATACATTTCTGCCGAACACATACTTGATCCGCGTGATATTGAACGACTCACCGCGTCGCACCGCGGAGCACTTTACGGCAGCAGCTCAAACAGCCGTTTTGCTGCATTCAGGCGCCACCCGAATGTGAGGAGGAAATATGAAAACCTCTGGTTTGTCGGCGGATCAGTCCACCCCGGCGGAGGAATCCCCCTCTGCCTGGCATCGGCAAAAATCGCATGTGACATGATACCATCTGCAGGGTGATGAAATACAGGATCCTTCTATACGCATCAAGAACGTCAGACCACAATGAAAGTTAAAGCCCGGATACCAAAACCTGTTGAAATACTTCTGTGGGTATACGGGGTAGGGCTGGCAGGGATGCTGCTGCCCTTCAGCCGTGAACTTTTCAAGTCCATTACCCCTTTGAACCTGATCTTTGCCACGCTCTTTCTTTTCTGGGGAAGATGGCCGGCAGGGAGGGTGATTGTCACCGGTCTCTTTATCGCAGTTGCATCTTTTTTCATTGAGGCAGCAGGGGTCAACACAGGTAAAATTTTCGGGACATATGTCTATGGACGCACCCTGGGTCCGGCGCTATTAAATACACCTATAATAATAGGACTGAACTGGTTTCTTCTTATTTACTGTACAAACGTGATCAGTCGCCGGATATGGGACAGGATGCCGGTTAAGGCCGGAGGAAGGGAGACCCCATGGACGAAGTCGCTGTTCATCATAATCACCGGCTCGTTGCTGATGGTGCTTTATGACATTATCCTTGAACCGGCGGCAACAAGGCTCGATATGTGGTCATGGGAATGCGGCATCATTCCATTGAAAAATTACCTGGCCTGGTTTATCTTTTCAGCAGTTTTCCATACAGTTGTCAGGGTCTGGGGAGAAGAGAAGCCCAACGACAGGGCGCTTCCGCTGTTTGCCGTACAAATTGGATTCTTTGCAGTGATTGATCTTTACTACCTTCTGATTGCCTGATCCTCGGTAGCTCCAAGGATCCTGACGAAGTGGTTTTCAAGGTGTCTTCTCATACCTTCGCGGAATTCATCAGGAGTCCCTTTTTTCAGGAGAGCCACCAGCTCCTTGTGGGATTTGTGTTTTTTCCGCTTGACCTTGATTTTCAGGAGCCCGATGTCATATACATGCTGAAAGGCAGGAAGAATAAGATTCTGGAAGTCGTTCAGGGTTTCATTGCCCGTCATGGAGTAAAGCTTGCCATGAAACCTCATTTCGTGTTCCACGTCGAAGAGAATATCGTCAGAATGATCAGGTTCAATATCAACAATCTCCTCAAGTTCCCTGATATCTTCGGGTGTTTTGCGTGCAAAGATGAAGTCGGCCATTCCCACCTCAAGTGCGAGGCGGATCTCAAAAACATCCATCAGGGTCTTGTTGTCAAGGATTCTCGGGATAAGGGATTTTTCGAGTATTGCCGACAGGTCAGGGCTTTTTATGATTGTTCCCCTGTGTTTTTTTGATTCAACCAGTCCCATCGTCTTGAGCCTGTTGAGTGACTCCCTGATGACTGTCCGGCTGACACCCATGAGCTGTGCAAGCTCTGTCTCCTTGGGGATCGGGTCACCAGGTTTGAGTTCCTTGTAGAGAAACACTTCGATAAGCCGCATCTCAACCTTGTCCACGAGTGAACTGGTATCGATTGCCTTCAGCTCCAGTTTCAGGTCCCGGTTATCCATTATTGGTTTGATTTCAAGAAAATTAATACAAAAGAAGAAAAAAAAACGGCAGAACTGTTGCATGTAAAATTAAAAAATTATTTTTGTACTGTCTTATGTATTACATAAAACATTTTTAACAATAGTTAATATTAACCCCAAACCAATCACACTCTATGAAAAGAAAAGTAACTTTCTTACCTGGGTTGATGATGTTTCTGCTTGCTGTATTACTGAGCGGAAGCACAATGATGGCCCAGAAATCCATCAGAGGAACGGTGACTGATGCCGGAGACGGGCTTCCGTTGCCTTCTGTGACTATTATTGTCAGGGGCACGACAGTGGGAACTTCCACCCAGGCTGACGGCTCCTATGAATTGAATGTTCCTGCCGGCAGCAATGAAATTGTTGTCTCCATGGTGGGTTATGTCACACAGACTGTTGCAATCGGCAGCAGGGATGTTATCGATATTCTGCTGGCACAGGAGACAACTGTCCTTGATGAGATTGTTGTAACCGGTTACAGCACCCAGTCCCGCGCGGAGATGACAACCTCCATTTCAAAGCTTGATACCAGGGTACTTGAGAATGCTCCGCGCTCGAATATTGCCACTGCACTGCAGGGTACTATTGCAGGGCTTAAGGTAACCCAGACCAGTGGTCAGCCCGGAACTACGCCGAACCTGGTGGTACGCGGCGGTACCAGTTTTGACGGAACAGGTTCACCCCTGATCCTTGTTGACGGTGTCCCCAGCACATTCTATGCACTCAACTCTGATGACGTTGAGTCAATAGAGGTTCTGAAGGATGCAGCCTCAACCGCCATTTATGGTGCAAGGGCTGCCAACGGTGTTATCCTGGTAACGACAAGAAAGGGAAAGAGCGGCAAGGCAAACATTACCCTCAGGTCAAAGTTTACCTTCAATAACCGCCCCAGTGATCCGATGGAGTATCTCAATGCAGCTGATTACGTCAAGTTTAACAGGCTTGCGGTAAAAGCCGCCCAGGAGGTTATGGGTTATGCCTGGCTCAACCAGTTCCTTACGGGAAACAATGCCGCCGGTGTAGGAAACAATACTACCAACTCAATATACACTACAATGGTCCTTTCACCTGCCAACGAGTACCTCCTCGCCTATGACGGATGGCAGACAATGGAAGATCCGGTCAATCCAGGCACTACCCTGATTTTCATGGAGAACCAGATGAATGAGCTCTTCTATCAGAAAAGCAATTCGCAGGACTACACACTTTCCTTTGACGGCGGCAATGACAGGGGCACCTATTACCTCGGCCTCGGGTTCATGGATGACAACGGCCTGGTTATCGGCTCTGCCTTCAAGAGAGTTTCAGGTACCTTCAATGCCTCCTACAAGCTGACGGATGCCCTCAAGGTTTCATCAAACATATTCTATGCGCACTCCAACAGGGACCTGCCATATGACAGCGACTACAACCTTTTCCAGAGGACGGCAGGTCTTGCCCCGACATCACGTATATATAATAATAATCCTGACGGTAGTCTTTCAAATGAGTACCAGCCTGGTACCTACCTCGGATTCGGCAACCCTCTTTACTACTATGACAAGTTTGTCAACTACAACCTTGAGCAGAGACTGTCAGGGTCTGTGCAGTTTGATTACACATTCCTGAAGGATTTTACTGCCACCCTGAGAGGCAGCCACTTCTCGGTCAACAACAGCAACGAATCGTTCACAAAGGCATATCTTAATTCGGGAAGCCTTATCACTTCACGCAACGCATCAGCATCGCTGGCCAGGACACTCCGTCATCAGCTGACCGGCTTGCTTAATTACAAAAAATCATTTGCGGGGCTGCACAATGTGAATGCATTGCTGGGTGCTGAATATTTTACCGAAAAGTCATTCAATATGAGTGGGGGAACCCGACTCTCTCCCACTGACCTGATCTATACCATGAATGTGGGCTCAGAGGCCAGCGGTGTTCCGTATTCTTTCAGGACCGGGTACGAAATTGCTTCACTCTTCGGGCAGGTTAACTATGATTTCAATTACAAGTATCTTCTCGGGCTTACATTCCGTTATGACGGAACCTCACGTCTCGGGAACAACAAGTATGATTTCTTCCCGGGCATATCACTCGGGTGGAATGCCCACAATGAAGATTTCTTCAGGAACTCACGCGTAAGTGAATATGTAACCAAGTTCAAGCCCAGGGTCAGCTACGGTGTTAATGGCAATATTGACATTCTCAGCAACTTTGGCGTGTTCGGAAGCTATGGCGCAACATCAGTATACTATGGCCAGACTGGTTATGTCAACAACGGACTGCCCCTTCTGGATCTCAAGTGGGAACGTTCCACAACTCTCAACTTCGGCCTGGATATGGGGCTGTTTGACAACAGGGTGACGGTAATAGCCGATTACTTTGTCAGGGATGTAAAGGATAAGCTTGCAGCACTTACCCTCCCGCTCTGGACAGGATTCTCTTCAATTACAACAAATAACGGAACTCTTCAGAACCGGGGTATTGAACTGCAGCTAAATGCTGATGTAGTTAAGACGTCAGATCTGACATGGAACCTGGGGCTGACATATTACAGGGTCAGGAACTACGCCAAGCAGCTTCCTGACAACGGTGTGGACAAAAACAGGCAGGGTGGTACGGAAATCTATGACCCTGCAACAGGGACCACAATTTACGTAGGTGGTCTCCAGGAAGGTGAGAGGGTCGGATATGACGTAATCACTGCCTATATATTCGAGGGAGTTTATCAGACCCAGGAGCAGATCAATGCCCATGCAGGAAGGATTGTTGAGTTTGCACAGGACAAGGATACTCGTTTCCTTGGTGATGCAATCTGGAAGGATGTCAATGGTGACAATATCATCAACTACCTTGACAGGGAAGTGATAGGACGCAGAACCCCTAAATTCTCCGGTGGTCTCACCTCAGGTCTGACCTACAGGAATTTCAACCTGTTTGTAAGGAGTGACTTTACCGTAGGACATATGATCATCAACGGCCGGAGGGTCAAGGGAATCGCACAGACCCAGGGGAACCAGAACGGTCCGGTTGAGATCAGGGATACCTGGACTCCGGAGAATCCGACATCCAACATTCCCATCTTCACGTTGGTTGACAGGCAGAAGAACCATCTCGCCGGAGGCGGTGACCAGGGTTCAATGACCAGCAGCAGCTCAAGGATGTGGGAAAAAGGTGACTTCCTTGCCCTCAGGGAGGTAACACTCAGTTACACTCTTCCCGGGAGCAAGGTCAATGATCTGTTCAATGATCTCAGGGTCTACTTTACCGGCGCCAACCTGGCCTATTTAAATGGTTTCTCTGGCAGCTTGCCGGAAGAATCGGGTGATGGCATCGACTATGGAAGATTTCCGCTTCCCAGGACATATACCCTTGGTTTAAGCGTCACTTTCTAATATCAAAAACAAATGAAAATGAAAAAACTTATCATACTACTTGTGGGCATCACGATGCTTAATGCATGTGAGCTCGACATGCAGCCTGAAAGTCAGCTCACCTTCAATGGCTTCTGGGAGAGTGAGGAGGCCGTAAAGGCTGCTCATACCGGAATAATGGCATCCTACAGGGGCTATGCCGGTACCTTCTGGCAGATGGGTGAACTGCGCTCTGACGTATGGGGCGGAAACACCATAGAGTCTCCTTTCGGAACAGACCTGATAGAAAACAATATCAGTTCCACTGTCGTTCATTTTGGCAACTGGGCCAATTTTTACGGATTCATCCATTATCTGAATGATTTCATCAAGAATGCACCCGATGTCAAGTTCACAAAACAGTCTGATCTTAACCATCTCATGGGTCAGGTGTATGGGATTCGTGCACAGGTTTATTACACCATGCTGAGGGCCTGGGGTGATGTACCCATCACCACTGAGCCTCTGCTGGAAGTGGATCTTGTAAAACTCAAGAAACCCCGTTCACCCAAAAGCGAGGTGATGCAGCTCGTCAAGAGTGACATTGCCAAATCCCTTGAATATTTTGGCGATGACAACAGCCTATGGCTGGGAAGGAATGTCTTCTGGTCAAAAGGAGCTACCCTGGCTCTGAAAGGGGACGTATATCTCTGGTCAGGCAAGGTTCTCGGTGGCGGAAACAGTGATTTCACCGAAGCCAGAACAGCGCTGGAGGCAGTAACCGGTTTTGAGCTGGTTGCTTCTGACAAGCTGTGGGGTCAGGGCAATGAGAACAACAAGGAGTTCATCTTCGCATTCGATTATCAGAAAGACCAGGCTTCCAACTTCTACAACAGTTTTACAGGCAGGGCAGTGGATATCAGACCGATGTTTGACGACGGAGGCAATTCAATGTCCGGATATGTAATAAACGGTGCTAGTCGTTATGGCCCTTCAGACAAGACCCTGTTGCTGATAGATGATGTCAATGACTCAAGGAGGAATACGTTCCTACGGCTCTACACTGATGGCGCCGTCCACATCCCCTATGTTGCTGGTGAGGCAAGCTACCAGGGTGCTGTTCTGAACAAGTTTCTGGGGATTGTGGATGTGGACAACCTGAGGAAGGATTTCAATAATGTTCCCCTGTACCGTTATGCTGATGTTCTGCTGATGCTTGCCGAAGCCAGGAATAACCTTTCAGCCGACCCATCTGACCAGATCAATGCAGTAAGGCAGAGGGCTTACGGGGCAAGTTATGGTGCGCCTTACATTTACACCAACGGCACCCAGGCGGCAAATGCAAAAGCCATCCTTGACGAGAGGATGAAGGAATTCATCGGTGAAGGCAAGAGGTGGTGGGACCTGGTAAGGGCCGGAGGCACTTTTGTCTTTGACGAGGTGGCTACAATGAACCCGTCTGAAGCATACAAGATATATTATTCGATTTCACAGAGCATGCTGGCCGATGATTCCATGCTGGAGCAGACAGAGGGTTATTAGGATTATGGTGTTTTTCAACCGGGTTTTAGGGTGACAGGCAGACAGTCCCGGCCGTCTGACGGCCGGGACACTGCCTGTTTTTAAACTCACATTTTTTTTAAAGCTTTGTATTTATGAGAATATTGCTGCTTATTTTAGCTCTGATGCTATCAGCATCCAGGTGCGGGGAATCACAGGAAACAGTGTCAGTAATGAAAGCCGGTGATGCGGAGGCAATATTTTCCGTTGAACCTGTTTTTCCTGAATCTGAACACAATGAGCGGGTTAAGACCATGTTTACTGTCTCCGGTTCGGGCCCAGACCTTACACTGACCGGTATCGGGGTGACATTCTCACCTGACAGTGAGACAGGGTCACTTGACGCTCTGACTGCATGGTATACCGGAGTTGTACCCGGAGTACCTGTAAAGACCCAGTGGGCAAAATCTGATAATCCGGCAGTTAATACCCTGCTTAAGGGTAACCTGGCCGTTGGCGAGGGTAAGCATACTTTTGTCCTCGATTTCGGAGCTGACCCGGAAGCTGACCCTTCCTCGAAGCTCAAAATTGAATCTGTTACCTTTTCTTTCAGCGACGGATCGTCTGCTGAATACATCGCCGGGAAGGGTGAGGGGGTAATCCGCCTCGGCAGGATAGTCAGGAAAGCGGGGCAGGACGGAGCAGACACTTACAGGATACCCGGCATTGTAACAACAAATTCCGGAACTCTGGTTGCTGTTTATGATATAAGGTACAACAACAGCAAGGACCTGCAGGAGGATATCGACATCGGAATGAGCCGGAGCACCGACGGAGGCCGCTCATGGGAGCCAATGAAGGTGATAATGGATATGGGAGAATACGGGGGATTGTCTCAGAATCTCAATGGAATAGGTGACCCCTGCATACTCTATGATCATTTTACAAATACCCTTTGGGCGGCAGCCCTATGGATGAGCGGCTCTGCACCGGATAAAATGCTCTGGTGGGCATCGATGCCTGGTATGACTCCTCAGGAAACAGGTCAGTTCATGCTGGTGAAGAGTACCGATGAGGGCCTTACCTGGTCAGCTCCGGTAAATATTACCGGACAGATCAAAAGTCCTGCATGGCAATTGCTGCTTCAGGGTCCCGGTCGTGGTATAACCATGAGTGACGGAACCCTGGTCTTCCCGGCACAGTTCAAGGCTGACCTGGGGGTAAAGGCAATCGATGGCGGTCAGTATACCTGCCATTCCACCATTGTTTACAGTAAGGACGGAGGTGTCAGCTGGCATATCGGAACGGGTGCAAAATCAAATACTACCGAGGCTCAGGTGGCTGAACTTGCTGACGGTACACTGATGCTTAACATGCGTGATGACCGCAACAGGGCAGACAAGGGTGAGGCCAACGGAAGGGCAGTGGCTGTTACAGCTGACCTCGGACAGACATGGACCACACACCCCACTTCCAACTCGGCCCTGCCAGAACCAAACTGTATGGCTAGCCTGATCGCAGCAAAGGTGAAAATCGGGGGTGAATACAAAAGAGTACTCTTTTTCTCAAATCCCGCCGACAAATCGAGCCGCATAAAAATGACCATAAGGATGAGCACTGACGAAGGGATGACCTGGCCGGCCACGAATGCCGTTGAAGTCTATGCTCCACAGGGCTACGGTTACTCATGCCTTACAATGGTTGATGAAGAACATGTAGGAATCCTCTATGAGGGAACCAAAGAGCTCTATTTCCAGAAGATTCCTGTAAGAGATTTTTTTGATGAAGGCAACTAATTAATCCCGGAGCAGATGAGCTTTCTTCCAAAAAGCCGGTTTTTGCTGTCAGGACTGATCCTCTTTGCATGCATTGAAGCTGCGGCATCACCTGCTGAAGAAAAGCCCTCACTGCTGCCCATGCCTCAAAAGATAACATGGAGTCCCGGAAGATTCTATCTCAGGGGAGAAGATCCCTTTAACGATCCTCGCGTAAGAAAGGTGGTTGTCACGACTATTGATGAAATCCCGGTTAACATCGATGAAGCTTACCGGCTGACGGTGAGTTCAGATTCAGTTCTCGTGGAAGCAACCGGTGATGAGGGATTTTTCAGGGCAATGACAACACTTGATCAGTTGAAGGGAATTGATGAAAGAGGGCAGTATTTTTCCGGTTGTATGGTAACAGACTGGCCGGCTTTCAGGATCAGGGGCTTTATGCATGATACGGGCAGAAGCTTTATTCCAATTGAAGAACTGAAAGAAGAGGTGAGAATACTGTCCAGGTTCAAGATAAATACCTTCCACTGGCACCTGACCGAGGATATTGCGTGGCGACTGGCGAGTGATATTCTCCCTGAACTGGTGTCAGAGGCAGTCACGTTGAGGGATAAAAACGGCTTTTATTCGAAGGCGGAGGTGGCAGATTTTATCAGGTACTGTAACGAATATTTCGTAGAGGTCATCCCCGAGATTGACATGCCCGGCCACAGCGCTGCGTTCACCAGGGCAACGGGCCATACCATGCAGTCAGGAGAGGGTAAGAAGATTGTAAGCCAACTGTTGGGTGAGGCATGTCAGCTTTTCAGCGGCCGCTTTTTTCACATTGGCACTGATGAGGTGAAAATAACAGATCCTGGTTTTGTAAGGGAAATGATGGCTGTTGTCAGAAGCCATGGCATGGAGGTTATAGGTTGGCTGCCGGGAGGTGTTATGGATGAATATGCCATCCGGCAGCTCTGGGCTGATGTTACTCTTCCGCCCCGGACTGTGGTAATTGATTCAAGATACCGCTATCTCAACCATACTGACTGTTACTCGGACCTTTTCTCAATTTTCAACTCGAGGATGTGCGATTCGGGGCAGGGTTCCGAATTTCTTGCCGGAGGCGTTTGCGGCATATGGAACGACAGGAAACCGTCATCAGTCGAGGATATCCTCGTTTCCAATTCATTTTACCCCACGATGCTTGCATTTGCTGAAAGGTCATGGATTGGAGGTGGAGATGATATCAAGTCGCGGGGTGTAAGGATGGGGATGCCGGGTGATGATGTCTATGAAAGGTTCCGGGACTTTGAGTCCAGGATGATGGATATCAGGGAGAAGAGCCTCCATGGGATACCCTTCCCGTACCTGGCCCAGACAGATATCTTCTGGAATATCAGCAGCCAGTATCCCAATAATGGGAACCTGGATTATTCTGCATCGTTTGAAAGAGATCTTGCAGTCAATCCCGGCAGCGGTTCATCGGCACAGGTCCCTTTTCTTACTGCCGCAGGTGCGGCGGTGTACCTGAGGCACACATGGGGAGATAAGGTGCCGGCCTTCTACGATGAGCCCAAACCTGACCACACGGCATACGCCTATACCTGGGTCTTCAGTCCGGGTGAAATGGAGGCGGGATTGCATTTCTCAACCCATAACTACGGAAGGTCTGAGCTTGATATGGCACCGCCTCAGGGTGAGTGGGATTATGAGAAGAGCAGGGTCTGGGTTAACGGAGAACTGGTTACGCCTCCGGTTTGGGAAAGTCGGATGATTAAGCCTGATCATGAGACACCCTATACCAATGAAAACCTGTGGAGCAGGCCCCCTGCAAAAGTACACCTTATCAAAGGTTGGAACAGCATTGTCATCAAACTGCCTGTCGGACTATTCACCTCGGCAGAGACAAGGCTTGTAAAATGGATGTTCACCGCCATGGTAGTCACCCCTGATGGCAAGAAGCAGCCGGAAGGACTTATTTATTCCCCCGGGAAAAAACTCCCGGTGGACACAATCATTGATATTTCTGGCTATAAGCTGCCGGGCAATACCGGGCATTCAGGCTCCGGTGTCGTGAATTTCGGTATATCAGGGCCTGGTTTTACAGATATTAAACCTAATTTTAACTGATCCTATGAAGATTGATAAACTCGTCGGCCTCGTTGCCGCACCGTTCACCCCGATGCACCCGGACGGGGAACTCAATACGGACCTGATTGATAAATACTGCAAACACCTGCTTGTCAACGGGGTAGCAGGCGCCTTCATAAACGGTTCAACCGGTGAGGGCGTATCAACAACAAAGCATGAAAAGCTGCAGGTTGCCGCAGCGTGGGCCCGCGCATCTTCCGGGGAGGGGATCAGGGTCATCAATCACCTTGGCGGAACATGCTACAAGGACTGCATTGAGCTTGCAACCGAATCAAAAAAGATGGGGCTCCATGCGGTGGCACTGACCTCTCCGTCATATTTCAAACCTGCAAATGTGAAGATGCTGGCAGAGTTCTTCATCCGGATAGCAGAGTCGGTTCCTGAAATGCCCGTCTATTACTATCACATTCCTGTACTCACGGGAGGCTATTACAATATGATTGAATTCATGCAGGAGGTTGCCCCAAGGGTGCCAAATTTTGCTGGCATAAAATTTACCCATGAGGATTTTATGGATTTCCTGAATTGTCTGCATTTCGAAAAAGGCAGGTTTGACATGCTGTGGGGCCGGGATGAGAACTTCCTTTCAGCACTGGTTCTTGGTGCCCGCGGGGCTGTCGGCAGCACCTTTAATTATGCTGCACCTCTCTACCACAGGATGATCGAAGCCTTTGAACGCAATGACCAGCTGACGGCCCGGGCCCTTCAGCAGAAGTCCATTGACATGATCACCCTCCTAGGAAAGTACGGAGGCATAGCCACCGGTAAGGCATATATGCGGTACATAGGCCTTGAATGCGGAGAATTCAGGCTGCCTGTAAGGAACATGAGCAGAAGTGACTATCAGGCATTTACTGCGGATGTCAGGAGGCTGGGGATGGATGATTTGTTTTCAAAGCTCTGACCTGTCGTGAAAGGGCTGCGCTTCCCATTTTTGGCGGCAATACTGGCGTTTGCCGGTATACTAACAATTAACTCATGTGCTAAGATGAAAACAGAATGGACAGATATGGTCCCGCTGCCGCCCGTCCTGCCAGGCGAGATTCAGCCTGGCATTGCCGGTCCGTTTGCCGGCATTCACGGTAACGCACTGATTGTTGCCGGCGGAGCGAATTTCCCCGATACAATGCCCTGGCATGGTGGCAGAAAGCAATATCATGATGAGATTTATACGCTGCAGCTTCCTTCGGGTAGCGGGGGATGGAAGGTCATGAAAGGCCCGGAGGGTTTGCCGCGTCCAGTTGCCTACGGGGCATCAGCATCGGTGAAAGCAGGGGTTGTCTGCATGGGAGGTGAAACGGAGACCGGACTTACAGATGAGGCTTTTATCATCTCTGTCGCCGGCGGAAAGACCCTGATTACTCCTCTTACGCCTCTGCCGGTCCCTGTTTCCAATGCCGCAGCCGCTTCCGCAGGATCAGTTGTGTTTATTGCCGGTGGCCTGACCCCGGAAGGATCTTCAAGGTCACTCTGGAGCATGGATACAGATGATGTGGCTTCCGGCTGGAGAAGGCATGCCGACCTTCCCCTGCCGCTGATAAACAGTGTGATGGCCGCGGTAAACGGCAATGAACCGGAACTCTGGCTGATAGGAGGCAGAACAAGGACAGAGGGTGATGATACTTCGGTTATACGTTCTGAGATATTCAGTTATTCGCTTTCATCCGACCTGTGGACTCATGAGGGTGACCTCACCGACGGAAGAAGGGTCATGCGCCTGGCAGCCGGCACCGGAGCCGCTGTTGAAGACAGGTACGTTGTCCTGTTTGGAGGCAATGACGGATCAGTCTTCAACAGGGTCGAAGCAATCCTGTCCGTAATGGCCAGGGAGACCGATACAGCCCTTCTGGCAAGGAGCAGACAGGAGTATATAAAGCTGCAGGAACATCACCCCGGGTTTTCGGGGAATGTGATTGTTATTGATACTGAGACAGGTAAGTGCATACCTGCCGGCGAGATCCCCGGACCTGCCCAGGTTACCACAGCAGCAGTGGAAACTCCGTGGGGTATTGTAATACCTTCAGGTGAGATTAAGCCCGGAATCAGAACCGTTGAAGTAAGGATGGTTAAATTCAGGTAGATGGATATGAACCGGGCAGATTTGAAATCGGTGGCAGAACGATACAGGATAGCGTTGCTTGATGACGTAATTCCTTTCTGGATGAAATACTCGCCTGACATGCAGTATGGCGGCTTTTTTACTTGCCTTGACAGGCAGGGAAATGTATATGATACTGACAAGTTTGTCTGGCTCCAGGGAAGGGAAGTCTGGATGTTCAGCCACCTGTACAACAATGTGGAAAAGAGGCAGGAGTGGCTGGATATCGCAATGTCAGGGGCTGCCTTCCTCGAAAGGTATTGCAAAGACCCTGGAGGTAGCTTTTTCTTTTCGCTGACCCGGGAGGGTAAGCCGCTGGTGCAGCCGTACAATATCTTCTCCGATTGCTTTGCGGCAATGGCATTCGGAGAACTTTTCAGGGCTACCGGCAATGAAAGGTACGGAGACATCGCCTTAAGAACATTCAGCAACATCCTCTCACGGTCAGAAAATCCCAAGGGGAAATGGGCAAAAAGTTATCCGGGCACCAGGCCTCTCAAAGGTTTCTCCCTGCCCATGATCCTCAGCAATCTTTCAGGGATTATCTCGCACCTTCTTGATGAAGAGACTGTTGAGAGAATTGCTGTCGATTGCATCCAGGAAGTCATGGATGTTTTTTACAATCCGGATCATGGTGTGATACTTGAAAATGTTGCTCCTGACGGTTCCTTCTCTGACAGTTTTGAGGGAAGGCTACTTAATCCGGGACATGCGATAGAAGCCATGTGGTTCATGATGGATCTTGCACAAAGAATGGGGGACACGAGGCTGGCAAACAACGCCAAAGAGATTACCCTGGCGACACTATCAAAAGGGTGGGACGAAAAGTACGGAGGAATTTTTTATTTCCTTGACGTGAAAGGGTATCCTCCCCAGCAGCTCGAATGGGATCAGAAACTATGGTGGGTGCATATTGAGACACTGATTTCGCTGGCAAAAGGTTACATGCTTACCGGGGACCAGAGATGCCTCGACTGGTTTGAAAGGGTTGACGCATTTACATGGAGTCATTTCCCTGATCCCGAAAATGGTGAGTGGTATGGATATCTGAACCGCAGGGGAGATGTTCTCCTGCCTCTGAAGGGAGGTAAGTGGAAGGGTTGTTTTCATGTACCCAGGGGATTGCTTCAGGTATGGAAAACATTCAGCACTATGGAAACGGCTAAAATTGCAGATCAATGAAAAAGGCTGCCGGAATAGAAACTGCCGGGAAAGAGAGTACCCGTGACAAAAGATATGCCTGGCTGGTGGTTGCACTGCTCTGGGTGGTTGCACTGCTGAATTACATGGACCGCCAGATGCTCTCTACCATGAAAAATGCCATGATGATTGACATCATGGAGCTGGAGAAAGCTGAGAACTTCGGAAGGCTCATGGCTGTGTTCCTGTGGATATACGGGCTGATGAGTCCTGTTGCCGGTATAATCGGCGACAGGCTCAACCGCAAGTGGCTGATAACCGGCAGTCTTTTCGTATGGTCAGGTGTCACCTTCGCCATGGGCTATACCCATGACTATAATGTTCTCTATATTCTTCGTGCCATCATGGGGGTCAGCGAGGCTCTCTATATCCCGGCCGGTTTGTCACTGATAGCTGATTACCATCAGGGATCAACACGATCACTTGCAGTGGGCATACATATGACCGGTCTTTATATGGGACAGGCCCTGGGCGGTTTCGGTGCAACAGTGGCCGAAAGTCTTTCCTGGCAGAAGACATTTCACTATTTCGGGATTGCAGGCATTATCTACAGCGTTGTCCTGATTCTCTTTCTGAAAGAGTATAAGTATCGGGAAAAGGCAAGGAGGGCAGCACCCGGAACTGCAGGAATTAAGTCAGTCGTTTCAGGATTATCTGTTCTGCTCGGAATGGCCAGTTTCTGGATGATACTCTTTTATTTCGCCGTGCCAAGCATTCCGGGATGGGCTGTAAAGAACTGGATTCCGACCCTCTTTTCTTCAAGTCTCGGCATTGAAATGCCGGTTGCCGGGCCGATGTCCACAATTACAATTGCAGCATCATCCCTTGTTGGAGTTATCTTTGGAGGCATTCTCTCCGACAGGTGGATACTCAGGAACCTCCGGGGGCGTATTTATACAGGTGTCATTGGACTCTCCCTTACAATACCTTCACTGCTGCTGATAGGATTCGGGCACAGTTACCTCTGGATAGTTGGCGGTGCCGTTTTATTTGGTATTGGTTACGGTATGTTTGATGCAAACAACATGCCCATTCTCTGCCAGTTTGTGGCGCCCCGCCTGAGGGCGACAGGCTATGGCCTGATGAATATGACAGGGGTTTTTGCGGGTGCATTCATTACAAGGTTGCTCGGGAAATCAATGGATTCAGGCAACCTCGCAAGGGATATGGCCCTCCTGGCAATTCCCGTACTGGCGGCTGTAGTGCTGCAACTCATCGTACTGAGGCCAGTCTCGGCAAATAAAACTGCGGAAGAATAACAGGCAGGCCAGTGAAGAAATAAAATTGACTTCGTAATTGAGGCTGCGTACCTTTGTCTGGCATTCTAACAACAAAGGTATGAAACCATATCAGAAAATTCTTCGGTGGACACCGCGGGTCCTGTGTATTATTGCCATATTGTTTATCAGTATGTTTGCTTTTGATTCCTTCTCACACGAGCGAACTTTCTTTCAAAACCTGGGGTCATTGCTTATGCACCTCCTGCCTTCCTTTATCCTTGTGGCATTCCTTGTTGTGGCATGGCACTGGGAGCTTACAGGCGGCATTCTTATTGCTCTCGTTGGTCTGGCGGCTACGCCATTCATTTATAACCTTAACTTTCAAAGAACCCAGTCTGTGAATACATCCCTCTGGGTGATCGTGATGATAAACCTGCCTTTTATCATTATCGGGATACTTTTTATCATCAGCCATTTTATTAACAGGAGAACGATGACCGGTAAACAGCGGTAACCATGCGGACATATAAACTGCTATTGAAAATTTCGGTTTAAAGTCAAACCTTTAAAATACAGCATCATGAAAAAAGTGTTTGGTGTCATTATGGTGATTGTGTCTTTGATCCTGACGGGCGGAGCATACAGTCAGGGTTTTGTCGAAACGATCGAAGAAGGCGGATTTGCCGCCATGTATGGTAATGAATGCGTTGTAACCCTTCAGTCGGGAGAGGAAATAACAGGAAGATTTGCCGGAGGAGTTTATGTGAATAACGGACTAACCAGATTGAAGGTCAAGTCTGAATCCGGAGAGAATGTGAAATTTACGCCAGAACAGGTCGTATCACTGAAAGTTAAGGTCTCGGATCTTATGAAGCTGAGCATGATCAGTGATGCCGGAAGCTCTATAAAGGAGTTCGCCAACAGTGACCTGAACAGCATAGTGGAACGTGGATGGGTCATTTTTGAAACCGCAACCACTCCAGGCCAGAAGGAGGCAAAAAGAGTTCTGCAACTTCTGAATCCGGGTTTTGATACAAAGATCAAGGTCTTCGCCGAACCGGGTGCCAAAACCGGGGGACTGAGCATCGGAGGATTACAGGTCACGGGTGGGGAAGACCGTGTTTATCTCTTTGTGAAGGGAGGAGCACAGGCTTTCAAGGTCAAAAAGGGGTCTTACCGGGATAATTTTCAGGAGCTGTATTCAGACTGTCCGCAGATGCTGGAATATTTCCAGGGAGAAAAGATCCGCTGGGATGATGTGGCACTTCATGTCTTTACCTATGACCAGCTCTGCAAATAGGAGATAATGGTCTGCCGGTCCGGCATTAGTAATTGTGTTTATATTAGGAGACAGTTGCTGCTAAAATGACATATTTATTTTGAACTTCATAATGACAGAGTAATCCAGAGTCTTGTAACGCGCATATAGACAGACTTATATGTCGCGGACTAAAAAAATAGTCAAAATTTTTGCAAAAATAGTTGCATGACTAAGAAATTAGTCATATATTTGCATTGAAGGATTGACAGAAGAGTTATGAAGACGATGCAACTTACAAGGGCTGAGGAGCAGGTAATGCAGATCCTCTGGGATCTGGGAGAAGGGCTGGTCAAGGATATACGTGACCGGTTTGATGAACCCAGGCCGGCAAGGAATACGGTTTCCACTGTAGTGAGAATTCTGGAGAAAAAGGGATTCATTGATCACAAGTCTTATGGGAACGTACACCTCTATTTTCCGGCTGTTTCCAGGGAGGAATATTCAAAGCACCAGCTTTTCGGGCTTCTTGAGGGTTATTTTGACAACTCGTTCCCTGCCATGGCATCATTCTTTGCACGTGAGAAGGATCTTTCCATGGCTGAGCTGGAGGAGCTGATCGATGAGACGAGAAAGGAGTTATCAAACCATAAAGTAAAGAAGTTATGGAAGCGATAGGTCTTTATCTGCTCAGGTCAGCCGTATGGATAACCGGGTTTGCACTGGTATACCATCTTTTTCTCAGGAATGAGAGGTTTTTTCTTCTGAACAGGATCTATCTTGTTACCGGCATCCTGGCTTCGGTCATTCTTCCCCTGGTTACCATACGGTATGTCGTTGAAGTGCCGGTTATGAACGCAGATGTGACTGCCGGCGCCTTAACCGGGGTGGTGCAGGATAATGATTCCTGGCAGCATATAATGGGGATGGCACTTTGTGCTGCCTGGCTGACTGGCATCGTTATCATCGTGTTACGCTATGCATTGCAGATAATTCCTGTTCTGCGAGCTGCCGTCAGGGCTGGCAAGGCATCAGGTTATCCCGTAAAGGTGCTGAGGACATCTGAATTCTCCGGATCATTTTCATTGTTTTCCATTGTTGTTGTCAATCCTTCAGTTTCAGAGACCGAGACAAGGGAAATAATGAATCATGAGATGGTTCACATTAAGCAGATGCACTCGTTTGACCTGTTGCTTGCTTCGCTGTTATGTGCAGTCCATTGGTTCAATCCTGTTACCTGGATGTATGCGAGGTTTATCAGGCAGAACCATGAGTACCTGGCCGATGAGGAGGCGCTGCAGCGTACTTCCCATCCGGCGGTCTACAGGGCTGTGCTTCTGAATCAGATCGCCGGCTCGCCGGTAATTGACCTGGGCAATTTTTTCAGTCAGTCATTAAACAAAAAACGATTTCAAATGATGAAAAATACAATCAGTTCACCATTCCGGAAACTCAGGATGCTCCTGATCCTGCCTGTCGCAGCACTGGTGCTTTTCGCCTTTGCTGAGCCACAGTACAGGGTCAGTGCAGATAGCCAGAGTCACGGGTCCTCATTTATTGCCGCCGCTGATTTTCCAAGGAATGTCAGCGGAGTGGTAACGGATGAGAAGGGAAATCCGCTCGAGGGAGCGGTAGTGATAATCAAGGGCACAACAATTGGAACCACCACGGACGCTGCCGGAAGGTTCGCTATTGAGGATGTCCCCGATGATGCCACACTGGTGGTCTCATACGTGGGTTATGTTACAAAAGCAATCCTGGCCAGTGCAGCCGGAAGTAACATAACCATAGAGTTGCAATGGGGTAATGTTATCACAGATACCGTTAATATTCCACCCCCGCCACCACCTCCTCCAGCCGGCTCAATACCTTCAAATGCCCTTGTTGTCCTTGACGGAGAGATAACCAGCAGGCCCCTGTCCGAGATACCCCCTGAAGGGATAAAGAA
>JALONR010000067.1 GCA_025454815.1 Bacteroidales bacterium | reverse complement strand
GTTAAGGGATGGGATGAACTCAGGCGTGCGCGCAGGGAGGTCAAACCCGGCCGCCCGTGGGTCATCCACGGATTCCGGGGTAGCGGCAGCCTTGCAGCATCACTGGCTGAGGAGGGATTCTGGTTTTCACTTGGCGCCAGGGGAGTAACTCCTGAAATCCTTGAATCGGTCAGTCATGAGAGACTGTTGCTTGAGACTGACGAAACCGGCCAGGACATAGCTGAGATATACAGGCTCTTTGCGGCTGCCGCGGGGTACGAAGAACCGGGAGCGGAGACCCTGATTCGAAAAAACTTCAATTCACTGGTAAATTTTACCCTGTAATGGAGGGATGGCTTTCACGTACCGAGATGCTGCTGGGTCCTGACGCGCTGCAGAAGCTCAAGGAGTCGCACGTGCTGGTGGCAGGACTGGGTGGCGTGGGATCATGGGCTGCGGAGATGATATGCAGGGCCGGTGTGGGTGCAATGACAATCATTGACGGTGATGTGGTGACTGCTGCAAACAGGAACAGGCAGTTGCCGGCGCTCACATCAACCACCGGCCGTAAGAAGGCCGAGGTAATGGGAGAGAGGCTGTGTGACATAAATCCTGACCTCCGGCTCCGGATCATACCAGAGTTCATCCGTGACCAGAGGATGATTGACATCCTCGAAGAGGAGAAGTATGATTATGTGGTTGATGCCATTGACACCCTCTCACCAAAGGTATTTCTTGTATATCACTCCCTCAGGCTGAACTTCAGGGTTGTAAGTTCAATGGGTGCCGGCGGCAAATATGACCCGACAGCCATAAGGGTAGCCGATATTTCGGAAACAAACTTCTGCAACCTGGCCCGTATGCTTCGCAAGAAACTGCACAAGCTTGGTGTTCACGAGGGATTTACGGCAGTATACAGCCCGGAGGTGGTTGACAAGAGCCTTATTGTAAGGGGTTCTCAGGAGAGCAACAAGGCATCCAGCGTCGGGACAATGTCATACATGCCGGCAGCATTTGGGATAGCCTGTGCCTCTGTAGTCATCAGGGAGCTGGCAGGTATCACACCGGAATCAGCCTGATGGCCCTTGCCTCAGCGGTTATCAGGAATCTGGCCGGCTGACATTGTCAGGCAGCAAAAAAAACAGCCTGCCACGCATGAATTCCCCCCGGAGTCAATGTCATGGCAGGCCTGCCGGTTCATTATTCCCCGTTTCCCCTATGGAGAATACCTTACCGGCCTGCCGGAACATACTATCCCTGTTCCCCATCCGGAGAGTGCATTTCCGGCTGACCGGCCAATACACTTCCGTATCCCCGCCAGGGATCCAGATGCCCGGCCTGAGGTCCTATCCAACCAAAGGATTACTGATCGTTACCCTTAGCGGATCCTTCCTCTTTCT
This sequence comes from Bacteroidales bacterium, assembly GCA_025454815.1. Taxonomy (GTDB): domain Bacteria; phylum Bacteroidota; class Bacteroidia; order Bacteroidales; family VadinHA17; genus SR-FBR-E99. Next base: position 9,456 of record JALONR010000067.1, on the reverse strand, counting down.
TTTGTTTCTCTGTCACCTCCTCTGCGGTGTATCCCAGTTTCTCAATTGACCTTCTGAGGTTTTCAGCGCTGGTCTTATCCTTCTGGTACTGCACCGTAACTTCTTTGGTGGTGAGGTCACATTTCACATCCTTTACACCCTTTTCGAAGGGGATGTTTTTCATGATTGTGCTTACGCACCCCTCACAGTCAATGCTTGTTTCAAACCTGACTGACGAGAGTTCCTTCTTGTTTTTCTCCTGAGCGGCGAGATTGGCCGCTGAAAGGAGAAAGAGAGTGACTGCTGCGATTAGAACATTGAATTTCATGGTCCTGGTATTAACTGGTTATATTAATTCTGTGGTCTGTCAAGTGCGAACCTGAATCCGGCATAGAGTTTCCTGCCGTGTACCGGTCCCCATATCATTGAGGCATCAAAGTATGGTCCGAAGGGATCATCGGCTGCTATGATGGCCTCGTGCTGCCTTGAGCCTGTGATGTTTTCGGCGCCTATGTAAATACTCCATTTCCTGAAGTACTTTGTTATCTGCGCATTCATTACAGGGTAGGCGCTGAAGTAATCATGTCTTCTGTAAGGCTCCGGGTTTGCCATGGTTGACGGTATCCTTCCGGGGCCGTTGTACTGAAGGGTATAGTCAATCTGCCATTTGCGCATGCGGGTGGTATATGATGCGGTCAGCAGTCCCTTGTAGCGTGAAGCAAGAGGCTTCTCGCGCAGTTCTCCACCAATTGTCTGCCAAACGTCATTCCACCGCCAGGCAGCCGTAATATCAAGCCCTGTCACCGGCTGCATCTGAGCCTCAAGCTGAAGGACGTTCGAGTATGATTTACCGTTGAGGTTGTAGAATGATACGCGATCTATGTCTGAGTCGAGGTCAGTGACTATCTGTTTTATGGAGCTTGTCCTGTATGCTTCTCCGGTCAGCCTCAGCTCCCTGCCGCCAATGTGAATGTATCCGGTGAGGTTAAGGCCTGTATTCCATGCCTCCTCGATATCAAGGTTGTCAACGATGACCATCTCCCTGCTGCTGGCGAGATAATAGAGGTTTTCGGCCATAACATGAACGGTGCGGTATCCTTTTCCGGCTGAAGCCCTGAGGGTAATATGGGGTGTGATCTCATAACGGAGGTGCAGACGCGGGGTGAACTTTGCACCGTGGTTACGGTAGAAATCGTATCGCAGGCCTGCCAGCAGGGTAACTTTTGCCGAGTCAGTATATGTGTACTGTATGAAAACGCCGGGAACTGATTCAACGGACTCTTCTGCAAGGTCAGTGATTACCCGGTCTTCGAGCGGCCTGAAAGCGGCACGCAGTTCGTCATAATGGTCATAACGGTAGCTGACCCCTGCATCAACCGTATGCTTCTCTGCCGGATAGTACTGGTAGAGGAGGTTGGTGTAGTAACTCTTCTGTGCAGCATCATACCGGTTGTATCCCAGCCAGGTGTCCATCTCATGGAAGGTGATGCTCTGGATCCATCCCAGCGACATGTTGTCAGTGGGTCCGAAAACACCTCCAAGCTTGGTGAAGGCTTCAGCCCTCTCCGTACCCATGTTTATCCCGTAACCGCTGTCCCAGGTATTTGCCTCATTGCGGTCATAGGTAAACTCACCGCCAATTCTCTGTTCTTTCATATACTTTAGGGCGGTACGGAATGTCAGGTTACTGCTCAGGTAGTCCCACCGGTTCATGAAGCTGTACTGCCTCACGTCAGGCTCGTCGCGGAAACCGTCCTGATTGTGGTCACTTGCTCCCGACTGGGTCTCGCCATGACCCAGCAGCATTGTGCTCCAGAAATCGTTCAGCTTCAATGAGGCGTTGGCATTGGTCTCAATCTTTCCGGCATCGCTGACGAAACCGTTCAGGAATACTATTTCGCTTGTCGCAGGCTTCTTGTATTCAACATTGATCTGTCCCGTTATTGACTCATTACCGTTTCGCACAGAGGATGTTCCCTTGGAGACCTGGATCGATTCCATCCAGGGCCCCGGTACATAGCTCAGTCCATATGCGGCTCCCAGGCCGTAGACAGAAGGAATGTTCTCAGTCAGTATCTGGACGTATGAACCGGCCAGGCCAAGGAGCTGAATCTGTTTCGCCCCTGTGGCAGCATCAGAATAGTTGACGTCAACGGAGGGGTTGGTAACAAAGCTTTCCGACAGGTTGCAGCAGGCTGCCTTGCACAGCTCCGCGGCAGTGATATTGACAGTGGCAATGGGTGCTTCACGGTCAAAATGGGCTCCCGTGGCACGACCGATAACCGTGACTGCATCAATCAGGTTGTCCTCCTCTAGGAAAATCTCCACATAATCAGTATCAGGGCCTATTCTGACCGTGTCACTGGTGTAACCGATGAAGCTGGCAACCAGCATCTCATGATCCTTATGCTTCCTTAAGGTAAAGTAGCCGGCTGTGTTGGTTGATGTGCCGTTTGAGGTTCCCGCCCATACAACATTCGCCCCAGGCAGACCTTCGCCTCCTGATGCACCCTCCATCCCGGCGATCATCACCTTGCCTTCCAGATGCTTCTGTGCAAGGGCAAAGGCAGGCATAAGAAAAATTATCAAAACTGTAATTAAATGTTTCATAGGGATTTAATAAATAATTTTTAAAATGATCCGGCCGCTTTGATGCTGTGTAAGCATCACGGGAAATGCAGCAACAACATAACGCAGGCAAAAGCTAAGGCTTTTCCGTGCAAAAGTTGTTTCCCTATGAAAGGATCAGGATTGTAACCGGCAGAGAAGCGTTGTCAGGTCGCGTCCGCGGTGAAAAGGTTCGTTGCCGTCAGAATGATGATTTGTTGCAACAGGAGCCTCCTCCATTACAGCAACCACTGTTGCTGCAAGAAAGTAAGGCATTATCTCAGTTTGTGAATCTGCACGAACCAGTTCGTCAGTAACCACTCTTTCGGCTTCATGTGAGCAGCAGTCATCTGAAACTACATACTCAGCAGTGCCGTGGTTGTGGAACAGGTCACCCCCGCCACTGCTGCAGCAACCGTCACACTGATCCGGTGAGGGGTTGCACCGGGGGTGCATAAGGTCATCTGAGTGATGGCAGTGGCAGTTTTGTTCAACTGTCTCCCCGGAGATGGTGGCAATAGTCTCGTCTGTCCCGCAATGGAAACAGGTATGGTGAATGAGGGTAAAACCGAAGCTGCCTGACAGCAGGAGTGTTATCAGCAAAAGTGAAATGAATGGTGATATGAGAGGAATCTTTTTCACTGCTGCAAATATAACAACAAAATTGTTGATTTGTTGTGAAGGCTGATCCCGGAATGACATGCGCCATGCCTTTTACGCAGATGCGGAAGAAGGGTATTGCGGCCCTGAGTATTGCCATTGTCATGTATAAATGATAAAGCCGGGTATCAGAGTCTCCTGTACCTGCCTGCCATATATACAGAAAAGCCGGGTCTCGGACCCGGCTCTCCCATCTGAGTATTAATTACTCTGTTATTTAAGAGGTGGAATAACCAGGACCTGTCCCGGATAGATGAGGTCAGGGTCTTTCAGCATCGGTTTGTTGGCTTCGAAAATGACCGGGTATTTCTTCGCATCTCCGTAAACCTGTTTGGCGATCTTTGAAAGATAATCGCCCTTCCTGACTGTGTAGAACTGTTTCTCCGGTTCAGGCGGAGCCACCGGTTCAGGGACAGTCACGAGCAGATGGTCTTCAACCAGAGAGATGCCATCTATGTTGCCGGCCGTCACAATGATCCTGTTTTTATTGGCAAGGGTGTCAACGGTGCCTGTAAGGATTACTTTTTCATCATCAACGGCAACCTTCACCTTGCTTACATCAAAACCGAACTTTTCAATATGTCCGGCGATCATTTTTGCTTTTTCCTCTTCACGTTTCTCTTCAGACTTGAAGATCTTCGCGCCTGCGTTTTTAATAAATGAAATAAGTCCCATGATTTTCCCGGTCTGATCAGATTACTTCAAAGGTTATTTTGACATTTACACGGTACTCGGTGATCTTGTTCTTCACCACCACTGCACTCTGGTCCTGGACATACACGGAACGTATTTCCTTTACTGTCTTTGATGCCGTTTTTACGGCATTGGCTGTTGCATCTTCCCAGCTGACCGGTGATGATGCAAGGATCTCAATAACTTTCAGTACTGCCATAGCTTTTGCATTTTAAGGTTAATATTTAATATGTCAACTGAATTGCCACAGGAATTGTTCAACAATGTAAGGTAATAAAAAAAAGCCGTATCACACAGTAATCAGGTCGGAAACTAAATTAGGATATCTAAAAATGTATATGTCATACCTTTTTGTATATTTGGTTACAGTTAACCTGTTGATATTTACAAATCAAAAACCTGATCAATTATGGGAATAGTAAAGGAATTCAAGGAATTTGCCGTAAAGGGCAACATGCTTGACATGGCCGTTGGTATAATCATTGGCGGTGCTTTCGGCAAGATCATCACTTCACTTGTGAATGACGTTCTCATGCCACCGCTGGGCATGCTGCTTGGCAGGGTGGACTTCAGCAACCTGAAGGCGATCCTGCAGAAAGGGCAGGATGCGGTGATGGAAGGTGCAACTGTTGTTCAGCCTGCCGTCAGCGAGGTGTCAATCAATTACGGGATGTTCATCCAGAATATCATTGACTTCCTGATTGTTGCCCTCTGTATCTTCTTCGTGATCAAGGCTATGAACAGTCTCAAGAAGAAGGAAGAGGCAGCCCCCGCAACACCTCCTCCTCCGAGTGAGGAAGTGACTCTTCTGAAGGAGATACGTGACCTGCTGAAAAAATAAAGGGTGATACAATAATTCCTGCCGAAAATTGTTTGCATATTTGCATCCGAAATAATTATGGCAAGGATAAGGAAATACTTCTGGTGGCGCCGGTTCTTCCCTGACAGGGGATAGATCAGCCGGCAGTCAGCAGTACGAAGTCAGCAGTTTTATCCCGCATCCGCCAGCCGGCGGACCGGGACGGCAGTCAGAAGGAAGAATTCCGGACAGACTGTGAATGTGATGAAATGAAAACCGGCCCTCGCGAGGGCCGGTTTTTGTTGCTCCGGGAAAGTATTAAACAGAACCTCTACCTGAAAGATTATTGGATGTAAAAAACAGATTCGTAGGACAAACCTTTTTCACGCAACCACCTGCGAAGTGCTTTGGCAATCTTTCTTTTCCGGAGCAATACGATACCTATTTCTTCCGCTGTTATCTGATAGTATGTTTTCATCGTTTCCGGTGATGAATTCCCAACTAATATACGTGCGGAAAGGGCTTTCGGCCAGTCTCTTTTGACAGACTGGAGCCAGGTGTTGACCAATAAGGGTTACTGACCGGTCAGAGACCCTTGTTGAAGTCGGTCAGGTATTTGTAAAGTTCGCTGTCAGTTGACAGTATGATGGTTGTTGAAGAATCAAACGTAACCCGGAAAGTCTCCATTGATTTCATGAATCCGTACAGATTACGTGAGGCGGCTGACTGGTCATAGGCGCCGGCATAGATTGCCGCTGCCCTGGCATCGGCCCGGCCTCGGATCTCCTCCGCCGTACGGAATGCCTCTGACTGTATTGTCTTGAGATCACGTTCCTTCTCTCCGTTGATCTTTGATGCCTCACCCTGTCCCTCTGACCTGAATCTCTCTGCTATGCGGTAACGTTCGCTCTTCATGCGCTCATAAATCTGTGCCCTTACCTCCTCAACATAATTGAGCCTCTTGATCCGCACATCAAGGATGACTATTCCCAGGTCCTTCGCCTTTTCATTGGCAGAGAGAAGTATCATGTCCTCAATCTTCTGCCTGCCGGTGGTAATGTTGTTCAGGGTATCACCGGTCTCCTCTCCGATAAGGCCCGAGGAGACTGGCGTCCGGTTGACCGATCTGACCACCTCTTCAAGGTTGTGACCGGCGATATGGTCACGGGTCTCCCCGTCAAGAATATCCGCTAGCCTCGACTGTGCTCCACGTTCATCGGTAAGCCTCTTGAAGAACTGGAGGGGATCGGTTATCTGCCACCGGGCATAGGTGTCAACGAATATGAACTTCTTGTCCTTGGTCGGCACCTGGTTCGGATCGCCATCCCATTCCATGTATCTTTTCTCGAAATAGTTGGTCCGTTGAATGAACGGCATCTTGAGTTTCAATCCCGGAGTTATTTTAGCTTCACCAACTGGTTTGCCGAACTGTGTCACCACCACCTGCTCCGTTTCCTTCACCTTATACACGCATTCAAGAATGAGCAGCAGGGAAACCAGGATAACCGAGAGGGTCACTATAAGTTTTGTTGTATTTGCCTTCATGGGTTATTGTTTTTGGGTGAGCTGCATCTGGAGCAGAGGCAGCAGGTTTCTTCCGCTCTCATCAGTGAGGATCTTGTTACCTGCCTTTGGAAGTATTTCCTCCATCGTCTCGAGGTATATTCTCCTTTTCGTTACCTCGGGGGCCTTGATATACTCCCGGTATAGTGCGTTGAATCGGGCTGTTTCGCCAAGGGCGTTATTCACACGCTCTGTTGCATAGCCTTCAGATCTCTGTATTGTCTCCTCCGCCTGGCCCCTGGCCCGGGGTATGACCTTATTATATTCTGACCGCGCCTGGTTTATGAGTGTTTCCCTTTCCTGCTGCGCCTGGTTAACATCATTGAAGGCATCCTTTACCGGATCGGGAGGGTTGACATCCTGCAGCACCACCTGCTCTATTCTGATTCCGAGAGAATATTCGGTACAGAGCTGCTGTATCTTCTGTTGTACGCTGGAGGCTATCTCAGCCCGGCCTACTGTCAATACCTCGTTGACGGTGCGGTCTCCAACTATCTCACGCATTGAAGCTTCGGAGATGTCACGCAGTGCCACCACCGGTTCCCTCACCCTGAAGAGGAAACTGTAGGGATCTTCGATCCGGTATTGCACCACCCATTCCACATCAGCCAGGTTGAGGTCTCCGGTAAGCATAAGTGATTCATCGGCTGTGCCTTCCTTGGTATATTCCGAGCGGATGCCCGGTGCGGTGGTGCGGAACCCGAATTCCTCCTTTTGCTGCCTCTCAACGGCAACCTTGTAGAGTTTCTCAATAACCGGTACCTTCAGGTTGAGGCCTGGCTCAACCTTGCGGACATACTTCCCGAACCGGGTAATTATCCCCACCTCTTCAGGTTGTATCTGAAAGAGAGTGCTTATAAGCAGGAATAGAACAAGAAGGGCAATAAGACCGTATTTCAGGTAAAGCCCGTTTTTGTCCATCCAGTTCCTGTAGCCTGGTTTTCTGAATGTCTGTTCTGTCAATTTATTTCTGATTTTATGTTGCCGGATAAGCAAAATAACCCGACAGGTTATTCGGATACTATTTTTATTGATTTGCCTGCCGGAACCGGATCATTAAGCTCCATATTGTTCAGGAGTGCCAGTTCCTGCATCATGTTCTGCGGCATGTTATAGTAGCTCAGTGTGCTTGCCAGGGTTCCGGCACGGGGGGCCTTTTTGACATAAACCCTTTTGGGTTTGACGTTGATTCTTGAGGCATCTGTCAGCTGGGCGAAGGTTTTCATCGAAGCTTCCATTGTCGGGGCGTAGGTGGCAAAGTCTGCTTCGGCGGATACGCCGTGGAATACGTAGATCAGTCCTCCGTACTGCAGGAAGTAGGAAAGAACCGCGTTTGAGCTTACCTGTCCGGTTGACTGGTCCTGGGCCTGCTGTTTTGAGAGAGTGATGATTGCCGGAAATCCGTTGACAGTCCTCTTTTCTGCACGCTGCAATTGCAGTCCGTACATTGCAAGGGTGCTGTCTGCAGCTGATTCAAGGGTCTTCTGGCTTGCCAGGGTAAAGAGCATCAGCGCCCTGCCGTCAGATGGCTGCACTGTAACCTGGGTTGGTGCATTGGTAAGCTTCCATCCGAGGGGATAGGTAAATTTGAATTTAAGTTCCGGGTGGTAGAAGTTATTATCAAGGGTGTAGCCCTGCTTCGGGTCCTCGCCGTAGATCATTCCGTCAATCAACCGGAGGTATGAATCGGCATTTACCTTGTACGAAGGAAGTTTCAGGCTGTCCTGCCATATTCTCGTATCCCTCAGTACGGCATTGTAGCGGTCACCCGGATCGGGGTGGGTTGAGAGGAATGTGGGCACTCCTCCCTCAGCCTCGGAAAGGTTCATCCTGATCAGGACCTTGTAGAAATCGGCCATTTTTGCCGCATCATAACCTGTCCTTGATGCATATTCAACTCCCAGTGCATCAGCCTGACGTTCATCATCGCGGCTGAAGCTCAGGAACAGCAATTCCATCCCCTGCATGGCATACTGTGCATAACTGGCAAATTTCTCCGAGGCAAGCATTCCTCCAATCAGCAGCAGGGTTCCCAGCTGCTGCTTGGTCTGCTGGCTGACGGAGTGGCGTGCGGTGACATGTCCCATCTCATGGCCCAGGACACCCATGAATTCAGCCTCGTTATTGAGATTTGCCATTATACCCCTTGTAAAATAGATATATCCTCCGGGAACTGCAAAGGCATTCACCACCGGTGAATCAACCACCTTTACATGGTACTCGAGATTGGGCCTGTGCGATATCTTGCCCATCTCAGTACCCATCGCCTGTACATAATTCTGAAGCTCCGGATCAGCATATTCACCGAACGTGGCCATTACCTGAGGGTGATATGACAGCCCCAGTTGCACCTCCTGCGCTTCTGACATCAGCATGATCTGCTTTTTGCCCGTAACGGGATTTACGGCGCATGATATCACCGCAACCAGCGCTGCAGCAATCATCACCACATAGATTAAAGTACTTTTCCTTTTCATTCCTACTATTGGTTAATTCCTGGTTGTAATGCCTGGCCGATCACTTTTCTCCCTGCCGTAATATCCAAATTTAGGGATTAATTATTCAAAAACAAAAGCCGTACCCCCCGGGCACGGCTTTTGTTTCAGCCATACAATAGTCTGACAAGCTTCTACTTTTTTGTCAGCTCAAAATTCTTGACGGTTTTATTTCCTGCGATGACACTGACTCCGTCATAGCGGACGGTATCATAACCATCTTTGGTGGCTGATACTGACCATTCGCCTGCCGGCACCCCGATGATTGCATAGTATCCAAGTGTATCGGTGAATGCTGTTGCAAGAACCGTATCCTTTTCCACCCATACGGTGGCTTCCTTAACCTTCACTCCTGCAGTGTCAGTGACCATGCCTCTTATGCATCCGGCTTTGGCCATGTTGGCCGCCCTGATTACCGGCTTGAAGATGAAACCGTTGTTGTGTACCGGATTACCCCTGAGGATAAATGACCTGGAGAGATCAATGTCAAGCAGCACCTCTTCAAGGTTCCCCTCTGACACTTCAAGAGCAGGATGCATGAATATCTTTATACCCGTCTGACCTCCGCCGGGCACCTTAACCCTGTGGATCTCTCCGGAGTCCCTGAGTTTCAGTCCTGCTTCATCCACATATAACCTTACAAGGTCATAGGTGCCGGAT
>JALONR010000031.1 GCA_025454815.1 Bacteroidales bacterium | reverse complement strand
TGCTGCAAGGCTGCCGCTACCCCGGAATCCGTGGATGACCCACGGGCGGCCGGGTTTGACCTCCCTGCGCGCACGCCTGAGTTCATCCCATCCCTTAACACAGTGAATAACAACCGGCTTCCCCATCTCTTCGGCCATTTGCGCCTGGAAGAGGAAGGCCCGGTACTGTACCTCCCCCTGCGCACCGCGAAGCCGGTCAAACCCGGCCTCGCCTATCATCACCACATGGGGATGTGCCACAGTGAGAAGAAGTTCTGTCTGTAAATATTCGAGGTTATTCCCGGTCAGTTGCCACGGATGGATACCGGCAGAAAAGAGTGTGTTTGCCGGAAAATCAGCCGGCACCTCATCACCGGCCATCAGGTTCCTGATGACAACGGTATCATCCCTGCCACCCGATGAATGAGTGTGAAAATCAATGTATCTTATCTCCCCGTGGAGCTTCATGCCACTTATGCTGACAGCCGTGAGATCCCGTCATCAAGACGGCGCAGCGTCTCCTCCCTGCCGATAAGGGCCGCGATGTCAAAGAGATGCGGACCCCTGGATGCACCCACCAGCAGCAGGCGGAAGAGATTGAGAATGGCACCGGTGTTATATCCTCTCGAGGCAATCCACTCCTTTACGCTCTTCTCCATCACCTCCGGTACAAAAGGCTGCACTTCCGCAATCTGGTCACGGAGCTCCCTCATCTGTACGGGTGAGTCTGCAGTCCACCGTTTTCTGACCACTTCAGCATCATAGCTCTGGGGTGCAACAAAAAAGAAGTCGGCCTCATTCCAGAGATCCTTCACAAATCCAGCCCTCTCCTTAACCAGCGAAACAATCCTCACGAGCGTTGCCCTCTCAGGACTGAATCCCTTTTCCTTCACCAGGGGGATGAACAGGTCAGCCAGTTGCTCATCGGTTTTCATCTGGAAATACCGGGCGTTAAACCACTTTGCCTTGTCGGGGTCAAAGCGCGAGCCTGACTTCCCCACCCTGTCAATGGTGAAAGCTGCTATAAGTTCATCCATTGTGAATATCTCCTGTTCCGTTCCCGGGTTCCATCCAAGGAGGGCCAGCATGTTCACGAAGGCTTCGGGAAAGTAACCCTCCTCCCTGTACCCTGATGCTGTTTCGCCGTATGGCCAGTAGAGGGGGAAGACCGGAAATCCCATCTTGTCTCCGTCGCGCTTGCTGAGTTTTCCCTTTCCTGTGGGCTTGAGCAGCAGTGGCAGGTGTGCAAAGAGAGGCGCATCCCAGCCGAAGCTTCGGTACAGCATCACGTGCAGAGGCAGTGAAGGAAGCCACTCCTCTCCCCTGATGACATGCGATATCTCCATCAGGTGGTCATCAACGATGTTCGCCAGGTGATAGGTGGGCATGCCGTCAGACTTGTAAAGAACCTTGTCGTCGAGGGTGGATGTATTCACCACTATATCGCCCCTGATAAGATCCGAAAAATGTATATCCTCGTTGTCAGGCATGCGGTATCTGACCACGTAATGCTCTCCGGAAGCAATGCGCCGGTTAACCTCCTCCGGAGAAAGGGTAAGGGAATTGCACATCGTCATCCTGGTGGTGCAGCCGTAGTTGAAAGTCTCGCCGCGCGATTCATAATCCTGCCTGAGTCTCTCGAGCTCTTCGGGGGTATCAAAGGCATAATAGGCATCTCCGCAGCGGAGAAGCTCGTCAGAATAGCGATGATATATCTCCTTCCTGTCACTCTGGCGATATGGTGCAAAGGGGCCTCCCTCACGCACACCTTCGTCGACCTTTATTCCTGCCCAGGCAAGTGAATCCATGATATAGTCTTCCGCTCCCTCAACGTAACGCGCCTGGTCAGTATCCTCGATGCGCAGGATGAAAGTTCCTCCGTTGTGACGTGCGAAGAGAAAGTTATAAAGAGCAGTCCGCACCCCTCCTATATGCAGCGGGCCGGTGGGACTTGGGGCAAAACGGACTCTTGTTTTTCTGTCTGTCATATAATGTATTTAAAGCTTGTAAGGCTCCCTGTAGCTGTAGTGCAGCAAGGCTGTTGCGGCGCCGTCAGTATCATCGGCAAAGGTTTCGGTCGTGGGATCCCACCTGAGTGTCCTGTTAAGCAGCACGGCTATGTTACCAAGGGTGCAGACCGTGCAGGTACTGTGCCCCGTCTCAACAGGTACCACCGGATCTGTCCGCTTTCGTACGGCATCGATGAAGTCAAGCTGGTGGGGTATCCTGGTCTCATACGGGCCCTCTGATTCACCCTCTGCAGCCGGCGGCGGATTAAGGGCAGGGTCAGATGCGGCGTAGTGCTCGCGTGATACCTCTATCCAACCCTTCTCACCCCAGAATTTTACACCCTTGGTTTTCTTTTCATCAAAAGGCTCAGAAGTCATCACTGTCCCGCTGGCGTATACCCATTTAATGTATTCAGATCCGTCGCCAAGCGGAGCAATCTCCACAGGTCCGCTCCCATCCATTCCCAGGCCCCATTGTGCCACGTCAAACATATGGGCACCCCAGTCGGTGGTGAATCCGCCTCCTGTCTCACGGTACCAGCGCCATCCTGCCCAGAACTCCTCATCACGGGGAGGATCAAGGGAAATAGGAGGATTGAGTTCCGGGTTGTAGTGGATGGTTTCTGGTAGCGGTCCGAGCCACAGATCCCAGTTCAGCCCTTCCGGCACCGTCTCAACCGGCAGATCATAAGGTTTTGGCGGCGGCCCCACATGTGCATTGACCAGGGATATTGCACCGAGGGTCCCTGACTGTACCAGATTTACAGCATGCCGGAAATTGGGATCCGATCTCTGCTGGCTTCCAACGCCCAGTATCCGGCCTGTCTCGCGCACCGCCTTTTTCAACTGCTGACCTTCATAAATTGTAAATGTCAACGGCTTCTCCAGGTAAACATCCTTCCCTGCCCTCAATGCCGCAATTGCAATAAAAGCATGGGCATGGTCTGGAACTGCAATCACAACTGCGTCAATATCCTTTCTCCCAAGCAGTTCTTCATATCTCTCATAGGTCTGAACCTTTACCTTCCTGCCTGCACCGGCATAATATTCGCCTGCCCTGTTCTGAAAACGTGTCCGCTTGATTGCATAGACATCGCATCCTGCAACCACCTCCACTCCAGGTATCCTTATGAACCCTTCCATCAGGTAGATGGCCTGCCGTCCGAGACCGATGAAGCCCAGCCTGACAAGCCCGGGGTCTTTCCGGCCCGCACACCCGCTGACAGCACCTGGAATTATCAATGTCCCGGCAAGGCCGAGAGCTGCACTGCCCAGGAATTCCCTCCTGTTAAGTGATCTGGTTCTTTTTTTCATAAGAGGTAATTTTAAGTTGTTACAACTTCTTTTGGCAAATATAACTCTATTGGTGGATTGACTCAAAACGGGACCTGCATATAATCTGCAACCTCCCGTCCTCCCTGACCACATAGATAAGGTGCCGCGGGTTAAGGGCGTCAGGTATTGAAACTATTATTGTAAATTTAAAACCAGATCATCTGCTATAATATGGAAATGACCATCCGCCAGGCCCAGGAGAGGGTGGATGCCTGGATCAGACAGTACGGCGTCAGATACTTCAGCGAGCTGACGAACATGGCAATCCTCACCGAAGAGACAGGTGAGGTGGCAAGAATAATTGCAAGGAAATACGGTGACCAGTCGTTCCGGGGAAGTGAAGAGGCAGACTCGTCACTCGCCGGTGAAATGGCCGATGTGCTTTGGGTTCTGATCTGCCTGGCTAACCAGACAGGGATCGACCTGACAGCGGCCCTTGAGGAGAGCTTCCGTAAAAAGACTGAGAGAGACCGGAACAGGCACCTTAATAATCCGAAGCTTTAGAAAATGGATGATAAACAGAAGTTTTTACTGATCCGAATCGATGGGAAATGGCTGCAGACAAAAAATATTACTGATCCGAATTCATGAGAAATGGCTGCAGACAAAAAATACTACTGATCCGAATCCATGGGAAATGGCTGCAGACAAAAAATATTACTGATCCGAATCCATGGGAAATGGCTGCAGACAGGGAATCCTGTCAATCCAAAGCTTAACTGAAGCAGAATGATCACAATGTAACCGAAAACTGACTGACTATGAAGACAAATTTTACAGTTATCCCGTCATCGGCTCTTACAAAGCTGGCCCTCACACTGATGACTATCACATTTCTGGCAACCACCCCGTTATGTTCCGGGCAGGATCTGAAAGGGAAGCGTGTCCTTATAGTCTTCGGTGGCTGGGACGGACATGAGCCGGGCAAATATGTAGGGATACTCCTCCCCTGGCTTCGCTCCGAAGGGGCAGTTGCAGACACAACATCCTCACTTGATGTTTACACTGACAGTATTTATATGAACAGTGTTGACCTTATTATTCAGGCCTATACCATGTCAGCAATCACGTCTGCCCAGGAGAAGGGGTTGCTGACGGCTGTAAGGGAGGGCGCGGGTCTGGCAGGATGGCACGGCGGCCTTGCCGATGCCTTCAGAAACAACCCGGCATATCAGTATATGGTGGGCGGGCAATGGGTAGCCCACCCCGGTGGGGTAATTGACTATACCGTGACAATTACCGACCCGGATGACCCCGTCACCAGGGGAATCAGTGAATTCTCCATGCACAGCGAGCAGTACTACATGCATGTTGATCCCAATGTAAAAGTGCTTGCAAAAACCACATTCACGGGTGAACATGATTACTGGTCAGAGGGATGCACCATGCCGGTGGTCTGGAAGAAGATGTACGGAAAAGGAAGGGTTTTTTACACCTCGCTGGGTCACGTTGCTGCCGATATGGAAGTGCCTGAAGCTCTGGAGATACTTAAAAGGGGAATACGGTGGAGTGCAGCAAGCCGGCACGAACCTGCCGAAAGACTTGTTAAACCCGTATACTGACAACTCCTCCGGCCTACGTCAAAAATCATGTTTTGTTACCTCTGTTTGTATTACTTTTATATAATAAAGAATTAATCATCACTCCGGATGAAAAAGATGAAAGCTCTCGTCAAGGCACAGGCTGCCAAGGGATTATGGATGCAGGAAGTACCCATCCCGGAACCGGGATACAACGATGTAATAATAAAGGTCAAAAAATCAGCCATCTGCGGCACTGACCTTCATATCTACGAATGGGATGAATGGGCTAAGAAGACCATAAAGGTGCCCATGACCATCGGCCATGAATACATGGGATATGTTGAAAAGGCAGGCCCGGGGGTAACGAATGTCAAAGTCGGCGACAGGGTCACCGGTGAGGGTCACCTCTTTTGCGGAACCTGCCGCAACTGCCGCCGCGGACGGGAACATGTCTGCGAGAATACCGTGGGCATAGGAGTGCATATCGACGGTTCATTTGCCGAATATGTGAAGATCCCGGCACGAAATGTGGTGCTCCTTGACCACCGTATCCCGGATGACTGGGCATCAATAATGGACCCCTTCGGCAATGCCACCCATACAGCACTGGCATTCCCGCTTCTGGGTGAGGACGTGCTCATTACCGGGGCAGGACTGATCGGCAGCATGGCAGTTGCCATAGCCCGGTTTGCAGGCGCACGGCATATAGTTGCCAGTGACCTGAGCGAATACCGTCTCGAACTTGCCAGGAAGATGGGGGCAACCAGGGTGGTTAACCCGGCAAAAGGGGAAAAAATTCATGATGTGCTGGAGCCACTCCATATGAAAGGATTTGACGTAGGTCTCGAGATGTCAGGATCACCGGCAGCCTTCCGCGAGATGATAGCCAACATGTACAACGGATCCAATATCGCCCTCCTTGGAATACTGCCCTCAAACTTCGAGGTTCCATGGAGTGACATCATATTCAAGGCCCTTACCCTGAAAGGCATCTACGGCCGCGAGATGTGGGAAACCTGGTACAAGATGCAGATGATGATCATTGGCGGCATCAACCTTGACCCGATAATCACGCACCGTTTCCATATTGACGACTTCCAGAAAGGGTTTGACGTTATGGAAGAGGGCAACTGTGGTAAGGTGATCCTGAACTGGGACTGACCGGCTTTTCCTGGTTTTTCACATCGGGCGGGACGGTGATATCGCTCAAAGGTCCGGGCCACGATTCTCCCTGCATTCATGATAATGCTCACTCTTGAGTGGAGAAAAGGGCGCCGGGTGCCGTCGTAATACAAGGCCATTCCTCATTAAGACTGAGAAATGTCAGCTTTAAGGATTGGCATTTTCGAAATTAATTCTATCTTCATGTCATTGTATATCCCTGCTTATGGCGTCTAAACCGGAATACAGGAGCTATGAAGAACTATCAGGCGGCTTCTCCTGGGCTATTGCTGAAAAAGAGCTTGAATACAAAAACGGTAACATTATTAACATAGGCTGGTACTGCAGCGACAGGATCTGCCTGAAAGGCAACGCCTCAAAAGTGGCTCTCATCTACGAGGGGTTCGGGGGCACGGCACGGCAGTACACTTTTAATGATATCAGGCTTGCAGGCAACACAATAGGCACATTCCTCAGAAACCTAGGCATCACTGAAGGTGACAGGGTTTGCCTCTTCATGGACAGGATCCCTGAGCTGTACCTCTCCTTCCTTGGCATTCTTAAAATGGGTGCTATCGTTCAGCCACTCTTTTCCGCCTTCGGCGAAGAATCCCTGTTTGTGAGACTGGAAAATGCGGGAACCAGGGCCATAATAACCCAGAAAAAACACCTTGGCAAGGTCAGGAAGATACGCTCGCAACTGCCTCATCTCAAACATGTTATAATTGTCGACGAAATGAAGGCATCAGACCTGGCAGCAGGCGAGATTCTTTTCAGTCTTGACAAATCATCGCCGGTAGAGGATTTTGACATCTGCCCGACTACAGCAGAAACACCGTCTGTGCTTCACTACACCTCAGGTACCACGGGTCAGCCCAAGGGGGTTAAGCACGTTCATTACTCCCTTATATCACAGTACCTGACAACAAAGTGGGTCCTTGACCTCCGTGACGATGACATATACTGGTGCACTGCTGACCCGGGATGGGTCACCGGCACATCATACGGCATCATCGGTCCCTGGAGCCTTGGCGTCACCCAGTGCGTCCTTGACAGCGGCTTCTCGGCACAGGCATGGTACCGCTTTGCGGAAAAGAACAGGGTGACGGTGTGGTACTCAGCTCCCACTGCAATAAGATCACTGATGAAGGCAGGAGATGAAATAATAAAATCTTTTGATCTCTCCTCACTTCGTCACCTGGCCAGTGTTGGCGAACCCCTCAACTCCGAGGCCGTGATCTGGTCCGAGAAGGTGTTCGGCAAACCGTTCCATGACACCTTCTGGCAGACCGAGACAGGCTCGATAATGATAACCAACTTCCCGGGGATGAAGATCAAACCCGGATCAATGGGCAGAACATTCCCCGGAATAACCGGTACCGTACTTGACCCGGCCACATATCAGCCATACCCGGAGCACGGCAGGGCAGGCCTCATTGCGTTCAGACCAGGGTGGCCGGCAATGATGCGCGCCTACTGGAACAACGAGGAAAAATACAGGGATAAATTTGTCAACGGCTGGTATCTGTCGGGCGACAGGGCAAGCATAGACATTGAAGGATATTACTGGTTCATCGGGCGTGATGACGATGTGATAAACACCGGAGGTCACCTGGTCAGCCCCTTCGAGGTGGAGTCAGCCCTTCTTGAACACCCTGCCGTTGCCGAGTCGGCCGTCACCTCCAAACCCGATGAAATAAACATGGAGGTGGTCAAGGCATTCATCACCCTGAAGCCCGGCCACACACCTGATCCTGATCTTGAACTTGACATAATGAACTTCATCAGGAAACGGCTTTCACCGCTTGCCATGCCGCAGGCCGTTGAATTCATGGACAAGCTCCCGAAAACAAGAAGCGGCAAGATCATGAGACGCGTCCTCCATGCAAGGGAATGGGGAGAAGAGATAGGTGACATCTCAACCCTGGAAAACGACTGATAATTGACTGAATCAAACACTAATTTTATAAACCACTGTTTATGGAAGAAATGAATATCAATGAAATGAAGGAGATGGTTCTGAAGTATGTCATCAAGGAATACATTGATGATGATGATGTAACTATCACCTATGAAACTCCTCTCATCTCCAGCGGTTATGTAGACTCTTTCTCTATGGTCTCCCTGCTTGTCTTTCTTGAGAATAAATTCAAGATAAAGATCCCTCCCTCAAAGGCAACCCCGGAAGCCTTTGACAGCGTGAACAGCATAGTCGCCCTGGTCAATCAGTATCTGGAAAAGTAAACACAAAAACCATGAGCTTCCCCGAGAGTATCAGAAGCATCTACCAGGCGCAACTGGCAGATATCCAGCATGCCGGCATCTTCAAGGAGGAACGGTTCATTCACAGCGCACAGTCAGCTGACATAGAAGTTGAATTCCCTTCAGGCTCCGAACTGAAGAAGGTCATCAACATGTGTGCAAACAACTACCTTGGGCTTTCAAGCCACCCTGACGTGATCAAAGCTGCACATGAAGGGCTGGAGACCAGGGGTTATGGCATGTCATCCGTAAGGTTTATCTGCGGCACGCAGGACATCCACCGTGAACTTGAAAACAGGGTAACGGAGTTCCTCGGCACCGAAGACACCATTCTCTTCCCTTCATGCATGGATGCCAATGCCGGTGTCTTTGAAGCAATACTCACCAGTGAAGATGTGATGATATCCGACCGCCTCGTACATGCCTCAATTATTGACGGCATGAGGCTCTGCAGCGCACAGCATGACACCTTCAAGCATTCGAGCATGGAGCACCTCGAGGAGAAACTGCTGCTCCATGCCGATAAACGGCTGAAACTCGTGATCACTGACGGCGTCTTCTCAATGGACGGCGATACGGCCAGGCTTGACCGGATGGTGGAGCTATGCGAAAAATATGGAGCCATGCTCCTGGTAGATGACTCGCATGCCACTGGATTCATTGGAAAGACCGGCAGGGGAACTCATGAATACTGCGGTGTTTTCGGCAAGATAGACATCATTACCACTACCTTTGGGAAAGCTCTTGGCGGTGCCTCCGGCGGATGTGTGTCAGGAAGAAGGGAAATTGTGGAAATGTGCAGGCAAAAGGCACGCCCGTATCTCTTCTCAAACACCATCGCTCCGGTTATAGTCTCGGGGGTGCTGAAGGTGTTTGACATCCTCTCGGCAAACACTGAGAGACGTGACAAGCTGGAGAAAAACGCCGCATACTGGCGGAAAGGGCTTACTGAGGCCGGATTTGTACTCAGGGAGGGCAACACACCGATAGTGCCGGTGATGCTTTTCAACGCCAAACTGTCACAGGATTTCTCAAAGGATCTTTACCGGGAAGGCATTTATGCAATTGGATTCTTCTTCCCGGTGGTTCCCAACGGCCAGGCACGGATACGCACCCAGATATCCGCCGGCCATGAAATTCATCATCTTGACCGTGCACTGGATGCTTTCATCAGGGTGGGAAAGAAGTATGGGATACTCGGCCTGACCAAAGATCAGATTATTGAGAAGCACGGACTCTGATTATTTCAGATCTGAAAACCATGCCTGTTTTCGCTCATCACCGGCACAGACCATTGCTGGCCTGAATGCTGTTCATGCCACAGGAACATTCCGGCGCTGAAGCGTTCTGATTAAGAGTCATTTCTTGATTATCAATCTTTATTGATGACTATCATCATTGAATAATGATGGTAAAACACCATCTTTGCATCCGTTTTACCTAATTATTCCCTTAAGATGTACGACAGTTACAGGGATCATCTGGCGATCCAGCTTGAGGAGATCAGGGAGGCTGGTCTCTATAAGAATGAACGTGTTATAGTATCCCCTCAGGGAGCCGAGATAACCATCAGCACCGGGCAGAAGGTACTTAATTTCTGCGCAAACAACTACCTGGGCCTCTCGGCAAACAGGAAGCTTGTTGAGGCTGCAAAGGAAGCTCTTGACACCCATGGTTACGGAATGTCATCAGTGCGTTTCATTTGCGGCACCGGCGACCTGCACAAGGAGCTGGAACGGAAACTGGCAGACTTCTTCGGTACTGAAGACACCATTCTTTATGCCGCCTGCTTTGACGCCAACGGAGGTGTATTTGAACCGTTGCTCACCAGCGAGGATGCCATCATCAGCGACTCCCTCAACCATGCATCCATAATTGACGGGGTGAGACTCTGCAAGGCAAACCGGTACAGGTACGAGAATGCTGACATGGATGATCTTGAATCCCAGCTTCAGCTTGCCCAGCAGCACCGCTTCAGGCTGATAGTCACTGACGGGGTCTTTTCGATGGACGGCAATGTGGCGCCACTCGGCAGGATCTATGAGCTGGCAAACAAGTACAACGCCATGGTGATGGTTGATGAGTCACACTCGGCCGGTGTTGTTGGTGAAACGGGCCGCGGCGTCACCGAACTCTATAACCTTAAGGGAAAGATCGAGATTATCACCGGCACCCTGGGCAAGGCATTTGGAGGTGCCATCGGCGGATTTACCACCGGGAAGAAAGAGATCATCGAGATGCTCCGCCAGCGTTCAAGGCCATATCTCTTCTCCAACTCCATCCCGCCCCTGGTGGCAGCGGCAGGGATAAAGATGGTTGAGATGATGACCGAAACGAATGAGCTCCAGGATAAGCTTCATCACAACACAAAGTACTTCATGGAGAGAATGCTGAAGGCCGGCTTTGACATCAAGCCCACCCAGTCAGCCATCTGTGCCGTGATGCTCTATGATGCCAAGCTTTCCCAGGAAATGGCGGTAAGACTTCTCAAAGAAGGTATCTACGTCATCGGATTCTACTACCCGGTGGTACCGAAAGACAAAGCCCGCATCAGGGTCCAGCTATCCGCAGCCCATGAGACTGAACACCTTGACAAGGCTATAGCAGCCTTTACCAAAGTGGGAAAAGAGCTCGGAGTACTTAAATAGCCTCCGGCTTCTGGCTGGACAAATTCCTGTTAAAGAGGAGACAAGGCTAAATCTGCCTCCTCTTTTCTGTTGCTTTTCCGGCGATTATTCTATATTTACTGAAATATTACGGAAATGATAAATCCGTTATGCCCGCGGAAGGCAGGAATAGGTGGTTTACTGCTGACTGCCTGTCTCTTAATGACCGGCTGCTACAGCCTGAAAACCGTATCCGTACAGGACATCCCAAAAGAAAGAAATTACCTGGTTGTGCATGCTGGTGACAACTACTGGACAGTGGAAGACCATGCCATCTCTGACAGCTATTTCTATGCCCGCCTGAGTGCTGATACTTCACTGGTCAGTCATAAAAACACAGCTCACCTCTATGTGGCCCCCATTGAGGTTGTCTCTGTTGGAGATCAAATCCTTTCATTGCCTGTTGCCAATATCGGCAAGGCCGATTACAGGGAAATCAGCATCGGACAGACAGCAGGTGCAATAGCTGTATGGTTTCTGACAATATGGACATTATTGATATTCTTATAAAGCAGACTGGAAAGAAAATGACCGGAACCACCCACTTCCGGGATAAAACAGATTCAGGTCTGAAATTTAACCGAAACACAATGAGAAGATTCCCAGTCATATACCAGGTAGTTTCGGCTGTTCTGTCAGCCCTTGTCATAACCCTGTTCCCCGGATGCGGAACAACTACCCATATCCCCGGACCTGAAATAGCCTACGCTGAGAAAACCTATTGTAACATAAACGGTGACAAACATAAATACACGGTTACTGCAACGAACATCTCAGAGGGGATTCTGACAGGTATCACCACGGCTGCAGATACCAGGATCACCAAAGGCAACGTAATAGACCTCTTCATTGCCCCGGACTCAGCGATACAGGTAAACGGAAGCATCGTCAGCGTGCCTGTCGCCAATATTGCAAAGGCCGAAATATACAGGATTACCGCAGGCAGGTCAATAACTGTTGCTGCCGGGGTGGCTGCGGGTGCCTTCTGGACGGTCATCCTTATTGTTTTACTGACAAAAGGAATATCCTGCCCGTTTGTGTACAGCGAATCCGGTACCGACATCACACTTGAAGGAGAAATATACAGCGGGGCAACGGCCTTGCCGGTGGAAAGGGATGACTATCTCCGGCTGAAGACACTCAGTCCGGTGGATGAACGGTACAGGATAAGAATCACAAACGAGGTAAAGGAGATCCAGAACACCAACCTTGCCGAGCTGCTGGTTTATGATCACCCTGAAGATGTGGAGATACTAGTTGACAAATACGGAAACACTCATACCCTAAAGGATATCAGGGAGCCTGTCAGCGCCACAAATGCCTATGGAAAATCCCTGGCAAGCGAGCTCGCCGGGTGTGATGACAAAAGATATATCAGTGAAATCCGGAACGATGACCTTCTATTTGATACCATCAGCCTCTCTTTTGACAGACCTCTGAACAGCAACACCGCAAAACTGGTCATATCAGCAAAAAACACCATGTGGCTTGATTATATGTTCGGACGGCTGTCAGATATGTTCGGCAGCAGGTATGACGAGTGGGTTAGGATAAGAAACAAAAGGTCACGCGAATACCTGCTTCAGTGGTCACTCGACCAGGGGATTCCCCTGGCTGTTTACCTTGAGACTCAGGCCGGTCTTGAGTTCATTGATTATTACAATGTCCCCGGTCCGGTTAAAGACAAAAGAGATATAATTGAGATTGATCTTGAAGCTGTAACCACTGAGAGGGTTAATATAAAGCTGGTTTCGGGGGTTATGTTCTGGGATTTTGATTTTGCAGGGATGGACTTCTCCGAAGATATTAAGGCGGACCCCGTCAGAGTCTCACCCGACAATGCTGTGGATGAGACAGGCAGGGAGATCACGTCACTCCTCCTTCATGATGACGACATGTACCTGGTACAGCCCAGCCTTAACAATGAGGCCCGCCTCTGCTTCACAGTACCCCCACAGGTTCCGGGAACTGAAAGGTCAGTATTCCTTCACAGCAAGGGCAACTACCAGCCTTTGAGAGATGCCCGGGGAAAACCTGATATGGAATTGCTGGTTAGTATGCGTCTTCCGGGTAAATTCACCAGGTTTACAAAGGACCACTTCCTCAGTTATTATGCTGACCGGAACTGAATCAGCAGGCCTCATTGATAAAATATTAATTTTTTATTCCTTCCATCTATTAATAGGTATATACCGGGTTAAAAAAATCAATTTTTTTCTGGTTTTATCTTGCTTTCTTAAAATAATGGTTATTTTTGCCAACCATAAATGAGATCATGAACCACACTTCACTGTTTATTATTGCCCTGTTTATTCTCATCGCCATTAGCGGATGACCGGGGAGTAGTATATAGTGAGTAGAATAATTATAGAAGCTTCCCGGGAAACCGGGGAGCTTTTTTTTTGAACGGGTCCAGTGATGAAAAGAGAACTCAGGAGTAAGCGGACGATGACCGGTCGCACAATGGCCGGGGCCAGGAGCCTCTGGCGTGCGAACGGAATGAAGGAGGAACAGTTCGGCAGGCCGGTGATAGCCGTCGTCAATTCATTCTCGCAGTTCGTGCCGGGTCATGTTCACCTTCAGCAGGCAGGCCGGGTTATCAGGGAGGAGCTTTCGCATCGAGGACTCTTTGCAGCTGAGTTTAACACCATAGCAATCGATGACGGGATTGCCATGGGGCACGGAGGAATGCTCTACTCGCTTCCCTCGCGCGACCTGATTGCCGACAGCGTGGAGTATGTATGCAATGCGCATTGCGCTGATGCGATGATATGCATCAGCAACTGCGACAAGATCACTCCCGGTATGCTGATGGCTGCCGTGCGGCTGAATATTCCCGCACTGTTCGTTTCAGGCGGACCTATGGAGGCCGGCCTCTCAGCGGGTAAGGCAGTTGACCTGATTGACACCATGGTGGCGGCAGCTGATGACTCGGTAACCGGAGAAAAGCTCCTTGAACTTGAAAGATCGTCATGCCCCTCCTGCGGTTCATGCTCGGGCATGTTCACAGCCAACTCCATGAACTGCCTTGCAGAGGCACTCGGACTTGCCCTGCCGGGAAACGGAACAGTGCTGGCAACACACTCCGCAAGGATTGGAATGTTCCGCAGGGGAGCACATCTGATAGCTGACATGACTGAAAAACATTACGGCGAGGGAGATGATTCAGTCCTGCCGGGATCCATTGCCACCAGGGAGGCATTCCTTAATGCGATGACAGCAGATATCGCCATGGGAGGGTCAACGAATACCGTTCTCCATCTCCTGGCAATAGCCCATGAGGCCGGGGTAAACTTCACAATGAAGGATATAGATGAACTCTCACGCCGTATTCCGAATATCTGTAAAGTATCCCCCGCTTCGTCATACCACGTTGAAGACGTCAATCGGGCCGGAGGGGTCTTTGCGATAATGGGAGAACTGAATCGTGCAGGTTTGCTGGATGCTTCGGTCCGCAGGGTTGACTATCCATCCCTTGGTGAGGCGCTGGCCGGCTGGGATATTTTGAGTCCCGCTGTTCTGCCTGAGGCTCTCGATCTCTTCCTCTCAGCCCCGGACAGGTCTGCCAGGCCTGAGCCTTTTGCCTCCACAGCCAGGTACTTATCACATGATACTGACAAGGCAACCGGGGCAATAAGGGACGTAAGTCATGCATACAGCAATGACGGAGGGCTTGCGGTGCTGTACGGAAATCTGGCGCCTGGGGGATGCATTGTGAAAACTGCTGCGATCGACAGCTCAATGATGAGATTCACCGGACCTGCCGTGGTGTTTGACTCGCAGGAGGATGCCGTTACTGGGATCCTCGGAGGTGAAGTCAGGGAGGGTGATGTTGTGGTGATCCGGTACGAGGGGCCCCGCGGCGGGCCGGGGATGCAGGAGATGCTTTATCCTACTTCCTATCTCAAATCCAGAGGTCTTGACCGCCGGTGTGCCCTCGTCACTGACGGCCGCTTCTCGGGAGGGTCGGCAGGCCTGTCGGCGGGACACATATCCCCTGAAGCCGCCTCGGGCGGAACCATTGGCCTGGTGTGCAACGACGACAGGATAATGATTGACATACCTGCCCGCACCATAAGACTGGCAGTTGATGAGACAGTCCTCGAGGTAAGACGGATGGCAGAGGAAGCCAGGGGAACCGCAGCGTTCACCCCGGAAAAGAGGAATCGCAGAGTGCCGCTATCGTTAAAAATCTATGCTGCTCACGTAAGCTCAGCCGACAGGGGAGCAATAAGAGAAATTTAAAGAAGGATCAGAGGAATGAAAAAAAACAATACCCCTGGAGTGCCGGGCAAGACGGAATCGGAAGTACTGCCTTCTTCGCCTGCTGAGGTCACAGGCGCTGAAGCCCTGCTGAAATCACTTGTCGAGGAGGGTGTTGACACCATCTTCGGCTACCCCGGCGGAGCCATCATGCCCGTGTATGACAAGCTGCTCGATTATACCGGCAGCCTCAGGCATATCCTCACACGGCATGAGCAGGGGGCAGCACATTCAGCACAGGCTTATGCCATGGTAACCGGTAAACCCGGGGTCTGTTTTGCCACCTCCGGTCCGGGAGCCACCAACCTTGTGACCGGAATCGCAAATGCTTACCTTGACTCGGTACCTGTAGTCTTTATTACCGCTCAGGTCACGTCTGCACTCATAGGTACCGACGCCTTCCAGGAAACGGATATCCTCGGCATCTCAATGCCTGTAACCAAATGGAATGCACAGGTAAAGAGAGCAGCGGAGATACCCGACACGATTGCCCGGGCATTTTATATTGCCCGTACCGGGCGGCCTGGCCCTGTGCTGGTTGATATCTCCAAGGATGCCCAGGTTGAAACGATGACCTTCCGATACAGCAAATGCACCTACATCCGCAGCTACAACCCGGTAAACCCTCTGATAAGCAGGGATATTGAATCGGCCGCAGTGATGATCAACCATGCGGAAAGGCCACTGATACTGGCCGGCCACGGGGTCATCATTTCGGATGCCGTGAAGGAACTGAAGATGCTTGCCGAAAAGGGAGGTATTCCGGTTGCCGTCACCCTGCTGGGGATACCTGCATTCAGCCATGAACACAGGCTTTTTGCCGGGATGCTGGGAATGCACGGCAACTATGCACCCAACGTGCTGACCAACAGGGCCGACCTGATCATTGCCGCAGGAATGCGTTTCGATGACCGTGTTACCGGAAACCTGAAAAAATATGCACCCCAGGCAAGGGTGATTCATATCGAGATAGACCGGGCAGAAATAGACAAGAACGTCAGGGCTGACCTGGGCATCAATGGTGATGTGAGGGAGGTCCTGACAGCAATCCTGCCAAACATCAGGGAAAGAAAAAGGGAGGAATGGATACGGGAGTTCCGGATCCTTGACCGTACAGAGCACGAAAAAGTCATAAAACCCGAGACAGACCCAGGGAGAGGTGAACTGAATATGGGCGAGGTTGTCAGGGTAATCTCTGAGCTTGCCGGAAACGATGCTGTGGTAGTGACAGACGTTGGCCAGCACCAGATGGCGGTGGCACGGTATTACCGGTTCACTGACAGCAACACACTCATTACTTCGGGGGGTATGGGAACGATGGGCTTCGGCCTTCCGGCATCCCTGGGTGCAGCCACCGGTACTGCCAGCCGAAAGGTGATAGCGTTTATCGGAGACGGCGGATTCCAGATGACTGTACAGGAACTGGGAACAATTATGCAGTACCGGATCCCGGTGAAAATAGTTCTCCTCAACAACAGTTTCCTCGGTATGGTGCGCCAGTGGCAGGAGATGTTCTTCAACAGCCGTTACGCCTCAACCGAGATGGTCAACCCCGATTTTACAGCGCTTGCATCGGCCTATGGCATTCCGGCCCGGAAAATCTGCGAAAGAGCAGAACTTAAGGAAGCTGCCGCAGAAATGCTCGGGTCAGAAGGCCCCTTCATCCTTGTGGCGGAGGTGAGCCGTACCGCGAATATCCTCCCGATGGTTGAACCGGGAGCATCAGTATCTGAAGTAACACTTACATACAACAGCAAACCATGAAACAGGAATTTACAATATCGCTGTTCAGCGAGAACCATATCGGTATTCTGAGCAGGATAACCCTGATCCTGACACGGAGGCAGATAAACATAGAAAGCATAACCGCCTCGGAGTCAGCAGTTCCCGGGGTACAGATGCTGACAATGGTCGTACGCACCACACCCGAAATGATAGAGAAAGTCGCCCGCCAGATAGAAAAGGTGGTTGACGTCCTCAAGGTGTTCGTGCATACATCGTCAGAAATAATATGCCAGGAGATGGCCCTTTACAAGGTCACCACCAGGGGACTCATGTCAGGAAGCATGATCGGTGACATTGTCAGGAAGCACCATGCAACAATACTCGAGGTTACACCTGAGTACATGGTTGTGGAGAAGAGCGGCACCAGGGCAGAGATAAAGGAATTGCTTGCATTGCTTGAACCATGCGGTGTACTGCAGTTTGTCAGTTCGGGCCGGGTGGCAGTCACAAGGCAGGTGAAGGAGCTTAATGCCTACCTCCGCGAGATGGATGAGGCCCGGGGAACACACCAGGAGGCACTTGAGTTTTACAATTGAAACTAACACTAACCTAACAGATATTCATTATGGCACAGATTGATTTTGGAGGAGTAGTTGAGAATGTGGTGACAAGGCAGGAATTTCCGCTGTCAAAAGCACGTGAAATACTTAAGGATGAAATTGTTGCCGTCATAGGTTACGGCGTTCAGGGGCCGGCACAGGCCATGAACATGCGTGACAACGGCATAAATGTGATTGTCGGCCAGGCGCCGGAGTTCAGGGCCGACTGGGACCGGGCAGTTGCAGACGGATTTGTTCCGGGCCGGTCCCTTTTCACCGTTGAAGAGGCCGCCGCGCACGGTACCGTTATCCAGTACCTGGTATCGGATGCCGCGCAGCGGACCCTCTGGCCGGTGCTCAGGCCATACCTCACCACCGGCAAGGCACTTTACTTCTCTCATGGCTTCTCGGTTACCTACAAACAGCATACAGGCGTAATACCCCCTCCTGACATAGACGTGATCCTCTGTGCCCCCAAAGGCTCAGGTACAAGTGTCAGGCGCAACTTCCTTGCCGGAGCCGGCATCAACTCAAGCTTCTCTGTCTTCCAGGATTATACCGGCCGAGCTGAAGAACGGGTTATTGCACTGGGTATTGCCATTGGCTCCGGGTACCTCTTCCCAACCACCTTTGAGAAGGAGGTCTACAGCGACCTTACCGGCGAACGGGGAGTGCTTATGGGTGCCCTGGAAGGGATCATGGAGGCACAGTACCAGGTGCTGCGCGAAAACGGACACTCGCCATCTGAAGCGTTCAATGAGACGGTGGAGGAGCTGACACAGAGCCTGATCAGGCTTGTCGACGAGAAGGGAATGGACTGGATGTATGCCAACTGCAGCGCCACTGCACAAAGAGGTGCACTCGACTGGAAACCCAGGTTCCGGGAGGCCACTCTGCCAGTCTTCAGGCAATTGTATGAAAAAGTAAGCTCAGGGGAGGAGTGTGTCAGGGTACTTACCTCAACAGGTGCACCCGGCTACAGGGAACAACTCAATACCGAGCTGGCGGAAATGGGATCTTCCGAGCTTTGGAGAGCAGGTGCCGCCGTAAGGAAACTGAGACCGGAAAACAAATAACCCCAGCACGGAAATCATGGACAAGAACAAGGTGATTTTCTTTGATACCACTCTCCGAGACGGGGAACAGGTACCTGGCTGCCAGCTCAATACTGTTGAAAAGATCGAGGTGGCAAAGGCTCTCGAAGCGCTGGGCGTTGACGTTATTGAAGCCGGATTCCCGGTCTCCAGCCCCGGTGATTTTCTCTCTGTTGTGGAAATCTCAAAAGCCGTCAGGGAGCCGGTTATCTGCGCACTCACCAGGGCCGTAAAGAAAGACATTGAGGTGGCCGCAGAAGCACTGCAGTATGCTGAAAGAAAGAGGATACACACCGGCATCGGTACTTCCCCGTGGCATATACAGTACAAGATCAGGACCACACCTGAGGAGATCATAAAAAGAGCCGTCGACGCGGTTAAGTATGCCAGGAAATTCACCGATGATGTGGAATTCTATGCAGAAGATGCGGGCCGCAGCGACAATGAATATCTTGCGAGGGTGACTGAAGCCGTGATCAACGCCGGCGCCACCGTGGTCAATATACCGGATACAACCGGTTACTGCCTTCCCGAAGAGTACGGAAGGAAGATCAGGTACCTCATGGAGAATGTCCCGAACATTGACCGTGCCATCCTCTCAACCCATTGTCACAACGACCTGGGGATGGCCACCGCCAACACCATGATGGGCCTCATCAACGGTGCACGGCAGGCGGAGGTGACCATCAACGGCATCGGTGAAAGGGCAGGCAACACCTCTCTTGAGGAGGTGGCAATGATCATAAAGAGCCATCATGACCTTAACCTTGCCACTGCCATCAGACCGAAGCTGATCTTCAGCACCAGCAGGCTTGTCTCAACACTTATGAGTATGCCGGTCCAGCCAAATAAGGCTATCGTCGGACGCAATGCCTTTGCACACTCTTCAGGCATACACCAGGACGGCGTGCTGAAGAAGCGTGAAAACTATGAGATCATTGACCCGAAGGAGGTGGGTGTAAGGGAATCGTCAATCATCCTCACCGCCCGCAGCGGAAGGGCTGCGTTGAATCACCGCCTGGAGGCACTGGGGATTGAACTGGGGAAGGAGGAACTGGATGAGATCTACCATCGTTTCCTGATGCTGGCCGACAAAAAGAAGGAGATAAATGATGAGGATATAAGAATCCTTTCCGGCGAAGTATTCCGTGGTGAGAAAAGGCTCAAGCTGGAGTCTCTGCAGGTTCTGTGCGGCAACTCTGTGATGCCTGTTGCCACAGTCGGTATAAGGGTCAACGGCGAGGTGCACACCTCAACGGCACCCGGCAACGGGCCCATTGACGCTGCCTTCACCGCCGTGAAGCACCTGATACATCAGAATGTCCACCTCGAGGAATTCCTCATTCAGGCTATTACAAGGGGAAGTGATGACATGGGAAAGGTCCACATCCAGGTTGAGCATGCCGGAAACATTTACTACGGGTTCTCCGCTAACACTGATATAGTTACCGCATCAGTTGAGGCATTTATAGATGCAATTTCAAAGATAGACAATGAGCGGAAAGACACTCTTTGACAAGATATGGGATGCGCATGTGGTCAGCACAATCACCGGTGGGCCTGATGTTCTGTACATTGACCGCCACTATATCCACGAGGTGACCAGCCCGCAGGCTTTCAGCGGCCTGGTGCAGAGGGGCATAGGTGTATTCAGGCCGGAGAGGACCATTGCCACCGCAGACCATAATATCCCAACCATTAACCAGCATCTCCCCATCGCTGACCCGGTCTCACGCACGCAGGTGGAGACGCTGGAGGAGAACTGCCGCACCACGGGCATCACTTACTTCCCGATGGGTGACCCCGGGAACGGTATTGTTCATGTCACCGGACCGGAGCAGGGATACACCCTTCCCGGGATGACAATTGTCTGCGGCGACAGCCACACATCCACCCACGGAGCATTCGGGACCATAGCTTTCGGCATTGGCACCAGCGAAGTGGAGATGGTGCTTGCAACGCAATGCCTGCTCCAGTCCAGGCCGAAGCAGATGAGGATCAATGTAAAGGGAAAACTGCAGGAGGGAGTCACCTCCAAGGATCTGATACTTTACATCATTGCTTCACTGTCTGCCGGCGGGGCCACAGGCTACTTCGTCGAGTATGCCGGTGAGGCTGTCAGGAAACTCAGCATGGAGTCACGCATGACCATATGCAATATGAGCATCGAGATGGGTGCCCGCGGCGGACTGATCGCACCCGATGAGGTGACTTTCAACTGGCTGGCCCAGATACCTTCCGTATCTGATAACCGGGAATTCTCCAGCCTTGTTCATCAGTGGCACTCTCTCAGGAGTGACCGCGGTGCACATTTTGACAGGGAAGTGAGCTTTGACGCCTCCGAAGTCCCGCCGATGATAACGTACGGCACCAGCCCCGGAATGGGAATGGCTGTTGACGGTGTCATCCCTTCACCCGGTGAGGCAGGCACACCAACGGGTAAAAAGCAACAGCAATCATCCGGAACCGGGATGGCAACAACAGGTAACAACCGGTCATCATCCGGGACCGGGACGGCAGCAGCAGAGAACAACCGGTCATCATCAGAGACCAATATGGAAGCAGCCCGTTCAAATCCTTCAGCCAACGGTTCCTATTTAAAATCACTTGATTATATGGGATTCAGACCAGGAATGAAACTACTGGGGCACCCCATTGACTATGTCTTCCTGGGAAGCTGTACCAACGGCCGGATAGAGGATCTCAGGCTCTTTGCCGCTGCTGTTGCAGGAAAGAAAAAGGCTGCCGGAGTCACGGCGCTGATAGTGCCCGGGTCTCAGCAGGTGGCGAGGCAGGCAGAAAAGGAAGGGCTGACAGAGACGCTAAGGCTGGCAGGGTTTGAGATGAGGCAGCCGGGCTGCTCGTCATGCCTGGCAATGAATGAGGATAAGATCCCGGCAGGCAAATACGCTGTCTCAACCTCGAACCGGAACTTCGAAGGGAGGCAGGGCCCGGGCGCAAGGACACTGCTGGCCGGCCCGCTGGTGGCAGCAGCAGCTGCCGTGACAGGAAGGATAACTGATCCAAGGGAACTGAACTGGCAGCGGTGAAGAGAAAAAAAGCAAAGACAATGACCCGGGAATGAATAAAAACAGACAAAAGCATTTGATTGCCTGACTTCAGATAAATTCCCACCACCCGAGAACAACCTAAAACTTATGAACAGAAAACAATTCACAATACTCGAATCAACAGCCGTTCCCCTGCCCCTGGCCAATATCGACACCGACCAGATAATCCCTGCCCGCTTTCTGAGCGCAACAGGCAGGGATGGATTCGGGAAAAACCTGTTCCGCGACTGGAGGTATGACGGAGATGGGAAACCCATACCCGGATTCGTGCTCAACAGGCCCGAATACCGGGGTGAAATTCTCATCACAGGGAGCAATTTCGGCTGCGGTTCAAGCAGGGAGCACGCCGTATGGGCCATCACCGGACATGGCTTCAGGGCGGTGGTATCAGACTCCTTCGCTGACATCTTCATGAACAACGCCCTGAACAACGGCCTTCTGACTGTTACAGTCACTCCGGAGTTTCTGGCTCAGCTGACAGAACTTGTTGCAGCCACGCCGGGAACCATGGTAAGAATAGACCTTCCCGGGCAGGTTATATCTGTTCCCGGAGCGGGAATGCAGTCCGGATTTCCGGTAAATCCTTTCAGAAAGGAATGCCTGATCAGGGGGCTCGATAATATTGATTATCTCCTCTCGATGAAAGAGGATATTATGGAATTTGAGAAAAGCAGGCAATCGTGAAAGTGGAAATACTTGATACCACCCTCAGGGACGGCGAACAGACACAGGGTGTCTCCTATTCGCCTCTCGAGAAGCTGCACATAGCAACAATGCTGCTGCGTGAAATAAAGGCCGATCGCATTGAGGTGGCTTCAGCAAGGGTCTCACCGGGGGAACAGGAAGCAGTGCGCCTGATAACCTCATGGGCTGGGCAGAACGGAATGCTTGACAGGGTTGAAGTTCTGGGATTCGTTGATGGTCCGGGATCCCTGGATTGGATCAGTGAGGCAGGAGGCAGGGTTATCAACCTCCTCTGCAAGGGCTCACTCCGTCACCTGGAAAAACAGCTTAGGAAGACCCCGGATGAGCACATCCGTGACATCCTTGATATAGTTGCAATGGCTGAGATCAGGGGCATGACTGTAAACATCTACCTTGAGGACTGGTCAAACGGCATGCTCTCATCACCGGGATACGTATTCCGGATGGTTGACGCTCTGGCCGGAAGCAGCATAAGGAGGATAATGTTGCCTGACACCCTAGGCATACTGAATCCTGACCAGACATATGACTTCTGTATGCAGATGACTTCCAGTTACCCGGTTGTCCATTTTGATTTTCATCCCCATAACGATTATGACCTCTCTGTTGCGAATGTATTTTCGGCTGTGAAAGCAGGGGTGAAAGGGGTGCATACAACCGTTAACGGCCTTGGAGAGAGAGCCGGCAACGCGCCGCTCTCAAGCGTTATTGCCCTGCTCAGGGATCATCTCGGGGCTGATACAGGTGTGAACGAGTATGAGATTACGCGCGTCAGCAGGATGGTTGAGAAATTCAGCGGAATAAGGATACCGGTAAACAAGCCGGTTATCGGTGCAAATGTCTTTACCCAGACCTCAGGGGTGCACGCCGATGGCGACCGGAAGGACAATCTCTACTGCAGCACCCTTAGCCCTGAGAGATTCGGGAGAAAGAGGGAATACGCGCTCGGCAAGCAGTCGGGCAAGGCTACGATCCGCAAGAACCTTGAGGAGTTCGGGCTGGAACTGAGTCCGGATCTTATTGCCAGGGTGACAGAGCGGGTGATAGAACTTGGTGACAAGAAGGAGAGTGTCACCCGTGATGACCTCCCCTTCATCATTGCCGATGTACTGGGCGAGGACCGTTCAGGATACAGGGTCTTCATACGGAACTATTCATTGAACCTCACCTGCGGCCTTAAACCCTCTGCAAGCGTGCAGGTGGAGATAGACGGCATCCTTTACCAGGAAACTGCCGCCGGCGACGGACAGTATGATGCATTCATGAAAGCACTAAGAAAGATATATGAATCATTGGGCAGTGAACTGCCTTTATTGACAGATTACGAGGTGTCAATTCCCCCGGGAGGAAAGACCGATGCCCTCGTTGAAACAGTCATAAGATGGAACCAGAAGGGAAGGGAATTCCGGACAAGGGGACTTGATGCCGACCAGACCGAATCGGCCATCAAGGCAACTGAAAAGATGCTTAACATCATCTGCAGCAACGAGGCTAACAGGGAATACAGCAAACTAATTGAAATAGAGAATGAATTATAAAATAGCGCTCCTTCCAGGCGACGGAATTGGTCCGGAGGTAATTGAACAGGCAGTCAGGGTGTTGAATGTCACCGGAGAGGTGACCGGTCACAGCTTCACCTTCACTGAAGGGCTTGTGGGAGCCGTTGCTATTGATCATACCGGCAATCCGTTCCCGGATGAAACACTTGACCTGTGCCGGCGGTCGGATGCCATCCTCTTCGGTGCCATAGGTCATCCAAAGTATGACAATGACCCCTCTGCAAAGGTGAGGCCGGAACAGGGACTGCTGAGGATGAGAAGCGAACTGGGACTCTACGCCAACGTCAGGCCGGTGAAGAGCATCCCGGCGCTTTCCGGCATGTCACCCCTGAAGGAAGAGATAGTTGCAGGAACAGACATTGTGATGATACGTGAGCTGACAGGCGGCATTTACTTCGGCAAACCCAGGGGGCGCTCCGAGGATGGACTTACAGCCTATGACACATGCACTTACAGTCGTTATGAGATTGAACGTGTGGTTCACCTGGGCTGCAGGTATGCCAGGCAGAGAAGGAAGAAAGTGACCGTGATTGACAAGGCCAATGTTCTGGCAACATCACGTCTCTGGCGCGAGACGGCAAAAGAGATTGCCACGGAATATCCTGATCTTGAATTGGATTTCATGTTCGTTGACAATGCCGCCATGCAACTTATCAGGAATCCTTCAGTTTTTGATGTTATTGTTACCGAGAACATGTTCGGAGACATACTCTCCGACGAGGCAAGTGTGATCACCGGCTCACTGGGTATGCTCCCCTCGGCATCAATAGGACTCACATCCTCTCTCTATGAACCCATCCATGGCTCCTTCCCCCAGGCAGCCGGGAGGAACATCGCCAACCCCGTGGGGACGATTCTCTCCGCAGCCATGATGCTGGAACTGAGCTTCGGTCTTGAAAATGAGGCCGGACTGATCACCCGGGCGGTGGAGGAGACGATAAGGGAAGGTGTTGTAACGCCCGATCTCAGCAGGGATAATCCCTCTTCAACAACTGAAATGGGAAAAAGAATCTGTGAACAAGTTAAGTTGCTCGCGCGTTAATTCATTTATAAACACAGACTGCAGGCGTAAACCCTGATTTGACTGTTTTTTTAAAATTTTGAATGGCATTTCAATAAATAGTTATATTTGCACCCGGTAACTGACAATGAAAACAAACAGGATACATCATCACCATCATCATCATACTTGCTCTCAGGCGAGATGAAAATGGTGTGTGGTGAAAACTGAATATCATAAACCCGTCTGAGCAGATCAGGCGGGTTTTTTTCTTGCTCCGTGGTCTGCTCAGGCATAAAAACAAAATGCAGAATGAGCATACTGAAGATAGCAATCCAGAAAAGCGGGAGACTCAGCGACAGCTCCCGGAAACTCTTTGACGAATGCGGGATCAGGATCAGCAACGGTGCCGGTACCCTGAAGGTGGTGGCAGGCAACTTCCCGGCTGAGATTCTCCTTCTCCGCGATGACGACATCCCGCAATACGTTGAACAACAGGTGGCTGATATAGGGATCGTAGGTGAAAACATCGTCCTCGAAACACGGAAGGAGGTGGATATCCTTGAACAGCTCGGTTTCGGCGGATGCCGTCTGTCACTGGCGATACCGAAGGAGGAAAACTACACCGGCCCGGATTATTTCATGAACAAAAGGGTGGCAACAAGCTATCCGGCTTTGCTCTCTGATTATTTCAGGTCACGGAATATCAGGGCTGAAATAGAGGAGCTGAGCGGCAGTGTTGAGATAGCCCCGGGTATAGGGCTGGCAGAGGCCATCTGTGACATCGTCAGCTCGGGCAGCACACTCCTTACCAACGGACTGAAGGAGGTGGAGACAGTCATGAAGAGCCAGGCGGTTATCATAGCCAACCGGAATATCAGCGGCCCGAAGAGGGAGATCCTTGAAAAGCTGCTCTTCCGGATAAGGGCGGTGAAAAACGCCAGCGAAAACAAATACATACTCCTCAACGCACCGGAAAGTGCTGTTCCGGAGATATGTAAAATCCTTCCCGGGATGAAGAGCCCCACAGTACTTCCACTCGCAGAAGAGGGATGGTGCAGCCTTCACTCGGTTGTCAGGGAGGATGAATTCTGGGAGAGGATAGACCGTCTGAGGGCCGCCGGCGCGGAAGGGATACTTGTAATACCCATCGAAAAAATGATTGTGTGATGAGAAAACTGCTATACCCCGGTGCCGCGGAACT
Source organism: Bacteroidales bacterium (assembly GCA_025454815.1). GTDB lineage: Bacteria > Bacteroidota > Bacteroidia > Bacteroidales > VadinHA17 > SR-FBR-E99. The sequence continues at coordinate 21,916 of JALONR010000031.1, read as the reverse complement.
GGCGGCAGCCCTGGAACGCCCGTCGGCCGGAAACAGGGAGATTGATCTGAAAGTCAGAGAGATACTCTCAGCCGTAAAGGGTGGCGGCGATGCCGCCCTGAGGGCATTTTCAGAGAGATTTGACGGCTTTGCGGTAACTTCACTGCGGGTGGAGGCTGCAGATATTGAACAGGCGGAACGTGAGGTCACCCCTGCCCTTAAAAAGGCCATACAGTCAGCCGCATCAAATATTGAGAAATTTCACCTTGCAGCCATCAGGTCTGCAGGGGACAACCGGACCATCCCGGAGGTCACCGTGACTGCCCCTGGTGTCCGGTGCTGGTATCGAGACTCACCCATAGAGAAGGTGGGACTATATATCCCGGGCGGAACCGCACCATTGTTTTCAACGGTGCTGATGCTTGGTATCCCGGCCCGGCTGGCAGGATGCAGGGATATTCTCATGTGCACGCCGCCCGGCAGCGACGGAAAGATCAATCCGCTGATACTTTACGCGGCGAAGGTTGCAGGGGTGAATGCCATCTTCCGTGCCGGCGGTGCCCAGGCAATAGCTGCCATGGCATATGGCACGGAATCAATCCCGGCAGTGTACAAGATCTTCGGTCCGGGAAACAGGTACGTTACCCGCGCCAAGGAGCTCGTCCAGCTTGAGGGCACCGCCATCGACATGCCAGCCGGGCCGAGCGAACTGATGGTCATCGCAGGACGCACCGCCATACCTGCCTTTGTGGCGGCTGATCTTCTGTCACAGGCTGAGCACGGTACCGACAGCCAGGTGATAATGCTCACTGACAGCCGTCAGATGATCACCCTTGTGGAGAAGGAGACTGAACTTCAGCTGGCAATTCTGCCCAGAAAAGATATTGCGGCCCAATCCCTCGGAAACAGCTCCATGATACTGCTGGAATCAGAGGATAAATGCATTGAGACTGCCAACCGTTATGCACCCGAACACCTTATAATAGCAACCCCTGACCCGATGCGTGCAGCTGAACAGGTTACCAGCGCAGGCTCTGTCTTCCTGGGCAACTTCAGCAGCGAGAGTACAGGCGATTATATGACAGGACCTAACCATACCCTTCCTACCGGAGGCTTTGCCAGGAGCTTCAGCGGAGTCACTCTCGGCAGCTTCATGAAAAGGATATTCTTCCAGGAGGTGACGGCTGAAGGTATTCAGACCATCGGTCCTGACACGGTACTGATGGCAGAGGCTGAGATGCTCCGGGCACATGCAGCAGCAGTGTCGGTAAGGCTTAAATACATTGATGATGAAAAGAACTGATAAACTTGTAAGACCCAACGTTCTGAAGCTTGTCCCCTATTCCTGCGCAAGGGATGAGTACGAGGGCAGTGACGGCATCTTCCTTGATGCCAACGAGAGCCCCTACGGCCCGCTCAACCGGTACCCCGATCCCCGCCAGCACTTACTGCGGGAAGCGATAAGCAGGCATAGGGGAATTCCTGTCCGGAACATCTTCCTGGGCAATGGCAGCGACGAGATCATAGACCTCTGCTTCCGCATCTTCTGCAATCCCGGAAAGGAGAGGGCAATGGTTTTCACCCCCACATACGGGATGTACGGCGTGGCAGCCTCGGTAAATGATATTGAAGTAATCAGGATTCCTCTCGACGAGACATTCAATATTGACCTTCAGGCCGCAAGACCATGGCTGCAGGATGAGACACTCAAACTGATCTTCATCTGCTCTCCCAACAATCCCACGGGTAACTGCATGGATCAGGAGACAATTGAGACCATCATCAGGGAATTCAACGGGATAGTGGTGATTGATGAAGCCTACGGCGACTTCAGCGGGAAGCCATCCTTTGCGGGCCGTACCGGCGAATTTGACAACCTCATTGTGATGCAGACCTTCAGCAAGGCAATGGGACTGGCTGCTGCGAGGGTGGGGATGGCTTTTGGGGGCACTGACCTGCTGAAGTATTTCTTTGCCATGAAGCCTCCGTATAATATCAGCACCATAAACCAGGAGGCCGCACTCCGGAGGTTGAAAGAGACCGGGGAGCTAACCCGCCGTGTTCAGACCATAATTACAGAACGGAACAGGCTTGCCTCACGGCTCGCTGCGCTTCCGGTGGTTGAAAAGGTGTGGCCTTCTGACTCCAACTTCCTGCTGGTCAGGGTAAAAGATGCAGACTATATTTATAATACACTCGCTGAGCGGAAGATCATAGTCAGAAACCGGAGCCGGGAGATCCCCGGTTGCATACGCATTACCACAGGCACACCGGAAGAAAATGAGAAACTTTTATCTGAACTTGAAAAGATTGAATTATGAAGAAGGTATTGTTTATAGACAGGGACGGCACGATCCTGAAGGAGCCGGCTGACGAGCAGGTCGACAGCCTGGAAAAACTGGAATTCATGCCCGGGGTGATAGGGGCCCTTTCCGCCATAGCCCGGGAGACCGACTTCGAACTGGTGATGGTTACCAACCAGGACGGGCTGGGGACCCCTTCTTACCCGGAAGAGTCATTCCTGCCACCGCAGAACAAGATGCTGGAGATACTTGCCGGCGAAGGGGTGAGATTCGCAGAGATATTCATTGACCGGTCATTTGAATCAGACAAAGCCCCCACACGTAAACCGGGAACAGCCATGCTGACCAGGTATCTTGCAGGCGGGGTGGATCTGGAGGCCTCTTTCGTGATCGGAGACCGCCTCACTGACATAGCATTGGCAAAGAACCTGGGCTGCCGGGCCATTTATGTAAGTGACAGGCAGAACGAAGATGCTTCGCTCTGCACCCGCGACTGGCAGGCAATAAACCGTTTTCTGAGAGGGCTTCACAGAAGAGCCTTTGTCACCATGAAAACAAATGAAACGGATATTACCGTGGAGATTGACCTCGACGGAACCGGGAAGGGGACAATCAGCACCGGCATCGGCTTCTTCGATCATATGCTTGAGCAGGTTGCACGGCATGGGGGGATAGATATCAGTCTCAATGCTTCTGGTGACCTGCATGTCGATGAGCACCACCTGGTTGAGGATACCGCCATCGTGATCGGGCAGGCGCTTGACAGGGCCCTCGGGAAGAGGAAAGGAGTGACACGGTACGGATTCGCCCTGCCGATGGATGACTCCTCCGCAGAGGTTCTGATTGATCTCGGGGGAAGGTCATGGCTGGAATGGAACGTTTCATTCAGGACAGACCGGACAGGCAACCTCCCGACGGATATGTTTCAACACTTCTTCAGATCGCTAAGTGACAATGCTAAATGCAATATTCATGTCAGGGCTGCAGGTGAAAATGACCATCATAAGGCCGAGGCAATCTTCAAGGCCTTTGCCAGGGCTCTGGCAATGGCAGTGACTAAAACGGGCAGCGGGAATCTGCCATCAACCAAAGGAACATTATGATAGCCATACTGAAATACAACTCCGGTAATACCATGTCAGTGCAGGTGGCCCTGCACAGGCTTGGATATGAGTCAGTGGTGACATCCGACCCTGAAATCCTCCTGAAGGCTGACAGGGTGATAATCCCCGGCGTGGGCGAGGCACGGTCGGCCATGAACCACCTGAAGGAAAGAAGCCTCGACTTGCTGATCCTCTCCCTGAAACAGCCGGTGCTTGGGATTTGCCTCGGGCTGCAACTGATGTGCAAAAGGTCTGAAGAGAATGATACTGAATGCCTGGGCATTTTTAACACTATTGTAAGGAGATTCCCGCCGGATGAAAGGGTGCCGCACATGGGCTGGAACAGCTTTGAAAGCCTCTCCGTCACCCCGCTGCTGAACGGCCTTAAACAGGAAGATGACCTCTATTACGTCCACAGCTACTATGCTGAGCTGAACAATGACACAAAAGCCGTTTGCAACTACATCCTCCCCTTTTCGGCAGCTATGCAACACGACAATTTTTATGCAGTGCAGTTCCACCCTGAAAAATCAGCTGAGGCAGGAGCCCGGCTGCTTAAAAACTTCCTGGAACTATGAGAATAATTGCTGCTATAGACATCATTGACGGTCAATGCGTCAGGCTGACCCAGGGCGACTTCAGCCGGAAGACCATTTATCGTGCTGATCCCGTTGAGCTTGCAAGGGAGATGGAGGATAACGGCATAAGGTATCTCCACCTGGTTGACCTTGACGGCACCCGTACCGGGAGCATTAAAAACCACAGGATTCTTGAAGGAATCGCCTCAGCCACCGGTCTGAAAATTGATTTCAGCGGGGGGATCCGGACAGATGAGGATATCAGGCTCGCATTCGGATGCGGTGCAATCCAGGTAACCATCGGAAGCATTGCTGTCAGCCGGCCTGACCTCCTCAGACAGTGGCTCGGTCAGTACGGACCCGACAAAATAATCCTGGGGGCTGATTTCAGGGAACGGAAGGTGGCCACAGGAGGCTGGCAGGAGACATCGGAGAGAGACATTGCCGATTTCCTGATTGAATACAGGTCGGCAGGGATCAGGTATGCACTCTGCACAGATATCTCTAAAGACGGAATGCTTGGCGGAGCGTCGGTGGATATTTACAGGGAGCTGACTTCGGTGGAAGGGCTCTCGGTGATTGCCAGTGGCGGCATTGCCACTGCCGGCGACCTGAGAAAGTTGCGTGATGCCGGCTGCGAGGGAGCCGTCACAGGCAAGGCCCTCCTCGAGGGAAGGATAACATACAACGAAATTGCTGAATTATGCTGAAAAAGAGAATTATACCCTGCCTTGATATAAAGGACGGACGCACGGTCAAGGGGATCAGCTTTGTCAATCTCCGTGATGCGGGCGACCCGGTTGAGCTGGCGCGAGCCTATGCAGAACAGTCAGCAGATGAGCTGGTTTTCCTTGACATATCCGCAACGGATGAAGGACGAAAGACCCTTGCACCGCTGGTTGAGAAGATTGCGAATGCGATCAATATCCCGTTTACCGTCGGAGGGGGCATCACCACCCGGGAGGATGTCTCGGTGCTGATCAGCTCGGGTGCCGACAAGGTTTCCGTCAACACTGCAGCCATACTTAACCCTCCCCTCATCGCAGAACTGGCAGATGAATTCGGAAGCCAGTGTGTTGTGGTGGCCATAGACGCAAAACTGGTTGACGGCACATGGGTGGTCTCCACCCATGGCGGAAAGCGTGTCACAACCCTTCCGGCCATCACCTGGGCCCGTGAGGCGGAACGGCTCGGGGCGGGTGAGATACTTCTCACCTCTGTCAACCGCGACGGCACCGGGGAAGGATTCTCACTTGATATCACATCCGCAGTATCTGACAACGTGAATATTCCGGTGATCGCATCAGGCGGCGCCGGGTCACCCGAACACTTCAGGGAGGTGTTCGCAGAGACAGGCTGCACGGCTGCCCTGGCTGCCACACTTTTCCATTACGGGATCATAAAAATTCCTGAACTGAAAGACTTTCTGATGAGAAATAATGTAGCAGTAAGGAACAGGCCCCCTGTCTGATGACCAGGCCTGATATCCGGGAAGAATACCCGGGCCGGACACCCCGCGAAAGAACGGGACATAGGATTACAATGAGACCGGTGAATTGACAAAAACTGAAAGTATCAATAAATGAATTGACGACAATGCTGAACATAGATTTTAAAAAGGGTGACGGGCTGGTACCCGTCGTGATACAGGACAACACCACCCTGCAGGTGCTGATGGTGGGATACATGAATGAAGAGGCTTATCTCAAAACGGAAGCCGAAGGCACAGTAACTTTTTACAGCCGGAGCAGGAAGGCCCTCTGGACCAAGGGAGAAACCTCGGGCAACTACCTGAGGGTGGTGACAATTGAAACCGACTGTGACAATGACGCAATACTGATCAGGGCAGAACCGGCCGGTCCGGTCTGTCACACCGGCACCTGGTCATGCTTCGGGGAGACTCAGCCCAGGGGCTTTATCTACCGGCTCGAAGAGATAATCAACAGCAGGATTGAGGAGGGGAGCAGCGGATCCTATACCAGCAGGCTTTTCAGTGAGGGGACTGGTAAAATCGCACAGAAAGTGGGCGAGGAAGCAGTTGAGCTGGTCATCGAAGCGATGGGAGACAACAATGGTCTCTTTAAGAATGAAGCGGCAGACCTTCTTTATCACCTTCTCGTTCTCCTCAGGGCAAAATCGGTCAATCTCTCTGAAATAGAGGAAGTATTGGTTTCGCGTCACAAACCTGTCTGAAAGGTTATTCTGAAAAAAACTTTAAAATTTATTCCTGTTTGATGTTGTAACTGGAAATAATCATTATGTTTGCACCAATGAAAGCAATGAGGTTAAATAACTGGCGCTGGTGCAGCTCATAGGATGAAGCTGTGAATCACGCCGTTATATAACCCGTACAGGATAATTATACAAAGAGGCACGCTGATCACAGCGTGCCTCTTGTTTTTTTAACCCTCATAAACAATCACGAAAAATGGAAAAGATTACAAAGATTCTGCTGACTGAAAACGAAATGCCCCGGCAATGGTATAATATCATGGCTGACATGCCCAATAAACCCCTGCCGCCGCTTAACCCTGCTACGGGCCTGCCGGTTGGACCTGAAGATCTGTCGGTTATCTTCCCGATGGAGCTTATAAGGCAGGAGGTATCATCTGAAAGATATATCGATATTCCGGAGGAGGTCCTCGATCTGTACCGCACCTTCCGTCCCTCACCCCTCTTCAGGGCGCGTAACCTCGAAAAAGCCCTGGGAACAAAGAGCAAGATTTATTACAAGTACGAGGGAGGCAACTATTCAGGCTCACATAAGGCCAACACTGCCATCCCGCAGGCATACTACAACAAGCAGGAAGGGGTTCGCCGCATCACCACCGAGACCGGGGCAGGTCAGTGGGGCAGCGCCATGAGCTTTGCCTGCAACCACTTCGGACTCGAGCTGCTGGTATTCATGGTAAGGGTAAGCTATAACCAGAAGCCCGGGCGAAAGCTGATGATGAACACCTACAATGCCAGGGTGGTGCCCTCGCCCAGTACCATGACCGCCGCCGGCCGCAGGGTTCTCGAGACAGATCCTGATTCACCCGGCAGCCTGGGTATAGCCATCTCAGAAGCAATGGAGATCGCCGCCCAGGATCCCTACACGAAGTATTCGCTTGGCAGCGTTCTCAACCATGTCATCCTTCACCAGACAATCATAGGCCAGGAGGCAATGATTCAGCTGGAGAAGGCAGGTGACTACCCCGATGTGGTTATAGGATGCTTTGGAGGCGGCTCAAACTTCTCCGGTATAGCCTTCCCCTTCCTCAGGGAGAACTTCACGAAGGGAATGAAAACCAGGATGGTGGCGGTTGAGCCTGCATCATGCCCCAAACTCACCAAGGGAAAGTTCACTTACGACTTCGGCGACCAGTCGGGTATGACGCCGCTGCTGCCCATGTACACGCTGGGGCATAATTTCATCCCTGACAAGATCCATGCCGGCGGTCTTCGCTACCACGGGGCCGGAGTGCTTGTCAGCCAGCTCCGCAAGGACGGCTTCATAGAGGCCAAGTCGAAATTCCAGCGTGAATGTTTCGAGGGAGCAATCCTCTTTGCCCGTTCTGAAGGGATTCTTCCGGCACCGGAATCATCATATGCCATAGCCGGCGCACTGCGCATACGAGAAGTATTTTGAGGGCAACCTGCCCGATCATGAGGCTACAAAAGAGGAGATCGAGCAGTCACTGGCCAACTCAGCCGTCCCGGTATCTATCTGATTACCTGACGTCTGCCTTCCCGATCCGCCAGCAGGCGGATACGGGATTGATCCGCCTTTGCCGGCGTCTCAAACTGCTGACCGCCTGACCGGTACTGCCAACTAAGAAGAAAGGAGCCTGACGCTCCTTTCTTCTTTCAATCTGATATGGAGTTTAATAAATGCCTAGCTGCACTTTGAAGTACCGCAGTCATTGCATATCAGGCAGCCCTCCTGGTAGACCAGGTTTGTTGAACTGCAGTGATCGCATTTGCCCTTGGCCCTGGTGCCGTTGGGAATATAACGCTTCAGTGAGCGCTCCACCCCGTTCTTCCAGGTATTGATAGACTCACTGTCAAGTTTCATTGAAGATACGAGCTCAACAACATCCTTGGCAGGCATTCCGTAGCGGAGCACCCCGGAAATGAGGCGGGCATAGTTCCAGAATTCCGGCTTAAACATGTGGGAAAGTCCACCGAGGGTGTTTTTGTAACCGTATTTGTCAGTATACTGGAAGTCGTAACGGGTATTCCCTGCATCATCCTTGTTCTTGATGATCTTTCCCTTGACGATGCTCTTCGGGATGGGGAACATCTCGTCATCCTGGAGACCGGTGAAGATCTCGTATGGAACGCCGTCCTTCAGTCCTACGAATGCAATCCATTTTTCCTCATTGTTCTGGAACCGGATTACATCGGCTTCAAGCACCTTGGGTCTGACAGGAGACCATTCATTCTTTTTCTCCTCCTTGCTGTTGGAGACAAGGACGCCGGCCCTTGATCCGTCGCGGTAAACTGTTGCCCCCTTGCATCCCTCCTTCCAGGCGGTGAGATAGAGTTCTGAGACCAGTTCCTCCTTAACCTCTGCCGGAAGGTTTATTGTAACGCTGATGGAGTGGTCAACCCATTTCTGTATGGCTCCCTGCATCCTTACCTTTGCAACCCAGTCGACATCATTGGCTGTGGCCTTGTAATACGGAGACACGGCAACTATGTCATTGATCTGTGCCTCTGACATATCCTTCACCTCCTCATAGTTGTAGCCATTCACCTTCATCCAGTCGATGAACTTATGATGGAAGACTGTGAACTCCTCCCAGTGATCACCCACCTCGTCGATGAATGTGACCTTAACATCCTTGTCGTTCGGGTTGACCTTGCGGCGCCGCTTATAGAAGGGCATGAAGACCGGTTCTATTCCGGAGGTTGTCTGGCTCATGAGGCTGGTGGAGCCTGTAGGTGCTATGGTCAGCAGGGCGATATTGCGCCTGCCTGTTTTCTCCATTTCGGCAACCATCTCCGGATCGGTTTCGCGCAGACGGCTGATGAACGGATTATTCTTTTCCCTTTCGGCACTGTAGATCGGGAATGACCCCCTTTCTGCCGCCATCCCTGTTGACGCCCTGTAAGCTTCGACAGCAAGGGTACGGTGTACGTTCACCGAGAATTCTGTTGCCTCATCAGTCCCGTAACGGAGACCCAGTCCAGCAAGCATGTCGCCTTCGGCCGTAATGCCGATGCCGGTACGCCTGCCTTCACCTGTCTTATGTCTTATATTCTCCCACATGTTGCGCTCCACGCGTTTGAGCTCCCCATCCTCGGGATCAGCATCAATCTTGGCAATGATTGCATCAATCTTTTCCTGTTCCAGATCGATGATATCGTCCATGATCCTCTGTGAGAGATGGACATGCTTCCTGAAAAGGTCAAAGTCAAACTCTGCCTCAGGTGTAAATGGATTTTTAACGTAGCTGAAGAGGTTGATGGCGATCAGACGGCAGCTGTCATACGGGCAGAGAGGTATCTCCCCGCATGGGTTGGTGGAAACGGTCTCGTAACCAAGATCAGCATAGCAGTCAGGAACACTCTCGTTTCTGATGGTATCCCAGAAGAGCACACCCGGTTCGGCTGACTTCCATGCATTATGGACTATCTTGTTCCAGAGCTTCCTGGCATCTATATCCTTGACATACTTTGGGTTATCAGAATTGATCGGATACTGCTGGCGGAAGGTCTTACCCTCTGTCACTGCCTGCATGAATTCATTTGTGATCTTCACCGATACGTTGGCTCCGGTTACCTTTCCGGCTTCAAGCTTGGCATCAATGAAGCTCTCCGAATCAGGGTGCTTGATGGAGATGGATAGCATGAGGGCTCCGCGGCGGCCGTCCTGTGCCACTTCGCGTGTTGAGTTTGAATATCGCTCCATGAATGGCACCACCCCGGTTGAGGTGAGGGCGCTGTTGAGCACCGGTGACCCCTTCGGGCGTATGTGAGAGAGGTCATGGCCTACGCCGCCGCGGCGCTTCATGAGCTGTACCTGCTCCTGGTCTATCTTCATGATGCCGCCGTAGGAATCAGAGTCACCCTTGTTTCCTATTACGAAGCAGTTTGAAAGGGAGGCTATCTGAAAATCATTGCCAATGCCTGTCATCGGTCCACCCTGCGGGATGATATACCTGAAATCCCTGAAGGCTTCATATATGGTTTCAAACGTCACAGGATTGGCATACTTTCTTTCTATCCGGTGTATCTCGGAAGCCAGGCGCCTGTGCATGTCGTCAGGGGTCTTCTCGTAGAGGTTGCCGAATGAGTCTTTGAGAGCATATTTGCTTGCCCATACCTTTGCCGCCAGGTCATCGCCGCCGAAATACTGACGGGTAGCCTTTATGGCCTCCTCATAGGTAAAAGTCTTTACAGTACTCTCACCTGAAGATTTGCCTGCTTTTCCCATCGCCGGCTCTTCCTTTTTGCTTTTCCTCTCCTCCTTTTTTACCATTTCCTTTTCATTAGAGGCGACGGTAGCCGAATGGACAAATGAATCTCCCATTGATAGTTAAAAAATATTAAAGTTTGAAAATAAGTTAGTTAGTCTACCTTCCGTAATGATGAACGGGTTTTGCTAAAATAGGCAAGCATGTCAGAGGAGGCAAGAAGAAAATATCTCTTTTATCAACATACATATTAACTTTTTGCACCATGATGGAAAAAAGAAGGGGCGCCGGATGAGGGCGCCCCTGGAAATGTTGTAACAAGCTGTAAATCAATTAAAAATGTAGCGAAGCCCAACCTGCAGACTCCAGACCTGACTAATATTCAGATATGTGTCATAAGTCTGGGTGGGATATTCGCCGTCAACTTTAGCCATGGAGAAGCTGGGGACGTTGCTGGCATCACGTCCTTCGTACCTCAGGATTGCTCCGTTGTTGCTTGCGGCCATATTTTTATTGACACCCCAGTTTGAATTGATGAGGTTGCCTGCATTCAGAAGGTCAACGCTGAGCTGGAGGGTATTTCTGGTATTTCCGGCTTTTACGGAGAAATTCTGTACGAAGCGGACATCAAACCTGTTAACCCAGGGAGCCCTTGCTGAATAAGCTTCTGCATATTCACCCTTGTGTTTGCTCAGGTATTTATCCTGCTCGAGGAAAGCAAAGAACGCATTCTCATCTTCGGGTGTTATAAATGTGATCTCACTCCTGTCCTTCGGTATATAAATAAGGTCATTGTTAACACCGTCACCGTTCATGTCATTGGTGGTACGGAAGGTATTTCCGTAAGGGGTATAGCCTGAATAAAAGACACTGAATGTTGAAGCCATATGATCATTCAGGTAAGGAATGGTGTATGAGAGTGACCCGATAACCCTGTCAGGCATAACGTACTGTGAACGCTGAAGGGTGGCGTTATTCGGACCATTAACTGTGATAAGGCCAACCCATGCAGAGTTTGCGTTGCTGCCAGGCATACCTGAAAGTTCTTTCATTTCTGTTTTGGTATAGGCCGCCATAATTTCAAGGTTCTGCACCGGCTCGGCATTGACTGTCAGGTTAAGGGTATAACCGTAGCCTTCATTGGTGTTGGTGAGAACGCATGCATCCCTGATATTTGGAGTACCAGCAGGAAAACCTCCATAGTACAGGTAATCGGACGGGAAGATGTAACGGTCATCAGCACCTGAGAATTTGTTCCATGATGAGGTTGGATTCTTGACTGCGTAGTTTTCCAGGACTACGGCATTTATGTTCTTGGTAAAGATACCTTCGGCAGTAACATTGAAGGGGAAGTCAACCGGAACTTTATAATCGAGTGCTGCAGAGCTCTTCCATACCTGTGGCATCCTGAAGTCGGGGTCAACACCGGCAATTGAGCTAGGGATGCTTCCGTCTTCAGGTGTTACAACTGTCTGAAAATCCATCACTTCAATCATCTCGTTGACATCAGTCAGTATGTCTCCGGTAAGCCTGTCAAGGAGCGGGTCACGAGATCTCACAGTTCCGTCTGCATTGAAGCGGGTCTGTATCTTCATCAGAATCTGGTTCATACCTGCGTTTGAAGGCATGTTGGTGAAGAACACAAGCGGGAGACGGCCGGTAAATATCCCGGTACCTCCGCGAAGCACAAGTGACTTGTCACCGTTGATATCCCAGGTAAAGCCTGCACGCGGTGAGAGGTTGATTTTCGATGCAGGCCATTCGCCGGTGTCAATGTGACGTCCTCCGAAATCAAGATCCTTAATGGCATTGTTCGTAATAATGTCATCGATAAACGACAGGTTGTCAGCACGAATGCCAAAGGTAAGCTTGAAGTTCCTGACAGGTGTCCACTCATCCTGGAGATATGCACCGATCTGGTTGAATTTAACTGCGTTTGACGGAACAAGTTCACCGTTTGTGCCATAGGTAAGGGCGAAGTCAACCGGGGCAGCCCCGCTCAGGAAGTCGCTCAGGCTGTAATAACGGTAGTAGCCTGTACCGCTTCTCATATAGTTGTTGTCTGCCATCTGGTATTCGAAACTGAGTCCGGCAGTCAGCTTATGGGCATCAAGATAATATGTGAAGTTATCGGTCGCGGTTATAACCCTGTTTTTCACACCGTTGTTCCATGTAAACAACTCATATCCGGCAGAGATATAAGGATCAAGGGCTGCAGCACCTGTTGCAATATCACCGCTCATTATATCAATAAAGGGGAATGGTGTTGAGGTTGATCCGCGTACATCCTGGATATTGGAGTAGGTTACAAGCAACTGGTTCGATATCTTATCGGTGAACCTGCTGTTTAATTCCATCGATCCGGAATTGACAATGTTGTCCATCGAATACATTGAATTGGCATAAGACATTGACCACTGTGAAACACGGCTCTTGCTCTGGTCACGATAGCTGCCGTCAGTTGAGTTTCCGTTAGGCGCATTCCATGCGGTATTCTTGGTATGGTTGAAACGGATACTCAGTTTATTTGCCTGGTTGATGTTCCAGTCGAGCCGGGCAAGGTATTTCAGGTTTGACTCAGCTGCAGGGAAATCTGAAAATGAACCGGTTTCATACCCGTAATTGTTCTTCAGGTGATCAGACACTGTCTGCAGGTCTTCTTCCGTTACACGGGAGATGGTCTGGTTGTCTGTCACACCGTCGGTGGAAGCACGCCAGCGGATAACCTGCTGAGGGCTCTTTTCATATTCCAGGTTGCCAAAGAAGAAAAGTTTGTTCTTGATTATCGGGCCACCGACCGTGAAGCCGTAGATATTATTGGATTCCTTGGCGCGGTCACCGAAATCATGGTCACCGATCTTGTTGCCTCTCATATTCTGATTGGTCAGATATGTGTAGGCCGATCCCTTGAAGGTGTTGGTTCCTGACTTGGTAATGGCATTGACCCCGCCTCCGATAAAGTTGGTCTGCCTTACATCGAAGGGAGCAATTACCACCTGAACCTCTTCAATTGCGTCCAGGGATATCGGGTTTCCACCTCCCGGAAGGGCAGTGCTCAATCCGAAGTTGTTGTTGAAGTTAGATCCGTCAACGGTGAAGTTTGTCGAACGTCCGTCACCGCCGGCAAAGCTCATACCGTTACCGTAGGGAGAGATCCTGGCAATATCACTGATACTACGGTTGATGGTGGGCATTTTGACCATCAGGTCTCCGGAGATGTTTGTTGTGGCACCGGTCTTTGTGGTATTGAATTTTGATGGTGCAGCGCCTACAACCACGATTTCTGTCACCTCTGTCACTGTAGCTGACAGGTTTGTGTTCAGGTTAAAGGTTTCTCCCAGGTAAAGGGTGATGTCTGTATAATCAACGGTTTTGTAGCCTACGAAGCTAACGCTGACTTTGTACGGACCGCCAGGGCGCATTCCCTGTAGCGAATAAAGACCCAGACTGTTCGCAATTGCACCGTACATGGTACCTGAGGGCATATGGGTTGCTACGATCGTAGCCCCGGCCAGAGGATCACCATTGTCCTCGGTTACCTTCCCGCTGAGAGAAGAAGTCGTCACCTGTGCCATGAGGGCAGCTGATCCCAGCAGCAGGGACAACAAGATGAAAGTAAACTTAAGTTTTCGCATAATTTGATAGAGTTAGAATAGTTATGGTTATTGTTCTTTTCTAAATATGTTGAATGTCAAATAATTCCGACTGTACCCCGATAGCACGGAGGCAGAAGGTTAAATTACATCTACGGGAAGAATAAGTCGGAATTGACATTTTGTAATTATTAACAACTTTTTAACGCCTTTTCAAAAGGTTTTCAGCAGGCGGCCATTCAAGTATGTCAATTGGTTTCTTCTTCTGTAATTAATTGTATATCATATATTAACATCACACCCTCGGATTCGCTCCGGCTTCATCCCACTGTGCCGGTCAACATGTTTATCAACAGTAACAGTCATAAGAGCCTGTAAACGGTTAATTTACCCTCTCTCTTCACCTGAAAAACCTTTAATCCATTCCATATACCTTATAAATATATACCCCGGTTCACCGTTTTCCTTCCTGACCCGGACCTGAAACAGGAACCCCTCAGGGCCGGGGTGCTTACTTCAAAATATTTTATGACCCCAAAGGTAATAAACTCCTAATTTTACAGTGATTAAATAATTGTTACGATGATACGCCTAATAGCCCTCTTCATATCTATCGTGCTGCAGATTGTTGCAGCCGGAATAGCCTTCAGGTTCATCAAACTGACCCGTTACCGGCTCTCATGGATCCTCCTCTCCACCTCCTTTGTGCTGATGGCAGTGCGGACACTGATACAGCTTATCGAGTATTTCCAGGGTAAACCCTCTTTCGAACTGATGATGGCAGACGAATGGATGAATGTTCTCATCTCGGTAATGATAATAACCGGAGTGGTACTTATCAGGGAGCTCTTCTATTCACTCAAGAGGGCAGAAACAGACCGGCTGCGTTCAGAACGAAGGCTTCTCAATGCAGTCATCAGTACCGAGGAGACGGAAAAGAAAAGATTTGCCAAAGACCTTCATGACGGCCTGGGACCACTTCTCTCAACGGTAAAGATGTCACTCTCAGCCCTTACCCCCGGCGTTACTGATCCGGTTGGCCGCGAGATCCTGGCAAATACCAACCATGTTGTCAATGAAGCCCTCAACACGATCAAGGAGATTTCTAACAACATGAGTCCCCATGTGCTTACAAACCTTGGAGTTGCAAGCGCCATAAGTACATTCGCCACAAAGGTCAACTCAACCCGCACTATACTTATAGATTTCCGGACAAACATGGAGGGAGAAAGGTTTGACAGTGACAAGGAGATAGTGATTTACCGGGCAGCATGTGAGCTGATAAACAACGGGATGAAACACTCAGGGGCTTCAAAAATAGAGATTGAGCTTCGCCGCCATCAAAAAATCATTACCTTGCAATACCTGGACAATGGCCGTGGATTCGATATGGATAAACTGTCGTCTGAAGAGCCAATCGGAATGGGCATACCCAATATCGAGACAAGGGTCAGGGCAGTTGAAGGGGTTTTCGTGCTTGAGAGCGCAAAGGGAAAAGGGACAAGCGCCCTGATAAGGGTTGACCAGTGAAGCCGGCAGTTTTATCCCGCTACCGCCGGCTGTCTGATCGGGACTGCAGCCGGTCAGCAGGGAAGAAAGTAGTATTGAACAGATATGGAAAAAATCAGGATCGCCCTGGCTGATGATCATCAGCTGTTCCGTAACGGGTTGAAAATCCTGCTGGGCGGATACAGCGAGTTTGAGGTGGTGGCCGAAGCCTCCAACGGGGCTGAACTTGTAAAAGCCATCCAGTCGAGCCCCGCGGATATCGTGCTGATGGACATAAGCATGCCGGAGATGGACGGGGTTGAGGCCACCTCGCACCTTGCGAAACACGAACCGGACATCAACGTAATCGCCCTTTCCATGTACGGAGAGGAAGAATACTACTACCGGATGGTTGAAGCCGGGGCAAAGGGATTCATCCTGAAAGACTCCGATATATCGGAGGTCCATGAAGCCATAATTACCGTACATAAGGGAGGCAACTTTTTCTCGCAGGAACTGCTCTATCACGTCATAAGGAGAATCAGGAGCAGGGAGCAGGAAGACAGGAACTCAAGTCTCTCAAAGCGTGAAAAGGAGATACTGCTCAAGATCTGCGAAGGGCTCTCAAACCACGAGATCGCCGATGCACTCTTCATCAGCAAGCGTACAGTGGATAAACACCGTGCCAACCTGCTGGCAAAGACAGGGTCAAAGAACACCGCCAGCCTCATTCTCTATGCCATACGTAACCGGCTGATTGAAGTATGATATGACCCGATCTGCCTCCCTCGGTAAAATGGGTGAAGATCTTGCAGCAGAATGGCTGCAACAGCACGGTTATACAATACGCGACAGGAACTGGAGATCAGGGAGGACAGAAATAGACATTATTGCTGAGAATGACGAGTTCATCGTCTTTGCCGAGGTCAAAACCCGTTCAGCAGGATATCTCGCCGATCCCGCCGCTGCCGTAAATGTTCCGAAACAAAGAACCATCATATTTGCAGCATCCAACTACTTAAAAAGCAAGAACCTTGAAAAGGAGGCGAGGTTCGATATCATAACGGTTGTTGCAGGCGGTCCGGAACTTTTGATGGATCACGTGGAAAATGCCTTTTATCCCACAATGTGATACTGACATGTTCCGGCTGACTGTTCAATAACATTTTCATTTTCGGATTAATTGAATACTTTTGGCTGGTACTGAAATCATTAATTGAATTACAGGAATGAAAAAGACAATCATTACACTGATCGCAGCCCTGTTTGCACTGACATCCCTTCATTCGCAGAAGGGAGCCAAAAAGGCTGAACCAAAACCTGAAGGATACATCTTCAGCACGGTTGTATCACTTCCGGCAACGCCGGTAAAGAATCAGTCGGCAACAGGCACCTGCTGGTGTTTTGCCACCACCTCGTTCATGGAGTCTGAACTGCTCCGGATGGGCAAGGGCGAATATGACCTCTCGGAGATGTTCGTCGTAAGAAAAACATACGAGAACCGCATTCTCGACAATTACCTGAGGATGGGCAAGGGGAACCTCGGGCCGGGCAGCCTTTCACCTTCATGGCTGAGAGTCTTCATGGAAGACGGACTGATGCCGGAAGAGGCATATTCCGGGATCAGCTATAACTCCCCCACCCATAACCACCGTGAGCTGCAGTCATATATAAATGCAGTAACCACGGTACCGGTTAGCATGAAGAATCTCAGCAAGGAATCAAACGAGGTTACAGGCGCCATACTGGACATATACCTGGGTGAAGTGCCCGGAACGTTTACCTACAAGGGGGCAACCTACACACCCAAGACATTTGCTGCAAGCCTCGGGCTTAACATTGATGATTATGTGCACATAACCTCGTTCTCCCATTTCCCGTTCTATACAGAGGGTCTGATTGAAGTACCCGACAACTGGGAGATGAACCGTTTCCACAACGTGCCCCTGGATGAACTGATCATGGTCATGGACCACGCTCTCAAAAACGGGTATACCGTGAACTGGGACGGAGATGTGAGTGAACGGGGATTCTCTCATGCCAACGGCGTTGCCATCAACCCTGACCTTGCAAAAATTGAGCTGCCGGCCAATACTGACCGGGCAAGGTTCGAAAACAACCCTGCCGACCGCACTCCCATTGAGGGCATTTTCGAGAAACCGGGGCCCGAGGTGAATGTCACCCAGGAAATCCGTCAGAAAGGGTACGAGACCTTCGTTACAACCGATGACCACCTGATGCATCTGACCGGCATCGTCACAGACCAGAACGGTACAAAATACTACATCACCAAAAACTCATGGGGCACAGACAGAAGCACCCACGGCGGATACCTGAACATGTCAGAGAGCTTTGTAAGGGCAAAGACCATCTTTATAATGGTACACAAAGATGCCATCCCTGCTGACATAAAGGCCAAACTCGGTATCTGAAAAGAGAGTATTGATCCTGCGGCCACGGAAATCCGGCAGGAACATAATAGACAGACATTCCGGCATTAAGTAACCAGGGTCAGTAAATGAACCCTGGTTCTTTTTTCAGCCCTGCTTCATTTTTCAGAACCTGATCCTTTCCCGGCAAGGGATAATGATAGGCGTAAAGCAGGGAGAAAAAGACGAAGAGATCCTGCCCCGGCTGTGACTCAAAGGAGTTGTTACCGGTAAAATGGACCAGGAATATGACAAGAAAGAGGCTGAACATGAAAGAGCGGTGAGCCTGTTTCTTCCTGAAATAATACACCAGGAGCAATACCGTGGCAATGAACCCTGTAATTCCGTGTGAAAGCAGAACGTAAAGGTACTGGTTGTGCGGCCTCATGTTCAGTCCCGTGAGGGTTGAACCCGTCTGTTCCATACCGTAATCCATTGCCTTCAGAATGCCGCCCGTTCCCCACCCCAGCAACGGACGCCTTCTGAAAGCCTCCAGGGATGACGGCCAGAGGTCAATCCGCTTGGTCAGTGACCCCCATGATGTCTCCTGGCGGCCGCTGCTGAAATAGATGTCGAGGCTCATTATCTCCTCGTAAGCCCTGATATAAATGCCCGGACGACCGACATTCAGGTGATTTGTGTTCCCTTTTTCTATCTCCCTGATATCTCTTTCGGTCAGCAGGGACATCCCTGCACTGTCTTTCCTGAGGCCGAGGGATGACATGTACCTGTATATGGTTGCCTTCAGCTCCTGTCCCATCAGGTCTTTGCCGTCAAAGTCAAGATCACTTCTGCGGTTCCATGACTCCCTCAATTCGCTGTCTGCCAGAAACATATAAACCGGGTAACCGTTCTCCCTGATGATGCTGACAGTGTCATGAACGTAAGGCGTACCATTGACAGTGGTCGCGGGCAAAGTGTTCATGTCAATGAAGATGCGGTTATGAACCTGCCTGTATATTGTAGTCAGCGGCCAGAGCGCCATCCCGGCGAGGAGAATGGTCAATGCCGGTATGGCAATCCTGATAAGGGGACTCTTTGCCCTCCTGACAATTACGGCAAGAAGGAATAGGATTATTGCCCCCAGGCAGACGATCGCGGAGAGGGTTCGCAGGTAAAAGAGGAAAAAGATAAACCAGCCCGAGATCACGAAACTAATATAAAACCAGAACCCTTTCCCGGCAATCTGCCTTACAATCAGGGGCAGCTGCGCAGCTGCAATAATCAACATCAGGCCCAGGTAAAGGCCCGGAATAAATGGTGAAGCTGAGCGAAAGAACGGGTCATCGCGGAACTCTCTGATAACAAAACCGGCAACGGAAGCGATAAGGACTGATGAGATATACAGAAGGAGCACAATCCGGATTTTCTTCCTGTCAGGAGCCGGTGTCGTAGCGAAGATAATCGGAAGAAAAAGGGAAGGAGACTTATGGAGGAGATCGTTCTCAAGGGCGTACCCTGTATCGTGTGACCAAAGGAGTCCGATCAGACTCATGACATAAACCATGATGAATGCAAGGGCCGGCCTGTCTGCCCGCAATTGCCTGAATCTCCTTCTGAAGTCACCTTCAGCCAGCCAGTTTGCAAAAAGAAGAACCTCGCTGATGGTAATGAAATATCTCGACAGGGGCAGAGAAACAGCAAACAGTGAAAGGGAGAAGAAAAACACAGCCCGGTGTGCTGATTCCCTTGTTATTTCCTTGTATATACCCATTTGCTGCAGGCCTTGTTCTTCCGGCATCCGGATCTGATATAGCTGCAATCAGTCTGCCTTAAATGATTCAGACAATGTTTCTGAAACGGTCAGGTATCCGGATAACAGGTTTTTCAATCAGCATACCCGGTTTATTAAGGGCAAAGACCGGGCGGAAGATGCTTTCCCTCCTCCTTGCCTGAGTGAAGAACGAATCACCATCTATAGGTGTCTTTTTCCTGATCAGTTCAAACAGTTCATACCTCCGGTCGAGATGACCCTGCCACCCGGCGCTCAGAAGTGCCTGGTCCTCCATCTTGATCCGGGCAATCTGGTAGTCAACCATCCCGAAATGGAAGAGGAAGAGTTCCGGGTCTATATGAAAGTTCCTGTTTACAACACGGTGAAACCCTGATCCCCACTTTACAGGCCGTGTGGCCACAATGGCCTTTGTATACCTGGCCGAGACATGGGCGAAACTCCGCTGCTGCAGGAACGGTCGCGACGGGTCAATGGGGCCCTCGAGATCAAGGTTCTGACCCACGTCAAGGCCAAGGGCTGAAAGCGATGAGTACCTGATGGGGCGTTGGAGATATTCGGCCAGTCCCTTATGATTAGCCGGGTCTGCAACAAGAATCTCGTCAATATCATGCGCAATGATCAGATCGTACCTCTGAAAAAGTGCCCTGGCAAAGTTCGAGATCAGGTCTATCCGGTTTTTGTCACCCTTCGACCTGCTGTGCTTCTCCCTCGGTATTCGTATTATATTTACAGACTCATCTGCTGCCGGCAGTTCCTGATCATGCCCGTCAAGTATAAGATACAGATTCTCATGCCCGAACTGTGACCCATAATAGTCTATCCATTTCGGAATGAAGAATTGATCATTCCTGGCCATGGAGATAACTCCGATCTTTTTTTTGGCACTCCCGGGCATCGGTCAATAATTTCAGGCTAAAATTGTAAAAAAAAATCCAATAGAGTAAATTTACCTTAAAACAATGTCAGAAAAGGGCACTTCACATCCCGGCGATCCAATAGATGCCGTTATCATGTGGGTCGATGGCAGTGATAATGAACTTGCTGCAAAGAGGGCCAGGTATCTGGCGCTTGAGAACAAGACAGCATCACACCCGGGATCTCTCCCGCTCCGTTTTGCCTCCTCCGGTGAAATCAGCTGCTGCATAAGGTCAATACTTAAATTTGCCAAATTCATCAGGAACATTTATGTGGTTACCGATGGCCAGGACCCCGGCCTGGATGATATGGTGAAAAACCTATTTCCCGAAAAGGCGGGCTGCCTTAAAATCATAGACCACAAGCATATTTTCAGGGATTACGAAAAGTTCCTTCCTACATTCAACAGTTCCTCAATCCACACTATGTTATGGAGAATAGAGGGGCTTTCCGACAGGTTTGTCTGCTTTAATGATGATGTGATTCTTATCAGGGAACACAGCGAACTGGACTGGTTCATCGGCGACCGGCCCGTTCTTATGGGCAAGTGGCTCTGCCCTCCCTTCAGACGGATTGCGGGTAATAAACTCAAGACCCTTATTAACCGGCATATTAAAGGGAATAAAGACTACGTCCCAAAAGTCTCCTTTTATATCCGTCAGTGGAAAAGCGCTGCATTCCTTGGATTCAGAAGGCGTTACTACTTTCAGGACCACACCCCTCACCCTTTCAGCAAGGAGACCTTCTCCGGATTCTTTTCTGCAAACCGGGAATTGCTCGAAGAGATAATTTCATACCGGTTCCGGGACCCGGGCCAGCTTCTGACCTCATCCATGGCCTACCATCTTGAGATTATGAAGGGAAACCGCAATCTGAGAAAACTTTGGATCGGGTACTTCCATCCATACTACAGGACAAACACAATGAACAGAAGAATGGAAAAGTGCAAAACTGATAGCCGCTACAGGTCGGTATGTATCCAGAATATAGAGATGCTCGATGCAGGACTGCGCGAGAAAATATTCACATGGATTGAATCAGTGATTGCCTGACAGAATTGAAACTGAATTTCCGTGAGTTTCAGAATCATTATTGAATTAAATTTACAGACCTGATTCCCTGATCAGGCAAAGATGAAAAGGTATAAAGGAAAGAAGGATGAATCATGACTACGGGAGCCGTAAAACAGGCATCCCCGTTGATGTGGTAATTGCCTGGGTTGACGGTGATGATCCGAGGCTCGTTGAAAAGCGAAGCCGCTATCAGTCCGGCGGCCGCATAACCACCGCGTCAGGGGCCCATCCGACACGCTTTGCCTCATCAAACGAGATCCGCTACTGCGTTCTGTCAATACTCAGGTTCGCACCATTTGTAAGGAACATCTTCATC
>JALONR010000103.1 GCA_025454815.1 Bacteroidales bacterium | reverse complement strand
TGCGGTCAAGTATCTCTATCAGAGTCTTTGCACCTTCGTATGGCGAATGAAAAAGCTCAAGGTTGCGGACGGTAAACCTGTCGAGCCAGACATACTTCTCCTCCTCAATGCGTGAGATGCGGTTTATGTGCCCGAGGTTCTCATGCCTCGTCATGTCAAGGTACCAGAGGATAGCGCCTGCGGCGATGATCCCGCTGCTCATTCCCTGAACACCGAAGCCCTTGAGCGATGTTGTGCCAAACTGCTTCAGCAACCTCTCGCTGGCCGTATCGGGAGTGAATATCCAGTCGTCAAGTCTGTATGTATAGAACCGGCTGCCGAACCGTTCATGGAAGAGCTCCGTTTTCCGCTTCTCAAAGAGTACCTCCTTTGGCTGGAAATTGTTAAGAATCTGCTCCACATGCGGAGTATCTCCCTCGGAGACAAAGAACTCACCTGTGGAGACATCAAGAAGCGCCACGCCCACAGCCTGTTTCTCCATATGAATAGCAGCAAGGAAGTTGTTCTCCTTGTGGTTCAGAACATTGTCGCTGAATGATACTCCAGGGGTGATCAGCTCGGTGATGCCGCGCTTGACTATCTTTTTTGTCAGCTTCGGATCCTCAAGCTGCTCGCATATGGCCACCCGCTGTCCTGCCCTGACAAGCCGAGGAAGATATGTGTCAAGGGCATGATAGGGGAATCCGGCAAGCTCCACCGAGCTGGCAGAGCCGTTGGCCCGTTTCGTCAGTGTAATGCCCAGTATCTCCGATGCCCGGATCGCATCCTCACCAAAAGTCTCGTAGAAGTCGCCCACCCTGAAAAGAAGTATCGCGTCAGGGTGCTTCGCCTTGACGGCATAATACTGCTTCATCAGCGGTGTTTCGACATATTTCTGCATCTGAGACATTTACGGTTTCATACCCTCGCGCAACAACGTGAAACAAAATTAAAAATCTCCCGCAACTTAAGTATAACTTTTATCATAATTAGTCAGGAAGAGTTTCATTACATTTGTCTGGAGGCCATTGAAGTGAGCCTGCAGGAATCCGGGAACAAAATTCAGAAAACAGACAGAATATGAAAAAAGTGCTTATTCTTGGTGCCGGCCTGGTGTCAAAACCCATGGTTGAGTACCTGCTTGAGGAAGGTTTCGAGGTAATCATTGCCACAAGAACGGTAGAGAAGGCTGACAAGCTGCTTGGTGGCCATAAAAACGGCAGGGCAATTGCCTGGGTGACAGAGGACATGGATACCCTGTCCGGGATGGTCAGGGACAGTGATCTTACAGTCAGTCTCCTTCCGTACAGGTATCATGTTGATGTGGCAAAATTCTGCCTTAAATACAAAAAGCCTCTTGTTACAACATCGTATGTTTCACCGGCAATGCAGGCGCTGCATGATGACGCCGTCAAAGCCGGGGTTATATTCCTCAACGAGGCAGGGCTTGATCCGGGAATTGACCATATGTCTGCTATGCGCATCATTGACAACGTACGCGAGAGAGGCGGCAAGATCGATGAGTTCTATTCGCTCTGCGGTGCTCTGCCTGCTCCCGAATGCGCTGACAACCCCCTGGGATACAAGTTCTCATGGAGCCCGAAGGGCGTTGTGCTTGCCAGCCGTAACGGGGCAACCTACCTGAAACACGGGAATATTGTCAATATCGAGCCGCTTGATCTGTTCAAAGCCCGGTTCACCCATCCCTTCCCCGGTGTGGGAGACCTGGAGGTTTATCCAAACCGCGACTCAGTCAGTTATGTTGACGTATACGGCCTGAAGGGTATAAAAACAATGTATCGCGGCACATTCCGCTTCAGGGGATGGTGCGAGACCCTTGACCTGATAAAGGCTATTGGCCTGATTGACGACGGCGACCAGGATTATACGGGCAAGACATTCAGGCAGTTTGTTGCCGGCCGCGCCGGTGTACCGGGAAGTGATCTCAGAAAAGAACTGAAGGAGAAGCCCGGTCTCAATCCGACCGACAGGGCTCTCGAAGCCCTTGAGTGGCTTGGATTATTCAGTGATACGCAAATGGGGTATGCCGTCACCTCACCCTACGAGATCACCTCTGACCTGATGATCAAAAAGATGTGGCTGAATGACAATGAGCGTGACATGATAGTGATGCAGCACCTCTTCCTGGCAACCTATCACGACGGCAAGAGCGAGGTGATCAGCTCAAGGATGCTTGACTTCGGCACACCTGCAACCAACACCTCAATTGCCCGTACAGTGGCTCTGCCGGCAGCAATGGCTGTAAAGATGATCCTTACGGGAAAAATACTGCTGCATGGTGTCTACAGACCCATCCTGCCCGAGATCTACAACCCCATCCTCGATGAGCTTGAGGCCAACGGCATAAGGATGGAAGAGGAGTACGGCCTGCCGGTTGACAGGATGATAAAATAGATCTGCTTTGACCGGGCTGATTTAATGTAAGGGTCAGACCGCGCTGATTCCGTGGAAAGGGACTTCCGGGATGGTTGCCTGGAAGGTTAAGCCCGGGCTTATTCCGGGGAAAGGGACTTCCGGGATGGTTTCCGGGAAATGAAGCGCCCGGACCGGGTGGTGAAAGATGCTTAAACAGGCTTGAACCGACGTGCCAGGAACCGGACCGGCAGTTCAGAATTTCAGATAAAAATCTTTAGTGAGGGAGACATACTCGTCGGTGTATATATGTCTCCCTCCCTTTTCTATTACTATCTCTTCCTCCAGGCATGGGACGTTCTCACGTCCGAGGGTCATGAGCACTCTCGAAGGAGGCAGCATGGGTGTGGGTTTCAATGTCATCCTCCTGCTGCAAAACAGACCATTTCCGGCCGCAAGGGACTGAAACCTGCCGGCTTCGGCCACCGGCAACACAAGATGAAGTGATCCCCCCGGATTCAGCAACCTGGTCACAGCACCGAGCAGGTCATTCTGACTGAGCGTGATGGTATGCCTCGCACGGGCTTTTTTCGTATCAGAGTTCAGCAGAGAATCTACAAAATAGGGTGGATTGGTTATGATTGCCTCAAACCCGTTACCGGTTTCCGACTCAAAATCCTGAACAGAGGTATTCAGAACTGTTATCCTCTCCTTCCATGGGGATGCCGCAAAATTCAGCACGGCCTGGATATATGATTCGCGGTCAGGCTCAATGGCTACAATCCTTGCCGCAGAACGCTGTGCCGCCATCAGTGCCAGCAGGCCGGTACCGGTGCCTATATCCAGTATGGTGCCGGCATT
>JALONR010000066.1 GCA_025454815.1 Bacteroidales bacterium | reverse complement strand
ATTGGGGAGAGTATACCTCATATCACCCATAAGGAGGGGGTCTGCAGGATTACCGTCGGGAAAACGAAGATTATTGTAGTTGGTATTGCTAAGATCCACTCCGCCTTTGAGTCCCATTGAAAGCTTTCCGCGGCCAACCCTGACACTGTAGGCATAAAAGGCATATATTCCCACATCCTTTGTCACTCCGTAGGTTAGATAATCAGCCATCAGACCCAGTGAAACCTTTTCCTTGTTGTTTACAGGGCTGTGAAGGGATAAGGTCTGGAACTGGGGAGCTCCGTTTATCCGTGCCCACTGTTTGCGGTAAGAGAGGTTTGCACTCAGGGCCTCCCGGGTACCGGTATATGCAGGGTTGATTACAAGTCCGTTTGTCAGATACTGGCTGGTAATGGGGACCTGCTGTGCATCAGCAATCAGCGGTAGCACAAGGGCAATGAGTATCAATATGTGTTTGTTCCCCTTCATGCTATCTCCTGAGAATTAAAAAACCGCTGATATTTGCAGTGAATGCAGGCACTTCCGGATCCTGTGATCCCTTGATTGTAAGAAGGTAATAATATGTTCCTTCCGGAACCTCACTGCCGTTCAGGTCGAGGCCGGTCCATGCTCCCACAGGTTCATTGCTCCTGTAATCATTGGCCCTGTATACTACTGCGCCGGAAGTGTTAATTATAACAAGCTCATTTAGGGTGAATTCCAGCCCCTCTATGTTGAAGTAATCATTTATGCCGTCATTGTTCGGGGTGACTCCCTGAGGAATAATAAGCTTCGGAACCGTAAGCGTTACCATTACTTCCGGTGCAACACACTTACCATTGGTGACCGTAAAGACAAAGATATTGTCACCAAACCCGAGCTTCCTTACTTCTGTAACCTTTTCATCCGGGGTCGCAAAGACCGGGGTGCCGTCACCACTGCTGAAGTCATAGCTCCATTCCGGAATCCCGTCCCCGTCAAAACTGCCCTCAAGAATTGCTGCAAACTGGTAGGGTAACAATACCATATCTGCTCCTGCACTTATATTCTGAGGCATGATATCAACCGATATTGTTACCGGAGCCGAGACGGATACACAGCAGTTATTCTCGCCTGAATAAACGGTCCTCCTGAACTGGGTTGTTTCCTCAAGCAGAGGAGGCTGGTAGTTAGCTGAATTATTCGTGCCCGGAGCAGTCAGCCAGTCAGGCGATTGTGAATTCTTTCTTTCCCAATGATACCTGTAAGTGCCGTCGCCTCCCCCAAGTGTGCCTCCCGTCAGTGTGGCAGCTGTCTGTGTATTGCAAATGGTCTGATCAGCAGAAATCATATTACCGGTTACCTGCGGAAGAACGGTGATCCTGAATACTGAATTCCCGGTGCATGCCCCTGAGGTGACCGTCCTCCTGAACCAGGTGGTTGCCGTGAGATTGCCCGGCTGATATGAGATGCCGGTTGCAGAAAGGGGCGTAAAGTTTACATTATCGGTTGATGAAGCCCAGGCATAGGTGTAGGTGCCCAGCCCTCCCGATGGGGTACCGGAGAGCAGCTCCGGAGCTGTTCCAGTACAAATAGTATCATGTGCCAGTGGCGGCAGACTGATATCAAATCCTGTAATACCCGGATTTACGGTAATATGAACATTATTGCTGGTGCTGCTGCATGCCGATGAAGTCACGATGCGCCTGTACCATATGCCTGATGTCAGCACGGTGCCTGGAAGATCTTCCGAGGAAGCCCCTGAGATAGTGCTGAAGGTGACTCCGTTACTGCTGCTCATCCACTGGTAGACATATGTACCCGGACCTGCGCCGTTTGCGGGAACCGTGCCATCGATGGTGGCCGGTGCGGTACCCTCACATATCGTCTGGTCAGATGTGATTACATTGTTTGTGATAGCCGGATGAGATACAAGTGTGACGGTATTGCTTACCAGCTGGCAGGTATTGAATGGACCACTGTAGACGGTGCGCCTGTAGTAGGTTGTACCCGGTGAATCATTCTGCGGGTCATAGTTGACCGCATTACCGGTTCCGGCGGCAGGTGACCAGTTGGTATTGTCAGGGCTGCTCATCCACTGGTAGGTGAATACAGGAGCCGCCCCGCCTCCGGGTGTTGATCCGGACAGGTTGCTGAAGAGTGTTCCTTCGCAGATGGTCTGGTCGGCAGCAATGGTGTTGTTGGTGATAACGGGCAATATCGTTACAGTTACTGAAGAGCTTACATCAGTGCAGGCTCCGGAACTGACAACCCTCTGATAGTGCGTTGTGGCAGTCAGCACCTGAGGATTATATACCGCTGAAGTGCCGCTACCGGGAGCGTCACTCCAGTTAATGTGGTCAGGGCTTTGCTCCCACCTGTAAAAATAGAGTCCTGTGCCTCCTGAGGGTCCTGCATTGAGCGGATAGAGTTCCTCCGGATCCATATTATAGCAGAGTGTGGTGTCACTGCCCACAAGATTCCCGGTAATACGCGGATGAACAATAATCTGTACCGGAAGGCTCCTGTCAATTATGCCGGCTCCGTCATTGACAACCCTTCTGAACCAAAGTGTTGTTGTCTCGGTTGCAGCGGGTGTGTAATCTATTGAGGTACCTGGCACATCGCTCCAGGTGTTGTTGTCATAGCTCTTCTGCCATTGGTATGTGTAAGTTCCGCTGCCACCTGCGGGCCTGGTGCCTGTTATTTTAGGAGGAACCATCCCTTCGCAAATTGAATCGAGCTGATTCAGATTATGGGCAACGTATATCTCATTGAACAGAAACCCGTTAAGCGGGAGGTTAAGATTGGAGCGGATCAGGCCGGACAAGCCGTCGCGGTTTGGATCACCCCCGCTGTGGATACCGCCCTGGCCACCGGCAACCGTTGCCGTTCCCGGGAATGCTCCAGCGGTCCATATCAGTCCGCCGCCGCCACCACCGCCGGCACCGTTCTGGTTAATGTTGTTTCCCCCGTTCCCGCCGTCAGCATTGAGAACCGGGGCAGAATTGAAGTGCCTGGTACTTATTATCACGGATCCGCCTGCACCTCCGCCGCCTGATCCTGCATTTGCCGCCGTATTGCTGATTGCAGCTGCACCGCTGGCTGTTATGATCCTTCCGTTACCGACAATGGTGTCAGCATGGATAATGACAATTCCGCCGCCGTTGGCTCCGGCAGAGGTTGAGGGAGTGGTCAGGTAAACCGAAGCCCCTCCTCCTCCTCCCATGAATACACCTGTATTGAGTGTGGGATAGCTGGAAATGGTATATCCTCCGCGGCCGCCAGGATAAAGTCCTCCGCAAATATCCGGTGCCAGTTCCTGGTCACCCACGCTTCCTGCACCATAGCTCGAACCTCCACCACCGCCCGAATGATGTCCGTTACCGCCACCACCGCCGGTGAGGTTGGCACCTTTCCCTTTCATATACGCGGGATAAAGAGACAGGTTGGCAGCGTTCCTCAGACCAAGCCCTTCTCCCTTGTAACCTGATGCCTGTGACCATATGCTGTACGACTCCTTTCTTATGCTGTCATCAGATGCCTGGCAGAAACCGCTGCCCTGGGAGACGATACCCCCCCTGAACCCGGTGCCGGTTACATTGATATCCGCATTGAGGGTCAGCACTCCCTTGACCAGGAAAACCAGAACCCCTCCCCTGACCGCAGCGGAATCCCATGGCTGACATGTGAGCTGCGTGTTGACAACTGCGTCACGGTAAGACCTCACCCTGACAATCTGTACCTTTCCCTGTGGATTGTAACTGTTAAGAAGAACGCGTGTAAAATCAATCCTCCCGGTACCGGTGTTTATTGACTCTATGATAACAATCTCATACTTGCCTGGTGTTCCGATAACATTCTGATAATTACCCTCCAGGTCAGGACCTGCATTTATCCTTACCCCGCTCATCTGCATCACCATCACAGTATCATTTACGGCAAAACCGCTAACATCATCAGTGATTATGTAATCCGTGCCTACGGAGGTGACTTTGGCATAGCTGTTTACCTGGCCGGTTAAAAGGGGAGTCTGCCCGTTAATATGAATTCCCCCGCAGGAAATCATCATTGCAATAATCAGAAGATAACTCCTGGCTATGTGACGGTTCTTAAGGGGCATTTTTATGGCAATGGTTTACTGATATACGTTTATTAAACTGATAATCGGGAAGATTATTTTAGGAACCGCCAGTTTAATGAGGCTAAAACCTATAAAGAAGGGGAAACTCAACCGTGAATATGGTACCCTTATCATGCTCGGTGGCAAACCAGATCTTTCCACCTGCCCCTTCAACATATCTCTTCACAATTGACAGGCCGAGACCCATCCCTGATGACTTTGTGGTGAAATTAGGGGTGAACATCCTGGGTATCATCTCTGCCGGAATGCCCGAACCGTTATCGATGAACCTCACCCGCACATTGCCTTCAACCTCTGATAATACAATCCGGATCTCACCCTTGCGACCGGAAGGTATCGACTGGATCGCATTCTTGAGAAGATTTGAGAATATGCTGTTAAGATGCTCCCTGTCAGCCATCACCGTTGCCTGACCTATATTGTTGTTTTCAAAGGTAATTGAGATATTTTCGGCATTACCGAACATGGCAATGGTGGTATTCAGCTGCGCAATAACATCAACTTCCGTTGGTTCCGCACCGGGAAGCCTGGCGAAGGAAGAAAAGGCTGTGGCTATGTTGGACAGGTTCTCTATATATTCAATCTGGTTATCGGTAAAACTGCGGATCTTCATGTCAAAATCAGGTACCCTGTCATTCCACCATTTAAAGAGCTGCTGAACATTCAGCTTCATGGGTGTAAGTGGATTTTTGATCTCATGGGCAATCTGCCTTGCCATTTCTCGCCATGCCATCTCACGTTCGGTACGCGCAAGCCGGGCTGCACTCTCCTCCAGCTCATCGGTCATCCGGTTATACTGTTTCACCAGTTCCCCTATCTCATCACGGCTGCTGTAGCTTATATGTTCATTCTTCCTTCCATAGGCAACAGAAGCCATCGCCTGCTGGATCATGTACAACGGGCTCGTGATCCTTTCACTGAGAAAGACTGCAACCCACATCATTACCAGGAGGAAGAGCAGGGCAAAGTTTACCAGGGTGACAATGAGATTCGTGGTCTCACGGGCCAGGAGATTCTGCATTGCAAAATAGGGAATGTTGAGATAGGCCAGCAGTTGGTTATCATCGTTGTAGAACGGGAGGTAGGCTGAGAGATACTCAAGGTTGCCGATGGTTTCAATCCCGATATACTCTCCCTTGCCGGGAGATGTGAGAACACCGTAGGCTGCCGGGTCAATCATGCTTCCCTCAAGCTTGCGGGCAAATACCTCAGGTCTCGATGTGGCAATAAGACTGCCGGAGGGAGAATACAGGTTTATATCTGTAAAGAAAACGTTGGAGAACTTTACCAGCAGATGATTAAGGGTCGGGTAATCAGGTGTCTGCCACCCTCTCTCAAGACTCTCCTCCTCCGATAGCTTGTGCTCCAGCTCTATTGAGAGTGAAGTGGCTTTCTCGCGTATGATCCTGGTATGATTGTTCCTGAATTGCCCCGTGCTCAGCAACAGGGCTCCGGTAATAACAATGATGAAGACCACCGTCAGAACGGCTGCAAAGGAAAACTGCAGGCGCCTCCTGAAGGTGTCAGTCTTGAGCAGCTCACGAGGCTTAAGCGTAAAAATGACCAGCAGGATGAAAACATAGATAAGTATTGTAATAAAAAGGTACGCGAACGTGATGATCCTGTCGAGAAGCTTCACCTTATGGGTTGATATGGCCAGCGTCATATCCCCGAGAGTATAGTACAGGTGCCTGTAATCCTTTGACTCCACCAGTCTGAATTCTTCCCGCTCAGACTGCCCTGGAGCAATCTCCGAATCATATGGGTAGTCTCCGGACCTGAGCACAAGAGTCCCCTTGTTGTACTTCGCATAGGAAATGTCCTTAAGCTTGGGATAGCGCTGGTGACCACCGTCAAGAAGCAGTTCCGGGTAACCCGCCAGGTAAGTCTCAATGTGGCTGATCAGTTCAATAAAGAGGCCGTTCTCAAGCCCGGGGGATATTTCAAATAAAAGCTTTGACAAGTACCATGCACGTCCTGTACTGTTGCGCATGAAATAAAATCCGGTCCGGGTAATTGTATCCCCCATTTCCCTTATCCGGTTGTCAAACCAGTCAAAGCAGTTTGCAGCCTCCTTTCCTGTTCCGCTGATGGCTAGTGGTGAATCACTCCGGCAAACAACAATGTTGATGTCATAATTCTCCCAGTAACCATAAAAATAGCCGTCTTCGAGGTACCTGTATATGGCACTTATGTCGGCCGGTGTTATAATCTCCTTATTGATGAATTCCGACAGCATTGTGTCAGACTCGAGTGCGGGCCACAGGTCAATAAGCATCCCTTCAGCCACCATGTCATTGTCACTGGCCAGGGAGATTGCCATCACCTTCATGTTCCGCTCCTCCCTTATTATGGAGTATTTGATAATCAATGCGGTTGAAAGGATAGCCGTCAGCAGCGAAAACAGAACCATGAGTGAGACTTCCGAATACCCCTTTCTCTGCCATATCCCAATGCCGGTAACCATAAGAAGGACCCAGGTTATGCTCCACCCGTTGCAGTCTGCACCAAACAGGAAGGCAAGAGGGAGTATGAGGACAGCGGTACCGGTCACTGCAAGCACCTCCCTCAGGGGCCAATCCCTCATCATACGGAAGGCACGCATGAAGAGTATCACCGGTACCGTCATAAGAAGCATTACCGAAACAATTCCGGCAAGGCTCATGAAGGTCATTTCAAGAATCCTGTATGCTTCAAAGCTGATTGCCGAGTTGAGCACAAGGCTCCTGAAACATGCTTCGGCAAAGAGAAAGAATATGAATCCCGTAATCAGGACCAAACCGGGTATTAGGGGCCTCAGCAATCCCTTTCCTGTCCATGGCGTACTGAACCTCCCGCTTCTGAAGATGAACCTGATGCCGGACAGTATCAGCAATCCCAGCAGCAGTATATGCCCCACAGAGGGGAGCAGCCTTCCGGCAGACCAGTGAAACGGGGAGAAGAGTTCAGTTGCCTTCACAGACGGAGGCAGCCCCGTCAGAAGGAGTATTCCGTATACGGCTAAAAGGGCTCCGAAGGCAGTGGCCATTCCTGCCGGTGCCATGTACTTTGAATCAACCCGTGAGGCGGCGAGAACAACCAGCCTTACAAGCAGAAAAAGGAAAACCAGCCACAGGAATACCGGTACCACAATGAATACAGTATTTGGCTTCACCTCGGGGAACACCAGCCCGAAATGGAACTCATCCTCCAATCCCATGATCCGGAAGCCGGATTCTGAGGGGTCAAATGTTATTCCTGTCTGCTCGGGCAGCGGAAAAGTTTCAGGAAACCCTGACTTCAGTATATTGTTAACGATGGGATACTGCCTGTAAACCTTTATCAGTGCCAGCATCTCGTACCCCGGAAATTCACGGTGCATGGGTATGAACCACCCGTTACTGTAAAACACCGGTTTATGCTCATCAAAATGCTGTTCATAGATGACCGGGAAGGCAATGCTGTTGTCTGACCAGTAGGCAATACGTCCTTCATGATATACAAGCAGCGTGATCCCCTTCTTCAGGGCATTGCTGCCAAGCGTACCCCGGAACAGTTCTGACACATCCTCTGATCCTTCTATCTCCTTCTCTGCTATCTCTAGAAGCCTCTCCGCCTCCCTTTCAAGTGAAGAGAGCCTGGAATCGACACGTGCAGTCCTGAACCGCCATTCGAGATCACTGAAATAAAGCAGGTCAGCTATTGTGGCAATGGCAGCAGCCACCAGCAGGGCAACTGCTATAATCCGGATATTGTTCAGCTTATGATGCATAAGGCTATTCATGGTGATAGGGGTCACCGGCGTTGACCGACAGAACCCTGTAAAGTTGTTCAGCGAACAATAATCGTACCACCTGGTGTGAGAAGGTGAGTCTTGAGAGTGAAAGGAGCTGGTCTGCCCTTGAGGTTATTGCCGGGTCAAAGCCGTAAGGTCCTCCGATAACGAACACAACCCTTTTTGCGGGCAGCATCATAGTCTTGCGGACCCATTCAGCCATTTCCAGTGTTGAATAAAGCCTGCCCCGCTCATCAAGCAGCACCACGTGGTCATCTCCCCTTAGCTGGGGCAAAATCCTTTCCGCCTCCTTAGCCTTTACCCAGTCGGCCGGCCGGTTGCCAGGATTTTTGACGTCAGGCAGGGTTATGATCTCAAGACGGCCGTACTTTGAGATCCTCTTCTCATATTCCGCCACTCCGTCCCTTATCCATGACTGATCGGTTTTTCCCGTCAGCAGGAGAACCATCTTCATTATTTTTCCCCTGTTTGCGTTGAGTAAGGCAAATATAGCAATTAAGCCATTTACAGGGCGGGAGTGCAGCCGATATTTAAAAGTGGTTCAGTTTTTGATATAATTAGTTAAATTTGCTTTGTCCTTACATGTAAAGCATAAAGGAGACGAAATGAGAAAGAAGATTATGGCCATGGCGGGAATGCTGTTCACTCTTGCAATTCTGCTTGCGGCCCAGGATCAGCCCAGGATACCTTCAGGTATAGCCATTGCTTTCAGGACCGGCAGTGCCGCAGGGCTCTCCGAATACCTCAACAGCACTGTTGAACTCGTCCTTCCGGGGAAAGAAGACTTCTACAGCAAAAGCGTGGCTGAAACTATTTTAAAGGATTTCTTCAGCCGCTACCGCTCCCGTGAATTTGTCATTAAGCACCAGGGTGCAAGAGGTGATGCACAATATGCCATAGCCAACCTTGAAACCGACAAGGGGAAATTCCGGGTATACTTCCTTCTGAAAAAGGTGAACGGAAACCCGCTGATTCACCAGATTAGGATAGAAACTGATAATGAGTGACAACGAACTCCGGTCATTTATTTTAAACGCTCTTGCCGAAGACACCGGGGGAGGTGATCACAGTTCCCTTGCTTCAATACCCGCACCTGTAACAGGACGTGCCAGGCTCCTGGTAAAGGAGAATGGCATCATATGCGGACTACGTGTCGCCCGCGAGGTTTTCAGAGTAACCGATGACTCTCTGTCAGTTGAGATACTCATGAATGATGGTGACCGCGTAAAGTATGGCGATATTGCCCTCACCGTTGACGGAAGGGTTCAGTCAATACTCCGCGCCGAGCGGCTGATGCTCAACATCATCCAGAGAATGAGCGGCATCGCCACAGCCACAAGGCTCTATACCGAAAAGATCAGTGATACCGCAGCCCGCATTACTGACACCCGCAAGACCACTCCGGGAATGCGCGCACTGGAGAAGGAGGCCGTACGCACCGGCGGAGGCGTAAACCACCGCATGGGGCTGTATGACATGATAATGCTGAAGGATAACCATATTGATTATGCCGGAGGAATTGCTACCGCCATCGGCCGTACACAGGAATACCTCAGAAAACACAAGCTCGATCTCAGGATTGAGGTGGAAGCACGAAATTTAAAGGAGGTCAGGGAGATACTTGACACGGGGGGAGCAGACCGCATCATGCTTGACAACTTCAATATCCCTGATACAAGGGAGGCCGTGGCACTCATCGCAGGCAGATGCGAGACAGAATCTTCCGGAGGCATTACCCTTGAAAATGTCAGGGATTATGCCCTCTGCGGCGTTAACTACATTTCAATAGGGGCTCTGACCCATCACATAAAAAGCCTTGACATGAGCCTGAAAGCCTATTGAAAAGACCATATGAGCGCAAGGGAAACACTTATCGCAAAAACCAACGGGATAAGAAAAGCCGTGCTGCCGGGCTTTGACGGAGCACCACTCGATATGGTGGCAAAACTGATTGCCAAAGGACTCATCGGCCGCGGAGTACTCGTCACACGTGCCTCATCGATAGCATTCAACATGCTGATGGCATTGCTTCCGGCAACCATCTTTCTCTTCACCCTCATACCATTCATCCCGATACCCAACTTCCAGACCGAACTCGTCAGGCTGTTTGAGAACTTCCTGCCGGTAGCAGCATATAACCTGCTTGAAACAACCATCATAGACGTTATAACCAATAAAAGCGGAACACTCCTGGTGGTGATGCTCGTCGCCACGATTATCTTCTCAACAAACGGCATTCATGCGCTGATGCACGCATTCAACGTGTCTGTGCACGACTTTGCAAGCCGGTCATGGCTGCAGCAGAGGAAAATTGCGGTTTTCCTGCTGATGTTCATACTCATCATGTTCTCTGCCGCTGGAGCACTGATCATCCTCAGCCGATCGGTTGTTGACAGGCTGGTTGAAATGGGGGTGCTGGAACTGAACCTGGTTTTCTATATAGTAATGGTTTTCAAGTGGATACTTATCATTGTGATGCTCTTTTTTGCGATATCCACTCTTTACTATCTTGTACCCGCCCGCAGGAAAGACTTCCGGTACATCTCACCCGGGTCAATTGTTGCAACCAGCCTCTTTATACTGACCTCGCTCGGGTTCTCTGCCTATGTGAACAATTTCGGCCAGTACAATAAGCTGTACGGTTCAATAGGAACATTCATTGTCATACTTATCTGGCTTTACCTCAACTCCGTGGCATTGCTTGTAGGGTTTGAGCTTAATGTAAGCATAAAGGCTGCCAACTTCCAGAAGGGAATCACGGATCAGGAAGAAAAAAAACGTGTCGCCGAGACAGCAGAAGTACAATAAACCAACCGGGCGGCCAGGCCCCCCGAAGTATATCAAACCGGCTGCGGGGGATCAGCCAACCCCGCTACCCGCAATGAAGGTACTCCTTCACCAGCTTCGCGATAGCCTCATTGTTACCGTAAAGATCCTCGCTCAGGTTCTTGTCCTTGTATGACTTCAGCTTCGTCGCCAGGCTTTCAATTACGCCTGCCGGGAAGATTCCGTCCTTTTCAAAGTGACTGCGCAGGCTGAGTAAAGCCTCTGCTGAATCCCAGCATGAGGCAGGCAATGACTCCAGTTTCTTCGATGCT